>NZ_JAGQBX010000092.1 GCF_024345855.1 Synechococcus sp. GreenBA-s | reverse complement strand
CGCTGGCGCCGCTGGCGGCCGCCCAGCTGCTGGCGGTGGTAGGCCGCCAGGACAGCGTTGATGCCCGGGGCTGGGGTGGCGGCTGACGCCACGGACGGCGTTGGGGGCAGCTCGGGCGCGGCGGTCGCATCCGGGTCGGACCAGCAGCGGTAGGCCGTGGCCCCGCCGGCCGCGACGGCGAACTGCTCTGCTTCCAGGGCGCTGAGCCAGGCCCGCCAGCGCCGCCAGAGGCCCTGCCACTCCTCCGGGGTGAGGCTGTCCACCGGACGCGCCAGCAGCGCCGCGGCCTCGGGCTGGCGGTCGCCGGCCAGCTGCAGGGCGAGGGCCGGGCTGACGCCCTGGTAGCTGTCCAGCAGGGCCCGCTTCAGGGTCAGCGGCAGCAGCTGCAGCTGACCCTGCCAGTGCTCGCAGCTCTCCCCCAGGCTCGGCAGCCGGCCGGCCGGCGCTGGGGGCGGCGTGTAGGCGTCGCCGGTGCCGATCGGCCGCAGCCGCGACTGCCGCTCGCGCACCTGGCGGGCCGCCGCCACCACCCGGCGGTCCTCGTCGAGCAGGAACAGGTTGCTGTGGCGGCCCATCAGCTCCACCACCAGGGTCCGCTGGATGGGGTCGCCGGGCCGGGGCGCGAAGCCCAGCTCCACCACCCGCTCCCAGCTGGGTTGCCGCAGCTCCACCAGTGCCAGGCCCCCGAGGCCGTGCTGGAGCTGCTGGGCCAGGGTGCTGCCGTCGCCGCCCCGGGGGGGCGGCGCGATCGCCAGCAGCCGCGGCGCCTCCGCCAGCCAGCTCAGCTCCAGCCAGGGTCGCCCCGCCAGGCTGCGGAAGCCGAGCTGCAGGGTGTGGGCATCGCTCTGCTGGGCCTTTTCAAAACGGCTGGGCACCAGCAGGGGCCGCAGTTCGGCCAGCACCGCCCGCAGGGCGGTGAGGTCCATGGCCTGGAGGGTCGGCGGGGCCATGGGGCGGGGTGAGGCCACACCTACTCTGCAGGCCCATGGTTGGCGCAGCGATGGCGACCTCCGCGGCGGCCCCCGCCGGCAGGCTCTTTCTGATCACCGGTCCCAGCGGCGTGGGCAAGGGCACCCTGGTGGGGGCCCTGCTGCAGCGCCACCCCCAGATCTGGCTGTCGATTTCGGCCACCACCCGCGCCCCCCGCAGCGGCGAGGTGGAGGGCCAGCACTACTTCTTTCTGGCCCGCGAGCGCTTCGACGCCACCGTGGCCGCCGGCGGCCTGCTCGAGTGGGCGGAGTTCGCCGGCAATGCCTACGGCACGCCGAGGCAGCCGGTGGAGCAGCAGCTGGCCGAGGGCCGGCCGGTGCTGCTGGAGATCGAGCTGGAGGGGGCCCGCCAGGTGCGGCGCAGCTTTCCGGCCGGTTTCCAGATCTTCGTGAAGCCGCCGTCGTTCGAGGAGCTGGAGCGGCGCATCCGCGGCCGCGGCACCGACAGCGAGGAGGCCATTGCCCGCCGGCTGGAGCGGGCCCGGGTGGAGCTGGCGGCCGAGGCCGAGTTCGATGCCGTGCTGGTGAATGCCGATCTGGATCAGGCGCTGCTGGAGCTGGAGCAGCTGATGGGGCTCGGCAGCTAAGGGGTCCTGGCGCACGCTGCCGCGCAGGGGCCGAGGCTGTGGCGGCAGCGGCATCCCGCTGAGCCAACCAGGCTGGCCGCGAGTGGGAGGTGCACAAAAAAGGCGGCCCCTGGGGGCCGCCTCCAATGCTTCCGATGGGAGCTGTCTTCAGAGGGGGTGGAAGAGCAGATCGGGGAAGAAGCGGTTGAACTCGATCAGGATGCCGGCGGTGAGCGTGAACCAGATCGCGGCGAAGACCGGCGCGGTGGTGAGGAATTTCTTCATCGAATCAGACCCTGGTGGATGGAAGGAGATCCGCTGAATCAGCGGGGGGAAACGGTGACCTTGCTGTCGGCTTCGGTCAGCTTGCCGCCGGTCAGTTCGCCGAAGGCGGCCAGGGGCCAGGTGGCTGCCCCCAGGGTGCTCTTGAGGGCCAGGGGCAGATCGATCTGGATCTCCTTCATGGTGGCGTCCTTGTCGCCGCGGATGGCCATGAGGTAGCTGCGACCGGCCCAGCCGATGGTGCCGGCGATGTAGAGGAAGGCGATGCCGGGGATGATGAAGTCACCGGCGTGGCTCCAGCGGCCGTCCACGATCAGGTGGGGCAGGCCGTCAGCGCCGCAGACAGCCTGGCTGTAGCGCTCGAAGCGGGCCTTGGCCTGCTCGGTTTTGGCTGCGCTGGCCCGCTGCTGGAAACGGGCGCTCTCGGCGCAGGGGGTGAGGCCTGCGACATCGGCTTTGGCCACGGGGGCGAAGCCGAAGATCAGCAGGGCGGAAATCAGAACAGCGAAGAGGCGACGCATCGGGTCCAGAGCTTCGGGGGCGGTGCTGGCGTGCTGGTAAAGACCCTGCAGGCAGCCCGTCAGCCGCACGGCAGGATGTCACGTTCGGACAGTAAGGGAGCCCTCCTGAAGCGATGCCCACGGTGCTTGCCCTCGAAACAAGTTGTGACGAGTCCGCGGCAGCTGTGGTGCGGGATCAGCGGGTGTTGGCGAGTGCCGTGGCCTCCCAGGTGGAGGAGCACGCGCGCTTCGGCGGCGTGGTGCCGGAGATCGCCTCGCGGCGCCATGTTGAGGCCCTGCCGGGCCTGGTGGAGCAGGTGATGGCCGAGAGCGGGCTGGCCTATGGCGAGCTCGATGCGATCGCCGCCACGGCGGCCCCCGGCCTGGTGGGCGCGCTGCTGGTGGGTTCGGTGATGGGCCGCAGCCTGGCGCGGCTGCACGGCAAGCCCTTCCTCGGGGTCCACCACCTGGAGGGCCACCTCTGCTCGGTGCACCTGGGCGACCCCCTGCCCCCAGGGCCCTACCTGGTGCTGCTGGTGAGCGGCGGCCACACCGAGATGATCCGCGTCGATGGTCCAGGGGTCTACCGGCGCCTGGCGCGCAGCCGCGACGATGCCGCTGGGGAGGCCTTCGACAAGGTGGCCCGTCTGCTGGAGCTGGGCTATCCGGGCGGTCCGGCGATCCAGGCGGCGGCGGCCGGCGGGGATCCCCAGCGCTTCCCGCTGCCCAAGGGGCGGGTGTCACTGCCGGAGGGGGGCTTCCATCCCTACGACTTCAGTTTCAGCGGCCTCAAGACCGCCGTACTGCGCCTGGTGAACCAGCTCAGGGCGGAGGAGCAGGCCGGCGGCGGACCCGGCGGCAACGCCCCCTTCCCCCTGGCCGATGTGGCGGCCAGCTTCGAGCAGGTGGTGGCCGACGTGCTGGTGCAGCGCACCACCCGCTGCGCCAGGGATCAGGGTCTGGGCACCCTGGTGATGGTGGGCGGAGTGGCCGCCAACCGGCGTCTGCGCGCGGGCATGGAACGGCGCTGCCGCGAGCTGGGGCTGGAGTGGCGGGTGGCGCCGCTGGCCTACTGCACCGACAACGCCGCCATGATCGGCGTGGCGGCCGAGCAGCGCCTGCGGGAGGGCGCCCGCAGCGCCATTCGCCTGGCGGTGGCGCCGCGGCTGGCCCTGGAGGAGGCAGTGCGGCTCTACGACCCGCAGGCGCCCTTCTAACCCTTCTAGGCTGAGACCCTATCCAACGGCTGCCGCCATGGCCTCCGCCCCCACCCCCGGATCCGAGTCCAGCCCGAGCGCAGCCCTTGAGGTGGCCGCACCGGAGCTGGCCGGTTCCGAGGTGGTGCTGATCGAGGTGGGCCGCGAGGAGATCAATCAGTGGAAGCGGGGCTTCACGCCCCAGGCCGAGATCTGGAACGGCCGCATGGCCATGCTGGGCCTCTCGATCGGCTTGGGCAGCCTGCTGCTGGTGCGTCTGATCGGCGACATCGGCGGCGCCCACTGAGCCCGTCCGGCCCATCGAGCCCGTTCGGCCCAGTGGGCCCCACAGGCCGGGCGCGCCCAGCAGGCCCGGCCACCCCTGAGAGCCGACTGGGCCCAGTCTGACTCACACCTTGCCCCGGAAGAACTGGGCCAGTTCGTTGGGTCTGAGGCTCTGGGCCAGGGCGTCGTCCTCGCTCACCTTGCCGTCCTGCACCAGCTTGAGCAGGGCCTGGTTGCTGGTCTGCATGCCATCGAAGGCACTGCGCTGCATGATCGTCTCGATCTCGTCGAGTTCGCCGCGCTGGATGTAATCGCGGCAGGCATCGGTGTTGATCAGGATGTCGTGGTAGGCGCAGCGCTTGCCGTCGGCGGTCTTCAGCAGGCCCTGGGCGATCACCCCCAGCAGTGATTCCGAGAGGGCGCGCCGCACCGGCTCCTGCTCCTCCGGCGGGAACATGCCCAGCACCCGCTCCACCGTGCGCACGGCCGAGTTGGTGTGCAGGGTGCCGAACACCAGGTGACCGGTCTGGGACGCCTCCAGGGCCGTGGCCAGGGTCTCCTGGTCGCGGATCTCGCCGATCAGGATCACATCCGGGTCCTCCCGCAGGGCCGCCCTCAGCGCGTTGTGGAACAGCTTCGTGTGCTGGCCCACCTCCCGGTGACGGATCAGCGACTGGCGACTCTCATGCACGAATTCCACCGGGTCCTCGATGGTGAGGATGTGGCGGGCCATGTTCGTGTTGATCCAGTCGACCATCGCGGCGAGGGTGGTGCTCTTGCCGGAGCCGGTGGGGCCGGTCACCAGGATCATGCCCTTGGGCCGCGAGCACAGATCCGACAGCACCGCTGGCAGATTCAGGTCTTCAAGGGTGGCGATCTTCTGGGGGATCAGGCGCAGCACCAGGGCCGGGCCGCGCAGCGAATCCATCACGTTGATCCGCACCCGCACGAAGGGGAAGGCGTGGGAGCCGTCGAACTCCTTGTCCTGGACGAAGCTGTCGATCTGGCTGGGGCTGAGCATCTCCCGCAGCCAGCCGTGGAAGGTGGCCTGATCGGTCACGGGCCATCCCGTCTTCATCATGTCGCCGCGGGCCCGGTAGCGGGGCTCTTCGCCCACTCCCACGTGCACGTCGGAGAAGTTGTTGTCGTAGGCGATGCGCACGATGCCCTCCAGGCTGCCGGGCATCGCGCCACCGATGACCCCCGCTGCACCCGCCGGCCGCCCCGCGGCGGTGGGGGGGGCCCCGGCCGGGGTCCCCCGGGGGGCGCTGGGGGGCGGGGGGCACAGGGGGGGGGG
>NZ_JAGQBX010000091.1 GCF_024345855.1 Synechococcus sp. GreenBA-s | reverse complement strand
GGCAGGGTGAGGGTCATGACTGGAGGGGGGCGGGGGCGATGGCGGCGGTGGCGACCGGCGTGACTGGTGTCGGCGGTGGATTGGGGCTGTTCTTGCTCACCCAGGCCTCGAAGCTCTCCGGTTCTTCCACCACCACGGTGGTGCGCATGCCGCCGTGGTAAGGCCCGCAGAGTTCGGCGCAGATGATCGGATAGCTGCCGGGGCGGGTGGGCGTGAAGCTCAGCAGGGTGGGCTGGCCGGGGATGATGTCCTGCTTGAGCCGGAACTGGGGCACCCAGAAGGCGTGGATCACGTCATTGGCCTGCATGCGCAGGGCCACAGGGCGGCCGGCGGGAACGTGCAGCTCACCGCTGATGATTTCCGAGCCGGGGTAGCGGAAGATGAAGGCGAATTGCATCGCCGTTACATCCACCGTCAGCGCATCGGCGCTGGCCGGAGTGATGCCGCCCCAGATCCGATCCTCCGGCTTCATCGCGGTATCCGTCATGGCGGCCATGGCCATGGCCCCCTCGCCGCCATGGGCCTCGTGCTGCATGGCGTGCACCGCATGGTCGTTGAGGGGCACCATGCCGCCCATGCGCTCGTAAATGTCGTAGCTATAGATGCCCACGAACAGCACCACGATCGCCGGGATCGCGGTCCAGACGATTTCCAGGGGCAGATTGCCCTCAAGGGCAATGCCGTCGCCCAGTTCGCCCGGCCGGCGGCGGAAGCGCACCAGGCTGAACACCAGCAGCCCCACGATGCCCAGAAACAGGATCGTGCCGATGCTGAAGAGCACCTTGAACAGCTCGTCGTAGACGGGGGCATTGCTGCTGGCATCGACCGGCAGCAGATTCACGTTCTGCCCGATCCACAGGCCGCTGAGCACCAGCACCATGCCGAGGATCAGGCTGAGGACGGGGGCGGGAATCGTCATCGTCCCTGGGCGGCACTGGGCTCAAGCCTATGGAGATTCCCCGGGGCTGTCGCCGACCACGGGGCTTGCGTGTGGAAATCCGTGACGTTGGCGTTCGATCGGCTCCCCAGTGGCGACTCCGCCCCCGCACGGGGCTGCTGGGATTCGCTGACGCCCCCTCGGCCCCCCTGGACGGCATGGCTAGCTTGCGCCCCACGGCATCTGAGGGAGGGATGGCACCACCAACCCAGCTCCCCCAATCCCGCCTGCAACGGCCGTTGGCTCTGCTGAGCGCCCACCTGGTCGTCGCCCTGGTGGCGCTGGTGGGCATCGGCGGTGCCACCCGCGTGATGGAGGCGGGCCTGGCCTGTCCCGACTGGCCCCTCTGCTACGGCTCGCTGCTGCCGCGGCGCCAGATGAACCTGCAGGTGTTCCTGGAGTGGTTCCACCGGCTCGATGCCTTTCTTGTGGGCGTGGCGGTGCTGGTGCTGTTCGGCGCCTCCCTGCTGCAGCGCCGCGGCCTGCCGGTCTGGCTGCCCTGGCTGGGGGGCGCCACCCTGGTGCTGGTGGCGGGCCAGGGGGCCCTCGGCGCCCTGACGGTGACCCAGCTGCTGCCCAGCGGCATCGTGAGTGCCCATCTGATCACAGCCCTCACCCTCGTGGCCCTGGCCAGCGGCATCCATCAGGGCCTGGTGGCCTCCGGGGATCTCGGCGCGGCCTCAACCGCAGAGGCCATCGAGGCTTCCGCTGCGCTCCACGCCCCCGCGGAGCAGCCTCCGGCCTGGTGGAGCTGGGTGTCGGGGAGTGCCCTGATCGCCGTGCTGGGCCAGTGCCTGCTCGGCGGTCTGATGGCCACCCAGTGGGCCGCCGGCCGCTGCTTCGGCAGCGGTGAGGCCTGCGGCTGGTTGCTGGCACACCGCCTCGGCGCCAATCCCGCCGCCCTGCTGGTGCTGGCCCTGCCGCTACTGGCGCTGGTGCCCGGCTGGCCCCGCCGCCAGCTGCCCCTGGCCCTGTTCGCCGGCGGCCTCGTGGCCCTGCAGGTGGGTCTCGGCATCGCCAGCCTGCGCCTCACCCTGGCCGTCCCAGCGGTCACGGTGGCCCATCAGCTCACGGCCGCCCTGCTGGTGGCGGTGCTGGCCGCCCTCAGTGCCCGGGGGCTGCGGCGCCCCTCCCCATCCGCCTTCACCCCGCTGGAGCTCGCCTAGCCATGGTCACGGTTCCCACGGTCCCATTCCCGGCGGCCTCGCCCGCCGGGTCCACGCCCGCCTCCGGCCTCAGCCGCGCCGACGTGGTGCCCTCCCGCTCCAGGGTGGCGCTGCCCCCCTGGCTGGAGATCGCCAAGCCGCGGCTGATCCCGCTGCTGCTGGCCACCACCCTGGGTGGCATGGCCCTCTCCGAGGGCTGGCCCCTGCCGGCGCCACGGCTGGCCTGCACCCTGGGGGGCGGCGCCCTGGCTGCCGCCGCTGCCGGGGTGCTCAATTGCCTGTGGGAGCAGGAGCTGGATGGGCGCATGGTCCGCACCAGCGGCCGGGCCCTGCCCTCCGGCCGGCTCTCGGCCTCCACCGCCTTCGCCGTGGCGGTGGCCCTGGCCTGCGCGGCCTCGGCGCTGCTGGTGGGCGGCGTCAACTGCCTGGCGGCGGGCCTGTCGCTGCTGGGGCTGTGCAGCTACGTGCTGCTCTACACCGTGGTGCTCAAGCCCCGCACGCCCCAGAACATCGTGGTGGGCGGTGTGGCGGGGGCGATCCCCCCCCTGGTGGGGGCGGCGGCCGCCACGGGCCACCTGGGCCTGGGCAGCTGGTGGCTGTTCGCCCTGGTGATGGTCTGGACCCCCGCCCACTTCTGGGCCCTGGCCCTGCTGCTCAAGGACGACTACCGCTCGGTGGGGATTCCGATGCTGCCGGTGGTGAAGGGCACGGTGGCCACGGCCCGGGGCATCGCCGCCTACGCCATCGCCACCGTGGTGGTGAGCAGCCTCGGGGCGCTGGTGCTGCCCTCCGGCGGTCTGCTCTACGGCCTGCTGCTGCTGCCCTTCAACGGTCGGCTGCTGCAGATGAGCGGCCGGCTGCTGCAGGCCCCCGACGACCTGCAGCGGGCCAAGGGCCTGTTCCGCTGGTCGATCCTCTATCTCTTCGGCGTCTGCCTGCTGCTGCTGCTGGCGCGGCTGCCCCTCGGCGACCAGCTCGGCCAGCAGGGAGGCCAGCTCCTGGCGCTGCTGGCCCCCGGGTTCGGGCGGACTTTCTAAATTGGTCCCTTCTATCGGCTGAGCGGAGTTCCCCGGCGGTGCCAGAAGCGGTGATCGAGCTCCAACAGGTGTCCAAGCGCTACGGCCGTGGCGATCGCGCCGTGACGGCCCTCCAAGAGCTGAATCTCTCGGTGCCGAAAGGCAGCCTCTACGGCCTGCTGGGGCCCAACGGCGCCGGCAAGACCACCAGCCTGCGGATCCTGGCCACCCTGCTGGCTCCCGATGCCGGCAGCGTGCGGGTGGCGGGCCTCGATGCCCTGGCCGATCCCCGCGGCGTGCGCGAGCGCCTCGGCTACGTGGCCCAGGAAGTGGCCCTCGACAAGATCCTCAGCGGCCGCGAACTGCTGCAGCTGCAGGGCTCCCTCTACCACCTGCCCAACGGCGAGCGCGACCGACGCATCGCCGAACTCAGCGGCCTGCTGGGCATGGAGGACTGGATCGACCGCCGCTGCGGCACCTACTCCGGTGGCATGCGCCGCCGCCTCGACCTGGCGGCCGGGCTGCTGCACCGGCCGGCGGTGCTGGTGCTCGATGAGCCCACCGTGGGCCTGGACATCGAGAGCCGCGCGGCGATCTGGCAGGTGCTGCGCCAGCTGCGCGACTCCGGCACCACGGTGCTGCTCAGCAGCCACTACCTGGAGGAGGTGGATGCCCTGGCGGACCGGCTGGCGATCCTCGATGGCGGCCGCGTGATCGCCGAGGGCCGCCCCAGCGAGCTCAAGGCCGCCCTCGGCGGCGATCGGGTCACCCTGCGGGTGCGGGAGTTCAGCGATGAGCCCGAGGCCCTGCGGGTGCAGGCCCTGGTGCAGGGCTGTGAGGGCGTGCGCCAGGTGGTGGTGAACCGTGCCCAGGGCTACTCCCTCAACCTCGTGGTGGAGCACGACGGCGTGATCGAGCAGCTGCGCCGGCAGCTGGCCGAGGCCCAGCTGCCGGTGTTCGCCCTGGCCCAGAGCCGTCCCAGCCTCGACGACGTGTACCTGCAGGCCACCGGCCGCACCCTGATGGACGCCGAACTGGCCGTGGCCGGCAGCCGCGACCCGAAGGCGGAGCGCAAGCAGGCGATGCGCTGAGTCGTCGCCCGTGGGCCGGCAGGAGCCGGCGCCTGGATCCCCCCGATCGTTCCTCTGCTCCCTCCCCCTCCCCCTGCCATGACCAGCGCCACCCCCACCCTGCTCAGCCCGGTCGCCCCGGCCGAGGCGCCCCGATCGGCCCTGGCGGAGCTCAGCCAGGAGACCCTGGCCCTCACCAAGCGCCTGTTCCTGCAGCTGGCCCGCCGTCCCTCCACCCTGGTGGCCGGGGTGCTGCAGCCGCTGATCTGGCTGGTGCTGTTCGGGGCCCTGTTCGCCAACGCCCCCGAGGGGCTGCTGCCGGACGGGATGAGCTATGGCCGCTTCCTGGGGGCCGGGGTGATCGTGTTCACCGCCTTCAGCGCGGCCCTCAACGCCGGCCTGCCGCTGATGTTCGATCGGGAGTTCGGCTTCCTCAACCGGCTGCTGGTGGCGCCGCTGCGGGCCCGCAGCTCGATCGTGCTGGCCTCGGTGCTCTACATCACCTCCCTGAGCCTGGTGCAGAGCCTGGCGATCATGGGCACCGCCGCCGCCCTGGGCTACGGCTGGCCCGGTGGCGTCGGCCTGGTGCTGGTGCTGGTGACGCTGCTGCTGCTGGTGTTCGCCGTCACGGCCCTGAGCCTGGGGCTGGCCTTCGCCCTGCCGGGTCACATCGAGCTGATTGCGGTGATCTTCGTGGCCAACCTGCCGCTGCTGTTCGCCAGCACCGCCCTGGCGCCGATTTCCTTCATGCCGGCCTGGCTGGGCTGGCTTGCCGCCCTCAATCCCCTTACCTTCGCGATTGAACCGATCCGTGCCGCCTACGCCGGCCAGTTCTCGCTCTCGGCGGTGGTGCTGGAGGCGCCCTACGGCTCCCTCAGCGCCGCCACCTGTTTGGCGGTGCTGGCGGTGCTGGCGGCGGGCCTGTTCCTGCTGATCCGCCCGCTGCTGGATCGCAAGCTCAGCTGAGCGCCCACCCCCCTGACGGAGCCCGCCCCGTGCGTCCCCCACTCCCACGCCC
>NZ_JAGQBX010000090.1 GCF_024345855.1 Synechococcus sp. GreenBA-s | reverse complement strand
CAGCCCCGGCTCCCCACCCCCAGGCCGACCAGCTGCGCTCCAGCCTGCACGGCCGCGGCCAGCGGCTCACCCCCCAGCGGCAGCGGGTGCTGGCCCTGTTCGAGCGCATCGGCGAGGGCAGCCACCTCAGCGCCGAGGAGGTGCACCAGCGGCTGCTGCGGGCCGAGGAGCGGGTGTCGCTGGCCACGGTCTACCGCACCCTGCGGCTGCTGAGCTCGATGGAGCTGCTGCGGGAGCTGGAGCTGCCGGAGGGCGGTCGTCGCTTCGAACTGGCCACCAGCGACGACCACCGCGACCACCACCACCTGGTGTGCGTGCGCTGCGGCCATACCGAGGAGTTCGAGAGCCAGGCGGTGCTGCAGGCGGGCGAGCAGGCCGCCGAGCTGCATGGCTTCCGGCTGCTGGAGTGCGTGCTCAATGTGCGGGCCCTCTGCCCCCGCTGCGCCGTCGCCGAGCAGGGCTGAGGGCCAGGCCATGGCCCCATCCGATGCCCCCGGGTCCGCCGGCCCGGACGGCCCCGTTGCAGGGGCCTCAGCCGAGGCCCGCAGCGTGCAGGCCTGGATCGAGGACCTCCCCGCCTGGGATAGCCAGCCGCCCTTCGCCGCTCCGCCCCTGACCGCCACCCAGTGGCAGGTGTGGGCGATGGCCACCGCCGGCAAGTTCTTCGAGGGGCTGGTGGTGTTCATGGGCGGCATCGCCCTGCCGCTGCTGGCGGCCCAGTTCGGCCTGGGCCCCGCCGCCATGGGCCTGGTGACGGCCGCCAGCCTGCTGGGGATCCTGCTGGGGGCCCTGCTGATGGGCGGTCTGGCGGATCGCTTCGGCCGCCGGCCGGTGTTCATCGGTGAGATGGCGCTGCTGCTGCTGGCCCTGCTGGCGGCGGCCGCCAGCCCCAGCCCGGCCTGGCTGGTGGCGGCCCTGTTCGCCATGGGCCTGGCCCTCGGCGCCGACTACCCCACCGCCCACCTGGTGATCTCCGAGAGCATCCCGGCGGCGGCCCGGGGCCGGCTGGTGCTGGCGGCCTTCAGCTTCCAGGCCCTCGGCGCCGTGCTGGGCACGGCCCTGGCGGCGCTGCTGCTGGACGCCAGGCCGGAGCTCGACACCTGGAGGCTGTTCTATCTGCTGCCCGCCCTGCCGGTGGCCGCCGTGCTCGGGGGCCGGCTGCTGCTGCCGGAGAGCAGTCACTGGTTGATCAGCCGCGGGCGGCGCGAGCAGGCCGAGGCCGCCCTGGCCCGGCTGCTGCACCGGCCGGGGCTGAACCTGCTGCAGCCCCACGAGGCCCACCCCCACCTGGAGCCCCACCACCTGGCCGACTGGCGCCACCTGTTCCGCCCGCGGCACCAGCGGGCCCTGGTGCTGGCCTGCCTGCCCTGGTTCCTGCAGGACCTCGCCACCTACGGCATCGGCCTGTTCACGCCGCTGATCGTGGCCGCGGCCTTCGGCAGCCCCGCAGTGCCGGCGGCCCCGGGGCAGGCGGCCGCCGGTCTGGCCGCGCTGATCGCCGGTGTGACCGCAGGGGCCCGGGGCACGGCCCTGATCGACGTGGGCTTCCTGGTGGGCATCGGCGTGGCGATCCTGCTGGCGGATCGCTGGGGCCGGATCCCCCTGCAGATCCTGGGCTTTCTGGGCTGCGCCGCCGGCCTGCTGATCGCCAGGGCCGGCAGCGGGGTCGCGGCTGCGGGCCTGGGCGCCGTCGGCCCCGGGCGGCCGGCTCACCTGCCCCTGATCGTGCTGGGCTTCGTGGTCTTCCAGTTCATGACCAACCTGGGCCCCAACGCCCAGACCTATCTGATCGCCGGCGAGGTGTTCCCCACCCCCCTGCGGGGTCTGGGCTCGGGCCTGGCGGCGGCGGCGGGCAAGGCGGGGGCGGTGCTCACGGCCTTCCTGTTCCCGGTTCTGCTGCAGCGCTTCGGCAGCGGGCCGCTGCTGGCGGCCCTGGCGGCCACCTCGCTGCTGGGGGCCGCCGTCACCTGGTGGTTCCGCATCGAGACCCGCGGCCTCAACCTGGAGCGCCTCTAGCTCGACGGGTCGCGGCGCTCCAGGTTCGGTACCAGGGCCAGGGAGGCCGCCAGCCCCAGCAGCAGGATCAGCAGCGCCGGCACCAGGGCCGCCCCCAGACGCTCGTCGCTGGCGTACTGGTAGACGCGCACCGAGAGGGTGTCGAAGTCGAAGGGGCGCAGGGCGAAGGTGAGCGGCAGCTCCTTCACCGTGTCCACGAACACCAGCAGGGCGCCCACCAGCAACGGCCCCCGCAGCAGCGGCAGGTGCACCCGCTGCAGCACCTCCGGCCAGCGGCAGCCCAGGCCCGTGGCCGCCTCGTCGACGCTGGGGGGGATCCGCTCCAGGGCCGCATCCAGGCCGCCCTTGGCCACCGCCAGGAAGCGGTCGCCGTAGCCCCACACCAGCAGCAGCAGCGGCGCCAGGCCCAGGGGACCGCCCACCAGCATCAGGGCCAGGGCCAGCACGGTGCCGGGCACGGCGTAGCCCAGGCCCGCCACGAAGCTGAGGCGCCGCAGCAGCGGCTGGGCGATCCAGCGCCGGGCGATCGCCAGCAGCAGGCCGCAGGCCACGGTGAGGACCGCGGCCACCAGGGCGAGCACGAGGCTGCGGCCGGCCAGGGCCAGCAGATCCCCCAGGGGCTGGCTCACCAGCTGATCCAGGCTCGTGCTCGCCCACAGCAGCGGCACCCCCAGGCTGAGCAGGGGCGGCAGCAGGCAGCAGAGCTGGGCCGCCAGGGCCCGCGGGCCCGCCAGGGGCCAGGAGTGCTCGGCCTCGCCGCCCTGGCCCAGGTTCCAGCAGCGGCTGCGGCGGCGCAGCTGGCGCTCGGCCGCCACCAGCAGGCCCACGATCACCAGGGCCACCAGGGCCAGGCCCACCGCCCCCTGGGGGTCCCCTTCCGCCTGCCAGCGCTGCAGGATGCCGGCGGAGAGGGTGGGTACCCCCAGCAGCTCCACCGCCCCGAGTTCGTTCACCACCTCCATCCCCGCCAGGGCGATGCCGGCGCCGATGGCGGGCAGGGCCATCGGCAGCGCCACGCGCCGGAACCCGCCCCAGGGACCCACCCCCAGGCTGCGGCAGGCCTCCAGCTGGCGCCGGCCGCTGATCGAGAAGCTCTCGGTGCTCAGCAGAAACACGTAGGGGTAGGTGCTCAGGGTCAGCACTGCCACGGCCCAAATGGGTCCATGCACCGGCAGACCCCAGCGGCTGCCCAGGTCCACCAGGGTGGCGGCCAGCAGGTAGGCCGGCGACGCCATCGGCAGTAGCTGGGCGATCCGCAGCCAGCGGCGGCCGGGAAAGCGGCAGCTGGCGGTGAGCCAGCCGGTGGTGGTGCCGAGCAGGGCGCAGCCCAGGCCCACCGCCAGCAACAGGCCCAGGCTGCCGGCCAGCTGCTGCTGGCCCTCGGCCCCCAGCTGGATCAGGTCAGGGCCTCCCGCCAGGGCGAAGCCCCCCAGCCGCAGCAGCGGCAGCAGGGCCAGGCCGCAGAGCACCAGCACCGCCACGGCCAGGCCGCTGCGGTCCTGCAGGAGCTGGCCGGGCCTCGGGGGGAGGGGGGCGCTGGAGGGAGGCGCGGGAGGGTCTGACGGAGCGGCGACCATGGCGCGGATCGCTGGGCCGCCACCCTAGGCAGGGCCTGGCCGGGGCCCCTTCAGTGGCAGGCGCTCGCGGGTCCAAGGCCCCCGCCGACAAGAAAGGCGCCCCTGGGGGCGCCTGGTCTCGGCCGGAGGGTGCCGGCCTTGGGATCGATTGGAGGTCTGGAGTGCGCGGAGGGGATTCCGGCGGACTCAGCGGGACTGGCGCGCCCGCACCGGCACCAGCACGGGCTGCATCAGGCCGCCGCCACCGTTGTCGTCATCGGAGCCGGCGGTGAGCCAGTAGGCCAGGCCGAACAGCGCCAGGACAGCGGTGAAAAGCACGACATCGGCCATGGAGCTCGGCTCGGGTCGCCCCAAGCTAGCCAGGGTTTTCGTGGCGGGTGTGTTCGGTGATGCCGTTGTGCAGGGACGGGTCTCCGCTGCCCGTGGGGCTCAGGCGAAGCCCTTGCCGGCCTGCTTCGCCACGCAGGCCTGCAGCTGCTTGCGCAGCTGGGCGTGGTCCAGCTCCTTGCCGATCAGCACCAGCTGGTTGCGGCGCTCGCCCGTCCAGGGGGTGTCGTCGATGGAGAAGCGCTTGCCGGCCAGGTGGAACACGTGCCGCTTGTCGCTCTCGTTGAACCAGAGGATGCCCTTGGCGCGGAATACGCCGGCGGGCAGCTGGTTGTCGAGGAAGTTCTGGAACTTGCGCAGGGCGAAGGGGCCGTCGCTGCTGAAGGAGAGCGAGGTGAAGCCTTCGATGGCGTGCTGATCGGCCGCGTGCTGATCGGCGGCGTGCGCGTGGTCGTGCCCGTGACCGTGCGCGTGGTCGTGGTTGTGATCGTGCCCGTGGTGGTGATGACTGTGGTCGTGACCATTGTCGTGGTCGTGGTCGTGGTCGTGCCCGTGGCTGCCGTGGCCGTGGTCATGGCCGGCGGCCTCGTGCTCGCAGTGGCCGTGGTCGTGGTCGCAGCCGCTGTGGTCATGGCCATCGGCGGGCTGCTCCGGCAGCGCCACCTTGTCCGACTCGAACAGGCCCACGCTCAGCAGCAGCGGCAGGCTCACCTCGCCCTTCACCGAGCGCAGGATGCGGGCGTCGGTCTTGATCTCCCGCAGGCGCTCTTCCAGCCGCTCCAGCCGCTCCTCACTCACCAGATCGCATTTGTTGAGCAGCAGGATGTCGCCGTAGACCACCTGGGCGCGGGCCACGTCGCCCTCGAGGATCGTGTCGTCGAAGTTCTCGGCGTCGATCAGGGTGATGATCGAGTCGAGCCGGGTCAGCTCGCGCAGGTCGCTGCCCAGGAAGGTCATCGCCACCGGCAGCGGATCGGCCAGGCCCGTGGTCTCCACCACGAGGTAATCCACCGGGTCGGGCCGATCCAGGATCCGATCCACCGCCTGCAGCAGCTCGCCGTTGATCGTGCAGCAGATGCAGCCGTTGCTCAGCTCCACCATGTCCTCGCCGGTGGCGATGATCAGGTCGTTGTCGATGCCGATCTCGCCGAACTCATTCACCAGCACGGCGGTTTTCACACCCTGCTGATTGCTGAGGATGTGGTTGAGCAGCGTGGTCTTGCCGGCCCCCAGGAAGCCGGTGAGGATCGTCACCGGCAGGGGTGGGCGCAGGGCCTCCGGTTCAGGTCCGCCGGCCGGAGCCGTGGCGGGGCTGGCGCTGGCGCTGGCGGCTGGGGTGGCGGTCATGGTGCGGAGGGAACCGGAAGGGGCTGCGGGACGGCATCCCGGAACCCAGTCTGGCGCCCCGGCGGGGCCGCTCAGGGGGCCGGGGTTGTGGGGG
>NZ_JAGQBX010000009.1 GCF_024345855.1 Synechococcus sp. GreenBA-s | reverse complement strand
GGCCAGCGCGGGCCCCCAGGCCGCCCTGCCCGCCCCACGGCCGCCCCGGTCGCTGTGGCAGCGGCTGACCCTGTGGTGGGCCGAGTTCAGCCTGCAGACCAAGCTGCTCGCCGCCGCCACCCTGGTGGTGAGCCTGGTGATGACGGCGATCACCTTCTTCGCGCTCAACGGCATCCAGACGGATGTGCGCATGAGCGACACCCGCTTCGCCCGCGACCTGGGGCTGCTGCTCTCCGCGAACGTGACGCCCCTGGTGGCCGAGGGCAACGACCGGGAGCTGGCGGCGGTAGCCGAGCGCTTCTGGCGTTCAACCCGCAGCCTTCGCTACATCTTCTTCGCCGATCCCGATGGGGTCATCTACCTGGGGATCCCGATCAGCGGCACCAGCGGCGGCAGTGAACTGCTGCTCAGCCGCCGGCTTGAACTGCCTCCCGATCTGGCCCGCCAGCCCCAGAGTCCGCTGATCCGCCAGCACCTCACGCCCGACGGCCAGGTCACCGACGTGTTCGTGCCGCTCGTCTCCGGGGATCGCGACCTGGGCGTGCTGGCCCTGGGCATCAACCCCAACGAGGCCGTGCTGGCCAGCGCCGCCCTCAGCCGCGAGGTGACGGTGGCGGTGTTCATCTCGATCTGGGTGCTGGTGATCCTGGGGGCGGTGTTCAACGCGCTCACGATCATCCAGCCCGTAAAGGAGTTGCTGCGCGGTGTGCGCTCCGTTGCCGACGGCGACTTCGCCGCGCGGATCGCCCTGCCGGTGGGCGGCGAACTGGGGGAACTGCTGCAGGGCTTCAACGCCATGGCCTCCCAGCTGGAGGTCTACAAGGCCGCCAACATCGAGGAACTCACCGCCGCCCAGGTGAAGCAGCAGTCGCTGATCGCCACCATGGCCGATGGGGCGCTGCTGCTGGATTCAGAGGGCCGCATCGTGCTGGTGAATCCCACCGCCCGGCGCCTGTTCCGCTGGGAGGGGCGCAAGCTCGAGGGCAGCCCCCTGGATGTCGAACTGCCGGAGCGGATCGGCGTGGAACTGCACGCACCGCTCGACAGCCTGCTGATCGATGGCCGCGACAGCAGCGACGTGCGCTGCAGCTTCGGCGAACCGCCGCGCACCCTGCGGATCGTGCTGCAGGCGGTGCGGGATGCCAGTGGCGAAACCCTCAAGGGCATCGCCGTGACGGTGCAGGACCTCACCCGCGAGGTGGAACTCAACGCCGCCCAGAGCCGTTTCATCAGCAACGTCTCCCACGAGCTGCGCACGCCGCTGTTCAACATCAAGAGCTACGTGGAGACCCTCCACGACCTGGGGGACCAGCTCAGCGAGGAGGAGAAGAAGGAATTCCTCGGCATCGCCAACGCCGAGACCGACCGCCTCACCCGGCTCGTCAATGACGTGCTCGACCTCTCTCGGCTGGAGAGCGATCGGGTCTGGGCGCTGGAGCCGGTGGAGCTGCGGCCGGCCATGGAGCAGACCCTGCGCAACTACCGGCTCAACGCCGAGGACAAGGGCGTGGAACTGGAGCTGGATGTGGACAGCGCCCTGCCCCGCATCCGCGGCAACTGGGACCTGCTGCTGCAGGTGTTCGACAACCTGGTGGGCAACGCCCTCAAGTTCACCGCCAGCGGCGGCCGCCTGGCCCTGCGGGCCTATCCCTGGCCCGACCTGTGCCCCCTCGATCCCAGCACCGCACCGGACAGCGCCAACCCCTACTGCGAACTCACCTCGCCCCTGCCTCGGCTGCGCGTGGAGATCGCCGACACGGGCTCAGGCATCTCCCGCGAGGACCAGAGCCGCATCTTCGAGCGCTTCTACCGGGTTGAAAATGCCGTGCACACGGAAGTGGGCACGGGCCTGGGCCTCTCGATCGTGCGCGGCATCCTGGAGAAGCACGGCACGCGCATCCAGATGGTGAGCGAGCTGGAGGTGGGCACCACCTTCTGGTTTGACCTGCCCCTGGAACAGGCCGATGGCGATGAGCTGCAGGTGGAAAGCGAGCGGCGGCGCGAACGGCGTCTGTTGGAGCAGGCCGGCCAGGGCTGAGGGGCTGGCGCGTTCGGTGGGCGCAGAGGTGAACGGAACGAGGCCGCCTCAGAGCTTGTCCTCGCTGGCTACCCCCCGCACGATCCGGGCCAGATCACTACGCTCGTCGGCGTTGATGCGGTGGGGGACACCGCTGATGATCCGCTCGAAATTGGAGAAGGAGTCCTTGATCTCCGGACCATTGCCGGTGATGACGAATTCGCGGATGCCCTTGTCGTGCCAGGAGCCGCGCATCTTGAACACGTTAAGGGCCCGGGCCATCTCGCCGCGGATCTCCACATACTGCAGCAGCAGGATCGTGTCGGTGATCGTAGAGATGTGGGAGTCGGTGATCGAGTGGCTGCCCATGAACTCCTCGGAGGTGTTCGTGAAGAAGCCGGCGATCTCCTCCTGCTTGGCATAGCCCGTCACACCGATCACGAACTGGCGGAAGGCGTTGTGGCTCACGCCGCGGGCCAAGGCCGAGAGCGAATCGATCGCCATCCGCGACGGCTTGAACTGGCTGATCTCGGTCTTGATGATCTGGAGATGGTCTTCAAGGCCCGTGGATTCGGGGTAGGCGCAGATGATCTTCAGCAGACCATCACGCTCCATCTGCTCAAAGTCGATCCCCCAGCTGGTGGCATTGCGCAGCAGCTGGGCACGGGACTCCTCGTAGGCGAACAGAATCGCCCGCTCCTTGTTACTGCAGGCGTTCTCCACAAACTTCGAAACCAGCAGCGTCTTGCCGGTGCCGGTGGCACCGGTGGCCAGGATGATCGAATCCTTGAAGAAGCCGCCCCCGCACATCTCATCGAGGCGGGGCACACCGGAGCTGACCCGCACGTTCGAGGAGCGCTGGGTGAGGCGCATCGCCCCGAGCGGGAAGATGCTGATGCCGTGGGCGCCCATGGTGAAGGGGAATTCGCCCTTCATGTGGGTGGTGCCGCGGAGCTTGAGGATCTCCACCGTGCGGCGACGGCGCTCACCCTCCAGCACGTTGCGCAGGATCACCACGTTGTCGGAGACGAATTCCTCCACGCCGTAGCGGGCGATCGGGCCGTACTCATCAATGCGCTCGGTGGTCATCACCGTGGTGACACCGATCTCCTTGAGCCTGGCAATCAGCCGGAAGATCTCCCGCCGCACCACCGACACCGCGTCGTACTGCTGGAAGACGGCCGTGATCGAATCGATGGCCACCCGCCGGGCCTTGTACTTGCGGATCGCGTAGTTGATGCGCTCGATCAGACCGGAGAGATCAAAGCTGCCCGCCACATCCTGCCCCTCGGGGTCGGGCGAGGCATCGAGGATGAAGAGCTTGTCCTGCTCCACCATCTCCTGCAGATTCCAGCCGAAGCTGGAGGCATTGCGCAGGATATCCAGCGGCGACTCTTCAAAGGTGACGAAGATGCCAGGTTCATCAAACTGGCGAATGCCGTTGTAGAGAAAGTTGAGGGAGAGCACCGTCTTACCGGTGCCGGATGTCCCACTGATCAGTGTGGATCTGCCGATCGGCAATCCACCCTGACAGATATCGTCGAATCCCTCGATCCCCGTAGGGAGCTTCTGCACCTGCAGAAGGGCATGGTTGGGGGAGCTGGGGTCCTGCATCGATCGGGTGGTCCTGAAGGAATTCTAGGCAGTGACAGGGTTTTGACAGGCTTCAGGAGCCAACCTGGGTGGACTGGCTCGCCGGGGCCTCGGCACCGGCCGGATCCAAGCCCGAGGGATTGCGGAGCTCCTCCTCGGACAGTTCGTCGTAGAGCAGATCCAGGCCGATCAGCACGCGCTCGCGATCGGAGAGATCGCCGATGATGCGACGCACCGGCGGCGGCAGGATCTTGGCCAGGGTGGGCGTCGCCAGGATCTTGTCCTCCTCGGCGAGCTGGGGATTCTTGAGCACATCGATCACCTTGAGGGCATACACGCCCTGGAACTCAGTCTCAAGGATCTCGCGCAGGGTCTTGAGCGCGCGCATGGAGTTGGGCGTGTTGCCCGCCACATACAGCTTGAGGATGTAGGTCTTGCGGGGGCTCATTCAGATCACCTGCTGGGGGTTGGCGAAAGAATCGGACCGGACGTCCGGCGACAGGGTGGAGGGAAGGTCTGGAGGCCTGGGGTCAGGCCCCTGGGGGTGCGGTGTCCATGAGGCGTGAGACCTCGGCAATGGCCGCCCCCACCGGCAGGTCAGGGGGAACGGAGCGGCGGTACATCTCACACAGGTGGGCCATCACATCAATTAAAGCCAGTCGGTAGTCCTGAAGGAAGTCGCTCTTGTGACCTTCCAGCCGCAGCTGCTTCGAGAAGGCATCAATCAGATTCATGTGGATCTCCACGGCCTTGGTGATCGGCAGATCACTGAAGAAGGCGGTGTGCACGAAGCTCTCAATGGCCTGGTTGGCCGCATCCGGGTCCCTGAAATAGCTGAGCAGCAGGTCCCGGTAGGTGCGCTCCAGGGACCCCAGCAGCTCCTCGCGCTCCGCCTCGGGCAGGTTGCGCAGAAACAGCGAGGGATCCCGCTTGTAGAACACCCCCAGATAGCCGAGCCGATCCTTGATCCGACTCGGCAGCCCCCAGCCGGGGGGCGGAGCCGCTGCGGCGGCCGGCGGAGCCGCGGGGGCCGGGGGAGCATTGGAGAGGCCACGCCTCAGGAAGCGCGAGACGGCCGCATCGACGCTGTAGCTGAGCTGCTCCAGCTGGTCCTGGGGCAGGTGCACCTCCGCCTGGTGGTAGTCGGTGCGGCCGTTGACCTCGCCGATCACCACCGCCGGCAGCAGCAGGCCCTGCTCCACCAGCCGGCCATAGGCCTGGGTGGGGAAGACCCCCTGCTGGAGCAGCACCACATCGAAGCTCTCGCAGCGCCGCTCCAGCTCCCCCACCGGATCGGCCATCGCCCCCAGATCCTCCAGGCGGTAGCGGCCGCCACGCAGCCACTTGTGGCAGGCCTGCTCGAGGCTGCGATCGGCGAGGAGGGAGGCGATGGTGAGTGCCGGCTGGGACATGGAGCCGAGCTGGGGCCCGGGGCGCTGCCAACAGTGTTGACGATGGGCAGATTGAAAGGTGAAGATCGTTGTTTGTCTTTCGATTGCCGTGCGGCAGGCCGAATGACGCCCCGAAAGCCAGGCCGGTTCCCCGGCTGAAGCCCCGGGTTCCGTCAGCCTGTCCACGCCCCGGACCGCCATGAGCACCTCCCCCAACCCAGCCACCACCGGTCCCTACGCGATCGTCGAGACCTCCGGTTCGCAGTTCTGGGTGCAGCCCAACCGCTACTACGACCTCGACCGGATCCACGCCGACGTGGACAGCACCGTGACCCTGGAGAACGTGCTGCTGGTGAACGACGGCAGCGCCGCCACCGTGGGCCAGCCCTACGTCAAGACCGCCACCGTCGAGCTGAAGGTGCTGGAGCACCGCCGCGGCCCGAAGCTGATCGTCTACAAGATGCGCCCCAAGAAGAAGACCCGCCGCAAGAACGGCCATCGCCAGGAGCTGACCCGCGTCCAGGTGCAGTCGATCACCGTCGGCGGCAAGGCCCTGGCCTGAGGCCAGCCCCAGACTCCCGATCCCACCTTCCCCCCGCTAACCCGTTCCTTCTGATCCATGGCCCACAAGAAAGGCACCGGCTCCACCCGCAACGGCCGCGACTCCAACAGCAAGCGCCTCGGCGTCAAGCGCTACGGCGGTGAGAGCGTGAGCGCCGGCTCGATCCTGATCCGCCAGCGCGGCACCTCCGTGCTGCCCGGCCTGAACGTGGGCCGCGGCTCCGACGACACCCTGTTCGCCCTGGCCGATGGCGTGGTGAGCTTCGACACGATCAAGCGCGGCCTGCGCAGCCGCAAGCGCATCAACATCGCCGCCGCCTGAGGCTCTCGGCGCGCTGATCGCAGCGACAACCCGGGGCCCCACGGGGTCCCAACACCCTGGCCGGCGGGTCTCCCCCGCCGGCTTTGTTGTGGCCATCCACGCCGGTGGTGCCCATCAAGGCCGCGGTGCGCCCCAGCCCGGCTCAGGCCAGCAGCCGGTAGGCGCGGGTGGTGATCAGATAGGGGTGGAACTGCTCCAGGAAGCGGCCCTGCAGGCTGCGGAAGAAGCGCTCCACCAGCTCGGGCTCGTCGAAGTGGAAGGGGTACTCGCCGTGGAATCCCTTGAAGAAGTACCAGTTCATCAGGGCGATGGCCTGGGGCGCCATGCGGGCGGCGAAGGTCTCGAGCTGACCGGCGGGATCGGCCAGGTGCTCCAGCACATCAAGGCAGACGATCGTGTCGAACCGCTCCGGCAGCTGGGGATCGGCCAGATCCCGGAAGCAGCGCAGCCGATCCGCCAGCCCCAGCCGCTCGGCCCGCTGCTGCACGAAGGCGCGGTTGTGGGGATTGAGATCCACGAACCACACGGCCTCCACCTCCGGCAGGGACGCCGCCGCCAGGGCGTGGCTGCCGATGCCGCCGCCGAAATCGAGCACCTGGCCGCGGGCGAAGCGGGCCTGCAGCCGCAGGGTGTCGGCGATGTAGTCGGCGCTGCCCAGGTGCCAGGCCGCCAGCTCCAGCAGGTGGCCGGTGCCGACGGTCTCCTCGTAGAAGGCCCCGGCCCGCTCCGGGTCGAAGGCGCCGGGATGGAGGGCCGCCAGATCCTCGGTGCCGAGGGGCAGGCGGTCGGCCAGCTCCTCACTGCTGATCCCCAGGAAGGCCGCCAGCTGGGCCGTGAGCTCGAAGCCATCGGCCAGGAAGCGCTCGGGATCGAGCTGGGGCAGGGCCGGGGCGAGGGAAGCCCCTCCGCTGGGGGGCCCGGAGGGTACGGGAGCGCTGGGCTGAGGGGGTTGGGCGGAGGCCGGCACAGGCACACGGGAGCGTGCTGGCACCGTAGGTCTCAGCGGCCGCGGTCCTGGGGTGGTGTGGCGCCCAGCGGCGCCGGGCCAGCGGTGGGACGCTCCGGCAGGGCAGAGGGGCCCTCCGCCTCCCCGAGTTCCGATCCCGGGCCCGGCACCTCCAGCCAGTGCCGCAGCCAGGCCGTGAGCCCGTAGAAGGGCAGGGTGTCGGCCAGGGCGGCCACGGCCTTGAACAGGTAGCCGCTGGCGATGAAGGCCGCCAACTGGGGCAGCACCGGGGCATCGGAGCGCACCGGCAGCACGTGGGAGCCGTAGTGGCTGATCAGCACCACGGCGCTGGTGTCCACCAGCTGGCTCACCAGGGTGGAGCCGTTGTTGCGCAGCCACAGGGCCCGGCCGGCGGTGCGGCGCTTCCAGAAATGGAACAGGCGCACGTCGGTGAACTGGGCCGCCAGGTAGGCGGCCATCGAGGCCCCCACGGCCCCGAAGGCCAGGCGGCGCACCTCGAAGAACGTGGCCTCCGGCGCCCCCGCCAGGCCCGGCAACGTCCCCCCCAGCCACAGGATCAGCACGATCCAGCCGTTGAGCAGCAGCCCCACCCACACCAGCTGGCTGGCCTTCTGCTCGCCCCAGATCTCGCTGATCAGGTCGGTGCACAGAAACGTGACCGGGTAGGGCAGGGCCCCCACCGCCACCACGATCGGCCAGGAGCCGATCGAGCCCAGCTGCAGGAAGCGGGTGAGCCCGAGGATGTTGAGCATGCCCATGGTTCCCAGGAACAGCCCGGCCAGCACCAGGAAGGCCAGGTCGCGGCGCTGCTGCAGGGTCACGGGGGGAGGGCGGGGTGAGCGCCGGACAGGGGCCCCCAGGCTGGCGGGGATCGGGCGGGCCGGCAGCGCTGCGGTCCGCGGGAAGGGCCGGATGCAACAGTTCCCGCCTGGACGCACGGCGAGGCGGCAATGGCGGGGGCGGAGGTGGCGGGGAGCGGCGCTGCAGGGGCGGAATCGCCCCAGGCCCAGGCGCACGCGGCGGCGGCGGCACCAGCTGCCCCCTGCGGCTTCCTGGTACTCGACAAGCCCGCGGGCCTCACCTCCCATGGCTGCGTGAGCCGGGTGCGGCGGGCCTACGGACTCAAGCGGGTGGGCCACGGCGGCACCCTCGATCCGGCCGTCACCGGCGTGCTGCCGATCGCCGTGGGGGCCGCGACGCGGCTCCTGCCCTATCTGGATGGCGCCAAGGCCTACCGGGGCGTGGTGCAGCTGGGCCTCACCACCAGCACGGACGACCTGGCCGGTGAGGCGCTGGAGCGCCGTGCCGTACCGGCCCTCACGAGCGCCGAGCTGGAGCGGGCCCTGGCGCCCTTCCGCGGCGCCATCCAGCAGCGCCCCCCCCAGGTGTCGGCGGTGCATGTGGACGGCGTGCGGGCCTATGCCCGGGCCCGTCGCGGCGAGGCGCTGGAGCTGGCCGAGCGGCCGGTGACGATCGAGCACCTGGAGCTGCTGGCCTGGGATCCGCCCACGGGCCAGCTGGAGCTGGCGGTGGCCTGCTCCGCCGGCACCTACATCCGCTCCCTGGCCCGGGACCTGGGGGCAGCCCTGGGCTGTGGCGGCTGCCTGGCCAGCCTGCGGCGCACCGCCGCCCTGGGCTTTGAGCTGGAGCAGGCGGTGCCCCTGGAGCGGCTGGAGCTGAGCCCGCCCCCGGCGCTGCTGGATCCGCTGGTGGTGCTCGCCCACCTCCCCCGGCACCGGCTGGCGGAGGCGGATCTGGCGGGCTGGCGCTGCGGCCGCACCCAGGTGGCCTGCGGGGAGCTGGTGGGGTTCCTGGTGGAGGGCGATCCCGTGGTGGTGGTCGGCCCGGATGGCAACCTGGCCGGCATGGCCCGGGCCCTGGCCGAGGGCCGCCTGCAGCCCCGCCTGGTGCTCGACGCCAGCGGCTGAAGCCCGGGCCAGCCCACCCTTCGCGCGATTCCCCGACACCCATGGCCGGCCACAGCAGATGGGCCCAGATCAAGCGCACCAAGGCCGTCGTGGACGCCAAACGCGGCGCGCTGTTCACCCGGCTGGGGCGGGAGATCACGGTGGCGGCCCGGGGCGGCGCCGACCCCGCCGGCAACTTCCAGCTGCGCACCGCCATCGAGAAGGCCAAGGCGGGCCGGCTGCCGGCCGCCAACATCGAGCGGGCCATCGCCAAGGGCTCCGGCCAGGCGGGGGGCGGCGACCAGTTTGAGGCGGTGCGCTACGAGGGCTACGGGCCCGGCGGCGTGGCCGTGCTGATCGAATCCCTCACCGACAACCGCAACCGCGCCGCCGCCGAGATCCGCCTGGCCTTCAGCAAGAACGGCGGCAACCTGGGGGAGACGGGCTGTGTGGGCTACCTGTTCGAGCACCGCTCCGTGGTGCGGCTGGAGCCGTTGCACCTCTCGGAGGAGGCCCTGCTGGAGGGCCTGCTGGAGCTCGAGGCCCAGGGGGGTCCGGTGCCCCTCGGCTACGAGCTCGACCCCGAAGGGGCGGAGGTGATCGGCGGCTTCACCGACCTGGAAGCCCTGCAGGACGGGCTGCGCGCCCTCGGTTGGCCGGTGGCCAGCTGGGAGCACCGCTGGATCGCCCAGACCCCCTGCCACCTGGAGGATCCCGCCGACCTGGTCCGCTGCCTGCGGCTGCTCGATGCCCTTGAGGAGCTCGACGACGTTCGCAGCGTGACCAGCAATCTGGAGGCCGACGAGGCACTGCTGAACGCTGTGGTGGTCTGACGGCCACGCCACGCTGAGATCGGGGGCCGAGCTGGTGAGTGGGAATCAGCCGCTCGGCCGCATCTCTGCTGAGCGGATCCAGAAACCATCCGGAAGATCCCCGTGGGGACAACCCTCCAAAGGAGGTGATCGCCTTATCAAGGGTAAGGACGGCCCTGGATCCCACCAGGGCCACGGGCACGGCGAGATGCCGCCGCTGATGGCCCAGGTCGGCAAGCCCGGCCAACCCACGTCGTTCCACGCTCCGCCATGCCGAGGTTCCGTTCCACCGCCGTTGCCCTGGGGACCCTGGGCCTGATGGGACTCCTGCCCAGTTCAGCCCTGGGCCAGTCCAGCGGCAACACCACCGCGGAGATCCGCCAACTGGGCCGGCTGGAGCTGGTGAACGGCTACCCGACAGCCGCCACCGCCCGCAGGCTGTACGACGAACTCGACCTGCAGCGGGCCACCCAGGCCTACCTGTGGGCCCTGCCGGCGGTGGGTTTCAAGGCCCTCTACGACGCCCAGGCCAAAACCATGGGCGTCCGCAACGGCGACGTGCTGCTCTACCGCACGCTGCAGGACAAGGCGGGGATGCTGACGCCCAACATCACCACCCTCTACGCCTTCAGCTTCTGGGATCTGGCCAGGCAGGGGCCGCTGGTCGTGGAGGTTCCAGCGGGACTCACCGCCGGCGGCGTGCTCGACATCTGGCAGCAGCCGATCACCGACCTGGGCCAGACCGGGCCCGACAAGGGTGCCGGCGGCAAGTACCTGATCCTTCCCCCCGGTGGGCCGGAGGTGGTGGCGCCGGGCTACAGGATCTTCCGCTCCCCCAGCAACCAGGTGTGGTTCGGCACCCGCGGCCTGTCGCCGGACAAGGCCGTGGCCGAAGCCACCGTGCGGCAGCACCGCCTCTACAGCTGGAACCAGCGGGCCAATCCGTCGGCCACCGGGTACAGCGAAGTGGGCGGTCGCCCCTGGCAATCGGCCCAGCCCACCGACCTCAACTACTGGCGTCTGCTCAGTGAGCTCTATGCCAATGAGCCCGTTGCCCCCCGCGACCGCATGATGTTCGGGATGCTGTCGCCGCTGGGCCTTGCGCCGGGCCAGGCCTTCAAGCCCGATGCCCGCCAGGCGCGGATCCTGGGCGAGGCCGCCCAGCTGGGCGACCTGATGGCCCGCACCATCGCCTACGACAAGCGCACCCCCGGCGCCACGGTGTATCCGAACAAGCACTGGGAGTACGCGGTGCTGTTCGATCTCGACCAGGAATCGCCCGACAAACGCCGCGTGCAGGTCGACGAGCGCAGCTCATGGTTCTACGAGGCGATCGGCATGTCGGTGGGGATGCAGGGGAGGGTTCTGGGCTTCGGTCAGGTGTACCTGGAGACCTCCAAGGATGCGAAGGGTCAGTGGCTTGATGGCGGCCGCACCTACCGCATGCGTGTGCCGGCCAACGCGCCGGTGAAGCAGTTCTGGTCGATCACCCTCTACGACAACCTCACGCGCGGGCCGGTGATCACGCCCCAGGGCGCTGCCGACCTCAGCTCCCGGCGGCCCGACCTGATCACCAATGCCGATGGCTCGGTGGATGTGGTGTTCGGGCCACGCAAGCCGGCCGGAGCCAGCAACTGGATCCAGACCACGCCGGGCAAGGGCTGGTTCGCCTACTTCCGCTTCTATGCCCCCACCGAGCCCTACTTCGCCAAGACCTGGCAGCTGAACGACATCGAGCCGGCCGCCGCGCTGCGCCCCTGACACCGGCGCACCACACGCCCGGGCTCCGGCCTCCGGGATGGATCCACGCCGCCGACCGCACCACCGCGGGGCTGTGTCCCGGAGCCAACGCCGTTCACCTGCTCGCTTCACTCTTCACCGATTGCCCATGGGCTGCTCCACCCCGTCTCCGCTCGCTGCCGGCGCCGCTCTGGCGCTGACTGCCGCTCTGTTGAGCCCAGGCCCAGGCCTGCCGCTAGTGCCGTCGTTGCTGGCACCGGGGCCCGCCCAGGCCGCCCCCAACGTCCAAACCCTGCCAGCCCCCACCCCCGCCGAAGCACGGGCGATCGCCGAGGAGGCCTGGCTCTACGCCTACGCCCCTCTGCAGGGCTACCAAACCTTCTGGAACCAGACCCAGAACAAGGCCTTCCCGGGCTATGTGGGCGGTTTCAACCGCTTCCGCCACTACAGCCGCTCCGCCACCCCGGCCGACACGGACATCGTCACCCCCAACAACGACACGCCCTACTCCTGGGCCTGGCTGGATCTGCGGGCCGAGCCGATCGTGCTGAAGCTGCCGGCGGTGCCGGCCCCCCGCTACTACGTGAACCAGTGGTTCGACCTCTACACCCATAACTTCGCCTACACGGGCGTGCGGGCCACGGGGCGCGGCGCCGGCACCTACCTGTTCGCCGGCCCCGACTGGCGGGGCACGGTTCCCAAGGGAATCACCAAAGTCTTCCGGGCGGAGACCGATTTCGTGGGCACCCTCACCCGCACCCAGCTGAACGGGGCCGATGACATCCCAGCTCTGCAGGCCCTGCAGGCGAAGTACCAGCTGATTCCCCTCTCCCGCTTCGCGGGAACCAAGCCCCCTCAGCCAGCACCACCGGTGCACTGGCCCGCCTGGGATGCAGCGAAGGCCGAGGGGATCGGCTTCATCGGCTATCTCAACGCGTTGCTGCCGTTCATGCCCACCGTGCCATCGGAGCGAGCGATGATGACGCGCTTCGCCAGGATCGGCATCGGCCCCGGCCGACCCTTTGATCCAGCCAAACTGGATCCTGCGATCCGCACCGCCATCCGTGAAGGAGTGGCTACAGCGGCAACGAATCTGCGGACGAAAGCGCTGGCGCAGAGCAGCTCGAAGGGATTCTTCGGCACACGCCAGGAGCTGGGGCCCGATGTCCTCACCTATCGCGCCATGGGGGCGATGCTGGGGATCTACGGCAACAGCAGCGCCGAGGCCTTCTACGCCAGCCAGCAGACCGGCCCCGATGGCAAGGTGCTCGATGGCCGACGCCGCTGGGTACTGCGCTTCCCCGCCGGCCAGCTGCCGCCGGTGAGTGAGTTCTGGTCGATCACGATGTACAACCTGCCGCAGCGGTTGCTGGTGGCCAATCCGATCGACCGCTATTCGATCGGCGATCGCACCCAGGGCCTGAAGCTGGGGGCCGATGGATCCCTGGAGATCTATCTCCAGCATGACAACCCTGGCCCGGACAAGGTCTCCAACTGGCTGCCCGCACCCGCCGGACCCTTCTTCTTCGTGGCCCGTCTCTATGGCCCCGGCTCCACCGCCCTTTCGGGCCGATGGTCCCTGCCCGCGCTGGAGGAACGCCGCTAGTCCCGGGGCCCATCGGCCAGGGCCCCGGGTGGTCGGCGGCGGGGCCCCCGCTCAACTCCGCCTCGACAGCTCCGCCGCCGCCTCGGCATCCGCCATCACCCGGAGCCGGGGATGCCGTTGCAGCCAGCTGGCCGGCACGTCAGCCGTGGGGGGCTCCAGCAACGTGCGGCGCAGGATCTCGGCCTTGGCGCCCCCGCTCACCACCAGCAGCAGCTCCTCGGCCTGGAGGATCTCGGCCAGCCCCAGGCTGATGGCCCAGCGCGGCACCGCCGCCGGATCCCCCCCGAAACCGGCGGCGTTCTGGCGGCGCGTGGCCGGGGCCAGCTCCACGCAGCGGCAGGGGGCTTCAGGGCCGCAGGGGGGCTCGTTGAAGCCCACGTGGCCGTTGCTGCCCAGGCCCAGCAGCTGCAGGCCGAGGCCGCCGGCGGCGGCGATCGCCGCCCCATAGCGCTGCGCCTCGGCCTCCGGATCGGCCGCCAGGCCGTCGGGGAGGCACAGCTGGGCAGGTGCCAGCCCCAGGGGCTCGCCGACGGCCGCGGCCATGGTGGCGGCGAAGGAACGGGGATCGGCGGGCCCAAGGCCCACGTATTCGTCGAGGTTGAAGCTGTGCCAGTGGGCCAGCAGCTCGCTGCGCTCCGCCGCCGGCAGGGCCGCCAGGTGGTCTCGCAGGGCGGCATAGACAGGATCCATGGTGCGACCGGTGGCGAGCCCCAGGGGGCGCTGGCACAGACCCCGGGCGCGATCCCTCAGGGCCCCGAGCAGCAGCGCGGCCACGCGCCGGCCCAGGGCCTCGGGCCCCGGCTCCACGGCCAGGCGGATGGAAGCGGCCGTGGGGCCGAGCTCCAGGCTGGTGCTGGGCATCAGCGCCGCCCGCCGACCGGCAGCGCCGTGGCCGTGGAGCCGGTGTCGTCGCGGCGCTCCAGTCCTGTGGCCAGGGCCAGGCCCGGCACCTCGGTGTAGGGCTGCAGGCGGGTACCGCGGTAGTAGTGGCGCAGGATCTGCTCGAAGCCGGTGCCCCGGCTGGCCATCGCAAAGGCCCCCCACTGGCTCATGCCGACGCCGTGGCCGAAGCCCCGGCCCACGGCCACCAGCAGCTGGGGAGCCGGTGGCGCCGCGGGCATCCCCCCAGCCGCCGGAAACGGGAGGGGCTGGGACGCGTCCAGCGGCGCCTGGGCGGGCAGGGTCAGGGCGCCGGAGCCCGCGGGGAGCGGGCCGGCCTCCAGGCCCGGCAGCGACAACGCCGTGGGGCCAGGCAGCAGCGGCTGCAGCTCAAAGCGCACGAAGGTGCTCTTCAACCCCAGGCGGCTGCGCAGCTGGGGCCCCGTGAGCACCAGCTGGCCGGCGGGGCCCACCACCCGCGCCTGCCTGACGCGGCCGCTGGCGGTGGTGGCCAGCACCTGGATCGCCGCCGCCCCGCCGATCTCGGCGAAGGCCTGGCGCAGCTTGGCGGGATCCAGAGGCTGGCGCCACTCCCGCACCGGCGAGGTCTGATCAAAATCCGGCACGCTCACCAGGTAGGGCAGCTGGCGGGGCCAGAGGTCGCCGCTGCTCTCGGTGACGCCTCCGGCACTGCTGTGGAACACCGCGTCGATCAGGCTGTCGCCGTAGGTGAGCACAAGGCCGCGGGTGTCGGCAACGGCGGCGCGGGTCGAGGCGGTCTCCGCCTCCAGACCCTTGTACATCTGGCTGGCGACGGTGGCCTTGAGGTCGTAGGCGGCCCCGGGCTTGCGGCCCTTGAGGGCGTAGGTGCGGGCTGCCACCGCCTGGGCCCGCAGGGCCTCCAGCGGCCAGCTGGCCGGCATCTCGCTGCCCACCACACTGGGCAGGTAGGTCTCGAGCGGCAGCACGTTGATGGCCTGCAGCTGCTCATTGACCGGCCGGATCTGCAGGCGGCCGCGGTAGCGGCGCTTCTGCAGCCACAGGGCCGGATCGGAGTCGGCCGAGGGCACCGGCTCCAGCCAGAGCTCGCTGAGCCGCAGGGGCATCTGGATCGGCTCGGGCTCGGGCCTAGGCCCGGCGGCGGTGCGCTCGCCGCCCCCGGCAGCCGCTGCCACGACGGGATCGGGCTCCACCTCCACCAGGCCGGCCCGCCAGCGCAGCCGCAGCGGTCGCTCTCCCGAGATCACCAGCAGGGCCTTGCCGCGGCCGTCGCGCAGGCGCAGGCGGGTGGCGCCGGCGGCCCGCACCGTCAGGGCCGGGCCCTCCTGCAGCAGCACCCGCAGCTCGGGGGAGGGAGCCTCCACGCGGCGCCCCGCGGCCCGCGCCGGATCCGGCGCCAGCAGAGCCGGTGGCACCAGCGGGGCCAGCAGGGCCAGGCCCGCCGCCAGAGCGACCCCGCCCAGGGGCCAGGGTCCGGCCTTGGCGGCATGGCGCCGTGAATCGCGCTGGCTCGGCATGCGGCTGGTCCCATCCCCTTGTTGGCAGTCCATTGTGGACACCGCCGCCGGGGGACGCCAGGGGGCCGACGCGGCAAGGCGGCCGCACCGGCCCGCCGCGGCGTGGGAGCATCTCCTTTAGAGCCTCAGGGAGATCCACCGGCCGTGCAGGTCACCTTCCTGGGCACCAGCTCCGGCGTCCCCACCCGCTCCCGCAATGTGTCGGCGGTGGCCCTGCGGCTGCCCCAGCGCGCCGAGCTGTGGCTGTTCGACTGCGGTGAGGGCACCCAGCACCAGTTCCTGCGCAGCGAGCTGCGGGTGAGCCAGCTGAGCCGGATCTTCATCACCCACATGCACGGCGACCACGTGTTCGGCCTGCCGGGGCTGCTGGCCAGCCTGGGGCTGGCGGGCACCTGCAGCGGCATCGACCTCTACGGCCCTGACCCTCTGCGCGACTACCTGGAGGGGGTGCTGCGCACCAGCTCCACCCGCATCGGCTACCCGCTGCGCAGCCACCGGGTGAAGGAGGCGGCCCGCAGCGGCGCCCTGCTGCTCGACGACGACGACATCACCGTGCGCTGCACCCCCCTGACCCACCGGGTGCCGGCCTACGCCTACCGGGTCGACCAGAAGCCCCGGGCCGGGCGCTTCGCCGTGGAGCAGGCCAAGGCGCTCGGCATCCCCCCGGGTCCGATCTACGCCGAGCTCAAGGCCGGCCGCACGGTGACCCTGGAGGACGGCCGCATCATCAACGGCGCCAGCCTCTGCGGCCCCGAGCGCCCCGGCTGCAGCCTCGTGTACTGCACCGACACCGTGTTCTGCGAGGCGGCGGTGGAGCTGGCCGCCGGCGCGGACCTGCTGATCCACGAGAGCACCTTCGCCCACGCCGAAGCGGAGATGGCCTTCCAGCGCCAGCACTCCACCAGCACCATGGCGGCCCAGACGGCCCTGGCCGCCGGCGTGAAGCAGCTGGCCCTCACCCACCTGAGCCCGCGCTATATGCCGGGCAACACCGTCACCCCCGACGACCTGCTGGCCGAGGCGCGGGCGATCTTCCCCAACACCCTGCTGGCCAAGGACTTCCTCAGCCTCGAGCTGGCCGCCCCGGAGCCCGAGGCCGGGACGCCCTAGGCGGCCGCGGCCGCCCCCCCGCGCCACCGCCAGCGTGGGCACCAGCTCCAGCCCCTGAGTCCCGGGGCCGGCGGCGCCCGTCCAGGGCGGCTCCAGGCCTGTGGCTGCAACACTTCGTGATTGCCTTCGTGATTCCGTCCCGGGGGGCCCTTCCCCCGTGATACAAGGGCTCAGGTGCGGTGATGACCGCCTACTTGCCGGCTTCTTCCATGGCCTCTTTCTTCTCCTCCGCGCGTCTGGTCCTGACCCGGGCCCTGCTGGTTCTACCCCTGGCCCTGTTGGTCTGTTTCGCCGGTGCGGCCAACGCCGCCCAGTGGACCACGGAGCAGCTCACGGTGCCCGCCGGGCCCGACGGTTCCCTCGTCACCTTCAGCGAACAGGAGATCAAGGCCGGTCGCAAGGTCTTCAACAGCAGCTGCGGTGAGTGCCACGCCGGCGGCATCACCAAGACCAACCAGAACGTGGGCCTCGACCCCGAGACCCTGGCCCTGGCCACCCCCGCCCGCGACAACGTCGACGCCCTCGTCGACTACCTCAAGGACCCCACCTCCTACGACGGTGAATACAGCATCTCGGACGTGCACCCGAGCCTGCGCAGCAGCGACGTGTTCGTGAAGATGCGCGATCTCGATGACGACGATCTGCGCCTGATCGCCGGCTACATCCTGGTGTCTCCCAAGGTGCAGGGCCTTCAGTGGGGCGGCGGCAAGATCTACTTCTGATCGCCAGCCAGGTCTCCGGGTTGGTCCCGGAGCCAACGTTCCACCCAGGGGGCTGACCACAGCCCCTTTTTTCATGGCCTGTCGCCCCGGCCTGGCCTCTGTGCCGGTTGTCGCTGCCAGTTCTCTGGGCCAGTCCTGCGCCGCGTGGGTAGGTCTGAGGGGTGGAGGGCGGCGGCTCACTCCACCGGGGCCGGGGGTGCCACGTTGGCGGGATCGAGCGAGTGCGGGTGCTTGCTGTACCACCACTCCTGCAGGGGGCCCTGCAGCCGCTGGGAGAACAGGGTGAGCACGGTGCGGGTGGGCCTGGAGCCCGGCTGCAGCAGCTCCACCACGTAGGAGGGGCAGCGGCGGGCCGCCAGGTCGGGCACGAAGCGCCGACCGATCCGGCGCCAGCTGGGCTCCTTGCTGCGCCAGGCCAGGCGGCAGCAGGGCCAGGGCAACTCCTCGCGGTCGAACAGCCGGCAGCAGGGGCCCAGCACCCGGAAGCTGTACTGCCCGCCAGGGCTGGTGTGCTCGCTGCCGGGCGGGAACAGCTCCCGCACCTGGGCAGGGGAGGAGCCGGATGGAACCAGAGCCACGGCAGATCGCGCGAGTCGTCGGGGGAGGCCCCGAAGGGCGGGTGAAAAAAAAGCCACCCCGCAGGGTGGCCGTGCAACTGAAAGCGAGAAACGAGAGCCATCCGGGCCGCACCAGGGGGAGGCTGGATGGCTCCGGGAGCTCAGTACAGCTCTTCTTCGGCGTGGGTCTTGATGGTGACGTCGCTGGTGGGGTAAGCGACGCAGGTCAGCACGAAGCCGGCCTCGATCTGGTCGTCGTCCAGGAAGCTCTGATCAGACTGGTCCACGGTGCCGGAGACCAGCTTGCCGGCGCAGGTGCTGCAGGCACCGGCACGGCAGGAGTAGGGGAGGTCGATGCCCTGCTCTTCAGCGGCGTCGAGGATGTACTGGTCGTCAGGAACCTCGATGGTCTTGTTGAGGCCTTCGCTCTCGTTGATGAGGGTGACCTTGTAGGAAGCCATGGAAGAGATTGGGGCTCACGGAACCTGGAGAATTCCCCGGGTCCGTAGGACCGCCCCTTCCTACATCCGCCGGGGTGGCTTCCTGGGGATCTGGGCACCAGAAGCCGGGAAGCCCAATCAAAGGGTGGGCACAGATCAGCGTGCCTTATGCAACACCGGCAGGCCCAGGCAGCGGCTAGGCGGCCGGGGCGGCGCGCCGGATCGTCATCAGGCCCCACTGGCTCTGCTGGGCCGTGAGCTCCGCCTGCCAGCCCTCGGCGGCCAGGGCTGCCTGCAGCCCCGGGGCCTGGTCCACCAGCAGGCCACTGAGCAGCCCGACCCCGCTGGGGGCCAGCACCGTGTGGAAGGCCGGGCAGAGGGCCTCGATCACCGGCGCCAGGATGTTGCAGAGCAGCAGCTCGGCGGGATCCCCCGCCAGCAGCTCCGCCAGGGCCTCCACCGAGCCCAGGGCCACCGTCAGCCGGTCCTGGAAGCCACTCACGGCGGCGTTGTCGCGGGTGGCGCGCACGGCCAGGGAATCGGTGTCGGATGCGGCCACCGTGGCGGCTCCCTGGAGCAGGGCGGCAATGCCGAGGATGCCGCTGCCGCAGCCCAGGTCCGCCACCCGGATGGGACCCAGGTCGGGGCCCGCGACACCGCCACGCTCGGCCGCCAGGGCCTCCAGCGCCTCCAGGCAGAGGCGGGTGGTGGGGTGGCTGCCGGTGCCGAAGGCGCTGCCGGGGTCCATGCGGATCACCAGCCGATCGGCATGCTCGGGGGGCAGCTCCAGCCAGGCGGGGAGGATCAGCAGTCGCTCCCCCACCGGATCGGCCTGCCAGTGCTGCTTCCAGCTCAGGCTCCAGTCCTCGTCGGCCTGCTGCTGCCACTGGATCGGGGGAAGCACCAGGCCGAAGGTGGCGGCCAGGGGCGCCAGGGCCTGCTCCAGCTGGGACCGCTCGGCCTCGGGCCAGTCGGCCTCCGGCAACCAGGCCAGCAGGGTGCGCTGCTCGGGCGCCTCAGGCCGGTGCCGCAAGGCCACCCGCGGGATGCCGAGGGCGTTGAGCTTCCAGAGCAGCGATTCCTCCAGCTCCGGGAGCGCCGGCAGCTCCAGCCGCCACCAGGACAGGGACATGGCCGAGAGGGGCAAGGGATGGGATGGCGGGCCAGGATTGGGCCGGGCCTGGCGGCCGCCGGCCCCAGGCGAGACGCCGGCCCCACAGGGCCCGCGGCCCGGACGGGGGCCGTCTAGAGCGGGACGCTCAGAGGGTCACGGGATGGGCTTCCTGGATGCCGTTGATCTGATTGATCGTGGCCAGGAGGCTGGGGGGAATCGGATCGTCCACGCTCAGCACCATCACGGCGTCGCCGCGCACGATGCGGCGGCCCACCTGCATCGAGGCGATGTTCACGTTGTGCTCACCGAGCACGGAGCCCAGCTGGCCGATGATGCCGGGCATGTCCCGGTGGCGGGTGAACAGCATGTGGCGGCTGGGGGCCACGTTCACCGGGAACTCATCGATGGTGATGATGCGCAGCTCGCCGTCGGCGAACACGGCGCCGGTCACGCAGTGGTTGCCCTGGGGGCTGCGGGACACGAGCTGCAGCGAGCCACCGGCGAAGTCGCGGCTGGCGTCGTCCTTCACCTCCAGCACGTGGATGCCGCGCTCCTTGGCCTCAAGGCTGGCGTTCACGTAGTTGATGCTGTCGCCCAGGGCGGTGGAGAGCAGGCCCTTGAGGGCGGCGATCACCAGGGGCTGGGCCGGATGGGCGGCGAACTCGCCCTGCAGCCGCACCTCCAGCTCGCTGATCTGGCCGCCGGCCAGCTGGCTGATCAGCTGCCCCAGGGTCTCGGCCAGCTGCAGGTGGGGCTTGAGCTGCTCCATCACCTCGGCGTTGAGGCCGGGGATGTTCACGGCGCTGCGGGCGGGCAGGCCCAGCAGCACGTCGCGGATCTGCTCGGCCACGTCGATGGCCACGTTCTCCTGGGCCTCCTCGGTGCTGGCGCCCAGGTGGGGGGTGAGGATCAGCCGCTCGGCCACGCCGCGCAGGGCCGAATCGGCCTCCAGGGGCTCCTTGGCGTACACGTCGAGGGCGGCACCGGCGATCACGCCGTTCTGCACGGCCTCGGCCAGGGCGGCCTCGTCGATGATGCCGCCGCGGGCGCAGTTCACGAGGCGCGCGGTGGGCTTCATCGTCTTCAGCAGCTCGGCGTTCACCAGGTTCTCGGTGTCCGGTGTGCGGGGCAGGTGCAGGCTCACGTAGTCCGCCTCGGCGAACAGGGCGGGCAGGGTCAGCAGCCGTACCTGCATCTGCTGGGCGCGCTCGGCCGACACGAACGGGTCGTAGGCCACCACCTCCATGCCCATGGCCCGGGCCACGCGGGCCACGTGGGAGCCGATCTTGCCCAGACCCACCACGCCGAGCTTCTTCTTGTAGAGCTCGTTGCCGACGTATTTCTTGCGATCCCAGCCGCCGGCCATGGTGCTGGCATGGGCGTGGGGCACGTGGCGCGACAACGAGAGCATCAGCGCCAGGGCGTGCTCAGCCGCGGCGATGGTGTTGCCCTCGGGCGAATTCACCACGATCACGCCGCGCTTGGTGGCGGCGGGCACATCGACGTTGTCGACCCCCACACCGGCGCGGCCGATGATGCGCAGCTTGTCGGCGGCCTCGATGATGTCGGCCGTCACGGTGGTGCCGGAGCGGATCATCAGGGCGTCGTACTCGCCGATGATCGCCTTGAGCTGCTCGGGCGGCAGACCCGTGCGCACGTCCACCTGGGCCACCTGCGACAGGATGTCGATCCCTGTCTGATCGATGGGGTCGGAAACCAGAACCTTCGTCATGACCCGGCGGGGTGGGGGCGGCGGGAGGTGCAGTGTAGAGAGCGGCCCTCGGGCGACCCCGGCGCGCGGCGCCACCGAGGCGCCCCCGAGGCCCCACCGAGACCCCACCGAGACCCCACCGAGGCCCCGGGGGCATGGAGAATCAGGGCGGTCGCCTGCGGAGCGTCGGTTGGGAAACAGCGTGGTGGTGGTGCTCTCGGAGCGCAAACGGCTGCGGCAGCTGCGGGATCAGCTGGCTGCCATGACGCCGCCGCCGCTGCGGCTGCTGGCCATCGGCACGGGCGAAGAGCCGGTGGAGGCGGTGCCGGAACTCAACCCCAAGCTCTCCCGCCAGCTGCGGCAGCGCAGCATGGCCCGCTGGCTGCTGCCCTTCGGCTTCCTGGCCGGCCTCACCTTCACCTTCATCACCGACCTCGACACCTTCGCCTTCGCCGGCCCGGTGGGCTCCCACCTGATCGGCGGTCTGCTCGGCCTGGGCTCGGGCTTCATGGGCAGCTTCGCCGCGGCCGCCAGCGTGAGCTCCGACCTGGACGACCGGGTGCGGGCCCTGCGCAACCGGCTCGAGGAGGGCAACTGGCTGCTGCTGGTGGAGATCGCCTCGGGCCTGGAGATGCCCTGGACCACCCTGCAGTCCGCCAAGCCCAAGGCCCTGGTGCGTCTCAACGACTTCTGAACCCGCCGCCATGCTGCCCCGCGAGGACCTGCTCCAAGGAAGCCGCCGCCCCGAGGAGCTGGCCGCCCTGATCGATCAGGCCGAGCAGGCCCTGCGCACCTGGCAGCCGGTGTGGACCGGCTTCGTGGCGGCGGACCTGTGCGAGGAGGCCGACCAGCGGCTGGGCAGCCTCAGCGAACTACGGCTGGCGGCGGCGGGGGGCTGGCCCCAGGCCGAGCGGCGGCGCCTGCTGCTGCAGCGGGCCGAGCTGGCGGCGGCCCCCCAGAGCCCAGGCGAGGCCGCCCCGCTGATGGGCCTGGTGGTGAGCGGCAACTTCCTGTTCGACCCCGCCGAACCCGGCGACGTGCGATCCGGCCTGCTGGCCGCCGGGGCCGAAGCGGGCGAGCTCGGCGACATCTGGATCCGCGGCGATCGCGGCGCCCAGCTGATCGCCACGCCCGAGCTGGCCGCCCGCCTGCACGGCCAGCCGGCCCGGGTGCGCACGGTGGAGGTGCAGCTGGAGGCGCTGCCGGTGGAGCAGCTGCAGTTGCCGGCCCAGCGGCAGCCCAAGCAGCTGAGCAGCGTGGAGGCCTCGCTGCGGCTCGATGCGGTGGGCTCGGCGGGCTTCGGGCTGTCGCGCAGCCGCATGGCGGAGCTGGTGCGCAGCGGCGCCGTGCGCCTCAACTGGCAACCGGTGAGCAGCCCCAGCAAGGAGCTGGCGGTGGGTGATCGCCTGCGGCTGGAGGGTCGCGGCGAACTGGAGCTGCTGGAGGTGCAGCCCACCAAGCGCGAGCGCTGGCGGGTGGTGCTGCGGCGCAGCTGAGCTCACGGGCCCGGGCCCGTGGGATCGGGGCCGTCGGCGGTGGGCCCGTGCCGCGAGGGGCGTGGCCCACCGGGTTGGGCTCGATGGCCTGGCATGTCCTGGCGCGGCTGTTGGGGCGCAAGCCGGACTGCTAAGTTTCTCGGGCTGCGGCACTCCTGTGGAGCCTGCCGATCAGCGCCACGGGCGATTAGCTCAGAGGTAGAGCACTACCTTGACACGGTAGGAGTCACTGGTTCGATTCCAGTATCGCCCACTTTATTTAGGCCCCTCGCCGACACGGCTTTTCGCCTAAACGGCCTCTCGTCAATCCCGAGCGCCTGAACAATGCAGACCCCGGTCCAGTCTTTCGCGGGACAAGCGTTGGCGGGAGAGGGGTTGACCGTGGTGCTGGGGCTGGGTCGCTCGGGCCTGGGGGCCGCCCGGCTGCTGCGCCAGCAGGGCCAGCGGGTGCTGGTGCTCGAGAGCGGCGGCGGCGAGGCCCTGGAGGCCAGGGCCGAGGCGCTGCGGGCCGAGGGCATGGCCGTGCAGCTGCACACGCCCCTGGCCACCGCCAGCTTCGCGGCCCTGGCTGAGCGGCCGGCCCGGGTGATCGTCAGCCCCGGCATCCGCTGGGACCACCCCGCCCTGGAGGAGCTGCGCTCCCAGGGCATCCGCACCGACGGCGAGATCACCACGGCCTGGGAGGCCCTGCAGCCCGTGCCCTGGATCGGCATCACCGGCACCAACGGCAAGACCACCGTCACCCACCTGGTGGCCCACCTGCTGGCCAGCGCCGGCCTCGATGCGCCCATGGGCGGCAATGTGGGCCGCTCGGCGGCCGAACTGGCCCTGGAACGGCTGGGAGCCGACCGGTGCCTGCCCGCCTGGCTGGTGATGGAGCTGAGCAGCTATCAGATCGAGGCCGCGCCGGCGATCGCCCCCCGCATCGGCCTCTGGACCACCCTCACCCCCGACCACCTGGAGCGCCACGGCACCTTGGAGCGCTACCGCGCCATCAAGCGCTCGCTGCTGGAGCGCTCCACAGTGCGGATCCTCAACGCCGACGACCCCGACCTGCGCAGCCGCGCCGCCAGCTGGGACCACGCCCTCTGGGTGAGCGCCGGCCCGCGCCAACAGGCCCGGAGCGCCGGCATCGAGCCCCACCTCTGGATCGAGGCCGACCAGGTGATCGGCCCCGGTGGCCCCCTGTTCGACGCCCGCGCCCTGGCGATGCCCGGCGCCCACAACCGCCAGAACCTGCTGATGGCCACCGCCGTGGGCCTGGAGCTGGGCCTCAGCGGTGCGGTGATGGAGGACGCCTTCCGCAGCTTTCCCGGGGTGCCGCACCGGCTGGAGCGCCTGCGGGAGCTGGATGGGGTGCGCTGGTACAACGACAGCAAGGCCACCAACTACGACGCGGCCGAAGTGGCCCTGCGGGCCCTCGACGGGCCCCTGGTGGTGCTGGCGGGCGGCGAGTCGAAGCGGGGCGAGGCCGACGGCTGGATCGGCGAACTGCGGCGCCAGGCGGCCGCCGTGGTGCTCTACGGAGCCGCCCGCCAGGAGTTCCAGGGACTGCTGGAGCAGGGCGGCTACGGCGGCGCCCTAGCCGGCGTGGAGGGGCTGGAGCAGGCCGTGCCCCTGGCCCGGGAGCTGGCGGCGCGCTACGGCTGCCGGGCCGTGCTGCTCTCCCCCGCCTGCGCCAGCTTCGATCAGTACAGCGACTTCGAGGCCCGCGGCGACCACTTCCGCCGCCTTGTGCAGGCGCTCTGAGGATCAGGGCGGTCTAAGGATCAGGGCTACAGGCTCAGGGCTCAGCCGACGGCTGCTGCAGGCGCCGCCGGGCCCGGTTCACCGCCAGGCCGGCCTCCAGGGCAGACCCCAGGCCCACGCCGCCGAGGCCGAGATACACCCCCGCCACGGCCGCGTTGGTCGTGCGTTCGCTCACATCCGGGCTGGCGCGGTTGAGCCACCAGCTGCCCCCGGCGAGGGCCACGCCGCCCAGCAGCGAGGCACCCACCGCCGCCGCCGCCCCGATCCAGTAGGCCCCCCAGCGGCGTTGGTAGAGATAGCCGTGTCCCTGGCAGGCCAGGTTGAGCATGGCGGCGATCCAGCCCGAGGAGGAGGCAGTGAGCTGGTCGCCGCTGAGGACCAGGCGCGGGGCCGGGGCGGGGGAGGGCAAAGCGACGCCGACGAATCCACGGACCCTACCCAGGGCCGTCGGCCCGTCAAGCCGGCCATCGGCAGCGGCGTTACCGTGGCGCCCAAATGCTGGCGCAGTAATGGCCCACTGGCTGATGAAGAGCGAGCCCGACGTCTACGGGATCGACCATCTTCAGCACGAGGGCAGCACCCTGTGGGATGGCATTCGCAACTACCAGGCCCGCAATTTCATGCGGACGATGGCCATCGGTGATCGGGCCTTCTTCTATCACTCCAACGCCAAACCACCGGGCATCGTGGGGATGATGGAGGTGATCGAAACCGGCCTCACCGACCCCAGCCAATTCGACCCCTCCAACAAGTACTACGACCCCAAGTCCAAGCCCGAGGCACCCCGCTGGGACTGCGTGCGGCTCCGGTACGTGGGCCGCTTCGCCGAGCTGCTCAGCCTGGATGGGCTGCGCGAGCAGTTCAGCGTCGAGGAGCTGCCGGTGGTGCGTCCCGGCAACCGCCTCTCGATCCTGCCGGTGCCCGAGGGAAGCGCCGAGCGGCTGCTGGCCCTGCTGGGTCCCCTGCGCTGAGGCCATGACCGCCGCCCCCGGCATCCCTGGCACATCCGGGCACGGCCGGTAGTTTGCCGGCCAGTGCCCTTTTCCCCTCGGCCATGACGCTGCCGGCCCTGCACCCCGGCCCGATCCAGATCCGCCGGGCCCTGAGCGAGGGCTGGCGCTGCTTCCAGCTGGCCCCCTGGAGCTTCGTGGGCTTCACCCTGCTGGCGGGGAGCAGCACGGTGCTGGGCCAGACCCTGCACAGAGCCGGCGCCGATGCCCTGGCCGCGGGGGAGGCCGTGCCCCTGGCGCTGCTGGCCAGCGCTGCGGGCCTGACCCTGGGGCTGTTGGGCAGCCTGTGGCTGAACGTGGGGCTGGTGCGCGGCGCCTGGATCGGCCTGGCCGGGGACCGGCCCCGCTTCAGCGACCTAGCCCGCTGGGACGGCCAGGCCATGCTGCGGCTGCTGCTGATCGTGCTGCTGCTGCTGCTGATCAACGTGCTGGTGCTGGTGATCGCCGGCCTAGGCAGCGGCCTGCTGACCCTGGTATTGCCGCTGCTGGGGCTGCTGCCGGCCCTGGCGGGTGGAGCCGTGTTCGCCTACATCGCCGTCAACCAGCTGCTGCACCTGCCCCTGGCGGTGCTGGGGGGCACCGGCCCGGTCGACAACTTCCGCTCCGGACGGGCCGCCATCGATCCCCACTGGGGGCGCGGCCTGGCCTTCAGCCTGGTGCTGGGCCTGATCCTGCTGGCGGGGGCGCTCGCGCTGCTGGCGGGCCTGCTGGTGGCCCTGCCGCTGGTGAACTGCAGCCTGGCGGCGGCCTATCGCCAGCTGTTCGGCCCGGAGGACCGCTCCGGCCTGCTGACCTACCGCGGACAGCCCTGACGCCCGGGCGGCGGAAGAGTCAGCTCAGAGCGGCTCAGAGAAGCGGGGCTGCTGGGGAAACAGGTTGGCCAGGTAGCAGCGGGTGATCTCGCGGCTCTGCACCCCGTTCTGAACCAGGAAGCCGGCCAGGGCCGCCTGGAACAGGCGGTACTGGTCCCAGTTGGGGTGAGCCTCGATGAAGCCCCGCATCGAGTGCAGCAGGGGCTCGGGCACCTCGGCCCACAGGCTCACCATGCCCGCCAGCTCCATCGGCTCGATCCCGGCCGCCGCAGGCCCCGTGGCCGCTGCCACCGGGGCCGCTGCCGCGTGGACCGCCGACTGCCGGGCCGTGATCTGACGTGCCGTGTTCTGCCATGCCGTTGTGTCCATCGCCCGATGCCGCGTGTGGGCACCAGTTCCCCACAGCGCAGCGGCCGCGTCAAACCGGAGAGCCGAGGGGCAGCGGGGGTCAGTCTCACCACAGGATCACCTGCGGCGCAGTCGCTCTCAGCGACAGCGCGCCTGCCTTGGCCCCCGCTGGAAGCGGCGGGTCCACCCTGTCAACGGGAGAGGGCAGAGCCGCGGGGTTCTCCCCAGGCCCCTGCCCCACGGGCCCACCTGGGGAGAGGAGCTGCGGAAAACCGGGGCAAAACCCTGGGGAGAACGCAGTAGCGCGGGGGAGAACCACTTCGATCAGCACTGCTGATCAGCGGCCAATCTCGCCGGCGATCTCAGGGCCGCGGGCCGGCAAGCTGATCCGAAGGCATTCGAACCCACCAGCACCCGCGCGATCGCCCTGCTGGGCACCGGCCTGCTGGGGGCGGCCATCGGCCAGCGCCTGCTGCAGCGGGGCCACCGGCTCAGCGCGTGGAACCGCACCCCCGAGCGCTGCGCACCGCTGCTGGCCGCCGGGGCCGAGCTGGCCGCTGCTGCAGGACCTGGCCAGCGCCCCGGCGCGCCTCGGGGAGGTGGGCAGCGCCATGGCCGCCAAGCTCGCCCTCAACCAGCTGATCGCCAGCCTCACCCACGCCTTCAGCCTGTCGCTGCATCTGGTGCAGCACGTCGGCGTGGAGGTGGAGGCCTTCATGGGGCTGCTGCGCAGCAGCGCCCTCTACGCCCCCACCTTCGACAAGAAACTGGACCGGGAGCTCGCCGGCGACGACGCCAACTCCAATTTCCCCACCGCCCACCTGCGCAAGGATCTGGGGCTGTTCCTGGCGGCGGCCCAGGGCGCGGGCCTGGCGGTGGAGGGTCTGGACGGGCTCGATGACTGCGCCCTGCACGCCCTCACGGCTGGCCGCCCAGCTGCTGCAGCGCCCGCGTGAACGCCACGCTGGCCGGCGCCGGCCAGGAGCCCTCGATCGCCCGCTGGCCGGCTTCGGGGGTGAGCACCACCCGCAGGTCCCACTGCTCGCGATCGCCCGCGACCGCCAGCCACCAGACCCCGCGCTCCAGCTCCAGCTCGATCGCCTCCTCCGCCATCAGCTGATCCACCAGGGCCGCGTGCTGGCCCACCAGATCAGCCACGGCGGCCCGCAGGGCCTCGGCCTCCGCCAGGGTCAGCTCGGCCGCCCAGCCCTCGCCGCCGATGAGCACAGCAAAGGGCTGGTGCGCGCCGTCCCAGGCGAGTCGCCAGCCCTCTCCCTCCTGATGGATCACCCGCTCCAGCCGGTTCAGCCGGGCAGCAGATCGGGCTGGTCCTGCTCGTCGCTGAGTTCGACGATGGCGCGCTGCACGGGCTTGATCATCGAGTCTTCGAGCAGGCCGTCGAAGTCGTCGAAGCGGCGCTGCTTGGCGCGGAAGGCGATCCGCACGGTGGTGAGGTAGCGGTTGCTGGAGTGGCGGATCAGGCTCTCGGCCCGCTGGGCCAGTTCCTTGGGGCTCACGTCGACGCCGATGAACATGTCTCCACTGCCTTTGGGGTGAGCTTAGGTCAGCAGCTTGCGGGGCCTGCCCGGGCGGAGGCGGGGCCTCGGGCCGCGCGCAGCGGCTGCACAAGGTCGAGCCCCACGGCCCTGCAGAACGTCCATACAGCACGGATCCCGCTGGAGCCAGCGGCTGCCAGGCGAGCGGTCCGGGCCTTTAGAAGGTGGCATCAGCCACAGCCTCGGGTCAGCCCAACGCCTGCCCCGCCACCTGCCGCAACCACCGCCCCGCCCCGCCACCCGCCCCTCTGCCATGGCCGGCACCCTCGCCATCGACCTGGGCAGCACCACCACCGTGGTGGCCTACCAGCCGGCCGGCGGCCCCGCCGAGCTGCTGGAGCTCGCCCCCTACGCCTGCGGCAGTCCCGCCGTGGTGCCGAGCCTGCTCTGGCTGGCCCAGGCCGACTCCGGCCAGCCCCTGATCGGCCGCCAGGTGCTGGAGGCCGGTCTGGCGGAGCACCCGGGGCCGGAGCTGCACCGGGATTTCAAGCGCCGGATCGGCCAGGGCGACGCCGGCGATCCGGCCGCCAATGCCCCCGCCAGCCTGCTGGCGCCCGAGCAGGCGGCCGAACTGCTGCTGCAGCGCCTCTGGCGCCAGCTGCCGGCGGAGCTGACGCCCAGCCGGCTGGTGCTCACCGCCCCGATCGACGCCTACCGCGGCTACCGCCGCTGGCTCACCGCCGTGACGGCCAGCCTGGCGGTGCCGGAGATCGCCCTGGTGGATGAGCCCACCGCCGCCGCCATCGGCGCGGGCCTGGCGCCGGGTAGCCGGGTGCTGGTGGTGGATCTGGGCGGCGGCACGATCGACCTGTCGCTGGTGGCCCTGGAGGGCGGCGAGGGCCGCGCCGCCCCCATCGCCCAGCTGCTGCGCTTCGGCGGCCGCGACCTGGAGGGCTCTCGCCAGACGCTGCGCACCGCCCGGGTGCTGGGCAAGGCGGGGCTGGCCCTCGGCGGCCGCGACATCGACCACTGGATCGCCGCCGAACTCTGCCCGGACCAACCGAGCTCGGCGTCGCTGCTGGCCGCGGCCGAGCGGCTCAAGTGCGCCCTCAGCGACGAACCGGAGGCGCTGACGCTCTGGACGCCGGCCCCCGGCGCCGCCCCCCGCCCCCTCCGCCTGGACCGGGCCGGCCTGGCGGGGCTGCTGGAGCGGCGGGGCCTGATCGCCGCGCTGGACCAGCTGCTGGAGACCGTGCTGGCCGCCGCCCGCGCCGCCGGCATCGGCCTGAAGGAGCTGGATGCGGTGCTGCCGGTGGGGGGCACCAGCCGGCTGCCGGCCGTGCAGGCCTGGCTGAAGGAGCGCTGCCCGGGGGTGCCGCTGCGGGGCGAGCGGCCAATCGAGGCCGTGGCCCTCGGCGCCCTGGCCCTGACCCCGGGCGTGGCGGTGAAGGACGTGCTCAGCCGCGGCGTTTCGCTGCGCTGCTGGGACCAGCGCAGCGGCTGCCACCGCTGGCATCCGCTGTTCGTGCCGGGCCAGGCCTGGCCCACCGAGCGCCCGCTGGAGCTGGTGCTGGCCGCCAGCCGCGACGGCCAGCGGGAGCTGGAGCTGGTGCTGGGGGAGCCGAGGGCAGAGGAGCGCAGTGAGGTGGTGTTCGTCGGCGGGCTGCCGGTGCTGCGGCAGCGACCGGCCGGGGAGGCCGCCGTGGAGGCCTGGCCCCGGCAACCGCAGGCGCTGCCCCTGGAACCCGCCGCCAGTGCCGGGGTGGATCGGCTGCGGCTGCGGTTCCGCATCGATGCCGAAGGGCAGCTGCAGCTGCAGGCCGAGGACCTGCTGAGCGCCACCGCCCTGCCGGAGCGCAGCCTGGGCAGCGTGCGCTGAGCGGCCGGCACCCGGCGGCCCTCGCCGGCGGCCGGCCCGGTGGACGACGCAGCGGCTGGTCCCGGGGGGGCGACCCAGGGGCCGGCCCATTCATAGAACGGGCCCACTGCCTTGACGATCTGCTTCCGTGGCCATCCGCCGGCACCGGCTTCCGCGCTTCTGGCTGCTGGTCACCCTCGGCCTAGTGGCGGGCGGGGTCGGGGCCGCCTACTGGTGGGAGCGCCAGCTGCCGGGCCGGCTGGAGCGCGCCGCCCAGGAGGGCCGCCTCGACGACTGCCTGCGCTACGGCGAGCAGCTCACCTCACTGCGCTGGCTGGGGGGCGCGGCGCCCCAGGAGCAGGGCCGCTGCCGCCGCCTCAAGGCTGAGAACCTCTGGACGTCGGGCCAGGTGGGCGAGGCCCTGCGGGTCCAGCTGCAGCTGGTGAATTCGGAGGCCGGCAGCTCCGCCGACCAGCGGCGCCTGGTGGAGTGGCAGCGCCAGCTGGAGGCCCGGGCCCTGGCCCGCTTCCAGGGCGGCGACCTGGAGGGGGCCCTGGCGGTGCTGGCCACGTTCAACGCCGACCACAACCCCGAAGGCACCGCCCTGGGCGACACGCTGCGCGAGAACTGGAACCGCAACCGCCTGCAGCGCGACCGGGCCCAGCAGCTGATCCCCCAGAAGCGCTGGTGGGAGGCCCTCGATGCCCTCAACCGCATCGACCACCCCTGGTGGAAGGCCCACACCAAACCCCTGCGCCAGCAGGTGCAGAAGGGGATCGACGGACTGCGGAACGCCCACGAGAAGGAGCACGACGGCCACGGCAAGGGGGGCCTGGAGTCGAACGTGCCGAGCGACAAGCTCAATGCCCTGGTGACGACCAAGATCGCCGCGGGCGTGGACGACTGGCAGGCCTTCACCTCCGCCTGCAAGGAACTGGGGGGCAAGGTGGTGGAGGCGGGGCCGGAGAGCGCCTGCCGCCGCTGACCGGCCGCCCTTGGGGCGCGTCCCCAGGCCGCGAAGCACGCGTGACAGGATGAGCCGGTCGCACGCGCACCCTCCATGCAAGCGGGAGATCAGGTCAGGGTCAGCCAGAGCGTTGTGGTGTTCCACCACCCCGAGCATCGGGGCCAGGCCTTCGATCTCCAGGGCCAGCAGGGCCTGGTGCACCAGGTGCTGAACGACTTCAAGGGGCGTCCGATCAGCCCCACCCTGCCGGTGATCGTGGCCTTCGGGCGCTTCCGCGCCCACTTCCGCGCCGACGAACTCGAGCCGGTGGCCTGACGGCCCGGCCCCGCGCCCAGGGGCAGCCGAACTACGCGGCCGGCTTGAGCAGGAACACGCCCTCCTCGCCGTCGATCGCCTGCAGGCACAGGGCGATCGTCTCCTGGCGGCTGGTGGGCACGACCCGACCACAGAAATCCGGCTGGATCGGCAGTTCCCGGTGGCCCCGATCCACCATCGCCAGCAGGCGCACGCGCCGGGGCCGTCCCCAGGCCTGCAGGGCCTCCAGGGCCGCCCGCACCGTGCGGCCCGTGAAGATCACGTCGTCCACCAGCACCAGCTCGCGGCCCTCAAGGGCCGCCGGCAGCTGGGTCGGGGCCACCAGCCGGGTGGCCACCCGCTGCAGATCGTCGCGGTGGAACGTGGGATCGAGGCTGCCCTGATCCACCGGATGGCCACAGAGCGCCTGGAGCTTGGCGGCCAACACCTCCGCCAGGGCCACCCCCCGGGTGGGGATGCCGAGCAGCAGCAGCGAGCGGCTGTCGTCGACGCTCTCCAGCACCTGGGACGCCAAGCGGTTGAGGGTGCGTCCCAGCTCCTGGGCGGACAGGATTTCCACACGCGTGGCAGGGGCGGGCCCCTGGGCCGCGGCGTCGGCCTGGGCGTTCGCCCCAGACCCTGCGCCGAAGCTCACAGCACCTCCATCGCCGCACTCGGCGGCGCCGCTCCGCTGAAGGCCGCGCTCCTCGGGGCTGGGCAAGACCACGGCATTCGGGACGGGGCGCCATGCTAGAGGCCTCGCCCAGCGGCGCCGGCCCAGCGGGCTTTGGGGCAATGCCAGGGCCCGGCGACGCCGCACCGGCGCCCGCACCGCCCGCCGAGCCCGCCCCTGGGGCCAGCCGAACCTGTGGACAAAAGCTGACGCAATCGGGGATCAGCCAGGCCTCCAGAAGGGCTCGCGGTAGGTTTGCCAGTGGAGATATTGCAGTGAAAGAGCGGGGCGAACGGGTGACAGTTAATCCTTCCTCCGATTGTGAGTCCAGCCCCAGCGGCTGTCCTGACCCAGGCGCCACGGCTGCTGCCCATAACGGAACGGCTGCTGCCCATGCCGCAATGGCTGCTGCCCGCGACCGGACGGCTGGCCAGGGCGCGACTGCTGCGACGACCGGGACTGCTGCCAGAGCCGGCACTGCCGCCAGCGCGCCCCCCCAGGCCGTGGATGCCGGCCTGCCCCAGGTGGGTGGCTCCTGTTCCACCGCCAGCTTCGTGAGCCAGCCCCCCGTGGCACCGGTGGTGCTCGCCATCCTCGACGGCTGGGGCTACCGCCACGACGACGCCCACAACGCCATCCGCGCCGCCGACACGCCGGTGATGGACGCCCTCTGGCACGCCTACCCCCACACCCTGATCCAGGCCAGTGGCGCCGATGTGGGCCTGCCGGACGACCAGATGGGCAACTCCGAGGTGGGCCACCTCACCATCGGAGCCGGCCGGATCATCCGCCAGGAACTGGTGCGGATCAGCAAGGCGGTCCAGGACGGCAGCCTGGCCGAGAACCCCGGCCTCAACGCCCTGGCGGACCGGCTGCTGGCCAGCGGCAACACCCTGCACCTGATCGGGCTCTGCTCGGACGGCGGCGTCCACAGCCACATCGATCACCTGGGCGGACTGCTGCGCTGGGCCGCCGGCCGCGGCCTCAACGACGTGGCCATCCATGTGGTCACCGACGGCCGCGACACGGCCACCCAGAGCGCTCCGGACTTCCTGGCCACGATCGAGCGCCAGATCGCCGAGGCCGGCGTGGGCCGGATCGCCACGATCTGCGGCCGCTACTGGTCCATGGACCGCGACAACCGCTGGGACCGCACCGAGAAGGCCTACCGGTTGCTCACCGAGCCGGGCGAGGTCACGAGCCTCAGCCCCCTGCAGGTGCTCGAGGCCTCCTACGCCGAGGGCATCACCGATGAGTTCATCGAGCCGGTGCGGCTGGCCCCCGGCCACCTCAAGGGCGGCGACGGGCTGGTGTGCTTCAACTTCCGCCCCGATCGGGTGCGGCAGCTGGTGCGGGCCCTGGTGCTGCCCGATTTCGAGGCCTTCCCCCGCGAGCGCATCGCCGATCTCGATCTGGTGACCTTCACCCAGTACGAGGCCGGCCTGCCGGTGGTGGTGGCCTTCCCGCCCGAGCCCCTGGATGGCCTGCTGGGGGAAGTGGTGGCGGCCCACGGCCTGCGCCAGTTCCGCACCGCCGAAACCGAGAAATACCCCCACGTCACCTATTTCATGAACGGCGGCATCGAGCAGCCGTTCCCCGGTGAAGACCGGCACCTGGTGCCCTCGCCGCGGGTGGCCACCTACGACGAGGCCCCGGCCATGTCGGCGGAGCAGCTCACCGACAACTGCATCGCCGCCATCGCCAAGGGCATCTACTCCCTGGTGGTGATCAACTACGCCAACCCGGACATGGTGGGCCACACCGGCCAGATGCAGGCGACGGTGAGCGCGATCGGCACGGTGGATCGCTGCGTAGGCCGCCTGGTGGAGGCCACCAACCGCATGGGCGGCACCCTGCTGATCACCGCCGACCACGGCAACGCCGAACTGATGGAGGGCCCCGACGGCCGCGCCTGGACTGCCCACACCACCAACCCGGTGCCGCTGATCCTGGTGGAAGGGGAGAAGCGCAAGCTGCCGGGCCACGGCACCGACGTGCGGCTGCGCGATGGTGGCGGCCTGGCCGACATCGCGCCCACCCTGCTGGAGTTCCTGGGCCTGCCCCAGCCACCCCGCATGACCGGCCAGACGCTGGTGCTGCCCACCGGCACGCCGGCCGCCCCCAGCCGCGTCCCCCAGACCCTCGGGGTCTGAACCCCAGCGCCCTAGGCTGCAGCCATGCTTCAAACCGTCTTCACCTGGATCTGGCTGGCCAGCGGCGTGCTGCTGGTGGTGACCGTGCTGCTGCACAGCCCCAAAGGGGATGGCATGGGCGGACTGGCCAGCAGCGGCGGCTCGATGTTCAGCAGCGCCCGCAGCGCCGAGAACACCCTCAACCGCGTCAGCTGGACCCTGCTCGCCACCTTCCTCGTCCTCGCCGCGGCCCTGAGTGCCGGTTGGTTCAAGGGCGCCTGATTCCGTCCGCACCGATCGCCCCAGACCGATGACCCGACGTGGCCTGCTCGCCGCCCTCACGGCCGCCGTGGCTCCCCTGCTGGGGGGACGCCCTGCAGAGGCGGCCTCCAAGGCGGCGGACCCAGCCTGGCAACTGAGTGAGGCCGAGTGGAAACAGCGCCTCGGTGCCGCCGCCTACGACGTGCTGCGCCGTGAGGGCACGGAGCGGCCGTTCAGCAGTCCCCTCAACCAGGAGAAGCGGACCGGCACGTTCGTCTGCGCCGGCTGCCGCCTGCCCCTGTTCAGCTCCAAGGCCAAGTACGACAGCGGCACCGGCTGGCCCAGCTTCTGGCAGCCCCTGCCCAACGCGGTGGTCACCAAGCTGGACTTCAAGCTGATCGTGCCCCGCACCGAATACCACTGCCGCCGCTGCGGCGGCCACCAGGGCCACGTGTTCGACGACGGCCCTCGGCCCACCGGCAAGCGCTACTGCAACAACGGCGTGGCCCTGGCCTTCGATCCGGCCTGAAGCGCCAACCCTGGCTCAGTTTCCGGGGCAGGGTCAGGGGATGCTCCAGGCGCTAACCCTCAGCCGGTGAACTCGCTGTTGTAGGCCTCCTCACCGTGGGCATGGATGTCCACCCCCTGGCGCTCCTCCGCATCCGTGACCCGCAGGGGAATCACCAGCCGCAGCAGCACGAGCAGGGCATAGGTGCCCACCCCCACCCAGAGCACGGTGAAGCCCACCGCCTGGAGCTGGATCCACAGCTGGGCCCACTGCCCGGCGATCACACCGTCGGCACCGGCCGGATTGAGGCTGCGCAGGGTGAACACGCCGGTGAGCAGGGTGCCCAGCAGACCCGCCATGCCATGCACCGGCAGCACGTCGAGGGTGTCGTCGAGCCGCAGGCGCAGCTTCAGCTGCAGGGCCCAGCTGCACAGCGCAGCGGCGGCAAAGCCGATCAGCACGGCCGCTAGGGGACTCACAAAGCCGGCGGCGGGTGTGATGGCCACCAGACCGGCCACGGCGCCGGTGGCCACGCCGACGGCCGTGGGCTTGCCGCGCTGCCAGGTCTCGATCAGCATCCAGCCCAGGGCCGCCGCGGCGCCGGCGGTATTGGTGGTGAGGCAGGCCAGGGAGGCGAGATTGCCCGCCACCAGGCCACTGCCACCGTTGAAGCCGAACCAGCCGAACCAGAGCAGGCCAGCCCCCATCAGGATGAAGGGCACGTTGTGGGGCGGAGCACCGTGGTCGGGGTAGGTGCGACGCCGGCCCACCACGACCGCTGCCACGGCGGCCGCCACGCCGGAGGACAGCTCCACCACCAGACCACCGGCGAAGTCGAGGGCTCCGAGGCCATCGGCGCCGAGGAACCCCCCTGGCCCCCACACCATGTGGGCCAGGGGGATGTAGATCAGCGTGCTCCAGACCAGCAGAAACAGGATCCAGGCCCGGAAGTTCATCCGCTCCACCACAGCCCCCGAGATCAGGGCGGGGGTGATGATCGCAAAGCTGGCCTGGAACAGGGCCACGGCACCGTGGCTGAGCTGACCGTCGCCAAAGGGGGCTGACCAGTTGCTCAGGCCCACCCAGTCCAGTCCGCCGATGAAGGGAGCCAGTGGTCCGGACCCTGGCGAGAAGGCCAGGCTGTAGCCGAACAGCACCCAGAGCACGCTCACCAGGGCCATGGAACTGAAGCTCATCACCATGGTGTTGAGCACATTGCGGCTGCGAACGAAGCCCGCGTAGAAGAGCGCCAGAGCCGGCGTCATCATCAGCACCAGAGCTGCGCTGATGAGCACGAAGCCATTGTTGGCGCTGCGCAGGGCAGCGACGGCCTCCGCCATGGGGGTCGCCGCCGCCAGCAGGGTCGACGCAGCCGGAAAGGACAAGGAATCTCCGCAGCACGGGCGGCACCCTGCGGTGCCATGGCGGCCACGCCGGTAGCCGTTGCTACGGAATCACGGCAAAATGGTGTGAATCGCTACGGATAGCCCCTGCGGAACGCCGCCGGCTGGTGACCGGGTCCCGGCGGGATCGTGCTGGAGCGGCGCGGGCACCAGGGCACGGGCGGGTGCATGGGTCCTTGATGACAGAGGCGGGCAACGCCAGATCCGGGGCCTACGTTGAGCCCAGTCCCGACACCGCCCCGATGCGTACCCTGCTCCCCCTCGTGCTGCTGCTGGCGGGCCTGGCCTCCGCCGGCGCCGCCGGCGCCTGTGAGCGCCATCTGCAGGGCCATCAGACCAGCTCCGATACGAGCCGCGAGGCCAGCCAGCGCTGAGGGCGGCCAGCCCCTGGGGGCAGCGCAGCCAAGACAAAAGCGCCCCCGAAGGGGCGCAAGGCAGGGGATCCGAGGATCCCCCACCATCCAATGGCTCGTCGAGCCGGGACGATCAGTAGTCGAAGTCGCCGCCGCCCATGCCGCCGCCGGCAGGAGCTGCATCCTTCTTCTCGGGCATGTCGGCCACGATGCACTCGGTGGTGAGCACCATGCCGGCGATGGAGGCGGCATTCTGCAGACCGGAGCGGGTCACCTTGGCGGGGTCCACGATGCCGGCGGCCAGCATGTCGACGTACTCACCGGTGGCGGCGTTATAGCCCTCGTTGAAGGGCTTGTTCTTCACGTGCTCGGCCACCACGGCGCCGTTCACACCGGCGTTCTCGGCGATGCGCTTCAGGGGAGCGGTGAGGGCGGACGCCACGATCTGGGCGCCGATCAGCTCTTCGCCGGAGAGGTTGGCGTTGGCCCACTCCTCGAGGGCGGGAGCCAGGTGCGCCAGGGTGGTGCCGCCGCCGGGAACGATGCCCTCCTCAACGGCCGCCTTGGTGGCGTTGATGGCGTCTTCCAGGCGCAGCTTCTTGTCCTTCATCTCGGTCTCGGTGGCGGCACCCACCTTGACCACGGCCACACCGCCGCTCAGCTTGGCCAGACGCTCCTGCAGCTTCTCCTTGTCATAGGAGGAGTCGGTTTCGTCCATCTGCTTGCGGATCTGCTCGCAGCGGGCCTTCACGGCCACCTCGTTGCCTTCGGCCACGATGGTGGTGGTGTCCTTGTTGATGGTGATGCGGCGGGCGGTGCCCAGCATCTCCAGCTTGGCGTTCTCCAGCTTGAGGCCGGCGTCCTCGGTGATCAGCTGACCGTTGGTGAGAACGGCGATGTCCTCGAGCATGGCCTTGCGGCGGTCACCGAAGCCGGGAGCCTTGACGGCGGCCACGTTGAGCACGCCGCGCAGGCGGTTCACCACCAGGGTGGCGAGGGCTTCCTTCTCGATGTCCTCGGCGATGATCAGCAGGGGCCTGCCGGTGCGGGCGATCTGCTCGAGCACGGGCACCAGGTCCTGCACCAGGCCGATCTTCTTGTCGGTGAGCAGGATGTAGGGTTCCTCGAGCACCGCTTCCATGCGCTCGGTGTCGGTGGCGAAGTAGGGCGAGATGTAGCCCTTGTCGAAGCGCATGCCCTCGGTGACCTCCAGCTCGGTGGTCATCGACTTCCCTTCTTCCAGGGAGATCACGCCTTCCTTGCCGACCTTGTCCATGGCGTCGGCGATCATGCGGCCCACCTCTTCGTCGTTGCCGGCGGAGATGGTGCCCACCTGGGCGATGGCGTTGGAGTCGGAGATCGGCTTGGCGTGCTCCTTGATCTTGCCGACCAGGAACTCGGAGGCCTTGTCGATGCCCTTCTTCAGGGTGATGGCGTTGGCACCGGCGGCCACGTTGCGCAGACCCGCCTTGACCATGGCGTGGGCCAGGACGGTGGCGGTGGTGGTGCCGTCACCGGCGGCGTCGTTGGTCTTGGAGGCGGCCTGACGGATCAGGGCCACACCGGTGTTCTCGATGTGGTCCTCCAGCTCGATCTCCTTGGCGATCGTCACGCCGTCGTTGATGATCTGGGGGGCGCCGAACTTCTTCTCGAGCACCACGTTACGGCCCTTGGGACCAAGGGTCACGGCAACGGCTTCAGCCAGGGTGTCGATGCCCTTCTCGAGGGCGCGACGGGCTTGCTCGTTATAAATAATGCGCTTGGCCATGGGAGGCAGTTCTCGGTGGGTAAGGGATGAACGGTCTGATCTGGAGCTGATCGGGTCTGATCGCAGGGCGGACCCTGACTCAGTTCACGATGGCCAGGATGTCCTTCTCGGAGAGCAGCACGTACTCGTCGCTGCCCAGCTTGATATCGGTACCGGCGTACTTGCTGTAGAGCACCTTGTCGCCGATGCTCACTTCGGGGGCCTGGCGAGTGCCGTCGTCGTTGCGCTTGCCGGGGCCGATCTGCACCACCTCACCCACCTGGGGCTTCTCCTTGGCGGTGTCGGGCAGAAGAATGCCGCCGGCGGTCTTCTCCTCGGACTCCGAGACCTTGATGAAGATGCGGTCGCCGAGGGGCTTGACGGTGGAAACGCTGAGGGAAACAGCAGCCATGGATGGATTGCGGAAAGGGTTGCGAAGCCATTGGCATGGCGCCAAAGACGCCACAGAAAGCCGCTTCTGATGCCGATCTGGCACTCGAAGCTGCTGAGTGCCAACCTATGAGGGGCGGGGCCAGCGGGGCAATCCGGGCGCTGTGCGGTTGACCGAACAGCCTGGGGCGGTCCGGGGCCGCGGGGTTCCGGGCGCCGCCCAGACAGCCGCCGCCCGACGGCCGGATCCGGCGCCTGGGGTTCCGGCGCAGTGGTAAGGTTGCGCCGCTTCGGGCGGGATTGGATCCCGCTGCGCGTCCTCCGCGACCCTCCTTACATATGGCTGCTGCTGCTCCCGCCGCTTCCGGCACCAAGGGAATCATCCGTCAAGTGATCGGCCCGGTGCTGGACGTGGAATTTCCCGCCGGCAAGCTGCCCAGGATCTACAACGCCCTGCGCATCGAGGGCAAAAACTCCGCCGGCCAGCAGGTGGCCCTGACTGCCGAGGTGCAGCAGCTGCTGGGTGACCACCGCGTGCGCGCCGTGGCCATGAGCACCACCGACGGCCTGGTGCGGGGCATGGAAGCCCTCGACACCGGCTCCCCGATCTCCGTGCCCGTGGGTGAGGCCACCCTCGGTCGCATCTTCAACGTGCTCGGCGAGCCCGTCGACGAGAAGGGTCCGGTGAGCACCGACCTGACCGCTCCCATCCACCGCGAGGCTCCCAAGCTCACCGAGCTCGAGACCAAGCCCAAGGTGTTCGAGACCGGCATCAAGGTGATCGACCTGCTGGCTCCCTACCGCCAGGGCGGCAAGGTGGGCCTGTTCGGCGGCGCCGGCGTGGGCAAGACCGTGCTCATCCAGGAGCTGATCAACAACATCGCCAAAGAGCACGGCGGCGTGTCCGTGTTCGCCGGCGTGGGTGAGCGCACCCGCGAGGGCAACGACCTCTACGAGGAATTCAAGGAATCCGGTGTGATCAACTCCGAAGACCTCTCCAAGTCGAAGGTGGCCCTCTGCTACGGCCAGATGAACGAGCCCCCCGGCGCCCGCATGCGCGTGGGCCTGTCGGCTCTGACCATGGCCGAGCACTTCCGCGACGTGAACAAGCAGGACGTGCTGCTGTTCGTGGACAACATCTTCCGCTTCGTGCAGGCCGGCTCGGAAGTGTCGGCTCTGCTGGGCCGCATGCCTTCCGCCGTGGGTTACCAGCCCACCCTCGGCACCGACGTGGGCGCCCTGCAGGAGCGCATCACCTCAACCCTGGAAGGCTCGATCACCTCGATCCAGGCCGTCTACGTGCCCGCCGACGACCTGACCGACCCCGCCCCTGCCACCACCTTCGCCCACCTGGACGCCACCACGGTGCTGAGCCGCGGCCTGGCCTCCAAGGGCATCTACCCGGCCGTGGATCCCCTGGACTCCACCAGCACCATGCTGCAGCCGGCCGTGGTGGGCGATGAGCACTACCGCACCGCCCGCACCGTGCAGGCCACCCTGCAGCGCTACAAGGAACTGCAGGACATCATCGCCATCCTGGGTCTGGACGAACTCTCCGAGGACGACCGCCGCACCGTGGATCGCGCCCGCAAGATCGAGAAGTTCCTCTCCCAGCCCTTCTTCGTGGCGGAGATCTTCACCGGCCAGAAGGGCGAATACGTGAAGCTGGAGGAGACCATCGCCGGCTTCAACCAGATCCTGGCCGGCGAACTCGACGATCTGCCGGAGGCCGCCTTCTACCTCGTCGGCAACATCGACCAGGTGAAGGCCAAGGCCGCCAAGATCCTCGCCGAGGCCAAGGGCTGATCAGGCACTGCGCCGCTCCACTCCCCCCGCCTGCTGATCTCCTCCGCCCATGACCCTCACCCTCCGCGTTCTGGCCCCCGATCAGAGCGTCTTCGACGGCAGCGCCGACGAAGTGATCCTGCCCAGCACCACCGGCCAGCTCGGCATCCTCACCGGTCACGTCTCCCTGCTGACCGCCCTCGACACGGGCGTGCTGCGGGTACGTGAGGGCAACGCCTGGACGGCGATCGCCGTGCTCGGCGGCTTCGCCGAGGTGGAAGCCGACGAGGTGACCGTGCTGGTCAACGGCGGGGAGCTGGGCAAGGGCATCAACGCCAGCGCGGCATCCGCCGAACTGGACCGGGCCCAGCAGGCCGCCGCGGCCTTCGAGGGCCAGCCCGCCAGCACCGAGAAGGTGAAGGCCCAGCAGGAGCTGGCCCGGGCGCGGGCTCGGCAGCAAGCCACCCTGGCGAGCTGAGGGCCATTGCCCAGGCTTTGGCCTGGGCTCCTGGAGTTGCCCCCGGCCCTGGCGAACCGGCTGATTGATGGGCTCGGGGCCGAGGTGTGGCTGAGCGGGCCGGTGCGGGATCTGGCGGCCCAGCCCCTGCTGCGCCAGGTGTTGCGGCAGCGGGGAGGGGCCCAGCGCTCGGCCCTGGAAAGCCTCCGGCAGCAACTGGAGCGCACCTATGCGCCGCGGGTGCTGGCGGAGCTGCTGGAGCTGCTGGAGGCGGCCAGCGGCCTGCCGGTCGGCCTGCCGGCACCCGAAGCGGCGCCGACGGGCAGCGCCCAGGGGGCCCAGGGCGTGGCGCTTCCTGTCTCAGGTCCGAGCAGGCCGAACGATCCCACCGGAACAGCGGCTGCAGCCACGGGTCTGGAGCTGGCGGTGGTGGAGCCACCTGTCGACGATTCCCTGGCGGTGGCCGGGCCGCGCGGTGGTCTGGTGGGGGCACCACGCCCGGCCGCCCTCACCGGGCCCGCAGGCCTGGGCGCCCTCGCCCAGCAGCTGCGGCCGCTGGGGCCGGGCCTGGCCCTGGCCTTCGCCCTGGCCCTGGTGTGGTGGTGGGCGGCGCTGGAACTCGACCGGCGCCTGTTCGATGGCTGGGGCTGGAGCGGGGGCGTGGTGCTGGCCGTCCTGCTCGCTCTGCTGCAGGCCCTGGCCCTGGGGCCCCTCAAGGCGGCCCGGCGCCAGTGGCCCCTGGAGCAGGCCGATGCCACCAATCCCCACGGGGCCTGGCGCTGGCTCACGGCCCCCTGGATCCACCACGACCAGCGCGAGGCGGCCGTGAACCTGCTGATGCTGCTGGTGCTGCTGGGGCCCTCGCCGCTGCCCCTGGCCGATGTGGTGCTGCGCTACGCCCTCACCAGCCTGGCCACCGTGGCGCTGGCCCTGCTGGTGGCCCAGCGCCGCACCCCCGAGGGGCGCTGGGACGGGGCCTCCGGGGCGATCAGCGCCCTGGTCGGCCTGGGCACGGCCGCCAGCCTGCTGCACTGGCGCTCCCTGGAATACCCCCTGGGCCGCCTGGGATTCGGCATTCCGGCCTGGGTGCTGCTGGTGCTCTACGGCGCCCTGCAGCTGGCCTGGGTGCTGCCGCGCCGCAGCGCCCAGGACGACAGCCGGCCGCTCGATCGACTGCTCAGCAGCCAGTGGTGGTGGGGCCTGGTGCTGGGAATCGGCTGGGCCCTGGTGAGCCGAGCCGGCGAGCTGCTTCAGGCGGCGGCGCGGGCGCGGGCCACGGCCGCCATGTAGCGCCCCCAGAGCTCAGCCACCACCGCCCCGCTGGCGGCCTCGGCCGGGCGGTTGTCGTCGTTGCCCATCCAGATGGCGGTGAGCATCCGCAGGGCCGGCGAGTAGCCGATGAACACCACATCCACGCCGTTGTTGGTGGTGCCGGTCTTGCCGCGGGCATCGGCCACCACGGCGGCGGCCTTGCCGGTGCCGCGCTGCACCACACCGGCCAGCAGACCATCCATCACGGCGGCCTGCTCCGCCGGCACCAGCTGGCGCGTCGCCTCCCCCACCGGCACCGTCACGCCGCGCTGGGGGCAGGTGTCGAGGCTGTAGATCGACTGGCAGATGCCCAGGTCGTAGATCTTGCTGACGCCATGCATCGGCACCGAGCGGCCGCCGTTGGCCACCACCGCATAGGCCCGCGCCATCTCGTAGAGCAGGGTCTCGCGGCCGCCCAGCACCGTGTTGAAGTCCTGGTCGAGGGGGGTGGTGATGCCGAGGCGGCGGGCTTCGGCGATCACCTGGCGCAGGCCGGCCCGCTCCGCCAGCCGCAGCGCCACCACGTTTTCCGAGAGGGCGAAGCCATCGGCCACGCTGACCGCGCCGCCGCCCTGGCGGCAGCCCGCCACATAGGCCAGGGGCGCGCAGGAGATCGTCTCCTCCGGCTGCACGCCGGCGGCCAGGGCCGCCAGGAAGGTGAACAGCTTGAAGGCCGACCCCGGCTGGCGCAGGGCCTGAACCCGATCAAAGCTCGAGCGGGAGTAATCCCCCCCGCCCACGTAGGCCAGGATGTCGCCGCTCTGGTAATCGAGGCTGATCAGGGCGCCCTGGGTGAGGCCGAGCCGGGCCGCCGGCCCCTCCAGAAAGCGCTGCAGCTGCTGCTGGGCCAGGGCCTGCAGCTTCGGATCGATCGTGCTCACCACCAGGTAGTTGCCGCCGGCGTCCTGGCCGCTGAGGTCGAGGCCGAAGCGGGTGCCCTCCAGCTCCCCCACCACGTAGTCGCTGAAGAAGGGGTAGCTGGAGAAGGTGGAGTCGCGGCAGGCGGAGGGGTCGATGTTCAGGGGCCGGCGCTGGGCATCCACCAGCTGCTGGTCGCCCAGGAAGCCCTGTTCGTGCATCAGCTTGAGCACGAGGTTGCGCCGCTCGCGGCCGGCGCCGGGATCCTTGCGGTTGCAGGGGCTGTAGCCGTTGGGGTTGGGCAGCAGCCCCACCAGGAACGCCGCCTCGGCCGCATCCAGCTGCGTCGCCGACTTGCGGAAGTAGAGCCGCGCCGCCTGCTCGAAGCCCTCCGTACCCAGGCCCAGATAGGCCCGATCCAGGTACATCTTGAGGATGCGGTTCTTGCTGAAGCCCACCTCCAGCTGCAGCGCCACCCACAGCTCCCGCAGCTTGCGCGTGAGGCTGTAGTCGTTGCCGACTTCGGGGTAATAGAGGCGGGCGACCTGCTGGGTGAGGCCGCTGCCGCCGCCGCTGCGCTGCACCAGGGAGCGCAGGGTGCCGAACAGGTCGAGGCCGCTGTTCCAGCCGAAGCGCGCCTCCTCCGAGGCGATCAGGGCCTGGCGCAGCGCCAGGGGATAAGCGTCGAGACTGGGCAGGGCCGTGGCGGAGCCCTCCTTGGCGTCGATCTGCTGGCCGCTGGCCGCCACGATCTTCACCGGGCCGGAGATGCTGCGGATCCTGGAGCCGCCGCCGATCGAGGCCGCCACCAGCAGGCCGCCCACCAGCAGAGCCGAGCCCAGCAGCGCCCCCACCCCGGCCAGGTGCAGGGCCTGCTCCAGGCCGCTGCGGGGATGGCTGTAGCGCAACTGGGCCGCCTCGGCCTTGAGGGGCGAGCCCAGCTGGATCACATCGCCGTGGCGCAGGCCGATGGCGCGGATGCGGCGGTCGCGGTGGAACAGGCCGTTGGCGGAGTTGAAGTCCTCGAGGCGGAAATCGCGGTCGGTCGGGCGGTCCTGCTCAAGGATCGCGTGCACCCGGCTGAGGTTCTGGGCCGGGGCGTGGAGTTCACAGGCCGGATCGCGGCCGAGGCGCAGGCGCTGGCCGGGCTCCAGGGGCCGGGCCGCCAGGCGCTGCTCGCCCATCCACAGCTCCACCGTGGCCCGGCGCTCCAGCAGCTGCTGCCAGGCCGCCCGCACGGCGCCGGGGCGCGCCGCCAGATCGCCCTGGCCGAGGGCCCGCAGCAGCTCCAGCCAGAGTGCGCGGCGGCTGGGGCGGAGCGGCGCAGGCTTGGCCTGCGCAAGCTGGGGCTGGGCAAGCTGGGGCCGCTGGGCCGGGCCGGGCTGAGGCGGATCCCCTGGGGTCTGCGGCACGGGCAGGGCGTTCGGGAGCGGCCTCGCCATAGGCTACGGCGAGCGAGGGCGGTGAACCGGTGCAGCGCCAGCGGGACCCCTGGGAGCCCTTCCGCCTCTGGCTGGCGCTGACGATCGGCCTGTACGCCGTGCGGGCGAGCTTCGCCTGGACCTGGCCCGGCGCGATCCCCGGCTGGGTGCTGCTGGCGATGGTGCTGGTGGCCCTGGCCCTGGCCAGCCGGGCCCTGCTGTTCCCGGGCCGGGTGCTCCCGTATCGGGAGGGCGATGCCGGCTGGTGGGGCGATCGGCGCGACGACTGGCGCCTGTGGTGGCGCCGCCGGGGGCGGAACTGATGGCGCGGTCCCCCAGCGGCGTCCCCCCGGCCGGCGCCCGCCTGAGCAAGCAGGACGATCCCACCAAGGCGGTGCGGCTCCACCCCCAGCGGCCGCTGAGCATCGGCCGCGACGCCAGCAACGGCCTCTGCCTGCCCCAGGAGGCGGGCCTCTCCCGCCACCACGCCGTCGTGCGCCTGGAGGCCGCCAGCGGCCGCTGGCTGGTGGAGGACCTGGGCAGTGCCAACGGCACCTACGTGAACGGCGAGCGCGTCGGCGCCAGTCATCGCCTGGCAGATGGCGATGCGATCCGCCTGGGCCGCAGCGGGCCGGTGATGCTGTTCCAGCTGGAGCCGGCCCCGGCTGCGGCCGCTCCCGCCCAGCCTTCCCAGGCCAGGCCGGCAGCCCCGCCAAGCCGCCAAACCGTCAGCCCCGCGCCTCCGACGAGCCCCGCCACCAGCCTGGAGGTCGCCGGCGAGCGGATCCCCATCCCCCTGATCCGCTCGGCCGCGGTGCGCAGCCAGCCGCTGCATCCCCACCTGTTCAGCTGGTGGGTGCTGGTGTGCCTGGGGGGGCTGCTGCTGCTGCCCTTCCCGCTGCTGTTCTGGCCCCTGCAGATCGGCGCCCTGGTGGCGGCGGTGCTGCTGGGGTCGCGCAAGCAGCACACCCTGGTGGTGGTGCTGCACGACGGCACCGCCCGCCGCCGCGCCTTCGCCAACCGGCTCACGGCGCTCTCGCACCGCAACGGCATCCGCAAGGCCATCGGCCAGAGTCTGGAGGCCTGACCCGGTCCGCACCCCACGGCCCGCCGCCACCGTGACCTGGATCCTGCCGCCGGGCACCAGCCTCCGCTGCGGGAGTCTCAGCGCGCCACTGCAGGTGCTGCGCGGCCTGGGGGGCGGCACCCAGGGCCAGGTGTATGAGGTGGAGCTGGCCGGTGAGCGGCTGGCACTGAAGTGGTATCTGCCGGCCTGCATCTCCCGGGACCGGCGTCTGCCGCTGCGCCTGGCCGAGAGCATCCGCGCCACCGCCCCCAACGACGCCTTCCTCTGGCCGATCGCCCTGCTGCGCCCCACACCGGAGAGCGCGGGGCTGATCCGCAGCCGCGAGCCGGGCTTCGGCTACCTGATGGACCTGCGGCCCGCGGGCTACGTGGGGGCCCACGAGCACGTGGGCGGTCACCTGGCGATCAGCCTGCGCAACGTGCTGCGGGCCGGCTTCTTCCTGGCGGATGCCTTCCACGCCCTGCACCTGCGGGGCCTCTGTTACAAGGACATCTCCCTGGGCAACCTGTTCCTCGAGCCCAGCAGCGGCCGCATCCTGATCTGCGACAACGACAACGTGGATGTGGACGGCCAGGACCCGGGCAGCGTGCTGGGCACGCCGGGGTTCATGGCGCCGGAGGTGCTGCTGGGCCAGGCCAGGCCTGGAGCCAACAGCGATCTCTTCTCCCTGGCGGTGCTGCTGTTCCGGCTGCTCACCCGCCACGATCCGCTGCGGGGCCAGCTGGAGCTGGCGATCCGCTGCCTGGATGAGCCGGCCCGCCGCAGGCTCTACGGCGAGGACCCGGTGTTCATCTTCGATCCGGCCGATGCGCGCAACCGGCCCGATCCGATCGAGCACGCCGCGGCCCTGCTCACCTGGCCCATCTATCCCGAGGGGCTCAAGGCCCTGTTCGAGCAGAGCTTCTGCCGCGGGCTCAGAGAGCCGGGCCAGCGGGCCCTCACCGGCCAGTGGCGCCGCGCGCTGGCCGCCGCCCTCGACCAGCGCCAGCTCTGCCCCAGCTGCGGCCAGGAGACCTTCCCGGAGCCGGGCGCCAGCGGGGCCAGCTGCTGGAACTGCGGCACTGCCCTGCCCGCTCCCCTGCGGCTGCAGCTGCCCCATAGCCAGGTGATCGCGGCGCCGGAGAACGCGCTGCACCCCCACCACTTCGATCCGCTGCTGGAGGAGGACCTGCGCCGGCCCCTGGCCCAGGTGGAGGCCCACCCCAGCGACGCGGGGGTGCTGGGCCTGCGCAACCTCACGGGCGAACGCTGGATCGCCGAGCTGGCCAGCGGCGAACGGGTGCCGCTGGAGCCGGGCCGCACCTGCAACCTGGCGCCGGTGCGGGCGCTCACCACCCCGGCCGGCCCGATCGCCGTGCTCCACCCGGGGCGCCCCTGAAGGGGGAGCGCTGAGCCGGGCCACGCCCAGGGGTGCGACGCTAAAGGGCGCAAGGCCGTTTCCCTGAGCGCGCCGCGCGCCCCTGACGCCCGATGCCCTTCCCGAACGTCCGCCTGGCCAACCGGCCGCTGCACTTCCTTTACCTCTGCGACTGCTCGGGCTCGATGGCGGCCCAGGGCAAGATGCAGGCCCTCAACCAGGCGATCCGCCAGTCGCTGCCAGGCATGGCCGAGGTGGCCCGCCAGAACCCCGAAGCGCGGGTGCTGGTGCGGGCCGTGAGCTTCGCGGATCGGGCCAGCTGGCACATCGCCCAGCCCACGCCGGTGGAGCAGCTGCAGTGGGTGGACCTGCAGGCCGGCGGCGTGACCGCCATGGGCGAGGCCCTGGAGCTGGTGGCGGCGGAGCTGCGCTCGCCGCCGATGGAAGAGCGGGCCCTGCCGCCGGTGCTGGTGCTGATCTCCGATGGCCAGCCCACCGACGACTTTGAGGCAGGGCTGCAGTCGCTGCTGCGCCAGCCCTGGGCCCAGAAGGCCGTGCGCCTGGCGATCGCCATGGGCCATGACGCCGATCTGGAGGTGCTGCAGCAGTTCATCGGCAGCGATCCTGGCGCCCGGGGCGGCGGCGGCCTGCCGGTGGGCGAGGTGCCGGGGGCCAGCGGCCAGGCGCCGCTGCACCGGCCGGGCAAGTCGCCGCGGCGGCCGCTGCAGGCCAGCAACGCCACGGCCCTGGCCCAGTACATCCAGTGGGCCTCCACCGCCGTGGTGGGGGCCGCCTCGATGCCGGCCAGCCGGGTGGCGGGGGCCGCCGCGGAGGGCAACATCCCGCTGCCGGATCTGCCCCCCACCGTGATGGACCCCACCGACGACGTGGGGCCCCTGGTGTGGTGAGCTCCGGGGCCGGCCCAGCTGCCGCCGCGGCGCTGCACTGCAGCCGCATCGGCGCGGCCCACCGGCGCCAGGGTCGACCCTGCCAGGACTTCTCCCTCAGCCACCGCTGCCGCGACGCCGCCGGCCAGCCCGTGCTGGTACTGGCGGTGGCCGACGGCCACGGCGGCGCCCGCTACCGGCGCAGCGAGCGGGGCAGCCGCCTGGCCTGCGAGCTGGCGGTGACGGAGGTGGCGCGGGCCCTGGGGGCGCAGGCGACGGCAGCGGACACCGGCCTCGAGCCCTGGCGCCGGTGGCTGACCCACGAACTGCCGGAGGCCATCCACCGCCTCTGGCTGGACGCCATCGCTGCCGACTGGGAGCGGGATCCGGAAGGAGGCAACCCGGGCGGATCGGATCCAGGACGTCCGGATCCCGCCAGCCCAGCCGCCGCGGCCGCCGCCCCGGAGGCCGGCGCGGAGGGCTTCTCCCCCCTCAGCTACGGCACCACCCTGGGGCTGGTGGTGATCGGGCCGCACTGGTGGGGGCACACCGGCCTGGGGGACTGGGATCTGGTGCGGGTCGAGGCGGAGGGCGGCGGCGCCAGCCTGCTCAGCGAGGAACCGGCCCAGGCGGCGGGCGGGGAGGCCACCTGCAGCCTCTGCCAGCGGCAGGCGGCCCGCCTGTTCGCCCCCCGCAGCGCCCTCTACCCCCGCCGCGAGGGGGAGCGCTTTTCCCTCCTGCTGAGCAGCGATGGCATCCGCAAGTCCTGCTCCACCGACGCCGACTTCCTGACCCTCGCCGCCCACCTGGCCGCCCTGCCCGACGACGAGCCCGAGCTGCTGGCCAGCGCCCTGGATCAGATCAGCCGCGAGGGCAGCGGCGACGACGTGAGCGTGGCCATCGCCCAGCTGGGGGCGCCGCCGCCGGAGCGGACCCCGGAGCGGACGCCGGGCCCGCTGGAGCCGGACGCCCATGGGCCGGCCGAGCCGAAGCCACCCCAAACCGGGCAGCAGCGCGGGCGGCATGCGTGGCTGCTCCTGGCCCTGGGGGCCACGGCGGCCCTGGGGCTGGCCCTGACGAGGCTGCTCCCGAACTCCAGGAGCCCAGGCCCAGGGCCTCCCGTGGCCGCGGCACCGACGGAGGGGACGCCTCCCCCTGCCGGTCCCGCCGCGGCCCCGCTGCCCCTGGAGCTCCAGGCCCAGCTGCGGCGCAGCATCGCCCAGCTCTGCGCCAGCCCCGCCAGCATCCGCGCCAGCCTCAGGCAACGCCAGAGCCAAATCACCGGGCTGGCCACGGGCCAGCTCCAGGCTCACCAGCTCCAGCGCAACGCCGCCACCGATCCGCTCGGGGCCCTGCTCGGCACGGCCTTTCTGGCCCGGGGGCCGCAGGAGGCCCCCGGGCCGCTCCGCGCCCTGGGGGCCTGCCCGGAGCTGGAGGCGGGCCTGGCCGCAACCTGGCCGGCCGGACCGGCGGACAGGAGGATGGGGCCATTGCCCGCCCAGGCCGGCCCCACCGGCTCCAGCCGGCCCACGGCCCCACCGCCATGAACGACTACCAGCTCGGCGCGGCCCTGCGCACCCAGGTGATCCAGGACCGCCAGCGCGGCCTGCCCGTGGAGGGGCGGCGGCTGCAGGCGCTGGTGGGCGATCTGGGCGGGGCCGAGCAGGCCGGCCTGCTGCCGGCCCTGCGCTACCTGGTGTTCTGCCCCGCCTTCCACAGCGCGGCGAGCCAGGCTGACCCCCTGACGGATCCGCGGCTGCTGACGCGGCTGATGCAGGAGCTGCAGGAGGTGTTCACCCCGGCCATCTGCCAGCGGATGCAGGCGGTGGTCGAGGGGCTGCTGGGCCTGCCCGCCACGCGGACGGCGGGGGCCTCCGCGGCTGTCGCCGCCGCACCGGTGCCGGCCCCCGTGCCTGAGCCAGCCGGTCTGGTGGCGATGCCGGTGCCGCTCGACGATCCGCGGCCGCCCACCTCGGAGCAGGCCCTGGCCCTGCTGGCGGCGAACCGCAGCGGCGCCGGCGGCGGCGGCAGCCGCTCCCTGGTAGTGGTGCTCTCCTTCCTGTGTGGCGGGCTGCTGGTGGGGCTGCTGGGCCTGCTGGTGTTCCTGCAGATGGCCGGCCGCCGCCAACCCCAGCTCGGCACCAGCGAGGCCCCGCCCGTGCCCGTAGCCCAGCCGGTGACACCGCCGGCGACCCCGACCCTGCCGGAACCCGAGCCCAGCCCGCCCACCACGGAAGAGGCGGCCAGCAGCGACACCGCTGACCTGAATCAGGCCATCTCCCGGGTGCAGGAGCTCTACGGCGCCCTCTCCAGCAAGAACTACGACGCCGCCCGTGGCTTCTTCGCCGGAGCCGCCGCCGACCAGTTCGATCCCACCTTCTTCAACCAGTTCGAGCGCGTCAGCGTCACCGAGCTGCGGGAGAGCGGCCGCAGCGGCAGCACGCTCACCCTGGAGGGCCAGGTGACCTTCACCTATCCGGATGGCACCAGCCAGCTGGAGACCCGCAGCTTCACCGTCGACACGGCCACAACCCCGGCGGTGATCACGGACAGCGCCTTCGGCCAGGTGCTCAAGGGGCGCCAATGAGGGCAGCGGCACCCATGAAAAAAGCCCCCGGAAAGGGGGCTGGGTGTCGGAGCGGGCGGGGTGCCCGGGCTCAGGCGGTCCCGCAGAAGGTGACGTCGGGGAACTTGAGCTTGGCCTCGTCGAGGCTCTTGCCCTTGCCCTCCTCCTGCCAGTAGTTGATCACCTCGGTGGCCTTGTTGAGGATCTCGACGCGCTCGTTGTCGGTGATCCAGCTCTTGCCCTCAAGCTCGGTCTTCAGGGTTTCCCAGGCGTCTTCCCGGGGCCAGAAGAAGTAGGCGGTGAGGGGGCTGGGGCCGCCGCCCACGATCTGGTCCACGGCCAGGGCGACGTTGTCGGGCAGCCAGAGGATCTTCAGCAGGAAGCGGCCCTCATCGGCCTTGGGGGTACGGCCGGAGGGAACGCCGTTCTCGTCGATGGTGGCGGTGGCCAGGGCAGCGCTGGCACCACGCAGCACCGGGCGGCCTTCGGTGGTGTCCTCAGCGGCCTGGGTCAGCTCAGGTGCCGCCGTGGCCACGGCGCTCTCAGCGCTCTCGGTGCTCATGGTTTCAGCGCTCAAGGCTTAGACACAAACAACTAACCTACCAGCCGCCGTGGCCCCAGCCCTGACGCCCAGCTCACCGGCCAGCCTGCCCGTCAGCCCGTCCAGCGGCGGTGGTCCCGCGGCCGTTCTGCTGTTCGACATCGACGGCGTGATCCGCGATGTGGGCGCCAGCTACCGCCGCGCCATCGTGGAGACGGTGCACCAGTTCAGCGGCCAGCGGCCCGATCCGGCGGCGATCGATGCCCTCAAGGCCGAGGGCCGCTGGAACAACGACTGGGAGGCCTCGCTTGAGCTGCTCCGCCGGGGCGGCCTGGGCCAGCCCGGCCGCAGGCCCCTGCCGGCCTTCGAGGCCCTGGTGGAGGTGTTCAACGGCTTCTACTTCGGCGGCGATCCCGACGGGGATCCGTCCGCCTGGAGGGGGTTCATCGGCCAGGAGCCGCTGCTGGTGGAGCGGCCGTTCTTCGAGGTCCTCAGCGCCGCCGGCGTGGCCTGGGGCTTCGTGAGCGGCGCCGAACCGCCGTCGGCCCGGTTCGTGCTGCAGGCCCGCCTGGGCCTGGCCGATCCGCCCCTGATCGCCATGGGCGACGCGCCCGACAAGCCCGATCCCACCGGCCTGCTGCGCCTGGCCCGCACCCTGGCCGGCCCCCTGGGCCCCGAGGCGCCCCCCGTTGCCTACCTGGGCGACACCGTGGCCGACGTGCTCACGGTGCAGCGGGCCCGGGCGCAGCAGCCCGGCCAGCGATTCCTCAGCCTGGCCGTGGCCCCGCCCCACCTGCAGCAGCCGGGCCGGGAAGCCGAGCGCTGCCGCTACGAGGCCCAGCTGCTGGCCGCCGGCGCGGATGCGGTGATCCCCGCCACCGACCGCGTGGCTGAGCACCTGCCGCTGGCCCCCAGGGGCAGCCGTCTCCGCTGAGGACAGGGCGATGCCTCGCCCCAACCCTCACAGGGCCCAGACCAGCAGGCCCACCAGCACCAGCCCCACGAGCGCCGCCACCTGGAAGAGCAGGTCGATGCGGTTGATCCGGGCCACCACGGGGGCGACCTGCTCCTCAGGCACGTTGGCGCAGGCGTTGTTGCCCCACAGGAACAGGAAGAACAGCGCCATCGTCACCAGATAGGCGTAGGCATAGAGCCAGTCGAGGAAGGTGAGATAGCTCAGGGCCGGCAGGCTCGCCTTGTAGGCCTGCTGAAGGAAGATCAGGGTGAGCAGGGCCGTCGTGGGGAGCGCGACCCGCACATCCCCGAGTCGCCCCTCCAACGACGGCGCCGCCAACACGATAGCCAGCACGATCAGCAGCGGCAGCACATAGGTGATGAAGCTGGCCAGTCCATCACTGTCCATGTGCACCACGGCGCTGAGGGTGGAATAGTCGAGATCGCCCTTGTCCAGGCCCCAGGACGTGCCATAGGCATGGAGCAGCGGCACCAGTTCAGCGGAGTGCAGATGGAAGCCATCAACCACCGATGAGGCGCCGAGCAGGGCGCCGGAGGCGCGATCCGGCACCAGAACCACCGGTTGGTCCTGCAGCGCGAACACATCGGGGGCGATCTCCAGCACGATCGGCAGAGCGATCCGATCGAAGGGAGAATCCTTGAAGCTGAGATAGGGGATGAAGAACGAGCCCGAGAAGCGAACCTGATAGCGATAACGCCCCGAAGGCAGCCGACTCACCGCGCCATAGGGCTTGAAGACAGCATCGTATTCATCGACCAGATTGGACAACTCCACCAGATCCGCAGCAGACACTTGCCTCTCCTCCAGCAGATCCTGCAGCCGCTGCGGCCATTCCAGCCAGTAATACCCCTCGGCCTTGAAGATCCGCTGGGCCAGGGAGAGGCCATGCAGGTTCTTGATATACACGCCCGTCTTCACGGGAATCGCTTCGGTCCGGGCGATCAGCGCCTGGGGATCGACCCGCCGAACCCGATCCCCCAGCAGCTGGCCCTGGCGCAGTGGGGGCGCCGACTGGGATCCGCTACTGCTCCCTGGGGATCGGAGGGTTAGGGCCAGCACCAGGCCCAGCGCCGCCAGGGCCAGCCCGATCAGCACCGCAAGCCGTCGCCCCCGCATCCCGCCCACACCGGCCTGCCACTGGGCCTGAGACTGGCAGATCAGGCACCCTCGCGCCTGGGCAGCACCTCATCCTCCAGAACGCAGAGGCAGCGGAAGCGCAGGGCCATCAGCTGGTCGTAGACGGGGTTGATCTTGCACATCGGCGCGATGTGGGCCAGCTTGCGGCCGAACAGCACCAGATCCCGCTCGAACGGGCACTGGGCGGGGATCAGCCGCACCAGCATCCGCGCCACCGCCGCATCCCGGGGCTCGATCGCCTCCAGCCAACGGCGCAGCGGATCCAGCAGCCGATGGTTCGGCGCGGGCTCCTCGCCGCAGTCACTCGCGAGCGGGGCCACGAGCTCCTGGCCCACCGCCAGCAGCTGGCTCCAGTGCCGCAGCAGCTCCACCTCCAGGGGGCTGAGGTGGCCATCCGCCAGGGCCAGATGCCGCAGGGCGCCCAGCCAGACGCGGCGACGGGCGACGGGACACTCCGGGGAGCTCTCCGGAGCCCGCTCAGGGGGGCGGTCCCTGGTGCCGGCCTGCGGGCCGGAGTTCTCGACACGGCTTGCTGTCATCGCCGGATCCACGCGGGGCGTGGAGCGTCTGGGGCCGAAGGCCTGCGATGACGCTATGCAGCCCGCGGGGCCGGCGCCATGGGCCGGCTCAGCGCTCCAGCGCCGCCGGCGCCTTGAGGGCCGCCGCCGTGAGGTTCTCGTGGCCCCGCTCCGTCACGACCACGTCGTCTTCGATGCGGATGCCGATGCCCTTCCAGCGCGCGTCGATCGCCGGCTGGCCCTCGGGCACCGGCAGGCGGTCGCTCACGTAGAGGCCCGGCTCCACCGTGAGCACCATGCCCGGCTCCAGGGCCACGGGATGTTCCCCCAGGCGGTAGGCGCCCACGTCGTGCACATCGAGGCCGAGCCAGTGGCCGGTGCGGTGCATGTAGAGGTGGCGGTAGGCGCCCTGCTCGATGATCCCGTCGGCATGGCCCGCCAGCAGGCCCAGCTCCAGCAGGCCCTCCACCAGCACCCGCACGGCCGTCTCGTGCACCCCCTCGGCGGTGGCGCCGGGCTGCACCGCCGCCACCGCCGCCTCCTGGGCCGCCAGCACCAGCTCGTAGAGGGCCCGCTGCTCGCCCGTGAAGCGACCGTTCACCGGGAAGGTGCGGGTGATGTCGCCGTTGTAGTAGTCGGCCAGGGAGCAGCCGGCATCGATCAGCAGCAGGTCGCCATCGCGCAGCACGGCGCTGTTGGCCGTGTAGTGCAGCACGCAGGCGTTGTCGCCGCCGGCGACGATCGAGCCGTAGGCCGGTCCGCGGGCGCCCTGCTCCAGGAAGTGCTGCTCGATCACCGCCTGCACCTGGCGCTCCCCCAGCCCAGGCCGCACCACCTCCCGGGCCAGCTCGTGGGCGGCCGCCGAGATACGGGCCGCCTCCCGCAGCCGGTCCAGCTCTTCGGGACCCTTGCGCAGCCGCAGCTCGTGCAGCAGCGGGCAGGGGGCCACCAGCCCCAGGGCGGCCGTGCCGCTGCGGGGGGCGCGGTCCAGCTGGCTGGCCCAGGCCTGCAGCACCAGCGGCTCCACCGACGGGTGGCGGCCCACTCGGAAGGCGATGCCCTCGGACCCCTTGAGGTAGTCGCCCAGGCGCTGGGCCAGCTCGCTGCGGGGATGGGCCAGGTCGGCACCGAACCGCTCCACGGCGCCCTCACAGCCCCAGCGGCGGCCGTTCCACACCTCGGCGCTGGCGTCCTTCGGCTCCACAAACAGCACGAAGGGGTTCTCCGGGCAGTGGGGCAGGAACAGCGCCACCGCATCGGGCTCATCGAAGCCGGTGAGATACCAGAAGTCGCTGTTCTGCCGGAAGGGGTACTCCACGTCGGCGTGGTGCGTCACCAGCGGGGCCGCCGGAATCACCGCCGCCGCACCACCGAGCCGCTCCAGGAAACGGGCACGGCGGGCGGCAAAGATCTCGGGCCCGATCAGCATGGGCGGCGGCGCAGGGGCTGAGCGCGACGATGGCACAGCCGCTTCAATGCGTGCGGCTTGAATAGCGGGATGACCCCACGGCGATGAATGAGCTGATCGGCCTGGCGGCCCTGGTGGTGCTGATCCTGGTGGGATCCGCCGTCTGCTCCGGGGTGGAGGCCGCCCTGCTCACCGCCAACCCGCTGCGGGTCCATGAACTGGCGGGCCGGCCCCAGCCGCCCCGCGGCGCCCGCAGCCTGCAGCAGCTGAAGAGCCGCATGGGCCGGGCCCTGGCGGTGCTGGTGATCGCCAACAACGGCTTCAACATCTTCGGCAGCCTGATGCTGGGCGGCTACGCGGCCCAGGTGTTCGAGAAGCTCGGGATGCGGGGCGTGGTGCTGCCGCTGTTCTCCGTGGGCCTCACCGTGCTGGTGATCCTGCTGGGCGAGATCCTCCCCAAGGCCCTGGGCAGCCGCCTGGCCCTGCCGGTGTCGCTGGCCAGCGCCGCGGCGGTGTCGCTGCTCCTCAAGCTGATGCTGCCGCTGGTGCTGCTGCTGGAGCGGCTGATGCCGGCGATCACCGCCGAGAACGAGCTCACCACCGACGAGGAGGAGATCCGGCTGTTGGCGCGGCTGGGCTCCCAGAAGGGCCAGATCGAGGCCGATGAGGCCGCCATGATCGGCAAGGTGTTCCAGCTCAACGACCTCACCGCCCGCGACCTGATGCTGCCGCGGGTGTCGGCCCCCACCCTGCCGGGACAGGCCGAACTCAGCGCCGTGCGCGACACCCTGGTGCAGCCGGGGGCCAGTTCCTGGGTGGTGCTGGGCCAGGAGGTGGACGAGGTGCTGGGCGTGGCGAGCCGCGAGGATCTGCTGGCGGCCCTGGTGCGCGGCGAGGGCGGCAGCACAGTGGCCCAGCACAGCGAGCCGGTGGAGTTCGTGCCGGAGATGATCCGCGCCGACCGGCTGCTGACCGCCTTCCGCCGCCGCAGCCAGGCCCAGCGGGTGGTGGTGGATGAATTCGGCGGCTTCGTGGGGGTGATCGGGGCCGAGGCCGTGCTGGCGGTGCTGGCGGGCTGGTGGCGCCGTCCCCAGGGCGGCAGGTCCCTGGAGGCCTTCAGCCCATGACCCCCAGCCCGCCACCCGTGGCCGAGCGCTGCCGGCTGCTGCTGGAGCAGTGGCGGGATGAGCTGGCGCTCACGGCCCGGGAGCGCTCGGTGCTGGGCCCGGAGCGGCAGGCCCTGGAGCGGCAGCTGGACGCCCTGGAGCGGCGCCTCCTGCGGGTGGCCGTGTTCGGGCGGGTGGGGGTGGGCAAGTCGAGCCTGCTCAACGCCCTGCTGGGGGACGCCACCTTCGCCACGGACGTGGCCCACGGCTGCACCCGCCGCCAGCAGCGGGCCCGCTGGCCGGTGGCGATCCCAGGCCTGGCGGCGGTGGAGCTGGTGGACACCCCCGGCATCGACGAGATCGCCGCCCGGGCCCGTCAGCGCCTGGCGGCCCGGGTGGCCCTCGGGGCCGATCTGGTGCTGCTGGTGCTCGATGGCGACCTGACCACGCCGGAGGCCGAGGCCCTGGAGCTGCTGCTGGCCAGCGGCAAGCCGCTGCTGCTGGTGCTGAACCGGATCGACTGCTGGCCCGAGGCGGAGCAGGAGGCCCTGCTGGCCAGCATCCGTCGCCGCCTGCCGGCCGCCGCCCGCCACCTGGAGCTGCTGGCGGTGGCCTCGGCGCCCCGCCGCCCCGAGCTGCTGGCCGACGGGCGGGTGCGCAGCGTGGCCGGTGCCCCCCGGATCGAACCGCTGCGGCACCAGCTCACCGCCCTGCTGGAGAGCAGCGGTGAGCTGCTGCTGGGCCTCAATGCCCTGCGGGCCGCCGACCGCTTCCAGCAGAGCCTGCAGCGCTGGCGGCTGCGCCAGGGCCGGGCGGCGGCCCAGGGGCTGATCGGCCGCTTCGCCGCCCTCAAGGCCACGGGCGTGGCCGCCAACCCGCTGCTGCTGCTGGATCTAGCCGGCGGCCTGGCCCTGGACACGGCCCTGGTGCTGCAGCTCTGCCAGCTCTACGGCCTGCCGATGGGCGGCGCCGGGGCCCGGGCGCTGCTGGTGCGGCTCTCGGCCCAGAACGCCCTGCTGGGGGGGGCCCAGCTGGGGATCCAGCTCGGGCTGGGGGCCATCCGCCAACTGCTGCTGCTGGCGGCGCCCCTGAGCGGCGGCCTCAGCCTGGCGCCGGCGGCGCCAGTGGCCCTGGCCCAGGCGGCCCTGGCGGTGCACACCACCCGCCTCACCGGCCGACTGGCCGCGGCGGAACTGCTGCGGGGCGCGGGCCTGGGGGCCCGCAGGCCGGCCTCGCTGCTGCGCCGCCTGGCCCGCCAGGACGGACGGGCCAGGGCGTGGCTGGAGCACTGGCCCACCCCGGGGGAAACGGCCGGCGCCGGCGTTCGCGGCCGCGGCGGCCTGGCCAGCCCGGACGCCACCGCCCTGCAGGGGCTGCTGCCGTGAGGGCGGCTGCCGCACGGCCGGAGCGCCCGGGCCCCGTGGCCCTGTTCGGCACCAGCGCCGATCCCCCCAGCTGCGGCCACCGCAGCCTGCTGGCGGGCCTGGCCGCCACCTATCCGCTGGTGGCCACCTGGGCCAGCGACAACCCCTTCAAGGCCCACGGCGCCCCGCTGGAGGTGCGGGCCCGGCTGCTGGGGGCGGTGGTGGATGCCCTGAACCGGCCGGACCTACGGCTGGAGCAGGGGCTCAGCAGCCCCCGGGCGATCGAGACCCTGGAGCGGGCCGGGGCCCTCTGGCCGGGCCGGGAGCTGGTGTTCGTGGTGGGCAGCGACCTGGTGCCCCAGATCCCGCGCTGGTATCGCGCCCGGGACATCCTGGCCCGCTGCCGCCTGGCGGTGGTACCGCGCCAGGGCTGGCCCGTGGCCCCCGTCGACCTCCAGCCCCTGCGGGACCTGGGCGGCCGGGTGGAGCTGCTGCCGCTGTCGATTCCCGCCACGGCCAGCTCGGCGATCCGGCAGCGGGCCCGCCGCGACCAGGTGCCGGCCGAGCTGTGGCCGGAGCTGATCCAGCACAATCTCTACGGCCTCGGCACCCCGCCCTGATGCGCCTCGCGCTCGCCCAGTGCAATCCCCTGGTGGGCGACCTGCGCGGCAATGCCGAGCGGCTGCTGGAGGCCTGCGGACGCGCCGCCAGCTCCGACGCCGCGCTGGTGCTGGCGCCGGAGCTGGCCCTGTGGGGCTACCCGGCGCGGGACCTGCTGCTGCGCCCCGACCTGCGCCGCCTCCAGCACCAGCAGCTCGACCGCCTGGCGGCGCAGCTGCCGGCGGGCCTGGCCCTGCTCCTGGGGGTGAGTGAGCCGGTGCCGGGCCCGCAGCAACCCGACCTGTACAACGCGGCGGCCCTGGTGGAGGGCGGCCAGTGGCGGATCGTGGCCCGCAAGCGGCTGCTGCCCAGCTACGACGTGTTCGATGAGCGGCGTTACTTCCGCCCCGCCTCCGAGCCCTGTCTGCTGGAGCTGGAGCGCGGCGGCCGCCGCTGGCGCCTGGGCCTCAGCCTCTGCGAGGACCTCTGGGTGGACGAGGACCTGCACGGCCACCGGCTGAGCGGCGGCGACCCGATCGGCGATCTGATCCCCCTGGCGCCCGACCTGCTGCTCAACCTCTCGGCCTCGCCCTTCGCCCAGGGCAAGGCCCAGCTGCGCCGGGACCTGGCGGCGGCGGCGGCCGGGCGGCTGGGCTGTCCGGTGGTCTACGTGAACCAGGTGGGTGGCAACGACGAGCTGGTGTTCGACGGTGGCAGCTTCGTGAGCGCACCCGGTGGGGCGGTGCTGCTGCAGCTGCCCTGGGCCGAGGAGGCCCTGGCCTGCTGGGAGCTGACGGCCCCCCCGGGCCCCGCTGGGATCCCGGCCGTCCCCGACACCCACGCCGTCGAGCCGGGCCCCACGGCCGCCCCGATTCCCGCCAACGAGGCGCTGCTGCTGCGGGTTCTGGTGCTCGGGCTCGCCGACTACGCCCGCAAGTGCGGCTTCCGGCGGGCCCTGCTGGGCCTGAGCGGCGGCATCGACTCGGCCCTGGTGGCGGTGCTCGCCGCCGCGGCCCTCGGGCCCGGGAACGTGCAGGGACTGCTGATGCCCTCGCCCTGGAGTTCGGACGGCTCCATCGACGACGCCCTGGCGCTGGCCGAGCGGCTCGGCCTGGCGACCCACACCCTGCCGATCGCGCCGCTGATGGCGGGGTTCGACAGCGCCCTGGCGCCGGCCCTGGGCGGGGCTCCCGCCGGTCTCACGGCCGAGAATCTGCAGTCGCGCATCCGCGGCACCCTGCTGATGGCGGTGGCCAACCAGCAGGGTCAGCTGCTGCTCTCCACCGGCAACAAGAGCGAGCTGGCGGTGGGCTACTGCACCCTCTATGGCGACATGAACGGCGGCCTGGCCGTGATCGGCGACCTCTACAAGACCACCGTGTTCCGCCTCTGCGCCTGGATCGACTCGCCCGAGGCCGGCCCCTGCCGCACCGCCCTGGGCCTGCCGGCCGAGGGGGAGCTGATCGGCCGCGCCATCCGCGAGAAACCACCCAGCGCCGAGCTGCGCCCGGACCAGCGCGACAGCGACTCCCTGCCCGACTACGCCGTGCTCGACCCCCTGCTCAAGGGCCTGATCGAGGAGCTGCGCAGCCTGGAGGAGCTGGTGGCCGGCGGCGCCGATCCGGCGCTGGCGGCGCGGGTGCAGGGGCTGCTGCGCCGGGCCGAGTTCAAGCGGCGCCAGGCGGCGCCCCTGCTCAAGGTGAGCGGACGGGCCTTCGGCAGCGGCTGGCGCATGCCGATCGCCGCCGGCGCCTGATCCGCCGGCCCCGCCCCGCGCACCCGCCACCGTGGCGAGACCCTGTGGCGACCCCGTGGCAGCCCCGCGGCGCCCTCGCCATCGTGGAGGCAACCCTCCAACTCCCTATGGCCAGCGCCGGCCGCGTCGCCTCCATCGCCAGCATCGGCGTGCCGACGGAGATCAAGCGCGACGAGCAGCGCGTGGCCCTCACCCCCGATGGGGTGCGGGAGCTGGTGAGCCACGGCCTGGAGGTGCGCATCCAGGCCGGCGCCGGCCAGGGGGCCGGCCTCGACGACGACGCCTTCGCCGCCGCCGGGGCCCGCCTCGTCGACCGGGAGGAGGCCTGGGCCGCGCACCTGGTGGTGAAGGTGAAGGAGCCCCAGCGCGAGGAGTTCGGCTTCCTGCGCGACGACCTGGTGCTGTTCACCTACCTGCACCTGGCGGCCTATGCGGAGGTGGGCCGGGCCCTGCTGGAGGCCGGCACCACGGCCATCGCCTACGAGACCGTGCAGCTCGACGACGGCAGCCTGCCCCTGCTGGCGCCGATGAGCGAGATCGCCGGCCGGCTGGCGGCCCAGGTGGGGGCCCACCTGCTGGAGAAACCCCACGGTGGCCGCGGCGTCCTGATGGGCGGCTGCAGCGGCGTGCGGCCGGCGCGGGTGGTGGTGATCGGAGCCGGCACGGTGGGCTGGAACGCGGCCCGCATCGCCGCCGCCATGGACGCGGAGGTGCTCCTGCTCGATCGCTCCCCCCAGAACCTGCGCCGGCTGGAGGCCCAGCGCCAGGGGCGCCTGACCAGCCTGGTGAGCAGCCGCGGCCTGATCGAGCGCCTCGTGCCCAGCGCCGACCTGCTGATCGGGGCCGTGCTGCTGCCGGGCGACCGGGCCCCGACCCTGGTGGAGGAGGAGCTGGTGCGCCGCATGAAGCCGGGCTCCGTGATCGTGGATGTGGCGATCGACCAGGGCGGCTGCATCGCCACCAGCCGCGAGACCACCCACACCGATCCGGTGGTGACGATCCACGGCGTGCAGCACTACGCCGTGGGCAACATGCCCGGCGCCGTGCCCTTCACCTCCACCGAAGCCCTGGTGAGCGTGACCCTGCCCTACATCCTGGCGATCGCCGGCCGGGGCCTGGTGGAGGCCGTCACGGAGCGGCCCGAGCTGGTGTCGGGGCTGAACACGATCGACGGGGCGGTGTGCCATCCCGGCGTCGCCAAGGCCCTGGGGGTAGCCAACCGCCACCCGATGGCCTGCCTGCGCTGATCAGCGCGGGCCTGAATCCGAGAGGTCCAGGGCCTGCAGGTAGAGCCACTGGCCGTCGGGCCGATCACCCTCCCGCCCGAACAGCGACCGCTCCCGCAACACCCCCGCCTGGCCGCCCACGGCGTAGTGGGCTTCGAAGCTCACCGTGCCGGTGCGATCGGCAGGGCCTCCGGCCGTGGTGGCCAGGAGGCGCAGCCGCTGCCAGCGCACCGGGCCGAGGCTGGCGGCCAGCTCCCGGCGGCGGCGGGCCAGCGGCTCTGGAGAGGGATGGGTGCGCAACAGATACTCCACCTCGCCGAGGGCGTAGGCGCTGTAGCGCGAACGCATCAGCTGCTCGGCCGTGGCCGCCGGCCGGTCGCCGCGGTGCAGGGGGCCGCAGCAGGCGCCGTAGCTGAGGCCGCCGCAGGGGCAGGGCCGATCGAGCGCCATCACGCCCCCCCCTCAGACCAACCGCGCCAGGGGGCGCCGCAGGGCGGCGGGATCGAGTCCCTCCCGCAGAGCGAGCACCAGGCCGGCGGCCTCCGCATAGCTGCTGGCCTCCAGCACCTCCAGCCCGAGGGCCTCGGCCGAGACGTTCAGCACACAGGGGTTATGGACCGCGATCAGCGGGATACCCCGCTCGGCGCAGGCCAGCACCGCAGCCCCGCCCAGGGCCCCGGCGGGCGCCACCACGGCCCCCACGGCGGCGATCTCGAGGCCATCGCCGCCACCCCTTGGCGCCAGGGGTCGCTCCAGGGACGACGCGGGAGCCAGCGGCACCAGATCGGGGGCCCGGCTCAACCCCACCAGCACACAGGCCAGGAACGTGTAGCCCAGCTCCTCACCGGCGGCCCGGGGATCCAGGGCCGGATCCAACGGCAGTGGGCTGAGGGCCGGAGCATGGGCGCAGGGGATCCCCAGCTCCCGGCTGAGCAGATGGCTGATCACCGCCTCGGCCCCCGCCAGGGCATCGACGCCCGATCCCTGGCGATAGGCGGCGAGGGCCTCACTGGTGGGGTCCTCCGGGAAGCGGGCCACCACGGCGATCGCCGTGGCCCCCGCCGCCCGCAGCCGCCGACCGGCGCGCAACAGCGCCTCGGGCCGGCCCAACCGGCCCCAGCTGGCCCCGCTGGCGCCGCTGGTGAGGGTGATCTCCAGGGGCTCGTCGGTGACCTCCACCGGCCCGATGCTGAGGCCCAGGCTGGCGCGGCAGCCATCGGCCACCTGCAGGTGGCGGTGGCGCAGCTCGACCTCGATGCCGGCATCGAGCAGCAGACCGATGCGCTGCCGCCGCACGGGCCGCAGCGCCAGCTCCCCGGCCGCGAAGCGGTCGAGGGCCGAGCCCTCCACGTAGTGGATGCGGGGGTCGCTCCAATAGAGGGCCGCCCCGTTCATCACGTTGGGATGCGTGATCAGACAGCCGCTGGCGGCCGCCAGCAGCCGGGCCGAGGGCAGGGCATCGCCCGCATAGCCGCCGACCCCACAGCCGATGCCCGTGGGGATCACCAGCAGGGTGGGCAGGGGAGCCCCCGGAGCACCAGAGGCGCCTGCCGCACCGAGGGCCACGCCGGGGTCGCGGCTCATCGCTGCACCACGGCCTCAAGGCGCAGCCGCGACCCCTCGGGGCCGCCTCCGGGGCCGGGTTCCACGGCCGTGATCGCCCAGCGCAGCGGGCGCCCCTGGGCCGCCAGGGCCGCCTGGATCTGCTCCAGCAGCGGGCCGGGCCGCCGCACCAGCTCCAGCTCCACGCCCTGCAGCTGCGGGCCGGCCGCCGATCCGCTCACTTCTGGTACTGACCGAACTGGGCCTCGTAGAGGGCGTCCTCCTGGCCAGCAATCAACTTGAGGTCGCTGCGGGGGAAGGCCACGCACAGCAGCGTGAACCCCTGCTCCTGCAGGTCGGCCTTGACTCCCATGGCATCCGGCTGATGCACGCTGCCCTCAGTCACCCGGGCGGCACAGGTGGTGCACACCCCGGAACAGCAGGAACTGGGCAGCGGCACGCCCGCGGCCTCGCCCGCCGCCAGCACGGTCTGGTCGGCGCGGCAGCTGAAGCTGTGCGACGTGCCGTTCAACTCGGCGACAACGGTGAAGCTCTCACTCATGGGAAGGGCCGCGGCTGCGGCGACTGGCCGGATCGGGACCATCTTTACGGATCACGGAGCTGGGCTCTTGCCGCCCCCTGGCGCCTGCCGTGCAGCGCTTCGCCGCGGGCGGAGGCGCGCCCAGTTCCTGCTGTTCCGGGGTGTGCACCCCCTGTGCCGCCCGGGTGACTGAGGGCAGCGTGCATCCGCCGGATGCCATGGGAGTCAAGGCCGCCCTGCAGGAGCAGGGG
>NZ_JAGQBX010000089.1 GCF_024345855.1 Synechococcus sp. GreenBA-s | reverse complement strand
GGGGTGGGAGTGGGGGTGCAGCCGTGTCCGGAATGGCTCGCCATGGCGAGTCGTCCAGCGACAGTCGGGCCGAGGCAGAGGCCGCACCCGCGGATGCAGGCCCCACCCCTGGCACCCCACCGGCCCTCGAGCCCCAGCTGATCACCACCCCCGCCGAGCTGGAGGCCCTGGTGGCGCGGCTGCTGGCCGCCACCGATCCCGCCGCGCCGATCGCGCTCGACACCGAGACCACCGCCCTCAATCCCTTCCAGGCCGAGCTGGTGGGCATCGGCCTGGCCTGGGGCGAAGGCCCGGCCGACTGCACCTATATCCCGATCGGCCACCTGCCGCCCGTGGCACCCGACCTGCTCACCGCACCTCCGGCCGCCCCACCCCAGCTGCCCCTCGATGCCGTGCTCAGCGCCCTGGCCCCCTGGCTGGCCAGCGCCGACCACCCGAAGACCCTGCAGAACGCCAAGTACGACCGGCTGGTGCTGCTGCGCCACGGCCTGGCCCTGGGGGGCGTGGTGATGGACACGCTGCTGGCCGACTACCTGCGCGACGCCAACGCCAAGCACGGTCTGGATGTGCTGGCGGAGCGCAACTTCGGCTTCAGCCCCACCAGCTACGGCGCCCTGGTGCCGAAGGGCGCCACCTTTGCCGCCGTGCCGATCGAGGAGGCCGCGCTCTATTGCGGCATGGACGTGCACGTGACCTGGCGGCTCACGGGGTTGCTGCGGGCCCAGCTGGCGGAGCTCGGCCCGGCGCTGCCGGCACTGCTCGATCAGGTGGAGCTGCCGCTGGAGCCAGTGCTGGCGCTGATGGAGGCCACCGGCATCCGCATCGACAAGGGCTACCTGGCGGAACTCTCCACCGAGCTGGCGGCCACGCTGCAGCAGCTGGAGGTCGACGCCAAGGCGGCGGCGGGGGTGGACTTCAACCTCGCCTCCCCCAAGCAGCTGGGCGAGCTGCTGTTCGACACGCTGGGCCTCGACCGCAAGAAATCCCGCAAGACCAAGACCGGCTGGAGCACCGATGCGGCGGTGCTGGAGAAGCTGGAGGAGGCCCACCCGGTGGTGCCGCTGGTGCTGGAGCACCGCACCCTCAGCAAGCTGAAGAGCACCTACGTGGATGCGCTGCCGGCGCTGGTGGAGCCGGAAACGGGGCGGGTACACACGGATTTCAACCAGGCGGTGACGGCCACCGGGCGGCTGTCGAGCAGCAACCCCAACCTGCAGAACATCCCGATCCGCACCGAGTTCAGCCGGCGGATCCGCAAGGCCTTCCTGCCCCAGGAGGGCTGGCAGCTGATCAGCGCCGACTACTCCCAGATCGAGCTGCGGATCCTGGCCCACCTGAGCGGCGAGGCGGTGCTGGTGGAGGCCTACCGCAACGGCGACGACGTGCACGCCCTCACCGCCCGGCTGCTGCTGGAGAAGGACGAGGTGAGCAGCGACGAACGGCGCCTGGGCAAGACGATCAACTTCGGCGTGATCTACGGGATGGGCGCCCAGCGCTTCGCGCGGGAAACGGGGGTGGGCCAGGCCCAGGCCAAGGAGTTCCTGAGCAAATACAAGCAGCGCTACCCGAAGGTGTTCGCCTTCCTGGAGCTGCAGGAGCGGCTGGCCCTGAGCCGCGGCTACGTGGAGACAATCCTGGGCCGCCGCCGCCCCTTCGGCTTCGATCCCTCGGGCCTGGGCCGCCTGCGGGGCAAGGACCCGCTGGAGATCGACCTGGAGGTGGCGCGGCGCGGCGGGATGGAGGCGCAGCAGCTGCGGGCGGCGGCCAACGCGCCGATCCAGGGCTCCAGCGCCGACATCATCAAGCTGGCGATGGTGCAGCTGCACCGCCGCCTGGCGGAGAGCGCCCTACCGGCCCGGCTGCTGCTGCAGGTGCACGACGAACTGGTGCTGGAGGCTGCCCCGGAGGCCCTCGAGGCCGTGCTGGCCCTCACCCGCAGCACGATGGAAAACGCCCTGACCCTGAGCGTGCCGCTGCGGGTGGAAACGGGCGTGGGTCCCAACTGGATGGAGGCGAAGTAAGACGCTGCCACCACCTCAGGGGAGCCAACCTCAATCAAGCCAGCGCAGATCCGCCCGAAGCTCCACCGCCATGCGATCGGAGCCCTGGAGCAGCTGCTCCAGTTCCTGGGGTGTGAGCACGAGGGCATCACAGCTCAGGGGCAGGCGCTCCAACGGCCACAGGCGCAGGCGCTCGTGCTGAGGCCCCTCGGCTTTGGAATCCACCAGCACCAGGTCCAGGTCACTGCCCACGGAGGCCGTACCGCGGCCATAACTGCCGAACACGCCCACACGCTGCAGGCCCGGATGGGCCAGCTGTTGCTCGACAACCCAGGCCCGCACCTGCTGCAGCACCTGCTCAGGCTGCGGCCAGCGCAGAACCGATTGCGTCAACGAGCGCACGGGCATGGTGGAGGGCGTCCTGGCTCTGCAGGCGACCGAAGTGATCCGTCGGCGCACCTTCAGGGAGGCTATCGGGGTAGCGGGTGGGGATGGTGAGAGCGCATCCAGCACGCGCAGGCGATCGTCCAGATCGGGCACCTGGGCAGCCAGGGCCGCTCCGACCTCCACCGGCAGATCCCGAAACGAACGCCCCAGCCCATGGCCCCAGCTCTGCTGGCCGTGGTGAAGGTGCAAGGCCTTCAAGGCCTTCTCCACGGCCTGATGGCAGGCAAAGCAGGCCCAGTCGTGATGACCCGCATCGGCACTGAGCTGGGCCTGGGCCAGGTCTGCGCGGGCCTGATGCAACCAGTCGGCGGAACGGTTCATCCGCTCATTCTGAGCGCTGCCCCAGCACCGGCACGGCGGGAAGCCCTGGCCAAGGATCCCGAACCACCTCCAGAAAGGCATCGGCGAGGCTGTCGCTGCAGCAGCACGGCGCGATGACCACTGAGACCAGAAGCAAGACTAGCCTCAGCAGCAGCTCAATACCCGCGGAAAGGTAGCCCAGCCGATCCCGTCATGCGCTTAACGCATAGTCCAGACAATCCGGGATTGACGAGAGCCAACTTATCCAAACATCCGTAGCGTCTTGAAGCGGCGTGGCAATCCGCCCATCCGGGAATCCTCCTGAGAGCAATACCTGCACCCCTCCCCACAGGCCTCAGGCCCCCGGAACCGCAGTGCCGCCCTGGGGCGCTTTCTTGAGATCTGCGCCCGCGATTCCGATCTGCAGCAACGCCTGCGGCAAACGGCCAGCCTTCACGACTTCATGGCCGCCTGTCAGGATGCTGGCCATCTCCTCGAGGTGCGGGAACTGCAGCTCTGGGCCCACTGCGAAGACTTCGAGGCCCCTGGTGGCCGTGGGCTGGGCTCGATGCTCAGGCCCGGGCCCGCTTCTTCCGCGGCAACTGACCGCCTGCTGTACCAGCCGCTGATGCAACGTCTGTATGAACGGCCCGAGTGTTGTAACCGCTCCCGAGCCTTGCTCCAACCGGAAGGGCATCATCCTGGCCGGCGGCAGCGGCACCCGGCTGCACCCGATCACCCAGGCGGTGAGCAAACAGCTACTGCCGGTCTACGACAAGCCGATGATCTACTACCCGCTGAGCACGCTGATGCTCGCGGGAATCCTCGAGGTGCTTGTTATCACGACGCCGGTGGACCAGGCGGCGTTTGAGCGGTTGCTGGGCGACGGCAGCTCTTGGGGGATGACGATCCGCTATGCGGCGCAACCCAGCCCCGACGGCCTGGCCCAGGCCTTCCTGATCGGCGCGGACTTCCTCGCTGGCGCCCCGGCGGCCCTGGTGCTGGGTGACAACCTCTTCCACGGCCACGACCTAGTGCCCCAGCTGGCCGTGAGCAACGGCAGTGGCCGCGGCGCCACCGTGTGTGCCTACCCGGTGCGCGACCCCGAGCGCTACGGGGTGGTGGAGTTGCCGCCGATGGACGGGTGCTGAGCCTCGAGGAAAAGCCGGCCCGGCCCCGCTCCCGCTACGCGGTGACGGGGCTCTACTTCTACGACGACACCGTGGTAGAGCGGGCCCGGGCCGTTCGGCCCTCAGCCCGCGGCGAGCTGGAGATCACCGATCTCAACCGGATGTACCTGGAGGAGGGCCAGTTGCGGGTGGAGCTGATGGGCCGGGGGATGGCCTGGCTGGATACGGGCACCTGCGATTCGCTGCATGAGGCCGGCAGCTACATCCCCACCCTGGAGCACCGCCAGGGCTTGAAGGTGGGCTGCCCGGAGGAGGTGGCCTGGCGCCAGGGCTGGATCAGCGCTGAGCAGCTGGAGCGCCTGGCCCAGCCCCTCAGGAAGAGTGGCTACGGCGATTATCTGTTGCGTTTGCTCCACGAGAGCGCCAGCAACCATGGTGCGCTGCAGCAGAGCCTGGAGGTGAGCCATGCAGGTTGAGCTGCTCACCACAGCCAGCGGCCGGGTGATGGAGGGGCCGCTGCTGATCACACCCCAGGTATTCGGTGACGATCGGGGCTTCTTCTTCGAGAGCTGGAACCAGCGCCGCTTCGACGAGGCTGTCGGCAAGCCCATCAGCTTCAGCCAGGACAACCACTCCCGCTCCAGCTGCGGTGTGTTGCGCGGCCTCCACTATCAACTGGAACCGGAACCCCAGGGCAAGCTGGTGCGCTGCCCCGTGGGTGTGATCTTTGATGTGGCGGTGGATCTGCGCCGCAGCTCGACCACCTTCGGGGAGTGGGTGGGGGCTGAACTCAGCGCCAGCAACCAGCAGCAGCTCTGGGTGCCGGTGGGTTTTGCCCACGGTTTCCTCACCCTGAGCGAATCAGCCGAGGTGCTGTACAAGGCCAGCGGCTTCTGGAGCAAGACCTGCGAGCGCTCGCTGCACTGGAACGATCCGGAGCTGGCGATCACCTGGCCGTTGGTGCGCATCGGCGGCGGCAGCGAACCACTGCTGGCCGGGAAGGATGCCGCCGCACCCACGCTGGCGGAGGCCGTAGCAGCCGGGGAGGTGTTTGCATGAGGGTGCTCCTCACCGGTGCCGCCGGCAAGCTGGGCCAGGCCCTGCGCCAGCAGGTGCCTGAGGGGGTGGAGCTGATCGCCACCAGCCGGAACGGCGGCGGTGATGGCCTGCTGCCCCTCGATCTCGCCGATGCCGAGGCCTGCCGCGCAGCGGTGCGTTCACACCGCCCCGATTGGGTGCTCAACGGCGGTGCGCCGCGGGCCTTCGCGGAGGCGCTAATGGAGACCGGCGGCCACCTGCTGCAGGTGAGCACCGATTTCGTGTTCAACGGCCAGCAGGGCACCCCCTACCGCCCCGAGCAGAGTCGTGATCCCCTGGGGGCCTACGGCCGCACCAAGGCCACCGGCGAGGAGGCGGTGGAGCAGCAGCTGGCTGGCAGCGGCCGGGGCGTGATCCTGCGCACCAGCTGGGTGATGGGGCCGGTGGGCAAGAACTTCGCCCTCACCATGCTGCGCCTGCACCGCGAGCGCGCCGCCAGCTGGTTCGATGTGGCCGTGGCCGTGGGTGAGCTGGCCCAGGAGCTGGAGCTGCTGGAGCAGTCCGCGGTGGTGAAGCCGCTCACGACCGCGGACTACCCCACCCCGGCGCAGCGCCCCAGCTACTCCTTGCTGGATTGCTCCGGCAGCCGCCGGGCCCTCGGCCTGCCACCCACCCCCTGGCGCCAGGTAATGCGCCAGCTTCTCCAGGCCCTCCCATGACCCATCCGATGCCCTCCCTCGCCGGGCTGCTCGCCGGCCGCCGCCGCATCCTGGTGACCGGCAGTGCCGGTTTCATCGGCGGTGCCGTGGTGCGCCGGCTGCTGCGCGAAAGCGAGGTGCTGGTGTTCAACCTCGACAAGTGCGGCTACGCCAGCGACCTCACCAGCATTGAGCAGGTGCTGGCGGAGCTGGGCGATCGAGCCACCAAGCCAAAGGGCGACAGCCGTCACCAGCTGCTGCGGGTGGATCTCAGCGACGCTGAGGCCACCGGCGAAGCGGTGCGCCAGGCGGACCCCGACCTTGTGATGCACCTGGCGGCGGAAAGCCATGTGGACCGCTCGATCGACGGCCCCGGAGCCTTCATCGCCAGCAACGTGACCGGCACGTTCAATCTGCTGCAGGCGGTGCGGGCCCACGGGCCGCTTCTCGGAGAGCACCCCCTACGACCCCCGCTCCCCCTACTCCGCCAGCAAGGCCGCCAGCGACCACCTGGTGAACGCCTGGCACCACACCTACGGCCTGCCGGTGGTGCTCACCAACTGCTCCA
>NZ_JAGQBX010000088.1 GCF_024345855.1 Synechococcus sp. GreenBA-s | reverse complement strand
ACTGCCAGGTGGCGTATTCGGGGTTGCTGCCGCCGCTCACCAGCAGCGGCAGGCCGTCGCGGCGGGCCAGTTCACCGGCGGCCCGCTCCCGCGCCACATCGCCGCCGAGGGCCTGGCCGGACCGCCGCGCCGTCCCCGCCCTGGCCGGCCCAGGCGCCACCGCAGCGGCCGCGGCCGCTGGCTGCTGGCGCTGCTGGCGGCCGGCGGCCTGCTCTGGCTGTCGCGGGGGCTGCTGCTGCCCACCCCGCCCAGGCCCCAGCTGATCCTCGTGCTCGGCGGCGATGTGGCGCGGGAGCGGGCCGCCGGTGAACTGGCCCGCCGCGACGGCCTGCCGCTGCTGGTGAGCGGCGGCAGCAACCCCGAATACGCCACCTGGCAGTTCGGCCGGCAGGGGCTCGGCGCTGGCCGCGTCCAGCTCGACTACCGCGCCCACGACACCCTCACCAACTTCACCTCGGTGGTGGACGAGCTCAGGCGGGCCAAGGTGCGCCATGTGCTGCTGGTCACGAGCAGTGACCACATGGAGCGGGCCCTGCTGGTGGGGCGGATCGTGGCCGGCAGCCGCGGCATCCAGCTCACCCCGGTGGCGGTGCCCTGCGGCGACCAGTGCCATCCGGAGGGGCGCCGCAAGGTGTGGGGCGATGGCGCCCGCGCCGCCCTCTGGGTGCTGAGCGGCCGCGACGTCAGGGACTGGGCGGCAAGGCGGTTCGCTCCGCTGCTGGAGCCAGCGCCGCGCTCCTGAGCGGGCCGCGGATCAGGCCCTGGTCGAGGAGAGCGTTGATCTGCTCCTGGCAGGCGGCGGTGGCGGCATCGAGATCGGCGCGGCGGCGGGAGGCCGGCGGCGGGATCGGCGTGCCGATGCGGATGTGCACCGGCACCAGCCGGGGCTGGCTCTGGCCGGGCCCGAGGGCCCGGTGGCTGTTGATGATCGCCACCGGCAGCAGCGGCACGCCGGCCCGGGCCGCCAGCAGGGCGGCACCGGCCTGGGGGGCATTGACGCGGCCGTCGTCCTGGCGGCTGCCGTCGATGAACACACCGGTGGCCCAGCCCTCCTCCAGCCGGTCGGTGGCGATGCGGATCGCCTCGCGGTCACTGGCTCCGCGCGACACCGGATAGGCGCCGCAGGCCCGGATGATCGGTCCCAGGATCGGCACCTTGAACAGCTCCGCCTTGGCCATGAAGGCCACCGGGCGGCCCAGGGCGTGGCCCAGCAGCGGCGGATCCAGATGCGAGCCGTGGTTGGCCACCACCACCAGGGCCCCCTCCATCGGCACATTGGCGTTGCCGGCGGTGCGGCCGCGGAACAGCAGCCGATACACGGGGAACACCAGCAGGTAGCTGATCAGCCGGTAGGTGAGGCTCGGCCTGGGGGTGCTGAGCAGGGCCGGTGGCTCGCTCTTGCGGCGCCGGCGCCGCAGCACCCGCTTCACCGCATTCACCGGCCGGCTGCCCGGGCGCGGGTTGACCGGGGGGCCCAGCTCGGAGCCGCTCACAGGCCCAGGTCGGCGGCGCCGGCGATCTGGGCGGTGCTGATGCCAGCGCAGCTGCGCTTGATCAGGCCGCTGAGCACGTTGCCCGGACCGATCTCCACGGCCGTGTCGATGCCGTCGGTGCTGAGGCGCTCCATGGTCTCGCGCCAGCGCACGCCGGTGGTCATCTGGCGGCGCAGCCGGGCCTTGAGGGCCTCGCCGCTGGTTTCGGGGCTGGGGTCGGTGTTGCTCAGCACCGGGATCGTGGCGTCGGCGAAGGGCACGGCCGCCAGCGCGGCCGCGAAGGCCTCGGCCGCCTCGGCCATGAACGGCGAGTGGAAGGCGCCGCTCACCGCCAGGGGGATGGCGCGCTTGCACTTGAGGGCGCCGCTCACCGCCGCCACCGCCTCCGGGCGGCCGGAGAGCACCACCTGGGCGCTGCTGTTGTCGTTGGCGACCACCACGCCCTCGGTGGCGGCCACCAGGGCGTCGAGTTCGCCCCGATCGAAGCCCATCACGGCGGTCATGGCGCCGCCGCCGGCGCCGGCCATCAGCGCACTGCGCACCTGGATCAGCCGCAGGCCCGTGGCCGCATCGAACACGCCAGCGGCATAGAGCGCCACCAGCTCGCCCAGGCTGTGGCCCGCCACCCGATCGGCCGTGCGGCCCTGGGCCCTGAGGCCATCCACCAGCAGGCTCTCGAGCACGAACAGGGCCGGCTGGGTGTTGCGGGTGTCGTTGAGGTCGCTCAGCTCGCCCGTGGCCTCGCCGGCGCAGATGGCCAGCAGGTCGCGGCCGAGCAGCTCGGAGGCGGCGGCGAAGCGTTCGCGGGCTCCCGGAAGCTCCAGCACGCCGGCGGCCATGCCGATCTTCTGCGACCCCTGTCCGGGAAACACCCAGGCGATGCCCATGCGCGCCAGTTGCACTGTGGGCAGGAGATTAGGGCTCAGCCCCGCGGGAGCCGCTTCAGGGCTGCGGCCCGCTCCAGCGCAGCAGGGCCCCGCCCCAGCTCAGGCCGGCGCCGAAGCCGCTGCTCGCCAGCAGGTGACCCGGCTGCACGCGGCCGTCCTTGACGGCCTCATCGAGCATCAGCGGGATCGTGGCGGCGGAGGTGTTGCCGTAGCTGGCCAGGTTGCTGAGCACCCGCTCCTGGGGAATGGCAAAGCGCTCACCCACCGCGTCGAGGATGCGCTGGTTGGCCTGGTGCAGCAGCAGCCAGTCGAGCTGCTCGGCGGCGGTGCCGGTGCCCTCCAGCAGCTCCTTGAGGATCGCCGGCACTTCCCGCACGGCGAACTTGTAGACCTCCTGGCCGTTCATCCGGATCGGAGCGAAGCCGCCCACCTGGGCGCTGACGCCCTCCAGCAGCTCCCGGTGGCTGTCGGTCTGGGCCAGGGTCAGGCAGCCGTTGCGGCTGCCGTCGGAGCGCATGCGGAAGCCCAGCAGGCCGCCCTCGGCCGCCGGGCAGGCCTGCACCGCCACGGCGCCGGCGCCGTCGCCGAACAGCACGCAGGTGCTGCGGTCGTCCCAGTCGACCCAGCGGCTGAGCTGGTCGGCGCCGATCACCAGGGCCCGGGTCATGGCGCCGGTGGCCAGGTACTGGCTGGCGGTGATCAGGGCGAACAGGAAGCCGCTGCAGGCGGCCGTGAGGTCGAAGGCCACGGCGTTGCGGGCCCCCAGGGCGGCCTGGATGCGCGGCGCGGTGCCGAACAGGTCGTCGGGGCTGGAGGTGGCCAGCAGGATCAGATCGAGATCCTCGGGGCTCCAGCCCGCGTGATCGAGGGCGGCCTGGGCGGCCCGGCTGGCGAGGACGGTGAGGGGCTCATCGGGCGCCGCGACCCGCCGCGCTGCAATGCCGGTGCGGGTGCGGATCCATTCGTCGTTGGTGTCGACCCGCTCGCTGAGGCGCTGGTTGCTGAGGCTGACGGCCGGCACGGCGCTGCCGGAGCCCACCAGGGCCATGCCGCCCAGGGCGAGGCCGCGGGGGGGAGCCAGTTCCGCCGCCGCCGCCAACCCCGTGACCGCGGCCTTGCCTGCGCCGAGCGACACCATCGAGCCCCCAGTTTGGGCTCAGTCAACCACAGGCAACGGCGGCCTCCGCGCCGTCTCCGAGACGGTGCAGGTCGTCCATGACGCGGTGGCTGGCGGCGGAGTGGGCCAGCCGCAGGGCGCTCATCACCGCCAGGGCCTTGCTGCTGCCGTGGCCGATCACGCAGACCCCGTCGACGCCCAGCAGCAGCGCCCCGCCGTGCTCGGCGTGGTCGAGCCGCTTCTTGATCCGCACCAGGTTGCTGCGCAGGAAGGCGGAGCCCACCTTGCCGCGGCGGCCCCGGGGCAGTTCGGCCCGCAGCACGTCGAGCAGCACGCTGCCCACCGACTCCAGGAACTTGAGCAGCACGTTGCCCGTGTAGCCGTCGCAGACCACCACGTCGAAGTCGCCGGACAGGATGTCCCGCCCCTCGCAGTTGCCTGCGAACACGAAGCGGGGATCCTCCGCCAGCAGCGGGTAGGTCTTGAGGCAGAGGTCGTTGCCCTTGCACTCCTCCTCGCCGATGTTCACCAGGCCGACGCGGGGGCGCTGCACCTGCAGCACGTCGCGGCTGTAGATGTTGCCCAGCAGGGCGAACTGGTGCAGCCACTCGGGCTTGCAGTCCATGTTGGCGCCCACGTCCAGCACCAGCACCTGCTGGCTCGGGTCCTTGGTGGGGAACAGGGCGCCGATGGCGGGGCGGTCGATGCCCTTGAGCCGGCCGAGCCGGAAGATCGCCGAGGCCATCACGGCGCCGGAGTTGCCGGCCGAGTACACGGCGGTGGCCTGGCCGTGCTTCACCAGGTCCATGGCCAGGTTGATGCTGGCGTCGCGCTTGCGGCGCACCGCCGTGGCCTCGTCGTCCATGGTGACGGAGGGGCCGCTGGGCACCAGCTCGATCAGGCCGGCGCCGGTGGCCGCCGCCAGCTCCTGGCCGAGCCCAAGCTCGGCCACGGCGGCCTCCAGCAGGGCGGTCTCGGCCACGAAGCGGATGCGCAGCGGCAGCTGCTCCACGGCCCGCAGGCAGCCCTCCAGGATCGGGCCGGGGGCGTGGTCGCCACCCATGCCGTCCACCGCCACCCACAGGCGCTGGCTGTCGTCGATGGCCAGCACATCGTCCTGGCCGGGGCCCTGCTGCAGGCGCCGCAGGGGGTCGAACACCAGGGGCTGCAGCACGGTGTTGGCCACCGAGCCGGCGGTGCTGGCGGCGGCCCCGGCGGTGCTGGCGGCAGCTCCGGCCACCGAGCCCGCGGTGGACATCACACTGCCGGCCACGCTGCCCGCGACGGAGCCAGCGGCCTGGCCGGCGCTGCTGGCGGTGTCCACCAGGCTGGTGACCGCCGCATTGCGGCGATACCAGATCACCAGGCGGCGGATCGCCCGGGGCCGCGCGCGCCGGGCGCTGCGGCCGCTGGGATCGGACGTGGCGTCAGTTGGCTTCGGGGGCAACGGCTTCGACGATGCGCTGGAACAGGTATCCCGTGCCGCGGGCCGTGAGGATCAGCTCGGGATTGGCGGGATCATCCTCCAGTTTGGAGCGCAGCCGCGAGATGTGGACGTCCACCACCCGGGTGTCCACGTGGCGCTCGGGGGTGTAGCCCCACACCTCCTTGAGGATCTCGCCGCGGCTGAAGGGCTCGCCGCTGCGGCCCACCAGCAGCTCCAGCAGGCTGAACTCCATGCCGGTGAGGCGGATGCGCTCGTCGCCCCGGTACACCTGGCGCTTGTTGGTGTCGATGCGCAGGTCGCCCACCTGGATCACCCCCGAGTTGGGGATGCCGGCGCTCTGCTCCTTGTCGACCCGGCGCAGCACGCAGCGGATGCGGGCCTCCAGCTCCTTGGGGCTGAAGGGCTTGACCACGTAGTCGTCGGCGCCGAGCTCCAGGCCGGTGATGCGGTCGGCCACATCGCCCAGGGCCGTGAGCATCACGATCGGCACGTCCGACTCCTTGCGCAGCTCCTGGCAGACGCCGTAGCCGTCGAGCTTGGGCATCATCACGTCGAGCACCACCAGATCGGGGCTGGTGCGGCGGAAGGTCTCGATCGCCTCCAGCCCATCGGAGGCGGTCACCACCTGGTAGCCGATCATCGAGAGCCGGGTCTCGAGGATGCGGCGGATGCTGGCCTCGTCATCGACGACCAGGATGGTTTCCTTCGCGGGGGACGTGGCCGTCATGGCGCCTGTCAGTTCGGACGGGTTAACTCGATCGCCCTACTGAACAGGGTCCCGGGGCCCCCAGGTTCACCGAGAGCCAACATTCTTCATACACCTTCTTGGCCCGTCCCACCACCACCTACGTCTGCCAGAGCTGCGGCGCCCAGACCCGCCAGTTCTTCGGCCGCTGCTCCAGCTGCGGCGCCTGGAACAGCCTGGTGGAGCAGACGGCCCCCGCCAGCGACACGCGCCGCCGTCGCCCGGTGGCGGCGGACGCCGCTGCCGCCAGCCCCCGCCAGCCGCGCCGCTCCGAGCCGATCGCGGCGGTGGGGGAGCGGCCCCTGCAGCGCCTGGGCAGCGGCTACGCCGAGCTGGACCGGGTGCTGGGCGGCGGCCTAGTGCCGGGCTCCCTGGTGCTGCTGGGGGGCGATCCCGGCATCGGCAAGAGCACGCTGCTGCTGCAGAGCGCCGAGGCCATGGCCACCCGCTGCTCGGTGCTCTACGTGAGCGCGGAGGAGTCGGCCCAGCAGGTGAAGCTGCGCTGGCGCCGGCTGGCGGAGGGGCCCGGCGAGGTGGGGGGCCCGGAGGGGGCCGC
>NZ_JAGQBX010000087.1 GCF_024345855.1 Synechococcus sp. GreenBA-s | reverse complement strand
AGCGCCAGGTAGGCGGTGGGGAACAGCAGCAGACCCGACCACCCAACAAAAACGAAGCGGTCGCGCTTGAGCCAGTCATCGAGGACGTCGAACCATCCCCGCTGTGGCGCGCGCCCTACAGCGATCGTCATGAGAGCGGAATGAGCGGTGCGGAAAACCCGCGAGCTGAGGGTTACCGCGCGATCGTAACAACGTTCCCAGCCGCCGTGAGAGCGGCTTTGGCGCGCTGACACGGCCCGTCACCATTGACGTTTGGGTATTTGTGCTCAGGCCCTGGCCGGGCGCCTGGTCAAGGGCGGTGTTCGCGTCAGGCAGGACGGCGGCGGGGGCGCGAAGATGGCAGCCCCCTGGCGCTTCGCCCCCCATGGCCTCCGTTCCCTCCGCCCAGTCCGCACCGGCTGCGGCTGCCCCGGTGGTGCTTGAGCAGGCGGTACTGGGTTCCCGTCGCCTCTCCAACGTGCTGGTGGCCGCCGTGGTGAGTGCGGGCGGTGCCGGCTTCCTGCTCACCAGCCTCTCCAGCTACCTGGGTCTGGACCTGCTGCCGATCGGCCACCCGGCCGCCCTCGTCTGGGTGCCCCAGGGCCTGGTGATGGGCCTCTACGGGGTGGCGGCCGTGCTGCTGGCCACCTATCTGTGGACCGTGATCGCCATCGATGTGGGTGCCGGCTCCAACCGCTTCGACAAGCCGGCCGGCCGCCTGGTGGTGACCCGCCGCGGCTTCCGCCAGCTGATCCAGGTGGAGACGCCGCTCAAGGACATCCAGGCGGTGAAGGTGGAGGTGCGCGATGGCCTCAACCCCCGCCGCCGCCTGGCCCTGCGGGTGCAGGGTCGCCGCGACCTGCCCCTGACGCGCGTGGGTGAACCGCTCCCCCTGGTGGAGCTGGAGCGCGAGGGGGCCGAGCTGGCCCGCTTCCTGGGGGTGCCGCTCGAGGGCGTCTGAATCCAGCCCGTCCCACACCCGCTCTGCCGCCCGTCCCCATGACCGCCCTCCCTTCCCTGGCGCTGCCCGCCCGGCTGCGCCGCTTCAGCCCCCTGGCCCTGGTGCTGGCCCTGCTGCTCAGCCCCCTGGGCCCGGTGGCCTGTGCGGCACCCGGCCCCAGCTCCGACCTGGGCTGCGGCAGCGGCGGGATTCCCTGCCTGCAGGGCAAGGCCGTGGTGTCGCTGCTCACCAGCAAGGGCGAGGTGCAGGTGAGCCTCGATGGCGATGCGGCGCCGCTCACGGCGGGCAACTTCGTGGATCTGGTGCGGCGCGGTGTCTACAACGGCACGGTGTTCCACCGGGTGGTGAAGGAACCCGCGCCCTTCGTGGTGCAGGGCGGTGACCCCCAGAGCCGCGATCCCAAGGTGCCGGTGGATCAGCTCGGCGGCGGCAGCTTCATCGACCCGGCCAGCGGCCAGCCCCGCTACCTGCCCCTGGAGATCGCCCTCAACGGTGAGGCCCGGCCCCGCTACGGCGAGGTCAGCGCCGGCCCCGATCAGCTCACCCGCGTGAGGCTGCCGCACCAGCGCGGCGCCCTGGCCATGGCCCGCGCCGAGGATCCGAACTCCGCCAGCGCCCAGTTTTATATCGCCCTGCAGGCCCTGCCGGAGCTCGACGGCCGCTATGCCGTCTTCGGCCGGGTCAGCAAGGGCATGGATGTGGTGGATCGCATCAACCAGGGCGACAAGCTGCTGAAGGCCACCCTGCTCTCGGGCGGCACCCTGGTGAAGGACAGGCCCTGAGGCCCGGCCTGGCCTGGCTTGGATCGCCCTGGCATCAGCCGGGGCTCAGGCCGGCACGCGCTTCTCGGAGGCGGTCGTCTTGAGATAGGCGGTATTGACGCCGGAGGCGCGCTCCAGGGCCACCTTGCCGGTGCGGGCGATCTCGAGGATGCCGTAGCTCTGCAGCACCTGCTCCAGCGCCACGAGCTTGCCCGGGTCGCCCACCACCTCCAGGGTCAGGGCGGTGTCGGCCACGTCCACCACCTTGGCCCGGAACACCTGCACCAGATCGAGGATGGCGGAGCGCTGCTCCGGCGGTGCCGACACCTTCAGCAGCATCAGCTCCCGCTCCACCGAGGGGATGGCCGAGAGGTCGGTGACGGCGAGCACGTTGACCAGCTTGTTGAGCTGCTTGGTCATCTGCTCGAGGGTGTGGTCATCCCCCTCCACCACCATCGTGAGCCGCGAGGAGCCGGCGTCTTCGGCCGGGCCCACCGCCAGGCTCTCGATGTTGAAGCCGCGGCGGGCGAACAGGCCGGAGATGCGGCTGAGGGCCCCGGATTCGTCCTCCACCAGCACCGAGAGGGTGTGCTTCATGCCCGGCGGTGCCCTGACGTCGATCTGGGCCCAAATTACGCATCCGCCGGCGCCGGCTGGGGCTCCAGCTGGGCCAACCACTGCAGCAGGGTGCGGTTGAAGTGCTGCGGCGCCTCGTCGTGGAGGCAGTGGCCCAGCTGCGGCAGCACCTGCAGCTCCAGATCGGGCTTGTGGGCGGGCAGGCGGTGGCGCACCTGCATCGGCACCAGCCGGTCGTGGCTGCCCCAGAGCACCAGCAGCGGCTGGCGCATCCGCTCCAGCAGCACCGCCGCGGTGGCGCCGCGGGGCCGCAGGGCCATGCCGATGCTCATCGCCCGCAAGGAGCGAGCTGCCGTGGGCCGCAGGGCCGGGCGGGCCACCAGGCGCCGCAGCTCCGCGTCAACGGCCCCCTGGTCCGCGTAGGCGGAGCGCAGCCCCAGGTCCAGCAGGGGTGTGCGGGCGATCAGGGGCAGCAGCAGTTCCAGGGGCAGCAGTCGGCACAGGCCCACCACCAGGTGCCGTTGCAACCGCCTCCGCCAGGGGCTCCGCCGTTGCGCCACGGGCATCAGCAGGGTGGGATCGGGCAGGGGCGCCGCCACCACGCCCCGCACCCAGCTCGGGAAGAACACGGCGCAGCTCACCGCCACCAGGCTGCCGAGGGAGTTGCCCACCAGCACGGCGGGCCCGCCCACCACTTCGGCCAGGAACGCCTGCACCTGGCGGGCCCAGAGGCGGTTGTCGAGGTGGCGGTGGCGGTGGTGGCCCGGCTGGGCCGAGGCGCCGAAGCCGATCAGGTCGATGGCGTAGACGCACCAGCCAGCTTCCGCGAGGCCGGCGGCATTGCGGCGCCAGTGGCCGCTGGCGGCCCCGAAGCCGTGCAGTAGCAGAAGCGGCGGATGGCGGGGATCGCCCAGCTGGCGCCAGTGGCAGGCGTGGCCGCGCCAGTGCCACTGGCCGTGCTCGCCCCACTGGGGGCCGTGGGGCGCGGGGGCGATCGGCCCCGGCACCGCAGTGGCCGCTGACGAGGCGCTGGCGGCCGGGCCGGCGAGGGGGGCGGGCGGGGCGGTGATAGCGGCCGTGGCGTGGACTCGCTCCATCCTGCTGCCGCCGGCGGGCCTGCGGCGAGGCAGCCGGCGCCGGCCGCCAGCGTTCCGCTGGCGCTGCAGGTCGACACCGCGCAGACACCGCCCCTCGGATCCGGCCGGCCAGGATGCGGTACCCCGCCGCCCGCCGCCGATGCCGCTGCACGCCGAGGGTGCCGTTCAGCTCGACACCGGCTCCGGCTTCTTCCGCCCCGACTCCCGCCCCGGCCGCGACCTGGGGGTGCTGCTGGCCCGCCACCTGGCCCAGGGCGCCGGCGGCGGGGCTGAGCCGCCCGCGGCCGCCCTGCGGGTGCTCGATGCCATGGCCGGCTGCGGCATCCGAGCCCTCCGCTACGGCCTGGAGGCCGGGGCCACGGCGGTGTGGGCCAACGACGCCGACCCCGATCGACGGCCCCTGCTGGAGGTCAACCTGGCGCCGCTGGCGGCTCGCGGCCTGGCGCTGCGGTGCTCGGCCCTCACGGCCCAGAAGCTCCTCGCCGACTGCCTGCTGCGGGAGGAGCGCTTCGACCTGCTCGACCTGGACGCCTTCGGCTGCCCCACGCCGCTGCTGCCCCTGGCCCTGGAGGCCCTGGCCTTCGGTGGCGTGCTTTACCTGGCCAGCACCGACGGCCGCTCCCCCACCGGCCACGACCGCCCGGCGGCCGTGCGTTCCCTGGGGGCCGCCGCCCGGGCCCATCCCGCCAGCTGGGAGCTGGCCCTGCGCCTGCAGCTCGGAGTGGTGGCCCGGGCCGCCTGGGCCCTGGGGCGGGGGCTCCGGCCCCTGTTCAGCTTCAGCGAGGGCCGCACCTTCCGGACGGCCGTGCAGCTGCTGCGCAGGCCGGAGAGCGGCGAGGAGCGCCGGCTGGGCCTGCTGGCCCACTGCCACGGCTGCGGCGAGCAGCTGGCGCAGCCGCTGCTGACGCTGCGCCAGTGGCCGGCCTGTGCCTGCCCGGGTCGTGAGGCGCCGCCGCTGGCCATCTCCGGGCCCCTGTGGCTCGGCCCGCTGCAGCATCCCGCCACCCTGGCCGCCATGGCCGAGCTGGAGCGGCGGACCGTGGCGGACGGGGCTCCCGCCAGCCTCGGCCGGCCCGGGGCGCGGCTGCTCGAGGCGCTGCGCGGCGACCCTGGCGAGCCGGCCCGCTGCTGGCCCCTGGCGGAGCTGGCGCGGCGGCTGGGGGGCGGACCGCCGCCGCTGCAGGCCCTGCTGGAGGCTCTGCGGGCGGAGGGCTGGAGCGCCGGCCCGAGTGGGGTGATGGCGGGCCAGCTGCGCAGCGATGCCCCCTGGCCGCGGGTGCTGGAGCTGGCGGCTGGGATCACGGCGGCTCGGGCCGAGGCGGCTCGCGCCACGGCAGCTCGGACCACGGCAGCTCGGGCCGGGGCCGCCGGGGTCGCCGTGGCTCCGAATCCCGCCAGCCCATGACAGGCCTGCCCGCGCGGCCCCGGGCCCCACGGGCGACACGCTAAATAGGTAGCCCGTTACGGCAAGCGGCCATGGCCTCTGAAATCTTCGGCACTGCGGCGATCTTCTGGCTGCTGATCCCCGTGGGCCTGGTGGGTGGCCTGCTGCTGCTCAAGCTCGAGGGCCAGTGAGCCTGAGGGCGCCTGGGCCCGTCCCCGCAGCGCTCGTTCGAGCAGGTTGCGGACGCGCTGTCGCCAGGTGCACCTCTAGGCTCAACCCTCACTGAGCGAGGGTCATGCGGGTTCTGGTCATCGGCGGAACGGGCACCCTCGGCCGTCAGATCGCCAGGCGCGCCCTCGACGCCGGCCACCAGGTGCGCTGCATGGTGCGCACCCCCCGCAAGGCCTCGTTCCTGCAGGAATGGGGCTGCGAACTCACCCGTGGCGACCTGCTGGAGCCCGACAGCCTCGACTACGCCCTCGAGGGCCAGGAGGCGGTGATCGATGCCGCCGGCACCCGGGCCACCGAGGGCGGCAGCGTCTACGACACGGACTGGACCGGCAAGCTCAACCTCTTCAATGCCTGCCAGCGGGCCGGCGTGAAGCGGGTGGTGTTCATCTCGCTGCTGGATGCCGAGAAGCACCGCGACGTGCCGCTGATGGACATCAAGTACTGCACCGAGCAGCTGCTGATCGACTCGGACTTCGACTACACGATCCTGCGCTGCGTGGCCTTCATGCAGGGCGTGATCGGCCAGGTGGCGATTCCCGTGCTGGAGAGCCAGACCGTGTGGGTGAGCGGCACGCCCACCGCGATCGCCTACATGAACACCCAGGATGTGGCCCGATTCGCGGTGGCCGCCCTGGAGCGCCCCGAGACCGTGCGCCAGGCCTTCCCGGTGGTGGGCCCCCGGGCCTGGAACACCGGCGAGATCACGCAGCTGTGTGAGAAGTACAGCGGCAAGTCGGCGCGGGTGTTCCGGGTGCAGCCCGTGCTGCTGCGGGCGATGCAGGGCTTTGCCTCCTTCTTCGAGCCGGCGGTGAACGTGGTGGAGCGCCTTGCCTTCGACAAGGTGACCGGCGGCGGCGTCAGCCTCGAGGCGCCGATGGAGGCCAGCTACGCGGCCTTCGGCCTCGACCCGGCCGAGACCACCCAGCTCGACGCCTACCTCAAGGAGTACTACGACACGATCCTGCGGCGGCTGCGGGAGATGGAGGCGGATCTCGACAAGGACGCCAAGAAGAAGCTGCCCTTCTGAGGGCCGGCCCCTCCCGGCCTGAACATCGCCGGGCCGGCCGCTCCCGGCCGGATCCCCACCAGGCCCGACGCATTCTCCTGCCTGGTGGTGCGTCTGTACTATGACTCTCGTCGCTCTGTTTCCGGCCGTCGTGGGCGGCCTCCGTGTCATATGTCCGTCGCCCAGATCAAGAACCTCCAGCGCCGTCTGGGCAACCTCGAGCAGGAGGCCATCGAGGAGGTGACCCGGGCCTGCGGCCATGAGCTCTGGCAGAGCCTGGGCTTTGACGCCCTCGACAGCCTGGAGGACCCCGCCCTGCGGGCCCGCGCCAACTACTACTACGGTCAGCTCCAGGCCGTGCGCGAACTGCGCGATGCCCTGGGCTAAGCCCCCCTACCCACCCC
>NZ_JAGQBX010000086.1 GCF_024345855.1 Synechococcus sp. GreenBA-s | reverse complement strand
GCCCGCGGACGGGAGAGCGGGGCGCTTCAGCTCGGCCTCCAGCCAGGCGGCCTCGTAGAGCAGGGCCGTGAGCGGCTGCTTGATCTCATGGGCCACCGCCGCGGCCGCCAGGCTGGTGCGCAGCTTGCGCTCCAGCTCGATCCGGGCGCGGCTCTCCACCCCGGTCGCCAGCAGCAGCAGCGCCTCCAGCAGCCCGCAGACCAACAGCCCGCCTACAAGGAGAGCCGGGGCCGTGGAGAGGGTGCGGCCCTGCAGCGAGCCCGCGGCGGGCCGCACCTCCAGCTGCCACAGCCGTCCGGCCTGCTCGAAGCGCTGGTTCACCACGGGGGCGCGGGGAAGCGCGGCGCTGAGCAGGTCGGGGCGGCCACGGCGGGCCAGTTCCACAGCCCCCTCGCCGGGGGTCGCATCCAGCAGGCGCAGGCTCAGCTGGTCGTAATCGCCGCCGGCGAAGCTGTCGTTGAGCAGGTTGCCGAAGCGGTAGACGCCCACCACGAAGCCCAGCAGGTCCCGGCGCCGCTGGATCGGATCCTGGCCCTGCCCCCCGTTGCGGTACACCGGCAGCAGCAGCAGCACCCCCTGCTGGCCGCCCGACTCCTGCACCAGCCGGATCGGGGCGGTGGCCTGGATGCGACCGGAGTCGCGGGCCCGGTCGATGGCGTGGGCCCGCACCGGATCGGAGGCGATATCGAACCCCAGGGCCCGGGCATTGCGGGCGATCGGCTCGATGTAGGCCACGGCCACGTAGCCGGAGCGGCCTGGGTCCACCGGCCGAGGCGCGCCGTCGGGTCCCTTCTCGAAGACCCGATAGCCCGGCGACTCCCGGCGCCGCTGCCGCTCGAAGGGCTCCAGCTGCTCCGGGCGGAGAAAGACGTTCCAGGACAGGGCCTCGAGGCCATCGAGGCGCTGCAGGCTGCTGCGGGTGTAGTGCTCGAAGTCGCCCGCGGCGGTCAGGGGGTGCACCGCCATCAGGCTGCGCAGGCCCTCAAGCACCTCCTGGTGGCGCACCAGATTGCGCTGCAGGGCGCTGCTGGCCTGGGTCGCCTGCTGCGCCAGATAGAGCTGCAGCTGGCGCCGCTCCTGGGCGGCGCTGAACACGAACACGGCCAGCGACAGCGCCGTGACCAGCAGCGAGGGCAGGGCCACCCGCCAGCGGCGGCCGCGCCACTGGCCCCCCTGGTCGGGCAACAGCATCAGCACCAGCGGCGCGAACACGATCACGCCCACCGAATCGCCCACCCACCAGGTGAGCCAGGTGACCGGCACCTCGGCCAGGGTGATCACGCCGGCCAGCAGCTGGGCGCCCACCCCGAAGGCCGCCCCCACCAGACAGGCGCAGGGGCCACCCAGCAGCATCAGCCGCAGGATGTCCTGGGCCCGATCCAGGGCCGGCCGGGGCCCGAGCCGGCTCCGTAGCCAGCGGGCGCCCAGCACGGCCTGGAGGCTCGCCCCCAGGCCGATCACCAGCGCCACCGCCAGGGCAGCCAGGTGGGGGCCCGGTGCGGCCCAGAGCAGGGGCAGGTTCACCAGCAGCGAGCCCACCAGCACCCCCGGCGCCAGGACAGGCCCGCGCCGCAGCAGCAGCGCCAGGGCGAGGCCGCTGGAGGGCCACACCGGCGCCGCCAGGCCGTAGCCCGCCTCCTGCACCAGCCGCAGGGTCAGGCTGCCCACCAGGGCGTAGAGCAGCGCCAGCAGCAGCGTGGCGGCGCGGTTGCCCAGGGCCGGCGGCCGCAGGCGCAGTCGGCCCATCAGGGGGCGTGCCGCACGAAGGCGGAGGCCAGCAGCACCAGTTCGCCGCCCTTGATGCCGAGCTTGGAGGTGATGTGCTTGCGGTGGGTGCGGGCGGTGAGAACCGACAGGCCGAGCCGCTCGGCGATCGCCTCGCTGGAGAGTCCCTCACCGATCAGCTGGAACACCTCCCGCTCCCGGCGGGTCAGGCGGTCCCAGTGGGCCGGCGCCCCGGCGGGGGCCTCGCCACCGTCGGTGCCCTCCCCCCCGAGCCGGGCCTCCACCAGCAGGCGGCGGACCTGGTGCTGCAGCTTCTCGAGCGCCTCGGTCTTGTCGATCACGGCCACGATCGCGTTGTGGAGGTGGCGCGAGCACTGCAGCCGCTGGCACTCGGCCGAGAGCACGATCACCCGCGCCTCGGGGCGGTCGCGGATCAACTGCTCGGCCACCTCCACCCCCAGGCCGTCCGACAGCATCAGGTCGACCACCAGCAGATCGGGGCTGTGCTCACGGCAGAGGTGATGACCCTCGGCCACGCTGCCGGCGATCCCCACCACCTTCAGGCCCGGATAGGCGGCCAGATTTCGGGCCAGGAGATCGGCCAGCAACACCTGGTCTTCCAGGATCAGGCAGTTCATCACCATGCCGTCGCGGCCGACTATTTCAGTCATGTTGCCGTGGCGCGGTAGACAGGATCCAGTGCCTGCCCCGTTCTGCTCCACATCCGCGCCACGTCCACAGCGAGGCGGCGGCGTGACCGAGCCCTCTCCCCTGCCGTGACCGTGTCCACCAGCGCCGCCTTGACCCTGCCGGTGGTGGAGACCTTCCACTCGCTCCAGGGGGAGGGGGCCCACGCCGGCCGCAGCGCCTTCTTCCTGCGGCTGGGCGGCTGCGCCGTGGGCTGCCCATGGTGCGACACCAAGCACTCCTGGCCCGCCGAGGCGCACCCCCGGCATCCCCTGGCGGCGCTGGCCGCGGAGGCCGCCGCCGCCGGGCGGGAGGGGGCCGGCTTCGTGGTGATCACCGGCGGCGAACCGCTGCACCACGACCTGGGCCCCCTCTGCGCCGCCCTGGAGGACGCGGGCCTGCCGCTGCACCTGGAAACCAGCGGTGTGGATCCGCTGACGGGCCGCTTCGACTGGATCACCCTCTCGCCCAAGCGACACCGCCCGCCGCGGCCGGAGCTGCTGGCCGCCTGCCACGAGCTGAAGGTGGTGGTGCTTGGGGAGGACGATCTGGCCTTCGCGGAGGCCATGGCCCAGGCGGTGGCCGCGGCCCGGGCCGCCCATGCCGGCGGGGCCCCTGGCGACGGGGAGGCAGGCGGCGACGGGCCCGGGCTGCTGCTGCAGCCGGGCTGGCAGAGCCCGGAGGGCCAGGCCCTGGCCATCGCCCACGTGCGCCGCAACCCCCGCTGGCGCCTCAGCCTGCAGAGCCACAAGTGGCTGGGCGTGCGCTGAGCCGTCCCATGCCGCAGCGCCGTACCGGCCTCTGAGGTGCCGGACGGGCCTCAGAGCTGCTGGGCGGGGCGCTGCACCGCTTCCGCCTTCCACAGGCGCCAGCGCACCTCCAGATCCTTGGGGGTGTAAAGCACGATCGGCAGGCTGGCGTTGTAGGGCACCACGAAGGGCTTGCTGCCGAGCGGCACGAAGGCCTGGCGCAGCCGCTCGCCCGGCGGGCAGGCGCGCCGGGTCGAGACCAGCGGGCCCACGTCGATGGCGCGGTAGACGGTGGTGCCCCAGCCCGGCACCGTTTCGGCCTTGAGCCGGCCGCTGAGGCGGTGCTGGTTGCAATCCACCTGGACGGTGCGGCCCACCAGCAGCTCCACCCGCCAGTCGGCCGGGTTGGGGGAGAGCGCCGGATCGGGGCTGGGCCGCAGCACCCCGGGCAGCTGGATCACCCAGCGGCGCTCGCCGGCGGCCGGCGGGGCGTAGGGCTTGAGGTCAAGGCGGGGGATGGCGGCGGCGGCCAGGGGGGCGAGCAGGCCGGCTGCGAGGGCGGCGCTCAGCAGGGGCCCAGGCCCGGGCGCACGCCGGGGGGCGACGGCCATGCGGGGAGTGATCGAGGCGGGCGGGGCCATCGCGGGCGGGGGCGGCTGCCCGCATCATGGCCAGGGCCTGGGCCGGCTTCCAGCGGGCTGGCCTCCCAAGGGACAGCGCCAGGACGCCGACTTCCACAATGGAGCCCACTGCCGGCCGCCCGTGAGCAGCAACGCCAGCCCCGAGCCCACGGCGGTGTCCCAGCCCACCGCCATCGCCCTGCTCTCCGGCGGCCTGGATTCGGCCACCGCCGCCGCCCTGGCCCTGGAGGCCGGGCACCGGGTGATCGGCCTCTCCTTCGACTACGGCCAGCGCCACCGCCGCGAGCTGGAGGCCGCCGTCGCCGTGGCCGCCGCCCTGGGTCTGGCGGAACACCACGTGATCGACGTGAACCTGGCCGCCTGGGGCGGCTCCGCCCTCACCGATGCCGCCATCGCCGTGCCCAGCGACGGCGTGGAGCCCGGCGTGATCCCCTCCACCTACGTGCCGGGCCGCAACACCGTGTTCATCGCCCTGGGGCTGAGCCTGGCCGAAGCCCGCGGCGCCAGCCAGCTCGTGCTGGGCGTCAACGCGGTGGATTACTCCGGCTACCCCGACTGCCGCCCCGACTACCTCGACGCCTTCCAGACCCTGGCGGACCTGGCCAGCAAGGCCGGCCGCGAGGGCCATGGGGCCCGGCTGTGGGCGCCGCTGGTGCACTGGAGCAAGGCCGAGATCGTGCGCCAGGCCCTGCGCCTGGGGGTGCCGATCGCCGCCACCTGGAGCTGCTATGCCGGCGGCGAGCGGCCCTGCGGTGTCTGCGACAGCTGCCGCATCCGCGACGCCGCCCTGATCGAGGCGGGTCGCCCCGAGCTGACCTCGGGGGCGGCGGGCGCGTGATGGCCGCGGCCGAGGGCAGCGGGCGGGCGCTGCGGCGCCAGGCACTGCCCTGGCGGGAGCCGGCCGCCGTGGCCGCCGCCCTGGCGCGCACCTACGGCCGGGAGGGTCTGATCTGGCTCGACAGCGACGGCAGCGCCCTGGGGCGCCAGGCCACCCTGGCGGCCGATCCCCTGGAGCAGCGGGTCTGCCGCGGCCGGCCCGGCGAGCCCGGCGCCGACGATCCCTTCCAGGTGCTGGCGGAGGTGGCGGCCCGGGCGGCCCGCGAGCCGGCCCACTGGAGCGGCTGGCTCGGCTACGAGGCCGGGGCCTGGCTGGAGCCGGCGCCGCACTGGCGGGCCAGCGCCATGGCCAGCCTCTGGCTGGCCCGCCACGACCCGGTGCTGCGCTTCGATCTGCGGGAGCGAACGCTGGTCCTGGAGGGCAGCGATCCGGAGCGCAACGCGGCCCTGGCGGCCCTGGTGAGCGGCCTGCCGGAGCCCAGCGGGGCTGGCGGGGCCCCTGGGGCTGGCGACGGCGCAGGCAGCGAGGGAGGGGATCTGCCCCCCGCCAACCCCATCCCCCTGGAGGGTTGGAGCTGGCACACCGACCCCACCGGCTTCGCCCGCGGCGTGGAGCGCATCCGGGACTGGATCGCCGCCGGTGATCTGTTCCAGGCCAACCTCACGGCCTGCGTGGAGCAAACCCTGGCCGCCGCTCCCGATCCCCTGGCCCTCTACGGCCGGCTGCGCCGCCACTGTCCGGCCCCCTTTGCGGGCCTGGCCATCGCCGGTGCTGGCGCCGCCGGGGAGGCGGTGCTCTCCGCCTCCCCCGAGCGCTTCCTGCAGGTGAGCGCCGCGGGGATGGTGGAGACCCGGCCGATCAAGGGCACCCGCCCGCGCCACGGCGATCCGGAGCGGGATGCCGACGCGGCCGCCGAGCTGGTGTGCAGCCCCAAGGACCGGGCCGAGAACGTGATGATCGTGGACCTGCTGCGCAACGACCTCGGCCGGGTCTGCGTGCCCGGCTCGATCGCCGTGCCCCAGCTGGTGGGCCTGGAGAGCTACCCGCAGGTGCACCACCTCACCTCGGTGGTGACCGGCCAGCTGGCGCCAGGCCGCAGCTGGGTGGACCTGCTGCGGGCCAGCTGGCCCGGCGGCTCGATCACCGGCGCCCCCAAGCTGCGGGCCTGCCAGCGCCTGGGGGAGCTGGAGCCCGTGGCCCGCGGCCCCTACTGCGGCGCCCTGCTGCGGCTCGACTGGGATGGCAGCTTCGACAGCAACATCCTGATCCGCACGCTGCTGCTCCAGGGGGCGCAGCTGCGGCTGCACGCCGGCTGCGGCATCGTGGCCGACTCCGACCCCGCCGCCGAAGCCGAGGAGCTGGGCTGGAAGCTGCAGCCGCTGCTGCGGGCCCTGGCGGGCTGAAACCCAGGCCGAGGCCGGGCCGACGCGGCGGCACACCCCCCGGTGGCAACCGCGACCATTCCGGCGGGCATCGGGCCATACGGTCCGGCCCGCCCATGTCCCGATTCCGTGGCCCTCTCCCCCCTCACCGCCACCCTGCTGGCCGCCAGGCGCCACGCCGGCCTGAGCTTTGCCGATCTCGGCGACCGCCTTGGCCGCGACCCGGTGTGGGTGGCGAGCCTGCTGCACGGCCAGTCGACGGCCTCGGCCGAGGAGGCCAGTGCCCTGGCGGAGGCCCTGGGCCTGGAGGCCGCCCTGCTGGAGCCCCTCACCCAGTTTCCGGTGAAGGGCGGGCTGGATCCGGTGCTGCCCACCGATCCGCTGCTCTACCGCTTCTACGAGATCCTGCAGATCTACGGCCTGCCGCTCAAGGACGTGATCCAGGAACAGTTCGGCGACGGGATCATGTCGGCGATCGACTTCAGCCTCAAGGTGGATCGGGTGGCGGATCCCGCCGGCGACCGGGTTCAGGTGACCCTGTGCGGCAAATTCCTGCCGTATAAAAAGTGGTGACCCCGCGGGCCATGGCCCCATGAGCCCCCCGGCCCCCAC
>NZ_JAGQBX010000085.1 GCF_024345855.1 Synechococcus sp. GreenBA-s | reverse complement strand
CCGCCAGCCAGGGCTGGGGCAGGCTGCCCGCCTCCGCCAGGTGGCCGGCCGCCGAGAGCAGCAGCAGCAGCAGGGCCACCACCAGCTGGCGCCACTGCTGCCACCAGCTGCGCCGCTGCTGCTGGAGGTGGAGGGGATGAAGTGCGGCGGCTGCGTGCGGGCCGTGGAGCAGCGGCTGCTGGCCCAGCCCGGGGTGCGCCAGGCCAGCGTGAACCTGCTCACCCGCACCGCCTGGGTGGGCCTCGACCCCACCCAGGCGGCACCGGATCGGCCGGCGGCCGGGGACACCGGCGCCGATCCCACGATTCCCCTGGTGGAGGCCCTGGCGGGCGTGGGCTTCACGGCCCGCCGCCGCGACGGCGACGACCCCGTGCTGGAGCGGCTGCGGCACCGGCAGCGGCGCAGCTGGTGGCAGCAGTGGCGCCAGCTGGTGGTGGCCCTGCTGCTGCTGCTGCTCTCGGCGGCCGGCCACCTGGCGGAGGCGGGCAGCCTGCCCCAGCCCTGGCTGGCGGACATCCGCGTCCATGCCCTGCTGGCCACGCTGGCCCTGGCGGGGCCCGGTCGGCCGATCCTGTGGGGTGGCTGGCGGGCGGCCCTGGCCGGCATGCCCGGCATGGACACCCTCGTGGGCCTGGGCATGGCCAGTGCCTACCTGGCCAGCCTGGTGGCCTTCCTGTGGCCGGCGGTGGGCTGGCAGTGCTTCTTCAACGAGCCGGTGATGCTGCTGGGCTTCGTGCTGCTGGGCCGCTTCCTCGAGGAGCGGGCCCGCTTCCGCACCGGCCGGGCCCTGGAGGAACTGGCGGCGCTCCAGCCCGATACGGCCCTGCTGCTGCTGGGGGAGGGCGAGCCCCGGCCGGTGCGGGTCGGCGCCCTGCGGCCGGGCGATCGACTGCGGCTGCTGCCGGGCGATCGCGTGCCGGTGGATGGCCGGGTGCTGGCCGGGGAATCGGCGGTGGACGTGTCCAGCCTCACGGGTGAACCCCTGCCCCTGCAGGCTGCCCCGGGCAGCGAACTGGCCGCCGGCAGCCTCAACCTGGAGGCCCGCCTGGAGCTGGAGGTGCTGCGGCCCGGCTCCCAGAGCGCGGTGGCGCGGATCATCCGCCTGGTGGAGCAGGCCCAGGCCCGCAAGGCGCCGATCCAGGGACTGGCGGACCGGATCGCCGGCCGCTTCACGCCGCTGGTGCTGGCCCTGGCCGCCGCCACCTTTTTGTTCTGGTGGCAGTGGGGCGCCCGGCTCTGGCCCCAGGTGCTGATGGCCGGGCCCTCGGTCCATCTGCATGGCGGGCACCGCAGCCTGGGCATGGGCGCCGAGACGCCGCTGGCCCTGGCCCTGCAGCTCAGCATTGCCGTGCTGGTGGTGGCCTGCCCCTGCGCCCTGGGCCTGGCCACCCCCACGGCGATCACCGTGGGCACCGGCCGTGCCGCCCGTGCCGGGCTGCTGTTCCGGGGTGGTGCGGCCATCGAGACGGCGGCGCAGCTGCGCCAGGTGCTCTTCGACAAGACCGGCACCCTCACCCTCGGCCGCCCCCTGGTGACGGCGATCGAGCTGGTGGCGGCCGGCGGCTCCGGCCTCGCCGGCCCCGGTCAGGGCCCTGCAGCCGCCGCCGCCGAGGCGCGGCTGCTGCAGCTGGCGGCCAGCCTGGAGGCCAGCAGTCGGCATCCCCTGGCCTTCGCCGTGCTCCAGGAGGCCCAGCGGCGGGAGCTGGCCTCGCTGCCCCTGCAGGAGGTTGCGGCGCTGGCCGGCCAGGGCGTTGCGGGTCGCCTGGCGGATGGTGGGTCTTGCTGGGTGGGGCGGCCGGAGTGGGTGCAGGCGGTTGCCGGAGCCCTGCCTCTCACCCCGGCCCAGCAGGCTTGGATCGCCGCCCAGGAGGAGGCCAGCGCCAGCCTGCTGGCCGTGGCCGAGGGCCCCCAGCTGCTCGGCCTGATCGCCGTGCAGGATCAGCCCCGCCCCGATGCCGCGGCCAGCCTGCGGGCCCTGGAGGCCATGGGCCTGGAGCTGGGGGTGCTCAGCGGGGATCGCCGCGGTGCCGTGGAGCGGCTTGGGCGCCAGCTGGGGCTCCAACCCGAGGCCCTGGCCTGGGAGCTGCTGCCCGAGCAGAAGCTGGAGCGGATCCTGGCGGCCCACCGCCAAGGGCCTGTGGCGATGGTGGGTGACGGCATCAACGACGCGCCGGCCCTGGCCGCGGCCGACCTGGGCATCGCCGTGGGCACCGGCACCCAGATCGCGATGGACAGCGCCGATCTGGTGGTGCTGGGCGATCGGCTGGAGGGCCTGGCCGAAGCCCTGCGCCTGGCGCGCCGCACCATGGCCAAGGTGCGCCAGAACCTGGCCTGGGCCTTCGGCTACAACCTGGTGGTGCTGCCGATCGCGGCGGGGGTGCTGCTGCCAGGCTTCGGGGTGCTGCTGTCGCCGCCGCTGGCGGCCCTGCTGATGGCCCTCAGTTCGATCACCGTGGTGGGCAATGCCCTGCTCCTGCAGGGGCGTCCGCCGGTTGGAGCCCGCCGTGCCGGCTGAGCCCTCCCCCCCGGCCCATCCATCGCGCCCACGGGGCCGTTTCCTGGTGCTGGAGGGCATTGATGGTTGCGGCAAGACCACCCAGCTCGAGCACCTGCGGCGCTGGCTGCCCGCCAGTGGGCTGCTGCCGGCCGGCGCTGAGCTGATCGTGACCCGCGAACCCGGCGGTACCCCCCTGGGCCTGGCCCTGCGCCAGCTGCTGCTGCACCCCCCCGGCGAGGCGGCCCCCGGCAGTGGCGCCGAGCTGCTGCTCTATGCCGCCGACCGGGCCCAGCACGTGCAGCAGCGTATCCAGCCGGCCCTGGAGGCCGGCCACTGGGTGCTGAGCGATCGCTTTGCCGGCTCCACCGCCGCCTACCAGGGCTATGGCCGCGGCCTGTCGCTGGACCTGATCGACCAGCTGGAGCGGATTGCCACCGGCGGCCTGGTGCCCGATCTGACGCTCTGGCTGGAGCTGCCCCTGGCCGAGTCGCTGCGGCGCCGGGGGCACCGGGCGGCGGATCGGATCGAGGCCAGCGGCGAGGCCTTCCTGGCACGGGTCTGCGGCGGTTTCGCGGCCCTGGCGGCCGGGCGGGGCTGGCATCGCCTGGATGGGCTGCAGCCAGCGCCGCAGGTCAGTGCGGCGATCGAGGCGGCGCTGCGGGCGTTCGTGGCGCGTGGGCACCCCGGGCCGCCGGCGCCGGCCGAGGACTCTGCCGCCCATGGCTGAGGACCTGTTCGCCGACCTGGTGGGGCAGGCGCCGGCCATGGCCCTGTTGCGGGCGGCCCTGGTGCAGGGGCGTCTGGCGCCCGCCTATCTGTTCAGCGGCCCCGAGGGTGTGGGCCGCCGCCTGGCGGCGCTCCGCTTCCTGGAGGGGGTGATCGCCGGCCCGGAGGGCTCCCTGGCCGTGCGCCGCCGCCTCGAGGAGGGCAACCACCCCGATCTGCTCTGGGTTGAGCCCACCTACTCCGACAAGGGCCAGCTGATTCCCGCCTCCCAGGCCGTCGAGGCCGGCGTCAGCCGGCGGGCACCGCCGCAACTGCGCCTGGAGCAGGTGCGGGGCGTGTCCCAGTTTCTGGGCCGCCGGCCCCTGGAGGCCAGCCGCTGCCTGGTGGTGATCGAGGCGGTGGAGGCGATGGCGGAGGGCGCGGCCAACGCCCTGCTCAAGACCCTGGAGGAACCCGGCGACGGACTGCTGGTGCTGCTCAGCGCCGCCCCGGACCGGCTGTTGAGCACGATCCGCTCCCGCTGCCACCAGGTGCCCTTCGCGCGGCTGCGCCCCGAGCTGCTGCAACAGGTGCTGGCCGGCCTGCCCCCCACCGTGGCCCCCGCTCCCGATCTGGAGCCCATGCCCGCCACCGGCCCCGAACCTCCCGAGCTGCTGGAGCTGGCCGCCGGCTCGCCCGGGGCCCTGCTGCGGCATCGCCAGCAGTGGCAGGCCCTGCCGGCGGGCCTGGCGGAGCGGCTCTCCTCCCTGGCGGCCAGCCCGGTGGAGGCCCTGGCCCTGGCCCGGGACCTGTGCGAGGCCCTCGATGGGGAGCAGCAGCTCTGGCTGCTGAATTGGTGGCAGCTGCGGCTGTGGCGTCGCCACCACGACCCCGGCCAGCAGCACCGCCTCGAAACGCTTCGCCGCCAGCTGCGGGCCTACGTGCAGCCGCGCCTGGCCTGGGAGGTGGCCCTGCTGGAGCTCAGCGGCGCCGTGGCCGCCGCCTGAGATGTGTTGGGTTCAGGCGGCCTGGGGACTGCCGCCGGGGGACTGGCGCTGCCGCCGCGCCTCCCGGACCATCGCGGCCAGCTGCTCCAGCTGCGCGCCGCTGGGCAGCTCCAGGCAGTAGCCGGCGCCGTAGACGGTCTTGATGAAGCGGGGCTTGCGGGGATCGGGCTCCAGCTTGGTGCGCAGGTGGCGCACATGCACCCGGATCGTCTCGATGTCGTCGTCGGGCTCGTAGCCCCACACCTCCTTGAGGATCAGCGAGGGCGCCACGGTCTGGCCGTGGCGCTGCAGCAGGCAGTGCAGCAGCTCGAATTCCAGGTGGGTGAGGCGTACCGGCTCGTCGAACCAGAAGGCCTCGAACCGCTCCGGCACCAGGGTCAGCGGGCCGTAACTGAGGATCTCGTTGTGCTTGGTCGAGAGCGGGGCCCGTTCGGAGCGCCGCAGCAGGGCCTTGATCCGCACCTGCAGCTCCTCCAGGTCGAAGGGCTTGGCCAGGTAGTCGTCGGCGCCGGAATTGAAGCCGCTCACCTTGTCCTTGGTGCTACCCAGGGCCGTGAGCATCAGGATCGGGATGCGGGCGGTGCGCTCGTCGCGGCGCAGGCGCTGGCAGAGGGTGAGGCCATCCACCTTCGGCAGCATCAGGTCCAGCAGGATCAGATCCGGGATGGTCTGCATGGCCAGGGCCTGGCCCTTGACCCCGTCCTCGGCGCGCTGCACGTCAAAGCCGCTGTGCTCCAGGTGGCCGGCGACCAGCTCGCGCATGTCGCTGTCGTCTTCGATCAGCAGGATGCAGGGTTTCATGGCTGCTACGGCAAGGCGCCGCGGAAGCGGCTCTGGACGGGATGTGGCCGCGGCCACGTTTCGTTCAGGCATTCTCTCCACGGGTGCGCGGATGTGCACCGGCCGGGGACTGCCCGCGTTCCATCGCGATCGGCCAGATGCCTTGCAGCCAGAGGGATCCGGGTCCCGGGAACGCCCCAGCCAGTCTGGCAATCTTCACCTTTTCTTTTGATCGAGATCTTGTAATCCGGCAGCGTTGGTGCCACTGGGCTGCCGCTGTGGCCGTGGATCTCCCCGCCGTGGATCTCCCCGCCGCTGACCCGGCGCCATTCAGCCGCCATGAAAAAACCCCAGCCCTGGAGCTGGGGTTGGAGAAAAACTCCCCGGGCGGGATTCGAACCTGCGACCAATCGATTAACAGTCGATCGCTCTACCGCTGAGCTACCGAGGAATGCGTTCCGAACAACGAGCTCCGGGGGAGCCGGCTTCTAGGAACGGAGTCCCTGACTGGGACCCGAAGACCTTACCCCTCAGCCCTGCCCCTGGGCAAGGGGCTGAGCCGTCTGGCCAGGGTCTCGCCCGTCTGCCAGGGGCCGGCGCTGCCCCGCTCCACCAGGGCGGCCCCATCACACCACTCCAGCTCGTCGAGGCGGTGGGTGATCCACAGGGCCGTGATCGGCGCTTCGCCCTGGCTGCACAGCCGGCGGATCAGCCGCAACAGGTCCTGCTGGCTGTCGGGGTCCAGCAGGGCGGTGGGTTCATCCAGCAGCAGCAGCCGGGCCCGGCTCGCCAGGGCGCCCGCGATCGCCAGGCGCTGCTTCTGGCCGCCGCTGAGGGTGTGGATCGGTCGCCCCTCAAAGCCCTCCAGGCCCACCAGCTCGAGGGCGTGGGCCACCTCCTGCTGGCGTCCGGCGGCGTCCAGCCCTGGGGGCAGTGAGAGCTGGATGTCGCTGCCGCAGCTGGGCAGCAGCAGCTGGTGGTCCGGGTTCTGGAACACCAGGGCCGTCTTGAGGGGGGTGTGGAGGCGTCCCCGGGCGGGCTCCAGCAGCCCGGCGATCAGCCGCAGCAGGGTGCTCTTGCCGCTGCCGTTGCCCCCCACCAGCATCCACAGGCCAGGCCGGGGGATCGTGAGGCTGCAGTGGTTGAGGGCCCGCTGGCCCGAGGGCCAGGCAAAGCCCAGCTGGTCCACCACCAGCGGCGGTTCGGCCAGGGCGGGGCCGCTGGAGTGGGGAAGGGGTGGGGTCAGGGTCAAGGGGCGCCGCTCAGCCCTCGAAGGAGAAGCCCGGGCGCTTGCTGCCGCCGCCCATGGCCGACTTCTCGTACATCTGCACGGCCACCACTTCGCTGCTCAGCAGGCTGATGCGCTTGTCCTCCTCCTTCTCGCAGCTGAGTTCCAGCACCCGGGGCGCGCCGGTTTCCAGGGCCTGCTTCACCTGCCCATAGAGGGCCTGGGCATCGTCCAGCTCCTTGCGCTGGACGGCAACCGGCATGGGGCTGAGCTTGAGGGAGAGCTCGACGACGTACACGGGCGGGGTCTTGCGGCCAGCCCCCACTCTGGCGAATGACCCAGGCCCACCGGGCTCCTGAGTGCTTTTACTCATTCGCATGGCCTGGATCGGTTTCTGGGGCGGCCCACCCGCCACAGGGCCCCGGTTCCCCGTACCATGAGCCCTGTAACGCTTCATGAAGCCGCTCTCATGACGATCGCTGTAGGGCGCGCGCCACAGCGGGGATGGTTCGACGTCCTCGATGACTGGCTCAAGCGCGACCGCTTCGTTTTTGTTGGGTGGTCGGGTCTGCTGCTGTTCCCCACCGCCTACCTGGCGCT
>NZ_JAGQBX010000084.1 GCF_024345855.1 Synechococcus sp. GreenBA-s | reverse complement strand
GCCCGGCTCTGATCCTGCCGAGCCTATGGGCCCCCGCGCCCGCCCGCCCGCGACGGCTCCGCTGCCGCTGCTCAGCAGGCTGGGCGATCCAGCTCAGCCCCGCAGCTGCGCCAGCAACGCCTCCAGGTCGACGGCGTCGCACTGATCCGGCCCCAGGAAGCGCTCGGCGTAGGTGCGCCACACCCCGGCTTCGAGGAACAGTTCCAGCAGCTCCCGGTCGAGGTGGCGCTCGCGGGCCATGGTCACCAGGATCGTCAGGGCCGCCGAAAGGGGCTTGCCGCTCTTGTAGGGCCGGTCGACGGCGGTGAGGGCCTCTAACACATCGGCGATGGCCATCATCCGCGCCATTGGGCTCATCTGCTCGGCGGTGAGGCCGCGGGGGTAGCCCCGGCCATCGGTGGTCTCGTGGTGTCCGGTGGCGATCTCTGGCACGGCCGCCAGGTGGACCGGGAAGGGCAGGGCCGCCAGCATCCGGATCGTCTGGATGATGTGCTCGTTGATCTTGTAGCGCTCCTCGCTGTTGAGGGTGCCGCGGCTGATCGTGAGGTTGTGCAGCTCGCCCCGGTCGTAGAGCAGCTCCGGCTCGGCCATGGTGATGCCCCAGTGTTTGTCCCGGCGCAGACGCTGCTGGGGCAGGCGCTCGATGCGGTGGTGGGGCCGGTCGGCCAGCAGGGGCTCCCAGGCCGGCAGGGGCTGCTCGGGTTCCCGCTGGCGGCGCCGCAGCTCGTCGCCCGAGACACCGGCCCGGTCGTCGAGGGTGCGCCGCCAGCGGCGCGTGGCGATGGCCTGGAGCCGCTCGATCCGCTCCGGCGCCATGAACTCGCCGCCCAGATTGCAGTCGGCCACGAAGGCGAAGGCGGCATCGAGCTCGGCCCAGCTGCGCTCCAGCTCGGCCTGCAGCGCCTGGCGATCCCCCCCTCGGCCACGGATCGCCAGTGGTCGGTTTCGGCGGCAGCCATGAGCAGCTCGAAGCGCATGCGCACCTCGTGGTTGCGGTCGTGCAGGGTTTCGAGCTTGGTGGCCTTGTCGACCACGTATTCCGGCGTGGTCACCTTGCCGCAGTCGTGCAGCCAGGAGGCCAGGTGCAGGGCCTCCCGGTCCAGTTCGGAGAGCTGGAAGTTGGCGTAGGGGCCGCTGCGGGCCCCGCAGGCGGCGTCGGCCAGCAGCCGGGCCAGCTCCGGCACCCGGGCGCAGTGGCCACCGGTGTAGGGGCTCTTGGCGTCGATCGCATCGGCGATCAGCTGGATGAACGACTCAAACAGGGCCTTCTGGGCGGCGATCAGGCTGCGGGTTTCCAGGGCGACCGCCGCATTGCCCGACAGGGCCCGGCAGAAGGCCACCCGGGCCGGCTCGGGCGGCTCCGCAAAGTGCAGCACCAGCTCCCCCAGGCCCTCGCCGCGGCGGCTGAGCAGGGGCAGGGCCAGCCGCCGCAGGCTGGCCGACAGCCGCCGCGACACCAGCACCACCACGGGCACCGCCAGGAGCAGCACCAGCAGGGTCGCCAGGCCGCCGTCCTGGGCCAGCTGTCGGGCCTCGGCGAGCAGTTCCCGCTCCGGCAGGGCCATCAGCAGAACCGTGTTGCCGCCCTCCAGGGGCGAGGGCAGCCCCACCACGGCTCCGCGCCACACCTGACCAGCCACCCGGAAGCGGCTGAAGCCCGGCGCCTGATCGATCGCGTGCCGATGGGCCTCGGCCGCCTGCAGGCGGGGAGCCAGGGCCGCCAGGGCGGGCATGCCCAGCTGGGTCAGGGTGGGCATCACCACCGCGCCCTGGCCGTTCTGGCTGAGCTGGCCCATGCCCCGCATCGCCGGGGTGGCCAGCACCGACCCCCGGGGCGTCACCAGCGCCAGCTGGGTGTCCGGGGTGATCCGGTAGCGCGTCAGCAACTCGGCCAGGCGGCTGAGGGGCAGGGCCGCGCCCACGGCCCCGCCCCCGGGCGTCGCCAGGGAGAGGGTCACGCCCATCTGGCCGTCGAAGGCGAAGCGGTGCACGGGGGCGATCACCGGCCGGGTGGCCCCCTGGGCCAGGCGCACCCAGGGACGCTCGCGCAGCACGAAGCCAGGCGGCAGTGACGCCTTGGTGGCGCTCAGCTGGCGCAGGTCGGCATCGAACACCAGCTTCCGCCCTACCCGCTGGCCCGGTTCGATGGCCTGCACCACCAGCGCCGCCCGGGGGGGAAGGCCAGGGAGCACCGGGCCCCGGGGACCCATGCCCCGCGCCACCACGAACAGGTCACCCTGGCGACCCGCCATCTGGTAGGCCGCGAAGGTGGGGCCTTGGCCAGGGCGTCGGCGAAGTCGGGCAGCAGGGCCAGGCGCTGGCTGAGGGTGTGGTCCTCGGCCAGCTCCTGCATGCGCCTGAGCTCCAGCAGGGCCGTGGCCGGATCGATCGCCCGGCCGATCTGGGCCCGCAGTTCCCCCACCAGAGCCCGCAGGGTCTGGGTGCTGGCGCTGGAGATTACCGCTTCGGTGTGGCGCACCCCCAGGGCACTCACCAGGGCTCCGGTGCCGCACACCAGCGGCAGAAACAGGGCCACCAGGGTCGTCGTGAGGCGGGGTCGGGGCAGACGAATGGGAATGGGGCCTGATGGCAACACCGGCTGACGCACGCATCCGGGCGCCGTCGCCCCAGAACCCCTGTAACGCCTTGTCTGGAGCGCTCGCGCAGGGCGCCGGTGCTTCGTAGGCTGCTTCACATTGCTCAATCCGCCCGCATGTTCACCCAGGTCCGCTCCGCCAGCCGCCGCGTCAGCCCCGCGGACGTGAACGGACGGGCCGTGATGAGGGCGGTGTATGTGGTGCTCGAGCCCCAATACCAGAACGCCCTCACCCAGGCGGCCACCTCGCTCAACGACCAGAACGGCCCCCTGGCGATCGACCTGAGCGGCTACCTGATCGAGGAGCTGCGCGACCCCGAGAACTACGCCAGCTTCTGCGCCGATGTGGCGGAGGCGGATGTGTTCATCGCCTCGCTGATCTTCATCGAGGACCTGGCCCAGAAGGTGGTGGACGCCGTGGCCCCCCACCGCGACCGGCTCAAGGCGGCGGTGGTGTTCCCCTCCATGCCGGAGGTGATGCGCCTCAACAAGCTCGGCACCTTCTCGATGGCCCAGCTGGGCCAAAGCAAGAGCGCCATCGCCGGCTTCATGAAGAAGCGGAAGGAGGCGGGCGGCGCCGGCTTCCAGGACGCGATGCTCAAGCTGCTCAACACCTTGCCCACGGTGTTGAAGTATCTGCCGGTGGAGAAGGCCCAGGACGCCCGCTCCTTCATGCTCAGCTTCCAGTACTGGCTGGGCGGCACCCCGGACAACCTCCGGAACTTCCTGCTGATGCTGGCGGACAAATACGTGTTCCCCCGCGGCAGCAGCGATCGGCCCGCCGTGGAGGTGGCCGAGCCCGTGGTGTTCCCGGACCTCGGCATCTGGCACCCCCTGGCGCCGGGGATGTTCGAAGACCTCAAGGAATACCTGAACTGGACCGCCAGCCGCACCGATCTCTCCGAGGCCGCCCGCAAGGGTCCGGTGATCGGCCTGGTGCTGCAGCGCAGCCACATCGTCACCGGCGATGAGGCCCACTACGTGGCCGTGATCCAGGAGCTGGAATACCGCGGCGCCACCGTGATCCCGGTGTTCTGCGGCGGCCTGGATTTCACCAAGCCGGTGAACGCCTTCTTCTACGACCCGCTCAACCCCGACATCCCCCTGGTGGATGGTGTGGTGAGCCTCACGGGCTTCGCCCTGGTGGGCGGCCCGGCCCGCCAGGACCACCCCAAGGCGATCGAGGTGCTGAAGAGCCTCAACCGCCCCTACATGGTGGCGCTGCCGCTGGTGTTCCAGACCACCCAGGAGTGGGAGGAGAGCGACCTGGGCCTGCACCCGGTGCAGGTGGCCCTGCAGATCGCCATCCCCGAGCTGGATGGCGCCATCGAGCCGATCGTGCTCTCCGGCCGCGACGACGCCACCGGCAAGGCCCACACCCTCCAGGACCGGGTAGATGCCATCGCCGAGCGGGCGATCCGCTGGGCCTCGCTGCGGGTGAAGCCGCGCGCCGAGAAGAAGCTGGCGATCACCGTGTTCAGCTTTCCGCCCGACAAGGGCAATGTCGGCACCGCCGCCTACCTGGATGTGTTCGGCTCCATCCACCGGGTGCTGCAGGAGATGAAGGCCAAGGGCTACGACGTGCAGAACCTGCCGCGGGATTCCAAGGCCCTGATGGAGGCGGTGATCAACGACCCCGAGGCCCTGCAGGGCGCGCCGGAGCTGTCGATCGCCCACCGCATGAGCGTGGAGGAATACGAGCGGCTCACGCCCTATTCCGAGCGGCTGGAGGAGAACTGGGGCAAGCCCCCCGGCAACCTCAACAGCGACGGCACCAACCTGCTGATCTACGGCCGCCACTTCGGCAACGTGTTCGTGGGGGTGCAGCCCACCTTCGGCTACGAGGGCGACCCGATGCGGCTGCTCTATTCCCGCAGCGCCAGCCCCCACCACGGCTTCGCCGCCTACTACACCTACCTGGAGAAGGTGTGGAAGGCCGATGCGGTGCTGCACTTCGGCACCCACGGCTCGCTGGAGTTCATGCCCGGCAAGCAGATGGGCATGAGCGAAACCTGCTACCCGGATTCGCTGATCGGCGCCCTGCCGAATCTTTACTACTACGCCGCCAACAACCCCTCGGAAGCCACGATCGCCAAGCGGCGCGGCTATGCCTCCACGATCAGCTACCTCACCCCGCCGGCTGAGAATGCCGGCCTCTACAAGGGCCTCAAGGAGCTGGGTGAGCTGGTGGGCTCCTACCAGCAGCTGCGCGAAGGCAGCCGTGGCGTGCAGATCGTGAACGCGATCGCGGAGACGGCCCGCCAGTGCAACCTCGACAAGGACGTGGTGCTGCCCGACGTCGACGCCTCCGAGCTCGACCTTGACGGCCGCGACGGCGTGGTGGGTGCGGTGTACCGCCAGTTGATGGAGATCGAGAGCCGGCTGCTGCCCTGCGGCCTGCACACCATCGGCAAGCCGCCCACTGCCGAGGAGGCGATCGCCACCCTGGTGAACATCGCCGCCCTGGAGCGGGAAGAGGATGGCCTGCGTTCCCTGCCGGCCCTGCTGGCCGAGAGCCGGGGTCGCACCATTGCCGATGTCTACAAGGGCAACGACACCGGCGTGCTCGCCGATGTGGAGCTCAACCGCACGATCACCGAGGTGAGCCGCGCGGCCGTGGGCTCGATGGTGAAGGCCGTCACCGGCGCCGATGGCCGCGTGACCCTGCGGGAGAACTTCGGCTGGTTCTTCAAGCTGCTGGAGCAGTTCGGCTTCAAGCTGCCGAGCCCCTGGCTGAGCGCCTGCCGCACGGCAGGTTTCCCCGATGTGGATCAGGTCGAGCTCGACAAGCTGTTTGGCTACCTGCGCTTCTGCCTCGAGCAGATCTGCGCCGATATGGAGATGGAGAGCCTGCTCAAGGCCCTCGATGGCGAATATGTGCTGCCGGGGCCTGGTGGCGACCCGATCCGTAACCCCGGTGTGCTGCCCAGCGGCAAGAACATCCACGCCCTGGATCCCCAGTCGATTCCCACCCGGGCCGCCATCGCGGCGGCCAAGGTGGTGGTGGATCGGCTGATCGAGCGCCAGAAGGCCGAGCAGGGTGCCTGGCCTGAAACCATCGCCTGCGTTCTCTGGGGCACCGACAACATCAAGACCTACGGCGAATCCCTGGCCCAGATCCTCTGGTTCATCGGCGTGCGGCCCGTGCCCGATTCCCTGGGCCGGGTGAACAAGCTGGAGCTGATCTCCCTGGAGGAACTGGGGCGGCCACGCATCGATGTGGTGGTGAACTGCAGTGGCGTGTTCCGCGACCTGTTCATCAACCAGATGGCCCTGATCGACCAGGGCGTGAAGATGGCCGCGGAGGCCGACGAGCCGCTGGAGATGAACTTCGTGCGCCGCCATGCCCAGGAGCAGGCGGCCGCCAACGGCATCTCCCTGCGCGATGCGGCCACGCGGGTGTTCTCCAATGCCAGCGGCAGCTATTCCTCCAACGTGAACCTGGCGGTGGAGAACAGCACCTGGGAGGAGGAGAACGAACTGCAGGAGATGTACCTCTCCCGCAAGACCTTCGCCTTCAATGCCGACAATCCCGGCGAGATGAACCAGAACCGTGAAGTGTTCGAATCGGCGATGAAGACCGCCGATGTGACCTTCCAGAACCTGGATTCGGCCGAGATCTCACTCACCGATGTGAGCCACTATTTCGACAGTGATCCCACCAAGCTGATTCAGGGTCTGCGCGACGACGGCAAGGCACCGTCGAGCTACATCGCCGACACCACCACCGCCAACGCCCAGGTGCGCTCCTTGAGCGAAACCATTCGCCTCGATTCGCGCACCAAGCTGCTCAATCCCAAGTGGTATGAGGGCATGCTCAATTCGGGCTACGAGGGTGTGCGCGAGGTGGCCAAGCGTCTCAACTTCACCCTGGGCTGGAGTGCCACCAGCGGCGCCGTCGACAACTTCGTGTACGAGGAGGCCAACGACACCTTCATCAATGACCCGGAAATGCGCCAGCGGCTGATGGAGCTCAACCCCCACAGCTTCCGCCGCATTGTGGGCACGCTGCTGGAGGTGAACGGCCGGGGCTACTGGGAGACATCTGATGATAATATCCAGCAGCTGCGGGAGATCTATCAAGAGATCGAAGACCGGATTGAAGGTGTAACTGAGGGGTGAGGAGCCTGAGTTCCCTGCACTGCTGATCTCCTGCGACAAAGCCCCCACTCGATGGGGGCTTTTTGTTGGTTGCTCTTGCTCTCTTGGCCCATAGTTCCGTGGTCAAATTCGTGCGAGCTGAAGTGACGTGACCCCCTTTATCGGTCCAGGCCTTATGAGAGTGGGTGGATGTGGTCATGCAGCAGCTCCCTGTTGAGCTGCCTCCAGGGGCGTCAGCCCCTGGAGGGCCGAGTGCGGCCTGAGTGAGTTGTACTCCCAACG
>NZ_JAGQBX010000083.1 GCF_024345855.1 Synechococcus sp. GreenBA-s | reverse complement strand
GGGCTGGCTGGCCCGGGGCCCGGATGGCCCGGGCCCGCCCCCCGGGGGGGGGGCCGCCGCCGCGGATGCGCAGGGGGGCGGCGCTGGAGCGGCTCTGGGGCCGGGGATGGCGCTGGGGCAGGGGGCACCCCGATGCCGGTGAAACCCCTGGAACCCTTTCTGGCCTGGTGCCAGAGCCGCTCCAGCGCCGCCCCCCTGCGCATCCGCGGCGGCGGCGCCGCCGCCGTGGAGCTGGCCCTGGCCTTCCGGGCCCGGGGCCTGCCTGCCCGGCTGCTGTTGCAGGGAGAGGCCCTGCACCTGGGATCGTGCGCCGCCAACCGGGCCGGGGAGCGCCTGCTCGCCGAGGCGGGCATCCCGGTGGAGCGGAACGTCGGCCCCGACGTCCCGGCCGATCTGGCCTGCACCGGCAGTCGGGCACCGGCCTGGCTGGCGGCCAGCGGCCTGCCGGTGGATCCCGCCAGCGGACGCGTGCTCACCGAGGCCAGCCTGGCGGTGGTCGGCCATCCCGCCCTGTTAGCGGCGGGCGACTGCGGCCAGATCGCCGCGGCCCCACGGCCGCCCTCGGGGGTCTGGGCCGTGCGGGCTGCGCCGCTGCTGGCCCGCAACCTGCGGCGCAGCCTGGCGCAGCCGCAGCGGCCGCTGGAGACCTGGCGCCCCCAGGCCCGGGCCCTGCAGCTGCTGGGGGACGGGGCCCTGCCACCCCGCGCGCTGGCCCTGTGGGGCCCCCTGGCCCTGGGCCCGAGCCGCTGGCTGTGGCGCTGGAAGAACCGGATCGATCGGCAATTCATGGCCCGGTTGCAATCCGAGGCGCCGATGGGGGGCTCCGGCACCGACGCTGCAGGGGCCATGGCCTGCCGTGGCTGTGCCGCCAAGCTGGCCGCCAGACCCCTGGCCGGAGCCCTCGCCCGGCTGGCCGGAGAGGAGCCCGGCGCCAACGTCGTGATCCCAGCCGCCGAAGACGCCGCCCTGGTGGCCACCACCGCCGCTGGCGAGCAGCTGCTGCAGAGCGTGGATGGGTTCCCGGCCCTGGTGGACGACCCGTGGTTGAACGGCCGCCTGACGACCCTGCACGCCTGCAGTGACCTCTGGGCCAGCGGCGCCAGGGTGGCCAGTGCCCAGGTCCTGGTGACGGTGCCGGAGGGCGCGCCCGGGGTGCAGGAGGACCTGCTGCTGCAGACCCTGGCGGGGGTGCGCTCGGTGCTGGATCCCCTGGGGGCCCGGCTGCTCGGCGGCCACAGCCTGGAGGGCCGCGATGGGGCGGGCCTGGGCCTGGGGTTGACGGTGAACGGCCTGGTGAGCGCCGATCAGGCCTGGCCCAAGGGGCCGCTGCAGCCCGGCGACGTGCTGCTGTTGACGCGGCCGATCGGCAGCGGTGTGCTGTTCGCCGCCGCCATGGCAGGGGCCGCCCTTCCCGCCTGGATCGACGCGGCTCTGGAGGTGATGCAGCAGAGCCAGGCGCCGCTGGTGGCGCTGCTGGCCTCCCACGGCTGCCGGGCCTGCACCGACATCACGGGCTTCGGGCTGCTGGGTCACCTCGGGGAGATGCTGGGCAGCCCGCCCCCGCTGGCGGCCGGGGCCGGACCGGAGCCCGCTCCAACCACCCAGGTCGAGCTGGACGCCACCGCCATCCCGGCCCTGGCCGGGGCCCTGGAGCTGCTGGCCCGGGGCCTGGCCAGCACCCTGGCCCCCGCCAACGCCGCGGCCCTGGCGCTGCTGGCACCCGAGGGTCCGATCCAGCTGGCGGGCCCAGCCGATGCCGCCCGGCGGGCGCTGCTGGTGGATCCCCAGACCTGTGGACCGCTACTGGCGGCCCTGCCGGACCAGCGGGCGCCAGCCGTCCTGGCAGCGCTGCGGGAGGCGGGCTTTGCGGAGGCCGCCGTAATCGGGCGGGTGGTGGCAGGCTGAGTTGCCGTCCTGCAGCGCCGGGGGCCCATGGGCTGGCCACAGAGGCCAGTCCGACGCCTACAGGCGCTCGCGATCCAGCCGCTCCGCCCGCAGCTGCCGCAGCCGCTCCCCCAGGGCAGGGCCAGGATTCAGCCCGGCGGCCACCAGCTCGGCGGCCGTCTGCGGGGCCCCCAGATGCCGCCAGTGCAGCCACCAGCGCAGCAGGGCCCGGCGGGGGCCATCGCCACAGGCCAGGGCCAGGGCCACCGCCTCGGCCCCCAGTCCATGGCCCTCCAGCAACGCGGCCCAGCGGGAGGGTGCCCAGCCCCGGCCATCCGCCCCGACCACCGGCTGCAGCTCCAGCAGCCGTTGCCGTAGCCGCAGCCACTGGGCCAGCAGCTTGTGCTGGCGATGCGGCAGCTGCAGCCGCTCGGCCAGGGCCAGCGGCTCGGCGGCCCCGGCCACCAGGCCCACCATGGCGGGCAGGCCCAGCCGCTCAGCCCGGCGGATCCGCTGCCGCCAACCGCGATCGGCCTGCAGGGCCGGATCCAGAAGCTCCAGCGCGCCCCACTGCTGCAGCAGGGCCAGGGCCCGCGGCCAGGGCTCCCGCTCCAGCAGCAGCTCCAGCTCCATGCGCAGCCGGGTGGCCAGGGCCGGCGGCGCCTGCGCCGGCGGATCACCGTGGCGCCAGCGCCAGGGCCAGGCCTCCAGGGTGGCGCGCACCTGCTCCTGGCTGCTGGCCTCGAGTGTGAACCCCAGCCGGGCCCCATAGCGGGCGCCCCGCAGCAGACGCGTGGGATCGTCGGCGACGCTGCGGGCATGCAGCAGGCGCAAGCTCCGCTGCTCCAGATCCGCCAGGCCGCCGTGGGGATCCAGCAGCCGGGGCCCACCGGCCCCTAGCAACACGGCCATGGCATTGATCGAGAAGTCCCGACGGGCCAGGTCGTCCTCCAGGGCGCCGGCGCGCACCAGCGGATTCTCCCCGGGCTCGGGATAGCTCTCGCGGCGGGCGGTGGCCAGGTCGAGCAGCACGCCGTGCAGCTCCAGCTCCACCGTGCCGTACGCACCGTGCAGACGGCAGAAGCCCAGGGCACCCGGATCGCGGGCCTCCAGGCTGGCCGCCAGCCGGTGGGCAGCCGGAGCCTGGGACGCCTCCACGGCATCGGCGGCCCCCTGCAACGGGGCCGGAACCCACCGCTCCGGGTCCTCCACCACCAGATCCAGATCCGGCAGGCCCCGCCAGGGGTCGCGGTGCACCCGGTGCAGCAGCAGATCGCGCACCGCTCCACCCACCAGGGCCAGGCGCAAACCGCCGGCCGCCGCCACCAGCGCGACGTGGATCGGCTCGGGAATCGGCAGCGTCAGGTCGTGAGGCAGCTCAGGGCAGCCCATGGGCGCGGGTCCCGCAGCAGGCCCAGGATGTCGCATGGCTGTCCGCCAGGCTGTCCGCCAGAGGGACCCATTCGGCCCGGCGACGCGTAGAACAGCTTCCATCCCCCTGACCGCCGCCGCCCCGTCGATGCCGCTGCAGCTGCTGATCACCGGCGGGGCCGGCTTCATCGGCAGCCACACCTGCCTCAGCCTGCTGGAGGCGGGCCACGGCCTGGTGGTGCTGGACAACTTCGCCAACAGCTCCCCGGAGGCGCTGCGGCGGGTGCAGGAGCTGGCGGGCCCCCAGGCCGTGGCACGTCTGCAGCTGATCCGAGGCGACATCCGCTGCCGAGAGGATGTCGCCCAGGCCTTCCGCACGGTGCCGATCGACGCGGTGCTGCACTTCGCCGGGCTGAAGGCCGTGGGCGAATCGGTGCGCCAGCCCCGGCGCTACTGGGATGTGAACGTGGGCGGCACCCTGCAGCTGCTGGAGGCGATGGCCAGCCACAACTGCCGCACCCTGGTCTTCAGCAGCAGCGCCACCCTCTACGGCTTTCCGGATCAGGTGCCGATCCCGGAAACGGCACCGCTGCGGCCGATCAATCCCTACGGCCACACCAAGGCCGCGGTGGAGCGTCTGCTGGCCGACGTGGCCGTCAGCGAACCCGGCTGGCGCATCGCGGCACTGCGCTACTTCAACCCCGTGGGCGCCCACCCCAGCGGCCGCCTGGGCGAAGCGCCCAGCGGCACCCCCAGCAACCTGTTTCCCTACCTCAGCCAGGTGGCCGTGGGCCTGCGGCCCGCCCTGCAGGTCTTCGGCGCCGACTGGCCCACCCCCGATGGCACCGGCGTGCGCGACTACATCCACGTGATGGATCTGGCGGAGGGTCACCGGGCCGCCCTCGAGGTGCTGGTGGGGGAGTCGCCGCAGCTGCTCACCCTCAACCTCGGCAGCGGACAGGGCCACTCCGTGCTGGAGCTGGTGGCGGCCTTCGAGGCGGCCAGCGGCCGGGCGATCCCGTATCAGGTGGTAGCGCGGCGACCCGGCGACTCGCCCACCAGCGTGGCCGATCCCTCCCTGGCCGCTGGGCGGCTCGGCTGGCGCACCCGCCGCGGCCTGGCCGAGATCTGCCGGGACGGCTGGGCCTGGCAGAGCACCAACCCGGATGGCTACGGAGACGCCCGCTGAGCGGAGCCTGCTGGAAGCCACGCCGGCCTGTCTGAGCTATGCATCCATGCGAGATTCAGCGCCAACTACGGGGGTGCGTTGGGCCACACGCGCAGGGGCATCATCCTGGCCGGGGGCAGCGGCACCCGGTTGCATCCGATCACCCAGGCGGTGAGCAAGCAGCTGCTGCCGGTGTACGACAAGCCGATGATCTACTACCCGCTCAGCACCCTGATGCTGGCGGGAATCCGGGAGGTGCTGATCATCAGCACGCCCCAGGATCAGCCTGCGTTTCAGCGGCTTCTTGGCGATGGCAGCGCCTGGGGCATGGCGATCACCTACGCGATCCAGCCCAGCCCCGATGGTCTGGCCCAGGCCTTCCTGATCGGCGCCCCATTCCTGGCGGGTGCACCGGCGGCCCTAGTGCTGGGGGACAACCTCTTCCACGGCCACGAGCTGGTGCCCCAGCTCCAGAGCAGCAACGCCGCCGGACCCGGCGCCACCGTGTTCGCCTATCCCGTGCGGGATCCCGAGCGCTACGGCGTGGTGGCGTTCTCCGCGGACGGTCAGGTGCTGAGCATCGAGGAGAAACCGCAGCGGCCCAAATCCCGCTACGCCGTCACGGGGCTCTACTTCTATGACGACACCGTGGTGGAGCGGGCCCGGGCGGTGCGGCCCTCACCGCGGGGTGAGCTGGAGATCACCGACCTCAATCGCAGCTATCTCGACGAGGGGCTGCTGACGGTGGAGCTGATGGGCCGAGGCATGGCGTGGCTGGATACCGGCACCTGCGACTCCCTGCATGAGGCCGGCAGCTACATCCGCACCCTGGAGCACCGCCAGGGGCTCAAGGTGGGCTGCCCGGAGGAGGTGGCCTGGCGGCTGGGCTGGATCGACGGGGCCCAGCTGGAGCGGCTGGCGGCGCCCCTGCGCAAGAGCGGCTACGGCGACTACCTGCTCACACTGCTGGAGGACAGCCATGCAGGCTGACCGGCTCACCACAGGCCAGGGCATCGCCATGGCCGGCCCGCTGCTGCTCACCCCCCGGGTGTTCGGGGATGCGCGGGGATTCTTCTACGAGAGCTGGAACCAGCGGCAGTTCGAGCAGGTCCTGGTGGCCGACGGGCAGCCGGTGCCCGGCTTCGTGCAGGACAACCACTCCCGCTCCAGCCGGGGAGTGCTGCGCGGTCTGCATTACCAGCTGCCCCCCCATCCCCAAGGCAAGCTGGTGCGCTGCGTGGTGGGCGAGATCTTCGATGTGGCGGTGGACCTGCGCCGCTCCTCACCGAGCTTCGGCCAGTGGGTGGGGGCGGTACTGAGCGCCGAGAACCGGCAGCAGCTTTGGGTGCCAGAAGGCTTTGCCCACGGCTTTCTCACCCTGAGCGAGCAGGCCGAAGTGCTCTACAAGACCACCGACTTCTGGAGCCAGGCCTGCGAGCGGGCGATCCGCTGGGAGGATCCGGCCCTGGCGATCGCCTGGCCCCGGGAGGCCCTGGCGGGAACGGCCATCCAGCTGTCCGAGAAGGATGGGGCGGCGCCCGAGCTGGCGGGTCTGCCCGCCGGGGATCTGTTCCCATGAGCGCACCGATGCGCGTGCTGCTCACCGGCGCCAACGGCCAACTGGGCCGGGCCCTGGTGGCCTCGCTGCCGCCGGAGGTGGAGCTGATCGCCACCGGCCGCAACGGTGGCGACGGTCTGGCGGCGCTCGATCTGGCCGATGCCGAGGCCTGCCGGGCGGTGGTGCGGACCCACAGGCCCGCCTGGGTGCTCAATGCCGGGGCCTACACGGCGGTGGACCGGGCCGAAACGGAGCCGGAGCTGGCCCAGGCCGTCAATGCCGGCGCCCCACGGGCCTTCGCGGAGGCGCTGGCGGCCACAGGCGGCCGGCTGCTGCAGCTGAGCACCGACTTCGTGTTCAACGGCTCCCAGGGCTCGCCCTACCAGCCGGGGCAGGCCACGGACCCCCTCGGGGTCTATGGGGCCAGCAAGGCCGCAGGCGAGGCGGCGGCCCTGGAGCTCGCGGGGGCGCGGGTGCTGCGCACCAGCTGGGTCTACGGGCCAGTGGGCCACAACTTCTGCCTCACGATGCTGCGGCTGCACGCGGCCCGGGCCGCGGCGGGGGAAGACCTGGGCGTGGTGGCCGACCAGGTGGGCTGCCCAACCGCCACCCACACCCTGGCGGCGGCCTGCTGGCGGGCCATTGGCGTGGGCAGGCCAACGGCGGAGGCCGATCGCGAGGGGCTGCGCCTCCTGCACTGGAGCGATGCCGGCGCCGCCAGCTGGTACGACTTCGCCGTGGCCATCGGCGAACTGGGGGTGGCGGCGGGCCTCCTGGAGCAGGCGGCGGCGGTCAGGCCCCTCACCAGCGCCGCGTACCCCACCCCGGCCCGGCGCCCCAGCTACTCCCTGCTCGACTGCAGCGGCACCCGGGCGGCCCTGGGGCTAGAGACCCTGCACTGGCGGACGGCCCTGGCCGCGGTGCTCGGGCAACTCCGGGATGCCAGCAACCCCGCCCCTGGCGGAGACAGGCCAGAACCCGGCACCGCCACAGCACCGCCGTGACAGACCAACGATCCGGGCGGTGACCCCTCACCCAGCCACCCCCGCACCACGC
>NZ_JAGQBX010000082.1 GCF_024345855.1 Synechococcus sp. GreenBA-s | reverse complement strand
GGGGAGGGAGCGGCGCCGGGGCGGGAGAATGGCATCCTCGCCGCCTCCGTGGGGATTCCGGTCATGGCCGCCAGCAAGCCTTCCCCCAACACGCCCGCCGCCAGCAGCCACCCGTCCCCCGGGGCTCCCCGGGTGGCCGTGGTCATGGGCAGTGACTCCGACCTGCCCACCCTGCAGCCCGCCGTGGAGCTGCTCCACGACTTCGGCATCGCCGTGGAGGTGCGGGTGCTCTCCGCCCACCGCACGCCCCTGGAGATGGTGGACTTTGCCCAGCAGGCCGCCGACCGCGGCCTTCAGGTGGTGATCGCCGGTGCCGGCGGAGCCGCCCACCTGCCGGGCATGGTGGCCGCCCTCACGCCCTTGCCGGTGATTGGTGTGCCGGTGCAGAGCAAGGCCCTCTCGGGGGTGGATTCGCTGCACTCGATCGTGCAGATGCCCGCCGGCATCCCGGTGGCCACCGTGGCCATCGGCAACGGCACCAACGCCGGCCTGCTCGCGGCCCAGATCCTGGCGCTCGCCGATCCGGCCCTGGCCGAGCGGCTCGCCAGCTACCGCCAGAGCCTGCACGACCAGGTGGTGACCAAGGACGCGCGCCTTCAGGAGCTGGGCAGCAGCGTCTACCTGGAGCGCATGGCCGGCGGCTGGGGCTGAGCTCCAGGCCGCAGGTCCGGCCGGCACGGGCTCGGTAGGGTGCCGCCAGGGCTGGCCCCCGGGCCGCCATCGCAGCCGCCCCCGGCGCTCCCCTCCATGGCCGACTCTCCCCCCCAGCCCCGTGCCGGGCTCGCCCCGCTGCTGCGCCTGGCCCTGCTGCCGGCGCTGCTGGTGTACCTGATGGCCCTGGGGCTGAGCGCTGCCGCCGGCATCGACGCCGAACTGGTGCTGCGCGACCTGGCCCAGACCTGCCAGCACCCGCTGGGGGTGGGGCTGCTCTCCAACCTGGGCTACCTGCTCTGGACGGCGGCGGCGGCGATCGCCCTCTTCGCTGCCCTCTCCGGCGTGACCGGCGCGCGGGGGCGCCACCGGCAGCTGCTGCTGCTGGGCGGTGGCTTCTCGCTGCTGCTCGCCCTCGACGACATGCTCCTGCTGCACGACCGCTACGTCGGCTCCACCTTCCTGTATGCGCTCTATGCGGTGTTCGCCGTGGCGCTGCTGCTGCGCTACCGCAGCCTCGTGCCGGCGCTGGGGGGGCTCTCCTTCCCCGTGGCGGTGGCCCTGTTGGGCGGCTCGGTGATCCTGGATGCACTCCAGGAGGCGCTGCCCTTCGGCTACAACGCCGTGCAGCTGGTGGAGGAGGGCTTCAAGTTCCTCGGCATCGCCGCCTGGCTGTTCTTCTGGTGGCAGGCCGCGGCCGGCGCCAGCAGACTGAGCGCCAACCCCTGAGTCCTTTCCCCGCGGAGCCGCACGGCGGACCATGCTCGAACGCCTGGTGCTCCCCCCCTGGCTGCGGCTGAGCCTCGCGCTGCCGCTGCTGGTGCTCAACCTCTGGGTGCTGCGCCAGCTGCTGCTGCCCCTGGCCCCCTTCCCGGCCCTGTTCCTGGGGGCGGCCCTGATCGCCTTCCTGCTCGACCTGCCCACCCGCTGGCTGGTGGGCCGCGGCCTGCCCCGCAGCCTGGCGGTGCTGCTGGTGGTGGGCCTGGGGATGGGACTGCTGGTGCTGGCGGGCCTGTGGCTGGTGCCGCGGCTGGTGCAGCAGCTCGGCGAGCTGATCAACGCCCTGCCCTCCTGGCTGGCGGAGGGGCAGCAGTGGCTGGATCGGCTCGAGCAGTGGGCCACCCAGCGCGGTCTGCCCACCGAGATCGGCGACCTCAGCAGCAGCCTGCTCACCCGCGCCAGTCAGGTGGCCAGCCAGGTGAGCCAGCGCCTGCTGGGCCTGCTGGGGGCCACGGTGGGGATCACGGTCAACACCGTGATCGTGCTGGTGCTGGCGATCTTTCTGCTGTTGGGCGGCGAGTCGATCGTGGCGGGCCTGGCCCGCTGGCTGCCCGGCCAGTGGCGCGGGCTGATCCTCTCCACCCTCGGGCGCACCTTCCGCGGCTACTTCGCCGGCCAGGTGCTGCTGGCCCTGATCCTCAGCGGCGCCCAGATGGTGGTGTTCACGCTGCTGGGCATCCCCTACGGGGTGCTGTTTGCCGTGCTGATCGGCTTCACCACCCTGGTGCCCTATGCCAGCGCCCTCACGATCGTGCTGGTGAGCGTGCTGCTGGCCCTGGAGGAGCCGCGCACCGGCCTGGAGGTGCTGGCGGCGGCCATCAGCGTGGGCCAGGTGGTGGACCAGGTGATCCAGCCCCGACTGATGGGCAGCATCGTGGGCCTGCAGCCGGCCTGGCTGCTGGTGTGCCTGCCGATCGGGGCCCGCTTCGGCAGCCTGATGGGCCTGGGCGACCTGCTGGGCCTGCTGCTGGCGGTGCCGGTGGCCAGCTGCCTCAAGACCCTGCTCGACGAACTGGCCCGCCGCTGGGAGCTGCCGGAAGCGGGCCGCTAGGGCGGTGTCGCTCAGCCCTCGCTGGCGGGCACCACCCCCTGCGCCTCCAGGTAGCTCAGCACCTGGGCCACGCAGTCGTCGAGGCTCTGGCTGCCCGTATCGATCCGCAGTTCGGGCTGCTCGGGGGCCTCATAGGGGCTGGAGATGCCGGTGAAGTCCTTGATCTCGCCGGCGCGGGCCTTGGCGTAGAGGCCCTTGGTGTCGCGCTGCTCGCACACGTCCAGATCGGCGGCGCAGTGGATCTCGATGAAGTCGCCGGCCTCCACCAGGGCCCGGGCCCGCTCCCGGTCGGAGCGGAACGGCGACACGAAGGCGGTGAGCACCACCACGCCCGCATCCACGAACAACTTGGCCACCTCGCCGATGCGGCGGATGTTCTCCTCCCGGTCGGCGTCGGAGAAGCCCAGGTCCTTGCAGAGGCCGTGGCGCACGTTGTCGCCATCGAGCACGTAGCAGGCCAGCCCCTGTTCGAACAGGGCCGAATTCACGGCGTTGGCCAGGGTGCTCTTGCCGGCGCCGCTCAGGCCGGTGAACCACAGAATCGCGCTGCGGTGCCCCCGCTGGTGGGCCCGGGCGGCGCGGCTCACTGTGCTGTGGTGCCACACGATGTTGGTGGAGCTGCCCTGGGTGGTGAGTTCGCCGTAGGGGCCCGTTGGGGCTGTCATCGTGCGTCCGAGCCAGTTGAGACTGGCAGTATCACCCCTCGCCCCTGGCTGATTCACCTGGGGGCTGGTTCCTGGTCAGGCCTCAGAACAGCAGGCGCCAGGTTTCCAGCAGCATCACGCCCACCCAGGCCAGGATGCAGAGGCTCACGCCGGCCGCGGCAATGTCCTTGGTGGCGCCGATCTGCGGCGCCCGTTCCGGCTGCACGTAGTCGCACAGCTCCTCAATGGCGGTGTTGATCAGCTCTGCCGCCAGCACCAGTGCCGTGGCCACCAGCAGCAGGCCGAAATCCACCCAGGCGCGCTGGGCGAAGGCCACGGCCAGCAAGGCCACGGACAGCACGAGCTTGTAGGCCACGGCCTTGTCCCGCATGGCGAGGCGCAGGCCATTGAAGGCAACCCGGTACTTGCGCAGCAGGTTGTAGGGGGCGGTCTGGGTCACGGGCATGGACCCACCATGCTTCCTGGGGGCGTCAGCCGCCGGCCTGCTTCGGCCGGTAGCCCGCCTGTTCCAGGGCCGCGAGAGCCGGGGCCACCTGGTCGCCCTGCAGTTCGATCACGCCGGCCTTGAGGCTGCCGCCGGTGCCGGCGGCGGCCTTGAGCTGCTTGAGCAGGGCCTTCAGTTCGGCCTCGGGGGCCTCCAGGCCGGTGATGGCGGTCACGAGCTTGCCGCCCTTGCCGGCCTTGGTGCGCTGCACCCGCACCCGCTGCTGGGCGCGGGGCATGGAGGTGGAGGCGGCGCCGTCGTTGCCGGCTCCCGGCCGCTGCAGGCTCTCCGGCCTGCTGAATTCCTGCCAGCTGCCCTTGGCCATCGCCCCTTGCTTCGCTACACCAGTTCAGCGCAGAGGCCGCCCGCCCAGCGCTCCGTTCCTGACCTCCGACAGCAGTCCGGCCTGCGTTCGCTCCAGGCCCCCGCCATGGACCTGCCTCCCCTCCAGTTCGAGATGGTGCGCCTGGGGCTCCAGGGCGAGCCGGCCCAGCAGCTCTGCCGGCCGTCCCCGGAGCGGGAGGAGAGCCTGGGCGCGTCCTTCAGCGGCAGCCCGCCCTGCCGCGACGAGGCCTCGCGCATCCGCATCGACATGCCGCCCGGCTGGCCGGTGACGCCCCCGCCACCGCCTCCCCAGCCCTCCAGAGCCGCCCGCCCGGCCCGCCAGCCCCGGTGAGCCCCTGCCCGCTTCCTACGCTGGCGGCATCTCGCTCCGCCGCCGGTGACCAGCACCGTTCCCCCTGTGTCCTCCGCCAGCGGCGTCGATCCCGCTGCCCTGGAGCTCTCGGCCCGCCCCAACAGCCTGGGCCGCTACGGCCAGTTCGGCGGCCAGTACGTGCCCGAAACCCTGATCCCGGCCCTGGCGGAGCTGGAGCGGGCGGCCGCCGAGGCCTGGGCGGATCCCGCCTTCACCGAGCGGCTCAACCACCTGCTCAAGAACTACGTGGGCCGGCCCAGCCCCCTGTATGAGGCGGAGCGGCTCACGGAGCACTACCGCCGCCCCGAGGGCGGTCCGCGCATCTGGCTGAAGCGCGAGGACCTCAACCACACCGGCGCCCACAAGATCAACAACGCCTTGGGGCAGGCGCTGCTGGCCCTGCGCATGGGCAAGAAGCGGATCATCGCCGAGACCGGCGCCGGCCAGCACGGCGTGGCCACCGCCACCGTGTGCGCCCGCTTCGGCCTGGACTGCGTGGTGTACATGGGCGCCGAGGACATGCGCCGCCAGGCCCTCAACGTGTTCCGCATGCGGCTGCTGGGGGCCAGGGTGCAGCCCGTGACCGCCGGCACCGCCACCCTCAAGGACGCCACCAGTGAGGCCATCCGTGACTGGGTGACCAACGTGGAGTCCACCCACTACATCCTCGGCTCGGTGGCCGGGCCCCACCCCTTCCCGATGCTCGTGCGCGACTTCCACGCCGTGATCGGCGAGGAGGCCAGGCAGCAATGCCAGGAGGCCTTCGGCCGCCTGCCGGACGTGCTGGTGGCCTGCGTGGGCGGCGGCTCCAACGCCATGGGTCTGTTCCACCCCTTTGTGCAGGACACCGCCGTGCGCCTGGTCGGGGTGGAGGCCGCCGGCGATGGCGTGGCCAGCGGCCGCCATGCCGCCACGATTACCGAGGGCCGGGTGGGGGTGCTGCACGGCGCCATGAGCCTGCTGCTGCAGGACGAGGAGGGCCAGGTGCAGGAGGCCCACTCCATCAGCGCCGGCCTCGACTATCCGGGGGTCGGCCCGGAGCACAGCTACCTCAAGACCATCGGCCGGGCTGAATACGGCGCCGTGACCGATGCCGAGGCGCTGGACGCCCTGCAGCTGCTCTGCCGCCTGGAGGGGATCATCCCGGCCCTGGAGACGGCCCACGCCTTCGCCTGGCTGGAGAAGCTCTGCCCCACCCTGGCCCCCGGCACCGAGGTGGTGGTCAACCTCTCCGGCCGCGGCGACAAGGACGTCAACACCGTGGCCGACCGGCTCGGGGACCAGCTGACGGGCTGAGGCAGCGGCCCCTGCTCAGGTCAGCAGCCGCTCCAGCACGGTGGCCACCGAGCGCACCGCCGAGCGGGCCGTGGCATAGGCCATGCGCATCGGCCCCACCAGGGCCACCTGGCCCACCCCGCCACTGCCCGTGCCGTAGCTCGACTGCACCACGGCGCAGGAGCGCAGCGCCGGGTGGGGATGCTCGGCGCCGATCCAGACCCCGCCCAGGTCGGTGGCGCCCCGGGCCTGCAGGAGTTGCTGGGGGGCTTCCTCCACCAGCTGCAGCAGCGGCCGCAGGCTCTCGGTGCGGCTGAATTCCGGCTGGCGCAGCAGGCCCCCCAGCCCCAGGGCCACGGCGCCCCCCAGCTCCAGGGGCCGCAGCTGCCGGTGGCTCTCGAGCCCATGGCGCAGTAGCTCACCGCTGCCGCGCAGCTGGGGCGGCAGGCTGCCCCAGTCGATGGCACTGCCCCCAGCATCGGGACCGCCCTCCAGCTGGCCGGCTGCCCAGCGCTCCAGGGCCGGCAGCTCGCCGCTGATGCCGGGGGGCAGGCGCAGGTTGAGGCTGCTGGTGGTGGCGCTGTCCTCCACCAGAAACACCAGCAGCCGGTCGCCGCTGGGCACCAGCCGCAGGGCCTGCAGGTCCGGAGCCAGGCGCTGGGGGCGGGTGATCAGGCTCAGCAGTCCCGTGAGGTCCGCCAGGCGGCGGGCCAGGTGCAGCAGCAGGTCGTCGAGGGCGGCCCACTGCAGGCTCAGGCCCGTGAGTTCCCGCTCCAGCTGGCTGGCGGCGGCGCCGGGGGCCGGCAGCAGGCAGTCCACGTAGTGGCGATAGCCCTGCTGGCTCGGCACCCGGCCGGCGGAGGTGTGGGGCTGGGTGAGCAGGCCCTTCTGCTCCAGGGCCCCCATCGCTGAGCGCACGGTGGCGGGGCTGGCCTCCAGCCCGAAGCGCTTCACCAGGATCTGGCTGCCCACGGGCTCGGTGGTGTCCACGTAGTGGCGCACCGTGGCCTGCAGCACCTGCTGTTGGCGACGGGGCAGGGGTTGCACGGGGCGCTGCCTCTTGGGGTGGCGTGGATCGTAGGGGCAGCGGCCGGTCGCGCGGCATTCAGTAGCGCGGCACGGCGGGATCCACCTCCAGGCTCCAGGCGTCGATACCGCCGAGCAGGTTCCAGACCCGCTCGTAGCCCTGGGTCTCCATCAGCCAGCTGCCGAACTGCCAGCTGCGCACTCCGGCATGGCAGAGCACCACCGTGTCCCGCTCCCGATCCAGCAGGCTGTCCAGCCGCTCCAGCCACTCGGCCGAGCGGCTCAGGGGCAGGTGAATCACGGGCTGGGCCAGGGCCGCCAGCTCCAGCTCGGCGTCCTCGCGCACATCCACCAGCTGGAGCGGCTCGCCGGCCTCCAGGCGGCGGTGCAGGTCGCTGGCGCGCAGGCTGGTGGGGGTGGGCATCGCGGGGGAAG
>NZ_JAGQBX010000081.1 GCF_024345855.1 Synechococcus sp. GreenBA-s | reverse complement strand
CCCTGGTGCGCGGCGGCGGCGAAACCCAGCGGCTGCAGCTCTTCGCCGACGTGCAGGCCAAGCTGGACGGGCCGGTGCTGGAGCTGGTGCTGATGAGCCGCGAGGCCATGGGCCAGGGCGCCCCCCAGACCCGCGCCGTTCCCCAGCGTTGAAGCGGCACCTGGACAGCCTTGGGGCCCCGGCCCTCGGGCTGGGTCTGCTGCTGGCGGCCGGTGACGCCCGGGCCGGGCTGCAGGACCTGCTGATCCGCCAGTTCTGCCTGGCGGCGATCCGCGAGGAGGTGGCGCACACCGGCAAGCCGGCCCCGCCCGAGCTGGCGACCAGCACCTGCGACTGCGTGGTGGAGCAGATCAACGCCGGCACAGACCTGGAGGCCGCCAAACAGGTCTGCCGCACCAGGGCACGCGGGCGCTTCGCACTCTGACGGGGCAGCGCCTGAAGCCCGGATCGCCGGCCGAACGGCACGGGCGACGCCCTCAGCCCTCCTTGTCGCCGGCGGAGAACTGATCGCTGAGCAGGCGCCGCTGGTATTCGGCCGCCAGGGCGCTGAGGTGGGCCCGGGCCGGCGCGGTCAGGCTGGCGTCGATCTGATCAAAGGCGCGCCCCTCGGGCACGGGCATGCCCAGCACCAGCGCCAGGGCGTCAAACAGCCGCACCTGGTCGTTCTGCCAGGCCTGGTAGTCGCCGGCGAGCTCCACCAGGTCGTCCTCGGCGATGCGGCCGGCCTGCACCTCACTGCGCACGTTCTGCACCTGGGCCAGCCGGGCCGAGGTGACGACCGCATGGGCGGCCCCCAGGGCCGCCAGGGCATCGGTGGCCTCGCGCTTGAGCACGGCCAGATCACGGCTGAGCACCGCCCGCTCCACCGAGAGGGGTGGGCGCACCCCCGGGCGCTTGGCCAGGGGCGCGGCCCGGCGCCGGTCTGGCCGCGGGGCCTGCGGCGGTTCAGGTCCGCCGTCATCGGGCGGGGGGACCGCCGGGGCCGTGTCGCCGGCGGGCACGGGGACGGCCGGACCGCTGGACGGGGGCTGCAGGGCCGCTCCCCAGCGCATCAACAGGACCCCGACCCTGGAACGCCATCCACGCCGTGCCATGCATCCCCACCGGGTTCAGGAATCCAATCTGGCGCCAACCGACGCCGATGGCAGCCGTGGAGATCGGGACGGCCCAAGGCGGACATCCGCACCGAGCCCGGAACCTGGCCGGCGGCCCCACAGGCCTGGGAGCCTGGAGCCCGGCGGGGCGTCACTGGTGCACCACCTGATTGCGGCCGGCGCGCTTGGCCAGGTAGAGGGCGCGATCCACCCGCTCCATCAGGCTCTCGGCGCTGTCGCTCGTGGGGCGGAAATCACTCACCCCCACGCTGATGGTGACGCGCAGGGGGCCATCGGGCGCGGGGGTTTCGGCCTGGCTTACCAGCTGGCGGTGCTGCTCGGCCAGCAGCAGGGCATCCAGCTCGCTGCAGTCGGGCAGCAGGATCACAAACTCCTCACCGCCGATCCGGAAGAAGGCATCGGTCGCCCGCAGGCGGGTGCGCACGCTCTCGGCCACGGTGCGGAGCACCTGATCGCCGACGGGATGGCCGTGGCTGTCGTTGATGGCCTTGAAGTTGTCGATGTCGAAGCAGAGCAGCGACAGGGGCTCCCCCCGGCGACGGGCCTGCAGCAGCACGGTCCCCAGCTGGTCGTCGAGGGCGCGGCGGTTCAGGCACTGGGTCAGGGAGTCGGTGCGGCTGAGGGTGGCCAGTTCGTCGCGGGAGGACGCCAGGGCCTGGTTGGCCTGCTGCAGCTCGCCCGTGAGCAGGTTCAGCCGGGCGATGCGGGCGTTGATCTGATCCACGAGCGCCCGTAGCTCCCCCACGGCCGACAGGCTGAGGGTGGGGATGAGGTGACTGGCGATGGCGGGCTCCGTGGCACCGGGACCGGCCACCTGCAACGGCTGCAGGATCTTGCGGAATTCCGACAGCACCAGGCGCCCCACCACCTCGCTCACCAGGGCCCCGACCACCAGCACAGTGGTGAACAGGCTGAGCATCAGGGACGACTGGTTCTGGAGCCGGATCACATTGGCCTTGGCGGGCTCCAGCACCTGCACCTCGATCGTGGCGCTGCCGGGGGGGGCAGGCTGACCGTTGGCGTCAAAACCGCTGCTGTAGGCCCAGTAGCCGTTCACCCACTGCTTGAGCAGGGGCATGGCACGGCGCGGAATCAGGATGGCGAGCTGCCGGGGGTGCACGTAGCTGCGACCGCCATCGCGGAAGTCCCGGTCGACGCGGGCAAAGAGGGCCGGATCCGAGCTGAGCGCCTGGCCACCGGCGTCCAGGCGCCGGTAGGCCACATCGCCCAGGCGCAGGGTCCCGACCGGCCCCGGCCGCAGATCCTCCAGGGGGGTGTGGGCCACGGCGGAGGCGGCGGTGCTGAGCACATCGAGAACCCCGTTCTGGGTGGCGATCTGCAGCTGATTACTGGCGATCATGGTGAGCCCAGCCGTGGGCACGGTGATGGCCGTGAGCACCAGGGCGACGAACACACCCCGCAGGGTCACCAGCTGTTCGGCGCGCTGGCTGACGGTGAGCCGCAGCACCAGAAAGATGACGAAGGCCAGCGAGGTGTTGATCAGGCCGTTGAGGGCCTGCTTCACCGCCACCACCGCCACGTTGGCCTGGTCGATGCGGAGCACGCCGCCATAGAAGAGCAGCACCAGCGGCACGCCGATCAGGGCCCAGTAGGCGATGTCCCAGAGGATGATCTGGCCGTTCGAGTCGTTGCTGCGGGGCCCGTTCCAGCGGTTGATCGCCAGGGAGAGCCAGAGCAGTTCGCCGGTGAAGATCACGATCGCCCAGGGATGGCCCCAGAGCTTCCAGGTGTAGAGACTGGCCAGAACTGCCATGGCCAGGCCCGTCCAGCCGCGCCAGAGCAGCAGGGCCAGCACGGCGGCCGTGGAGCCGAGCAGCAGATGGATGCCGAAGAACAGCGGCAGCAGCCAGATGTTGCCCAGCACGGCCAGGGCCGTGAGCACGACAACGGCCAGGCGGCGGCCCGGAGTGGACGCCCAGCCGGAGCCCACCGGTGGCCGCGAAGGCTGAGGAGGAGCGGAGGCCTCAGCCATGGAGGTGGGCTGGGGGATGGCGACGGGGCGGGCCAGCGATGGCTGGAACAGCCATGGCACGGGCAGTCGTGGCTAGGGGCAGGACGGCGCAGGCTCGTGCCATCTCGCTACCCCATCTGTGGTTGATTCATTATGCCGAGACTGCCTGGACCGCGCCACGTCGTCGGCCCAGGGCGCTGCCAGACCCGGCGCGCCGGGCGCCGGGCGACTTTTACATTGAAGACTCCCTGCGAGCCCCCATGAGCGCCAGCGCCAGTCGGCCCGCCGCCGCCCGGGTAGCCCCCGACCCGGCCGGCTTTGCCACCCGCCAGCCGGCCAGCGCCAGGGCTGGCGTTCCCGGCCACCAGAGCCACGCCATTGCACCGGCCACCGTGCTGCGGGGCCCATCGGCCTGGCGCGAGGCCATCCCTGCCATCGCCGCCCTGTCCCAGAGACCGCTGCTGCTGGGCCGCAGCGCCAGCACCGCCGGGCTGCGCCGTGAGCTCCTGGCGGACCTGACGGCCGCCGGCCTGCGCGGTGAGAGCGCGGTGCTGCGCCACGACTGCTGCGAGCAGGATCTGGGCCCGATCGCCGCCCAGGCCACGGCCGCCGGTTGCGACGCGGTGGTCGCCATCGGCGGCGGCAAGGTGCTCGATGCCGGCAAGCTGCTGGCCCACCGCCTGGGGCGGGCCTGCGTCACGGTGCCCACCAGCGCTGCCACCTGCGCGGGCTGGACCGCCCTGGCCAACCTCTATTCCCCGGCCGGCGCCTTCGAGGGCGATGTGGCCCTGGCCCGCTGCCCCGACCTGCTGGTGTTCGACCACGCCCTGGTGCGCCAGGCGCCGGCGCGCACCCTGGCCAGCGGCATCGCCGATGCCATGGCCAAGTGGTACGAGGCCTCGGTGAGCAGTGGCGCCAGCAGTGACGGGCTGGTGCAGCAGGCCGTGCAGCAGGCCCGGTTGCTGCGGGATCAACTGCTGCTGGAGGCCAGCGCCGCCCTGGCCGACCCCCACGGCGACGCCTGGATCCGGGTGGCGGAGGCCTCGGGCCTCACCGCCGGTCTGATCGGCGGCATCGGCGGTGCCCGCTGCCGCACGGTGGCGGCCCATGCCGTCCACAACGGCCTCACCCAGCTGGAGGCCTGCCACGGAGCCCTGCACGGCGAGAAGGTGGGCTACGGGATCCTGGTGCAGCTGCGGCTCGAGGAGGTGCTGGGCGGCAACCGCCTGGCGGCCCAGGCCCGCCGCCAGCTGCTGGCCTTCTTCCGGGAGCTGGGGCTGCCGGTGGACCTGGCGGACCTGGGCCTGGGCGGCGCCAGCCTGGAGCAGCTGCAGCAGGTGTGCGGCTTCGCCTGCCGCGAGGGCTCCGACCTGCACCATCTGCCCTTCCCGGTGTCGAGCACGGACCTGCTGGCCGCCCTGGTGAGCACCACGGCCTGCAGCGACGGCGCCGCTGGCGCGGGGCAGGGCTGAGCCCTTGGACACCTCCTTGCTGATGCCCCAGCAGCGGCTGCTGGAGCGGGCCGCCGCCAGCCTGCTGGATCCTCTGGGCCGCCAGCTGGCGAGCGCCGTGGAGTGGTGGACGCTGCCGGGGCTACCGCTGCAGTGGCCTGTGGCGGTGCTCGGCCAGGGGCCGCCGCTGCTGCTGCTGCATGGCTTCGACAGTTCCCTGCTGGAATTCCGGCGCCTGGCGCCGCTGCTGGCCGGCGAGCACCGGCTGGTGATCCCCGACCTGTTCGGCTTCGGCTTCTGCCCCCGCCCCATCGCCGCGGCCTATGGGCCCGAGGCGGTGCTCGGGCACCTGGATGCGCTGCTGCAGGTGCTGGAGAGCCGCTGGCCAGGCCCCGTGGCGGTGGTCGGCGCCTCCATGGGCGGCTCGGTGGCCGTGGAACTGGCCCGGCGTTGCCCCGATCGGATCGCGCGGCTGCTGCTGCTCGCCCCCGCCGGCCTCACGGGCCGGTCCATGCCCCTGCCGCCCCCGCTGGCGGGCCTTGGGGCCCGCTTCCTGGGGCTGCCGGGGATCCGCCGCGGCCTCTGCCGCAGCGCCTTTGCCGATCCCGACCGGGACGTGGGCCCGGCGGAACTGGAAATCGCCTCGCTGCACCTGGCCAGCCCCAACTGGGCCGGTGCCCTGGCGGCCTTCGCCAGCAGCGGCGGCTTCGCCGGCTGCGGCTCCCCCCTGCCGCCCCAGCCGCTCCAGGTGCTCTGGGGCGCGAACGATCGCATCCTCAGGCCGGCCCAGAAGCGGGCGGCCCTGGCTCTGTTAGGAGAGCGGGTCCAGGAGCTGGAGCACTGCGGCCACCTGCCCCACATCGATCGACCTGCCGAGGTGGCGCGCACCTGGCGGACCCTCCCTGAGCGAGCACCCCATGGCTGACGACGGCAACGCCCCCGAATCCGGCACACCCGCAGGCGCCCCAGCCGGCGGCACACCCAGCTCCGGGCCACTGCTCTCGCTGCTGGCCAGCGGCCTGGAGCTCTGGATCCGCCAGCAGTGCGATGCGGTGGAGAGCCTGGAGCTGCAGCTGCACGGCTCGGCGCTGCAGCTGCTGCGCGGTCGGCTGGAGGGGGTGACCCTGCTGGCCCGGCGGGTGGTGTTCAACGCCCTGGAGATCGAGCTGATGGAGCTGCGCAGCGAGGCGATCCAGGTGCAGGTGGGCAACCTGCTCAAGGGCAAGGCGCTGCAGCTCGACCATCCCTTCCTGGTGCGCGGCCAGGCCGCCTTCACCGGCGAGGGCCTGAGCCGTTCCCTCGCCGCGCCCCAGTGGCGCAGCCTTGGCGATCAGCTGGCCGAGACCCTGCTGGGCCTCTCGCCCCTGCAGGACCTGCGCATCGTCCGCGACAGCCTGGTGCTGGCGGCCCAGGCCAGCGTCGACAACCAGCGAGTGGAACTGGAGACCCGCCCCCGGGCCGTGGACGGCGACCTGGAGATCGAGGCGCTGCAGGGCGACCACCGCTACCGCCTGCCGGGGGATCCCAACATCCGCATCGAGGCGGCCAACCTGGAGGGGGGCATGCTGCAGCTGCACGGGGAGGCGCGGGTCTCGCCCTGATCGGCAGGCCCGGATGGGCGGACGGAACCGCCGCGGCCGGCCTCAGCGGATCAGGGGCAGCAGCAGCGTCACCACGTAGAAGAAGACCGCCGGGGTGAACAGGTAGCTGTCGATCCGATCGAGGATGCCGCCGTGGCCGGGGATCACGTCGCCGGAATCCTTCACGCCCGCACCCCGCTTCATCATCGACTCGGTGAGGTCGCCCACCAGGGCGAACACCGCCACCACCCCGCCCAGCAGGCCGCCCACGGCCCAGCCCCAGTCCCAGCCGAGCAGCTCGCCCCAGAAGGCACCCAGCAGGGCGGCACAGGCCAGACCGCCGATGGCCCCCTCCACGGTCTTGCCGGGGGAGACCGGCGAGAGGGGATGGCGGCCCAGCCGCCGGCCGATCACGTAGGAGCCGATGTCGGTGGCGACGATCAGCAGGCAGGCCATCAACATCAGCACCATCCCCGAGCTCACCGGCGGCCAGCCGGGCGGCCAGCCCGCCAGCCGCGGCGCCAGGGCCAGGTCGGTGAGGTTCCGCAGGCGGATCCAGTGGCTGGGCAGAAAGCCCAGATAGAAGAAGCCGAAGATCGAGGCGGAGATGTCGGCGATGCTGCCGGTGACCGGTTGCAGCAGCAGCCAGCCGCAGATCGCTGCGCCGGAGAGCGGCAGCATGGCCGCCGCCAGGTCGGCGGCGAAGCCCACGCCCGCATCGCCGCCGTTGGCCCACTGGGTGGTGATCAGCAGCAGCTGGCTAAGCACCAGGGTGGTCTTCACGGCCGGGCGGATGCCGCTGCGCTGGGCCATGCGGAAGTACTCCTGCAGGCCGAGGTGCACGATCACCCCCATCGCCACCGTGAACCACCAGCCCCCCAGGCCCACCACCAGCAGGCCGAAGCCGCCGGCGGCATAGCCGCTCAGCAGGCGCTGGGGAGAGGTGCGGGGGCGGGGGGCGACGGGGAC
>NZ_JAGQBX010000080.1 GCF_024345855.1 Synechococcus sp. GreenBA-s | reverse complement strand
GTCCGGGGCAGGCGTCACGCAGTGGGCCTGCCCCGGACCGATCCCGCCAGGGAGCACCAACTCAATACCGGTAATGGTCGAGCTTGTAGGGCCCCTCCACCGGCACGTTGATGTAGGCGGCCTGCTCGACGGTGAGCTCGGTGAGCTTGGCGCCGATCTTGTCGAGGTGGAGGCGGGCCACCGCCTCATCGAGGTGCTTGGGCAGCACGTACACCTCTTTGCCGTACTGCTCACCCTTGGTGAACAGCTCGATCTGGGCCAGCACCTGGTTGGTGAAGGAGTTGCTCATCACGAAGCTGGGGTGGCCGGTGGCGCAGCCCAGGTTCACCAGCCGACCCTCGGCCAGCAGGATGATCTTGTTGCCGGAGGGCAGCAGGATGTGATCCACCTGGGGCTTGATATTGTCCCAGGGGTACTGCTTGAGCGACGCCACATCGATCTCGTTGTCGAAGTGGCCGATGTTGCAGACGATCGCCTGATCCTTCATCTGGATCAGGTGCTCGTGGCGGATCACCCGGAAGTTACCGGTGGCCGTCACAAAAATGTCCACATCGCCCACCACGTCGTCGAGGCGCACCACCCGGTAGCCCTCCATGGCGGCCTGCAGGGCGCAGATCGGATCGATCTCGGCGATCATCACGGTGGCGCCGAGGCCCCGCAGTGACTGGGCCGAGCCCTTGCCCACATCGCCATAGCCCAGCACCAGGGCCACCTTGCCGGCCACCATCACATCGGTGGCGCGCTTGATGCTGTCGACGAGCGATTCGCGGCAGCCGTAGAGGTTGTCGAACTTGCTCTTGGTGACCGAGTCGTTGACGTTGATCGCCGGGAAGGGCAGCTCGCCGCTCTTCTGCAGCTGATACAGACGGGCCACGCCGGTGGTGGTCTCCTCGGTGACGCCCTGGATGTTGGCGTGGATGCGGGAGTAGAAGCCGGGCTGGGCCGCCAGCTTCTGGCGGATGGAGTTGAAGAGGGCGGTCTCCTCCTCGTTGGAGGGGTTGTCGAGCACGGAGAGATCCTGCTCGGCCTTGGTGCCCAGGATCACCAGACCGGTGGCGTCGCCGCCGTCGTCGAGGATCATGTTGGGCGTGCCGCCATCGCCCCACTCGAGGATGCGGTGGGTGAAGGCCCAGTACTCATCCAGGGTTTCGCCCTTGTAGGCGAACACGGGCACGTCGGCGGCCGCAATGGCCGCGGCGGCGTGGTCCTGGGTGGAGAAGATGTTGCAGGAGGCCCAGCGCACTTCGGCGCCGAGGGCCACCAAGGTGTCGATCAGAACGGCGGTCTGGATCGTCATGTGCAGGGAACCCGCGATGCGGGCGCCCTTAAGGGGCTGCTCGGTGCCGAACTTCGCCCGCAGGGCCATCAGGCCGGGCATCTCGGTTTCGGCGATCGCAATCTCCTTGCGGCCGAACTCGGCCAAGCCGAGGTCGGCGATCACGTACGACGACGTGGTCTGCAGCGTGGGTGCAGCGGGTGTTGCCACCATGGGTTGTCGACTCCTGAAAAACAGCTCGCTCCCGGCTGGGAGGGCGTGGATGGGAAATATCTGCGGAGACGCCGAGGCTTCGGGCTCGCGTGGGTTGAAATCTACAGGCGTGCTCCCGAATAGCGTGATCCAGCCCAGCGAGCGTGTTCTGGCCGATGCGGCCGCCACCCGGGCCCTTGGCGTGGAGCTGGCCAGGCTGCTGCTGCCAACGGTGGGAGACCACCAGCACCCCGGAGACGCCAGCGATGCAAGCAGCGTCGCGGCCGCGGGCCCGTCTGCGTCGGTCTCACCACCGATCCTGCTGCTGGAGGGCGATCTGGGGGCCGGCAAGACCTGCCTGGTGCAGGGACTGGCCGAGGCTCTCGGCATCGACGAGCCGATCACCAGCCCGACCTTCGCCCTGGCCCAGCACTACGCGGGCCGGCGGGCGGGTGGGCCCACAGCCCTGGTGCACCTGGACCTCTACCGGCTGGAGCAGCCGGCCGCGGCCGATGAGCTGTTCGCCCAGGAGGAGGAGGAGGCCGCCGCCCTGGGGGCCCTGCTGGCGGTGGAGTGGCCGAGCCGACTGAGCTTCGTGCCCGCCGGGGCCTGGCGGGTGGCGCTGGCCCTGGCGCAGCCGGACCGTCCGGAGGCGGGCCGGCGGGCCACGATCCAGCGGCTCTGAGGGAACGGCTCAGGCCTGGCGCTGGGGCAGCCCCCGGCCCTGATCCGCCAGGAAAGCGTGCACCTGCTCCGCCGTGGGCTGGGGATCGATCGCCCCGGCCCCCAGGCACACCAGCGCGCCACAGGCCATGGCAAAGACCATCAGCTCCTCCACCGCCCCCGGCTCGGCGGTGGCCTCCTGCCGCAAGGCCGGCCGCCGGCAGAGGCCATGCAACAGTCCCGCCAGGAAGGCATCCCCGGCACCGGTACTGTCCAGCACCGGCACCGCCAGCGCCGGCGCCGGCAGCGCACCGGTCTGCCCCCCCAGGCACCAGTGCAGGGGGGCGCCGCCATCCGTCACCACCACGGCGGGCCGCTGGGGCAGGGCGGCGCGGATGGCGGCGGGATCCCGCGTGGCAAACAGCCACTCGGCCTCCTCCGCGGCCAGTTTGAGCAGTGCGGCCCGCTCCAATAAGGGTTGCATCGCCGCCAGGGCCGCTGCCGTGGGCCCCGCATCCCCCGGAGCCTGGGCATCCCAGAAGGTGGGGCGCCAGTTCACATCCACCGCCAGGGCCACGCCGCAGCCGGCCGCCCGGTCGAGCGCCAGCTGCAGGGCCTCGGCCGAGACGGGGCTGGCCAGGGGAATCGTGCCCACCAGCAGCCACTGGGCCCCGCTCAGCAAGGCGGCCAGCGGTTCAGCCAGGGCAGCGGCCTCCAGGGCCTGGTCGGCAAAACCGGCCCCCCGATCGCCCGCAAAGCCACCAAAGCGGCGCTCGCCGCTGCTGTCGCGCTGCACCAGCACGATGCGGGTGGGCCGCTGCTGATCCCACTGCAGGGCCGAGAGGTTCACCCCCCGATCCGCCAACAGGGCCGTGAAGGCCTCGCCGATGGCATCCAGGCCGAGCCGCCCCACAAAGGCGCAGGGAGTACCCAGCCGTGCCAGGCCGCAGGCCACGTTGGCCGGGGCTCCCCCCAAGCGATCATCCCGTTGCGACGGCGGCGCGCTGGCCGGATCGCCCCCCGGCGGCCCCAGCCGATCCAGCAGGGCCTCCCCCAGGCAGATCACCTGGGGACGCTGAACCGCGGAGGGGATGGCCGAAGACAGGGTGCGGGCGACCATCCAGACGGATCGGAACTGCGTTCAGCCTGCAGCCACTCCGACAGCGCGGCAACGAGACAGAGCCGGCTGCATACCGCATAATGGGTACCCCGTGGCCGGGCGATGCGGCAATGCTCCGCCGGGCCGATCAGGATGGCCCGTACAAACACACCTTGGATACCGAGAAAAATCGTGCCATCCAGCTCATCCGGAGCACGACCGAGGCCGGCGTCGATATTTTCAATTTTGCCCTCTTCCCAGAAGGAGAGGCGATGCGTACCTACAATCGAACCAGTGGCGATGCCTGCTTCACCAAGTTCACGTCCGCTGAGGTCTGGGCCACAGGATCTGCAGAAGCTTTCCTGACCGAAATGGTCAGCCAGGTCCACCCCGACGACCAGGCTGAGATGGTCTCCTACATCCAGGTCCATTACCAGAGCTGCCACAACGGGATTGACCCAGGCGCGGTTCCATCCTTCTCCAGCCAACGCTTCCGAGCACGAAAACCACAAGGCGATTGGGGCTGGCACGAGGTCCGCTCAAGGATCTATCGCCACGAGAATGGGCTTGTCATCACCGAAGGCGTGATGACGGAGCTCACGGAGGTCATGCAACTCCTCCTGGAAGACAAACTCACCACACTGCCTAACCGACTGGCCTCCGAGCAATGGTTACAAGGTGTCCTCGATCGTGAACCGGCTCCTGATCTGGCCGTGATCAATCTGGATCTGGATCGCTTTCAATCGATCAACGACAGCTTCGGCCAGGCCTCCGGGGATGCCGTCATCCAGCAGGCGGCCGCCATATTGCGCCAGCAGCTGCCCGCCGGGGCCTGGCTGGCCCGCCTGGAGGCCGATGAATTCCTGGTGATTCTGCACCCAAACCGACAAGGGTCCGATAATCCCAGCGCTGCCGCTGCCAGCGATCTGGCCACCGAGGCGGAAGCGGCTGTCCGGCGGTTTCAGGAAACGATCCAACGCGGGTTTGCCGAGCGCCTTGAGCTGCCCTTGCGGCTCACCGTCAGCGGTGGTGCTTCCCTGAATCCCAGTGGAGTCACCTGTGCCAGGACATTGCTGCAACAGGCCAATACCGCCCTCATGGAGGCGAAGCAGCGGGGCCAGGCCGGCTATTGCCTCTACTCAGAGGCGTTCAGCCAGGCGATCGAGTGGCGTCTGCACCTGGAGAGAGACCTCGACCTGGCGATCGAACGCGGGGGCTTCCAGCTGGCCTATCAACCCCAGGTGGATTGCCACGGTGACTGGATCGGCGCGGAAGTTCTACTGCGCTGGCCGCAGCCAGACGGCCGCAGCATTGGACCCGATGTCTTCATCCCGATCGCGGAGCAAACCGGTCAGATCCGTCGCCTGAGTCAGTGGGTGCTGGACACGGCCTGTTCCCAATTGGACCGCTGGCGTCAGGAGGGGTTGCAACCGCCGCGGCTGGCGATCAATCTGTCGTCGGTGCAACTCGAACCGACAGCTGAGGAGCCGTCGGTGGGGAAGCTGCTGCTGGCCACCTGCCGGCGCCATAGCATCAATCCCGATCAGATTGAATTGGAGATCACCGAAACAGCCGTTCTGCGCAACAGGACGATGGCGCTCCAGCAACTGGAAGAAGTGGTGGCCGGCGGGTTTCGGCTCGGGATCGACGACTTCGGCACGGGCTACTCCTCCCTACAGCTGCTGCAGACCTTCCCAGTGCAGGTAGTCAAGGTCGATAAGAGCTTTGTCCAGAGGCTCCCAGATAGCACAACCGATCTGCAGTTGGTGCAGGGCGTGCTGCTCATTGCCCGCCAACTCGGGCTAAAGACTGTGGCCGAAGGCGTGGAGAACGAGGCCCAGTGGCAGCTGCTGCAAACACTGGGATGCGATACGTATCAGGGCTATTTCTTCGACAGGCCCCTCACCGCCCAGCAGATGGGCGATCGGCTGCGTGCCGGGCTGGAGCGCCGTGGCCTTAAGGAGCTGCCGCCGCCTCTGCGCCCAACCGCTCCAGCAACGCCGCAATGATCCGCCCATTGGCTGCCGGGAAGGGGTAGTCGGCAAGCTGCTCCGGCCGCACCCAACGCACCTGCTGACTGGCCAGGGGCTGGGGCTCCCCGGAGATCCAGCGGCAGAGGTGCACCACAAAGCGCAGACGTTTGTGGCTGTAGGCGTGCTCCAGGGTGATCAGCTCCTCCCCCACCGACGCCTCGATCGCCAGCTCCTCCGCCAGCTCGCGGGCAATGGTGGCCTCAATCGCCTCGCCCGGTTCCTGCTTGCCGCCGGGAAATTCCCACAGGCCGCCGAGCAGGCCCTCGTTGAGCCGCTGGTCGATCAGCACCTGGCCGTCGCCATCGAGCACCACCCCCACACCGATCACCTGGAAGGGCAGGGGCTTGCTGGCGTCCTTCACGGGATAGCGGGCGGGATCGCCGGCAGCGTAGGCAGCGCAGCTCCCCTGCCAGGGACAGGCGCTGCAGCGCGGTTGACGGGGCGTGCAGACGGTGGCGCCCAGGTCCATCAGCGCCTGGTTGAACTCCCGGGGCCGCCGCGGATCGAGCAGCTGCTCGCTCAGCCGCCAGAACCCGGCGAGCTGCCGCGCCGGCGGCCGGGGGCTCGCGATCAGCCGCGCCAGCACCCGCTTCACGTTGCCATCCAGGATCGGCTGGGGCAGGTCGAAGGCCGAGGAGAGGATGCCGCCGGCGGTGCTGCGGCCGATGCCCGGCAGCGCCAGCCAGGCCTCCAGCGTGCGGGGGAACGGATCGGCCGGCGCCCCTGCGGCGGCGGATCCCGCGGACTCCAGCAGTTGCCGCGCCCCCCGGTGCAGCCGCCGGGCCCGGGCGTAGTAGCCGAGGCCCTGCCAGTGCAGCAGCACGTCGTGCTCCTCGGCCTCGGCCAGGGCCTCGAGGCTCGGGAAGGCCGCGATCCAGCGCCGCCAGTAGGGAAGTACCACCTGCAACTGGGTCTGCTGCAGCATCACCTCCGCAACCCAGGCGCCAAGACAGCAGAGGTCCTCGCCGGACTCAGGCCAGCGACCGTCGGCGGTGACCATCCAGGGCTTCTGCTCCGCGCTGCGCCGGCCTTGCACCTCCCACCAGCCCAGCAGCTGCTGGCGCAGGAGCGGAGCCCTGGCCGTCAGCCACTCCCCATCGGGGGCCCACCGGGACGGTGGCCATGCGGATGGCCCGAGGTTCCCGTCAGGGCTGGCCGCCACGGACGCCGGTGCACTCAATGGGGAAGCCCGTCCACCCGGTCGGACACGCGGGAAGAGTCCAGGGTCCTGGAGCCCGGCGCCAGGGCCACATGGCCCTTGGCCGTCTCCTTGGCCTGATACATCACCTGGTCGGCCCGCTCCAGCAGGGCGGCCAGGGAGTCTTCCGGAGCATCGGCATCCAGGGCGACCCCCACACTGGCGCCGATGCGCACCTGCAGGTCTTCGATGCGGAAGGTGGTGCTCAGCCCCGTGGTGATCCTCCTGGCCAGCTGGAGCGCCAGTGCTGCATCTCCACAGTGCTGGAACACAACGATGAACTCATCGCCGCCGAACCGCCCCAGCAGATCCCCGTCCCGCAGGATGCCGCGCAGCCGACGGCACACGGCCTGGAGAAGCTGATCGCCGATGGCATGGCCGTAGACATCATTCACCGGCTTGAAATCATCCAGGTCGATCATGCAGACGGCCAGCTGGGCCTGGCGACGGCGCTCCGGGTTCTCCAGGGTGCGCAGCAGTTCCAGCTCCAGGCCGCGCCGGTTGTAGACGCCGGTGAGGTGATCCGTGAGGGCCTTGCGCTCCAGCTCGGCCTTCTCCTCGTGCAGTCGGTGTTCCCGTTGCTCGGCCTGCCGGCGGATCTGCCGGTACCCGCTGCCGAGAACGGTGCCCAGCAGGGCCGCCGCCAGCGCGCCGAGCAGCAGGTACTGCCGGGCCAGCAGATCCAGCACCGCATCCGTCTGTGTCGGCCAGGTGCGCAGTCGCAGCCAGCCCACGGGCTCAC
>NZ_JAGQBX010000008.1 GCF_024345855.1 Synechococcus sp. GreenBA-s | reverse complement strand
GCGGGGGGCCAGGCCGGTGCAGGGGCCGCAGGATCCCGGCGATGCTGACGCCGATGCACACGCTCAGGCTGGGCTGCAGAGCCTGGTGGAGCGGTTGGATCAGCGGCTGGATCCGCGGCGTGCCGAACCGGCAGACCCCAGTCAGGCAGCACCGTTGGCCCTCGAGCTGCTGACCTGGCCGGTCCACGCCTCCGCTGAGGCCGGCGTCGAGCCCACGGGCGCTCCCGGCGCCCAGCCCGCCGCCGCGTCCAGCCTGCGCCAGCTGGCCGATCGCCGTCGCCAGGCCCTGGTCGGTGACACGGTCACCTACGTGGTGAACCGCAACCTCAACTTCACCAACCACTGCCAGAAGCACTGCGGCTTTTGCGCCTTCCGCCGCGACGCCGGTGAAGCCGGCGCCTACTGGCACCCCCTGGAGCTGCTCCAGGAGCGCGCCCGCCAGGCCCAGGCCATCGGCGCCACCGAGCTGTGTCTGCAGGGTGGTCTCAACCCCGAGGCCCGGCTGGGCGGCAGCGCCCTGGCCTACTACCGCCAGCTGCTGGAGGCCTGCCTGGAGGCCGCCCCCGGCATCCACCTGCACGCCTTCTCCCCCCAGGAGCTGCTGTTCATCGCCGAGCAGGACGGCCTGCCCCTGCAGCGGGTGATCGCCGAGCTGCAGGCCGCCGGGCTGGGGTCGGTGCCGGGCACCGCGGCCGAGGTGCTGAGTGAGCGGGTGCGGCAGCGGCTCTGCCCCGAAAAGCTCAGCGCCCGGGCCTGGTGCGCCGTGGTGCTCGAGCTGCACCGCGCCGGTGTGGCCAGCACCGCCACGCTGATGGCCGGCCACATCGAGCAGCCGGCCGATCTGGCGGCCCACCTGCTCACCCTGGTGGCCCTGCAGCAGCACGCCTGGCAGCATTCCCGCCGTGGCTTCTCCGAGTTCGTGCTGCTTCCCTTTGTGGGCGCCCAGGCCCCCGCGCCGCTGCGGCAGCGGGTGGGGCGCGACCAGCCCGACCTGCAGGCGATGTTGCAGCTCACGGCCCAGGCGCGGCTGTTGCTCGGCAGCTGGTTCGTGAACCATCAGCCCAGCTGGGTCAAGCTCACCCTCGCCGGCGCCCGCGAGGCCCTGCGCTGGGGCTGCAACGACCTGGGTGGCACCCTGATGGAGGAGTCGATCACCAGCATGGCCGGAGCCCGTGGCGGCACCGCCCAGACTGCGGAGCAGCTGGAGGCCGCCGCCCACCAGCTGGGCCGTCCGGTGCGCCGCCGCACCACCCTCTACGGAGCCCCGGCGTGAGCCTTGCTCTGCCCAGGCCCCTCGGCCCCCAGCTGCGGGCGGCCCTGCTGCGGCTGCCGCTGCCCGTCACCGGCCTGGCCCTGGCCCTGCTGCTGCTGCTGCCCCTGATCGGCCTACGCCGCCAGCCCCGCAGCAACGCCGCCGGCCTGCAGCGCCTGCTGAGCTCGGCCGCCCTGCTGCAGAGCTTCGGAACCGCCAGCGGCCAGCCCCTGCCGGAGCTGTGGAGCCAGCGGCTGGGGGCGGCGCGGGCCCAGCAGCTCTGGCAGCGCCAGCCGCGGCTCTGGTGGCAGTTCTGGGGCGCCCATGCCGATGCGGGGGCCTACCTGGTGCTGCCGGCCGAGCTCGTGGCGCCCCGGCCCACATCGCCCCTGCCGGCCCAGGCCCTGCGCCTCGACGACCTGGTGGTCGTGGCCCCCGACCCCTTGGCCCTGCAGTTGCTGCAGCAGCAGCTGCGGGTGCGCCAGCGGGCGCCCCAGGGTCTGGAGCAGCGCTGTATCGCCCTGCTGGGCCAGCGGGAGTCCGTGCTCTGGAACGGGGCGGCCCTGGGCCAGATGCTCGGCCCCCTGGCGCCCCTGGCGCTGGCGCTGCAGCAGGGCTGCCTCGGCCTCGACAGCCGCGGCGGCTCCCTGATCTGGCAGGGCGAGGCCAGCGGCACCGCCGGCCTGCTCAGCGCCGCGCCTCCCGTGCCCGCCCTGGGGCCGGGCCAGGCGCTGGCGGGCCCCGTGGTGCTGGAGCTGGAGGGCCGTCGCCTCGGACTGCTCATCCAGGGCCTGCTCGCCAGCCAGCTGCTGCGCCAGCCCCTGGCCCAGCGCTATGGCCTCGGCCCGGCCGAGCTGCCGCTGCTGCAGCGCACCCCCTTCCGTCTGCGGCTGCGGGAGCAGCCCACCGGCCCCTTCCAGGCGGGCCTGGAGCTCGAGCTGGCCGTTGGTCCCGACCGTGGCCCCTGGCTGGAGGTGCTGGCCCGCACCCGCAAGGCCCTGCTCGACCAGGGCCTGATGGAGCAGGAGTCCGGGGGGTCGGGTCAGCAGCTGCAGCGGCCCGGCCCGGCCACCAGCCTGCCGTTGAGCACCTGGCAGCGGGAGGACGGCACGGTGGTGGGCGGCTGGCGCTGGAGCCTCCCCCGCGGCGGCGGCTCCGCCCAGGTTCCGCGGCTGCTGCTCTCCCTGGGTCCGGCCCCGGCCGTGTCGGGCGCATCGGCCGGGCAGGCAGCCCAGGGGGCTGATCCCGGATCCGCGGTGGTGGCGCCAGGGGGATCCTCGGCGGACCTGACGCTGCGGCTCCGGCCCGCCGCCCTGGCGCGGCTGGGGCTGCTGCCTGAGGCGCTGCCCCCCCTGGTGCGGCGGGCCTCCCAGGTGGAGCTGCTGGGCCTCAGTGCCCCGGCCGATCGACGTGGCTCCCAGGGCCCGCAGCTCGGTCTGGCGGGGCGCCTGGAGCTGGGCCGCTAGGCGCCCCAACTGGAGCTGGCCCGCTCTGGGGGCCGGCCTAGGGCTCAGCCGGCCTGGGCGGAGGTGTCGCCGGCCGGAGCGGGCTCGGGAGCGGTGGCTTCGGCGGCGGGCGGGGTGGCGCTGGCGCCCTCCTCCTGGCGCTGGCGGCGGCGGCGCTCGGCCGCCAGGGTTTCCTCCATCAGCTCCACGGCCTGGGCCAGCTTCTCGATGTTGGCGGCGTAGAGGGCCAGGTCCTTGTCGACCCGCTCCTTGAGCAGGCCCATCGCCTCGCCGATGCCGTGGGCGGCTTCCCGCAGGGCCTGGGGCTCGAGCCCATCGGCCCCCTGGGCCCGCTGCAGCAGGCTCAGCAGCCCCACGGCCACGAGACGGGAGTAGTGGAAGTCGCTGCGCTGCACCTGGCCGAGCAGCTCGGCGATCGGGGCCGGAGCACCCTCGCCCCGGTTGGTCAGCCAGCCGCTCACCTCGTCGAAGCTGTGGTGGCCCACGGCCTCGATCGCCTGGGCCGCCTGGCGACGCAGCTCACCTGCCTCGTAGCCGGTGGCGCTGCAGAGGGCCTGGAACAGGGGCTCCTTCTGGTCCTCCGGGCGGTAGCCGCGCGAGAGGCTGTCGAACACCTGGGTGAGTCCCACGGCGAACAGGCCATCGGCGCGGAAGCCCTTCTGGTGGCTGAGCAGGTGCAGCTCCACCAGCAGCTCATCCACGAGCCGGCGGTAGAGCGGCGCGATCACATGCGGAAAGGCCTGGTGGAAGGCGCGCTTGCTGTCGGCGACGGTGAGACAGGCGCCCACGCTGAAGGATCCAAGGGTCCTCGGACCTTAGCGCTGCAGCCGCTGGCACCGCTCGTGCCGCGGCCGGGCTCAGTAGGATCGGCTTCAGCTGCTGTCCCGTCTGTGTCCGTGATCCCGATCGTGATCGAAGAGTCGGGCCGGGGAGAGCGCGCGTTCGACATCTATTCGCGGCTGCTGCGCGAACGCATCATCTTTCTTGGGGAGCCGGTGACCTCCGAATCCGCCAACCGGGTGGTGGCGCAGCTGCTGTTCCTGGAAGCGGAAGACCCTGAGAAGGACATCTTCCTCTACATCAACTCTCCCGGCGGTTCCGTCTACGACGGCCTCGGCATCTTCGACACGATGCAGCACATCAAGCCCGATGTGCAGACCGTGTGCCTGGGACTGGCCGCCTCCATGGGCGCCTTCCTGCTCGCCGCCGGCACCAAGGGCAAGCGCAGCAGCCTCACCCACTCGCGGATCATGATCCACCAGCCCCTGGGCGGCGCCCGGGGCCAGGCCAGCGACATCCGCATCCAGGCCGACGAGATCCTCTACCTCAAGAAGAAGCTCAACCAGGAACTGTCCGACCGCACCGGCCAGCCCCTGACCCGCATCGAGGAGGACACCGACCGCGACTTCTTCATGTCGCCGGCCGAAGCCGTGGAGTATGGCCTGATCGACAAGGTGATCGACAAGCGCCCCGTCCGCCCCGTCTGAGCCACCCCGTCTGAGCCGGCTCCCGTGGCACGCGGTCGCGGCAAGCCGGATGCCCGTCCCGGCGGCAAGGGCCTGCCCCCCAGCCAGCGCCCCTCCAAGGTCTGCCCGGTCTGCGGCAGGCCTTTTGTGTGGCGCCGGAAGTGGAAGGCGGTGTGGGAGGAGGTGATCTACTGCTCCGATCGCTGCCGCCATCAACGCTGAAGCCCCCTGAACCCATCGCGGGTCCAGGGGGCTTTGGCGTCAGGCGGCCTCAGCCGCCTGGCGGTGTGGTTCCGGCTCAGCCGGCCGTCGCCGGTTCGGGGGCCGTCGTGGGCTCGGCGTCGGCCAGGAAGGGCGAGAAGCGCTCCTTCTCAGGGATCGTGGCGAATTCGCTAACGATGGCGCGGAACTCGTCGCCATCCAGGCTCTCCTTCTCGATCAGCAGCTCCACCACCCGGTCCATGCAGGCGCGGTGGTCGGCCACCAGCTTCACGGTCTCGGCGTAGCAGTTCTGCACCATCTCGCGCACGGCCCCATCGATCTTGCTGGCCAGGCGGTCGGAGCCATCGCTGCGGGTCATCAGGTCGCGGCCCAGGAACACCTCCTGGTTGCCGGCCTCGAACGACACCTGGCCCAGGTCGCTCATGCCGAAGCGGGTCACCATCTGGCGGGCGATCGAGGCCACCTGCTGGATGTCGCCGCCGGCGCCCGTGGTCACCTCGGCGTGTCCGAACACCACATCCTCGGCGGCGCGGCCGCCCAGGGCGCCCATGATCCGGGCCCGCAGCTGGGCGCGGCTCACCAGCATCTGCTCCTCATCGGGGGAGAACCAGGTCAAACCCTGGGCCTGGCCCCGGGGCACCAGCGTCACCTTCTGCACCGGGTCGTGGGCCTTCACCAGGGTGCCCACCAGGGCATGGCCCACTTCGTGGTACGCGATCAGGCGCTTGCTGCGGCCGTCGGTGAGGGGCTTGCCCTCCATGCCGGCGATGATCCGGTCCACCGCATCGTCGATCTCGGCCAGGGTGGTGGCCTCCTTGCGGCGGCGGGCGGTGAGGATCGCCGCCTCATTCAGCAGGTTGGCCAGGTCGGCGCCGGAGAAGCCGGGGGTGCGGCGGGCGATGGCCTCCAGGCTCACGTCCGTGGCCAGTTTCTTGTCGCGGGCGTGCACGTTGAGGATCGAGAGGCGGCCCTTGATGTCGGGCACATCCACCATCACCTGGCGATCAAAACGGCCGGGACGCAGCAGCGCCGAATCGAGCACGTCGGCCCGGTTGGTGGCGGCGATGATGATGATGCCGCTGTTGCCCTCGAAGCCGTCCATCTCCGTCAGGAGTTGGTTGAGGGTCTGCTCCCGCTCGTCGTTGCCGCCGCCCACACCGGCGCCGCGCTGACGGCCCACGGCGTCGATCTCGTCGATGAAGATCAGGCAGGGGCTGTTCTCCTTGGCCCGCTTGAACAGGTCGCGCACGCGGCTGGCGCCGACGCCCACGAACATCTCCACGAACTCGGAACCCGAGAGGGAGAAGAAGGGCACGCCCGCTTCACCGGCGATGGCCTTGGCCAGCAGCGTCTTGCCGGTGCCGGGGGGGCCCACCAGCAGCACGCCCTTGGGAATCTTGGCGCCCACGGCGGTGAAGCGCTCGGGGGTCTTGAGGAAGGTCACCACCTCCTGGAGGTCCTGCTTGGCCTCCTCCACGCCGGCCACGTCGTCGAACTTGACGCCGGTTTCGGCCTCCATGGCGAAGCGGGCCTTGGTCTTGCCGAAGGCCATCGCCTGGCCGGGGCCGCCGGGCATGCCATTGCCGCGGCGGGCCAGGAAGACCAGGGCGCCGATCAGCAGCAGCGGGAACAGCAGATTGCCGAGCAGGCCGAGCACCGGCGGGCTGGTGCGGGGCGGGTGAATGTCGAAGCTGATGCCCTCGGCCTTCAGCTTGTTCACGAGCTCGGGGGCCAGGCCGGGCAGGTCCACCCGCAGGCGCTGCACGCGGTTGTCGAGGTCAGGATCCACCGCCTCGATCACGGCGCTGCGGCCGCCATCGAACACATCCACCGCCGTGACGCGGCCCGCTTCGACGTAGTCGAGGAAGCGGCCGTAGCTCATGCGGGCCACGGCGGTGTTGCGGGGTGCCACGGTGGGGCCGCTGGGGCCGATGCGGTTGGGGCCGCTGCCGAGCACCTGCCAGCCGAGGAACAACGCGACGCCGATCGGGAGGACCCAGAGGGCGATGGTGCGCCAGCGCTGATTCATGGCGGGGACGGAATCCTGAGGGATGTTTAACAAGTGTAAAGCTCCCGTCAGCCGGGGCGGGAGCTCGCGATCACTTGATCCCTCCCATTCTGGGCCGTCTGTGGGCTCAGCCGGCGTGCAGCCAGCGGACAGGCTCCAGCGAGCGGCAGGCCGCGGGCTCCGGCGCCAGCCCGAGGCCGCCGGATTCCCCGCCGCGTCCCGCCCTGGCCTTGGCGATTCCCTCCGGCTGGGCGTCCGGCTCCGGGATCGCCTCAGGCTCGGGATCCAGCTCCTGATCCATGGCCAGGTCCGCTGCGCTGAGGCTCTCCACCAGCTCGGCTCCCCCGAGGCCGTGGGTCCAGATCTCCACCACCGCGTCGCGCGGTGCCAGGAAGCTCAGCAGCTCGAACGGGAACACCACCCGCTCGAGGAAGAACTCCTCGGGGCCGAGGCAACGCACGATCACCATCCGATCGCTGCCATTGCGGTAGCCGCAGGAGAACAGGCCCAAGAGTCCATACCTCAAGTTCAGGATCCATCAAGCCACCGCCGCCCAAGGCAGTTGGTGGCTTTCGACACGGATTCGCGTTCTTAAGGGTTTCTTTGGGGATCGGCCGGCCCATCGGGTCCGGCGCCTGGGCGGGGGGACCGGCGGTTCAGAGGCTGCGCAGGGCGGCGATCGGATCCAGGCGGGCGGCCCGGCGCGCCGGCAGCACCCCGAAGATCAGGCCGATTGAGCCTGAGAGCCCCACCGTGATCAGCACGCTGTCGGCGCCGATGGCGGCGGGCAGGGGGGTGAAGCGGGCCACCGCCGTGATCGCCGAGAGCCCCAGGGCGCTGCCGATCACCCCCCCCAGGCTGGCCAGCACCAGCGACTCCACCAGGAACTGGGCCAGCACGTCGCTGCTGCGGGCACCCACGGCCTTGCGCAGGCCGATCTCCTCGGTGCGCTCACTCACCGACACCAACATGATGTTCATGATGCCGATCCCGCCCACCAGCAGGGAGATGGCGCCGATGGCGGCAAGCATCAGGGTGAGGCCCCCGGTGATCGTGCCCACGATCGAGAGGGCGTCCTTCTGGGAGCGCACGGCGAAGTCGTCGTCCCGCAGGATGCGGTGGCGCTGGCGCAGCAGGTTGGTGATCTGGAACTTGGCGGCCCCGGTGCTGGCCTCGTCGCGGGCCTCCACGCTGATGAAGCTGAGGCTCACCCCGTAGGTGGGATCGCGGCCGCTCAGCTTGCTCACCATCGTGGTGAGCGGGATGTAGGCGATCTCGTCCTGGTTGGAGCCGAAAACGGCCCCCTTGGGCAGCAGCACGCCGATCACCTCGAAGCTCTGGTCGCGGATGCGCAGGTTGCGGCCCAGGATCGAGCCCACCGGCTGCAGCTTCGTGGCCAGATCCGGTCCCACCACCGCCACGTTGCGGGCCGAGTCCAGATCGCGCTGGTTGAAGAAGCGGCCCTGGGCCACCTCGAAGCGCCGCACCGTCAGAAAGTCGGGCGTGATGCCCGACACCGAGCTGCTCTGGCTGCGGGATCCCGCCTGCACCACGGCGTTGATCGTGATCTGGGGCGCCACGCGCCGCACGCTGGGCACCTGCTCGGCGATGGCCTCCGCGTCCTGCAGCACCAGGGTCTTGGGGGAGTCGATGCCCTGGCGGCGGGTGTCGTTGTTGCCCGGCACCACGAACAGCACGTTGGCGCCGAGGGTGTTGAGCTGGCCCTCCGCCAGGTTCTGGGCGCCCTTGCCCACACCCACCAGGGTGATCACCGAGGCGTTGCCGATCACGATGCCGAGCATCGTGAGCAGGCTGCGCAGCCGGTTGGTGCGCAGGGTGTGCAGGGCCATCCCCACGATTTCACCCAGGGGCAGCTTGGCGGCCATGGAGGTGCGGCTCCGCTCGACGAGGGTGGGCTGGGAGATCCTGGCGGATCCGGATCAGGCCAGCGAGCCGGCGCTCGCCACGGTGTGGTTCCGGGCGCCGCGGTGCACCACGCCCTCGCGCAGCTCCAGGGTTACCATCTCGCCGTGGCGCAGCTCGGCGGTGGCGTTGGCCACCCCCACGATCACGGGCACGCCCAGCTTCTGGGCGATGGTGGCGGCGTGGCTGCCGGGACCCTCGGCCTCGGCGATCACCCCCTTGGCCCGGCGGATCGCGTCGAGGTAGTCGGCGTCGGTGTCGCGCACCACGAGGATCTCGCCGCTCTCCAGGCCCTCGGCCTCGGCCGCCGTGGTGGCCAGCCGCACCCGGCCGCTCACCGAGCCGTTGCCGATGCCCAGGCCCCGGCCCAGCACGGCGCTCACGATGCCCACCTTCACCAGGTCGGTGGAGCCGCTCACCCCGGCCAGGGTGCCGGCGGTCTGCACCACCAGGTCGCCCTCGCTGAGCACCCCCAGCTCCTGGGCCACGCCCATGGCGATGGTGAAGGTGCTGGTGGCGGAGTGCTCCTGGTGCACCAGCAGGGTGTTCACGCCCCACACCAGCTGCAGCCGCCGGGCCACATCCACCTCACTGGTGATCGCCAGGATCGGGGTGGAGGGGCGGAACTTGCTCACGTTGCGCGCGGTGGCGCCGCTCTTGGTGAGGGTGAGGATCGCCGAGGCCTCCAGCTGGCGGGCGATGGCGCTCACGGCCTGGCTGATGGCGTTGGGGATGGTGGAGGCGAGGTGGCTCTCCACCGAGCGGCGCGGATAGTCGCGCTCGATGCGGCGGGCGATCTGGCTCATGGTGGCCACCGCCTCCACCGGGAAGTCGCCCACGGCGCTCTCGTTGGAGAGCATCACGGCGTCGGTGCCGTCGAGGATGGCGTTGGCCACGTCGCTCACCTCTGCCCGGGTGGGACGGGGGCAGCTCACCATCGAATCCAGCATCTGGGTGGCGGTGATCACCGGGATGCCCAGGTTGTTGGCCTTGCGGATCAGTTCCTTCTGCAGGAGCGGCACCTCTTCGGCGGGCATTTCCACGCCCAGATCGCCGCGGGCCACCATCACCCCGTCGCAGAGGGGCAGGATCGCGTCGATCTGATCGATCGCCTCGAACTTCTCGATCTTGGCCACCACCGGCGTGTTGTAGCCGTGGCTGCGGATGAGCTCCCTGATCTCCTGCATGTCGGAGGGGTTGCGCACGAAGCTGAGCGCCACCCAGTCCACGCCCTGCTTGAGGCCGAAGGCCAGGTCGGTGCGGTCCTTGTCGGTGAGGGCCCGGATCGAGAGCTGCACGTCCGGGAAATTCACCCCCTTGTTGTTGGACAGCACCCCGCCCACCGTCACGGTGCAGTAGAGGGTCTGCTGGGCCTGATCGACCCGGTCGACCACCATCTCCACCCGGCCGTCATCCAGCAGGATGCGGCTGCAGGGCAGCACCTCATCGGCCAGCTTGTCGTAGGTGACGGTGGCGATCTCCTGGGTGCACTCCACGTTCCGCGAGGTGAGCGTGAAGGCATCGCCCTTGGCCAGGGTGATCGGGCCATCCTTGAAGCGGCCCAGGCGGATCTTGGGGCCCTGCAGGTCCTGCAGGATGCCCACATCGATGCCCAGTTCGTGGCCCACCTGGCGGATGGTGGCGATGCGGGCGGCGTGCTCGCTGTGGTCGCCGTGGGAGAAGTTGAGGCGGAAGGTGGTGGCGCCGGCCTCGATCAGGTCGCGCAGCTTCTCGGGAGATTCCGTGGCAGGGCCGATGGTGGCCACGATCTTGGTGCGACGCGTGAGATCGGGCAGGGCCATTCGGCGGGGCCAAAGTTAGGGCCGACCTTACCATCGGGGCCCACCAAACCTGTTGCCCCAATGGATCTGAATGCCTATCAGCAGGGAGCCCGCGAAACCGCCAGGTATCCGGATGTGGGCCGCAATCCCATCTATCCAACCCTGGGGCTCTGCGGCGAGGCCGGTGAAGTGGCCGACAAGGTGAAGAAGGTGCTGCGCGACAGCGGCGGCACCTTCTCGCCGGAGGTGCGGGAGGCCCTGAAGCTGGAGCTGGGGGATGTGCTCTGGTACGTGGCCCAGCTGGCCAGTGAGCTCGGCTTCGAGCTGGAGGAGATCGGCGCCGCCAACCTGGCCAAGCTCGCCAGCCGTGCCGCCCGTAACGTGATTGCAGGCAGTGGCGATCAGCGATGACAGGGGCAGCGCCGGCGACAGCGGAGCGGTCGTGGGGGCCGCGTCAGGCCCGGCGCTGGCGGCTGCCCAGGCTGCGCTGGTCCGGTGCCCTGGTGTCTGCGCTGCTGCCCCTGGCGCTGGCGTTGCTGCTCGGTGGCGGCTCCCTGCTGGCGGTCGCCGCCCCGGCCTGGGCGGCCAGCCTGGTGGTGAGCGAGGTGAGCCTGGAGCCCTGCCCCGCCGAGGACGTGGGCTCCCAGCCCCAGCTGCGGCGCCCCAGCGGCGCCAGCTGCTACGCCCTGCGCGGCGCGGTGATCAACCCCGGCAAGAAGCCGGTGGTGGATACCGATGTGTTCGCCCAGATCCTCGATGCAAGCGGCGAGCCGGTGCTGCAGAACCGCTCGCGGGTGGGCTCGATCGGCGATGTGCCCCCCGGCCGCTCCACGTTTGCCCTGCGGCTGGCGGTGCCGGCCGGCACGCCTGGGCCCTTCACCTTCTCCAACGTCAAGGCCCGCGGCTTCAACGCACCGGTGCGCACCCGGGCCGGTGTGGACGACGACCTGCTGCCCCTGGAGCAGGACGTGGCGGGGCTGAACTGAGGGCGCCCGGCCTGCGCCGGGCCGCCCCTCGCCTCAGTAGCCGCTGGCCAGCATGCTCATGCTGGCGGCCCCCAGCAGCTGCTGGCCGAGGCTGAGGGCCAGGAAGGCCACGATCGCGGAGAGGTCCAGGCCGCCGATGGGCGGGATCAGGCCACGGAAGGCATTCAGGTAGGGATCGGTGATCGAGCTCACGGTGGCGAGCACCGGGTTGCCCCAGTCCAGGTTGGGGAACCAGCTCAGCAGCACCCGCACCAGCAGGATCAGCGAATAGATCTCCAGGGTGCGGCCCAGCACGGAAAGGAGCAGGCTCACGGCTTCCATGGGCTGATCGGCGGCGATGGGGGGATTCCTGTGAACTCTATGCAGCGCCGTTCCTAGGCGGCCTGCTCCCAGTCGTCCGCCGTGGGTCCCGGCCCGGACCCGGTCGGGGCGCCTGGGCCGGGATCCGGTTCCGGCGCGGCCCGCAGCGGCTCGGGCCCAGGGGCCGGCGGCCGCCGGGCCGCCAGCAGCTCCTCGGTGCTCACGGCGAACGTGCGGTGGAACTTCTCGCTGAGGCTCAGCCAGAAGGAGCGGCCATCGCTCTGGCGCTTGCGATCGATGAAGTTCTGGGCCAGCAGCTCCTTGATGTGGTCGTAGGCGCCGGAGCCGCGCAGCTCCACCAGCTCCGACTGGAGCACCCGCTTCTTGAGGGCGATCGTGGCCAGGGTGCGCAGGGCGGCGGTCGAGAGGTCCACCGGCAGCAGGTTCTGCACCAGATCCGCCAGGCCGTCGCGCAGCTGCAGGCTGTAGCGCTGGCCCTCCTGGCGGATCTCCAGGGCCGTGTCGCGGTGGGCGTAGTCGGCCATCAGGGTGATCAGCCCCAGCTCGGCGGCATCACGCTCCACGCCGGCGATCTCGGCCAGTTCGCCCAGGGAGAGGGGCCGGCCCTTGAGGTAGAGGATCGCCTCCATGCGGGCCGGCAGCGACAACCGCTCCAGGCTGGGGGGCATGGCCTGGTCGTCGCTGGGCATGGCCTCGCTCCAGCTCGGGGATGGGGAAACGCTACCCAACGCTTGCAGTGCCGGCCACCAGCGCCGGCTGGGGCTCCGCCAGCTCGCCCAGGAACAGGCGATAGGCCGGGTTGTCGGTCTCGTTCACGAAGTCGTAGTCGAGGCCTTTGAGGAAGGCCTGCCAGGCCTCCAGCTCGGCCGGTGGCACCTGCACCCCCACCACGATCCGGCCCACGTCGGCGCCGTGGTTGCGGTAGTGGAAGATGCTGATGTTCCAGTCGGGATGCAGGCTGGTCACGAAGGCCATCAGCGCCCCGGGCCGCTCCGGGAACACGAAGCTGTAGAGCAGTTCGCGGCCCTTGCCGGCGGCCGCGCCGGCGCCGGCGGGCAGGCGGCCCCCCACCATGTGGCGCAGGTGCAGCTTGGCCAGCTCGTTGTGGCTGAGGTCGAGGCAGGGGAATCCGGCGGCCTCCAGCGCGGCGATCAGCTCGCGGGTGTCGCTGGGCCCCTGGGTCTGCACCCCCACGAAGATGTGGGCCCGGCTCTGATCGGCCAGGCGGTAGCTGAATTCGGTGAGGCTGCGCTGGCCCAGCAGGCCGCAGAAGCGCCGCAGGCTGCCGGGTTGCTCGGGGATCTCCACCGCCAGCATCGCCTCGCGCTCCTCGCCCAGCTCGGCCCGCTCGGCCACGAAGCGCAGGCGGTCGAAGTTCATGTTGGCCCCGCAGGCCACCGCCACCAGGGTGCGGCCCTTGAGGCCCCGGCGGGCCACATCGGCCTTCATGCCCGCCACGGCCAGGGCTCCCGCCGGCTCAAGGATCGAGCGGGTGTCCTCGAACACGTCCTTGATGGCGGCACAGATCTCATCGGTGTCCACCGTCACCATGGCGTCCACGCTGCGGCGGGCCAGGGCGAAGGTGGTGACGCCCACCTCGCGCACGGCCACGCCGTCGGCGAACAGGCCCACCTGCTCCAGGCGCACCCGCTCTCCAGCCGCCAGGGAGCGGGTCATCGCGTCGGCGTCCACGGGCTCCACACCGATGATCTCCACCTGGGGCCAGAGCGCCTTCACATAGGCGCCGATGCCGGCGATCAGGCCGCCACCGCCCACGGCGATGTAGATGGCATCGGGCGGCTCGGAGCACTGGCGCAGGATCTCCAGGCCGATGGTGCCCTGGCCGGCGATCACGTCCGGATCGTCGAAGGGGTGGATGAAGGTGAGGCCGCGCTCTTCGGCCAGGCGGGTGGCCTCGGCGCAGGCGGCGTCGTAGTTGTCGCCGTGGAGCACCACCTCGGCGCCTCGGGCGGCCACGGCCCGCACCTTCATCTCCGGGGTGGTGACCGGCATCACGATCACCGCCCGGGTGCCCAGCTTCTGGGCCCCCAGGGCCACCCCCTGGGCGTGGTTGCCGGCGCTGGCGGCGATCACGCCCCGCTCCAGCTCGGCCGGCGTGAGGGTCGTCATCTTGTTGTAGGCGCCACGCAGCTTGAAGCTGAACACCGGTTGCAGGTCCTCCCGCTTGAGCAGCACGGTGTTGCCCAGGCGGCGCGAGAGGTTGGGGGCCGGGTCCAGGGGCGATTCGATCGCCACGTCGTAGACCCGCGCCCGCAGGATCCGCCGCAGCATGTCGGCCCCGGGATCCGCTTCGGCCGCGCTGGCCGCGCCGGTGGGTTCGCCGGCGCCCTGGGGGCTGGCCTGGCCCAGCGCCCGGTGCTCATCGCCGCTCCCCATCCCGATCTCCCCTGCCGACGCACCGATGGGACCAGTGTGCCAAGCGCCTGAGAGGCAGGGCGCCGGTCGCCGGCCATAGGGCCACAGCACGTAGATTGATCTTCAATGAAGGCGTGGGGCATGCATCTCAGCGAGCTGAATCATCCGAATCAGCTGCATGGCCTGAGCACCGCCGAGCTCGAGGGCATCGCCCGGCAGATCCGCGAGCGCCACCTGGAGGTGGTGAGCACCAGCGGCGGCCACCTGGGCCCCGGCCTGGGGGTGGTGGAGCTCACCCTGGCCCTGTACCAGACCCTCGACCTTGACCGGGACCGGGTGGTGTGGGACGTGGGCCACCAGGCCTATCCCCACAAGCTGGTGACCGGCCGCTTCAACAGCTTCGACAGCCTGCGCCAGCAGGGCGGCGTCGCCGGCTACCTGAAGCGCTGCGAGAGTCGCTTCGACCATTTCGGCGCCGGCCACGCCTCCACCTCGATCTCGGCGGCCCTGGGCATGGCCCTGGCCCGGGACCAGCGCGGCGAGCACTTCAAGTGCGTGGCGGTGATCGGCGATGGCGCCCTCACCGGCGGCATGGCCCTGGAGGCGATCAACCACGCCGGCCACCTGCCCAAGACCAACCTGCTGGTGGTGCTGAACGACAACGACATGTCGATCAGCCCGCCGGTGGGGGCCCTCTCGACCCACCTGAACCGCATGCGGCACAGCAAGCCGCTGCAGTTCCTGCAGGACAACGCCGAGGAGGCGATCAAGCACCTCCCCTTCCTGCACGGCGAGCTGCCGAGCGAGCTCAAGACCCTCAAGGAGAGCATGAAGCGCCTGGCGGTGCCCAAGCTGGGCGCCGTGTTCGAGGAGCTGGGCTTCACCTACATCGGCCCGGTCGATGGCCACAACATCGCCGAGATGGTGCGCACCTTCGAGCAGGCCCACAGCACGCCGGGCCCGGTGCTGGTGCATGTGGCCACCACCAAGGGCAAGGGCTACGCCTTCGCCGAGGAAGACCAGGTGGGCTACCACGCCCAGAGCGCCTTCGACCTGGCCACCGGCAAGGCCTACCCCTCCAGCAAGCCCAAGCCCCCCAGCTATTCCAAGGTCTTCGGCCAGACCCTGGTGACCATCTGCGAGCAGGACCCGCGGGTGGTGGGCATCACCGCCGCCATGGCCACCGGCACCGGCCTGGACCTGCTGGAGAAGGCGCGCCCCCAGCAGTATTTCGATGTGGGCATCGCCGAACAGCACGCGGTGACCATGGCGGCCGGCATGGCCTGCGAGGGCCTGCGTCCGGTGGTGGCGATCTACAGCACTTTCCTGCAGCGCGCCTTCGACCAGCTGATCCACGACGTGGGCATCCAGAACCTGCCCGTGACCTTCGTGATGGACCGGGCCGGCATCGTGGGGGCCGATGGCCCCACCCACCAGGGCCAGTACGACATCAGCTACTTCCGCGCCATCCCCAATTTCACGGTGATGGCCCCCAAGGACGAGGCGGAACTGCAGCGCATGCTGGTCACCTCGATCCACCACAGCGGCCCCTGCGCCCTGCGCATCCCCCGCGGTGAGGGCGAGGGCGTGCCCCTGATGGAGGAAGGCTGGGAACCCCTGGAGATCGGCCGGGGCGAGCTGCTCACCGACGGCGACGACCTGCTGATCGTGGCCTACGGGGCCATGGTGGGTCCGGCCATGGCCACCGCGGGCCTGCTGCAGGAGCAGGGCGTGCGGGCCGCCGTGGTGAATGCGCGCTTCCTGCGGCCCCTGGATGAGGAGCTGATCGGTCCGCTGGCCCGGCGCATCGGCCGGGTGGTGACCATGGAGGAGGGTGCCCTGGCCGGTGGCTTCGGCGCCGCCGTGGTGGAGGCCCTCAACGACCACGACGTGCTCGTGCCCGTGTTCCGGATCGGCATCCCCGATGTGCTGGTGGACCACGCCAGCCCCGACCAGAGCAAGCAGGCCCTGGGCCTGACGCCACCCCAGATGGCGGATCGGATCCTGCAGCGCTTCGGCTCGGCGCTCAAGCGCCGCCCCGTCGGCGTCTGAGGCTGGCCACCCCGGCCCTGCTCCCCGAGCGCTGCGATGTGCTGATCGCCGGCTGCGGCCCCGCCGGGGCTGAGCTGGCGCGGCTGCTAGCCCGCCGTGGCGTTCACGTGCTCGTGGTGGAGGCCCTGCCCGATCTGGCCCGGGCGGCCTTCAGCAGTGCGGCCCTGCCCCTGGCCGCCCTGGAGCGCCTGGAGATCCCCGCCGCGGTGGTGGCGCACCGCTGGAGCGGCTGGCGCCTGCTGGGGCCGGGTGAGGCCGATCGCCACTGGCAGGCCAGCGATGACCGCCCCCTGGGGGCCGTGCTGGACTTCACGGCCCTGCGCCGCTGGCTGGCGGGTCAGGCCCAGGGCTTCGGGGCCCAGATCGCCCTGGGCTGGCGGGCCCTGGCGGTGCAGCAGCCGGCTGCCACCGGGCTGATCCGGACCCGGCTGCGGGGGCCTGGAGGCGAGGAGCACTGGCTCACGAGCCGCTGGGTGGTGGATGCCACGGGCCAGCAGCGGGGGCTGCTGGGGGATCCGCCGGCCGACGGCGCCGATCCGTTGGTGAGCGGGCTGGGCGCCGAGTGGCTGCTGGAGCTGCCGCTGGAGCGCTGGCAGCCGTGGAGCGATCAGCTCACCTTCCTGCTGGGCAGCGACTGGATGCCCCAGGGCTATGGCTGGGTGTTTCCGATGCAGCCCGGCCAGCTCAAGCTGGGGGTCTGCCGCCTCCAGGACGACGCGGCCGGCACCGGCGCTTCCCCGCAGGCTGGTCGGCGCCAGGCCCCCCTGGGGCCCTGGCTGGAGGCGACCCTGGCGCGCACGGGCCTGGCCGGAGCGCGGGTGCTGGATCGCCACGGCGGCCTGATCCGCAGCACGGTGCGGCGCCGGGAGGCGCACCAGCGGGGGCGCCTGATCGGCCTGGGCGACGCGGTGAGCACCGCCAACCTGCTGGGGGGCGAGGGCATCCGCCACGCCATGGCCAGCGCCCGGGTGCTGGCGCCGCTCTTGCTGGAGGCCCTCGAGGACGAGCCGGAGCGGCTGGCTGCCTATCCCCGCCGCCTCCGGCGGGAGCTGGGCTGGCGCTGGAGCCTCAGTGGCCGGTTGGCGCGCCGCACCTGGCTCGGCCTGGAGGGGCCCCAGGCCGATCGCCGCCTGGAGGGCCTGCTGGCGGGGCTGGCACGGCAGCACAGCGCCGAGGATCTCTCCGCCCTGCTGTTCGACTACCGCTTCGAGCGCTATGGCCTGCGTGCCCTGCCCTACCTGCTGGGCTGGCGTCGCTGAGGGCTGTCATCCCAGGGCCTGCAGCCAGAAGGCCGCCAACGACAAAGGCGGGGGTTGTGCACCCCCGCCCCTGCGGTGCGGTGAGCTGTCGCTCAGGCTCAGAGCACGCCGCGGGAAGCCAGGCCCAGGATGGTGCCGATGCCGAGGATGTGGCCCAGGCTGGTGGTGGCCAGCAGGGAGGCGTGGCTCATGCCGCCGAAGAAGGCGTCGTTGGGGAGCTTGGCGCCCACATTGGGCTGTTGGATCGTGGCCTTGCCGACGGCGATGGCAATCACGTTGGAGATGATCATCACCAGGCCCACCTTCGGGGACCAGGTGACCGCAGCGGGGGCGATAGCCAGCAGGGTGGGGAGCATCGGATTCAAGGCGACGCCCCATCTTCCGGGCAGTGTCCGCCGGCTACCCCGCCCGCTTAAGACTTGTTCATCGCCTCCCGGCGCAGGGCCGCGACCACGCCCTGCTGCTTCAGGCGGCTGATGGCGTGATCGATGCGGGCCTCGGTGGCCGGATCCAGCTGCGGCGAGAACACAAAGGCCTGGGATTCGCTCTGTTGGTTGCGCAGCACCAGTTCCAGCTGGCGGTTGCCGGAGCGGCGCAGCAGAAACTCCAGCTGTGGGTCGTCGGCCAGCACGGCATCGGCGCGGTCGTCAGCCAGCAGCTGCAGCGACTCCTGCACCCGCGGCAACGGCACGATCGTGATCGGCTCGGCCGTGCCACTGGCGTTGATCCGCTCCAGGCTGGCGCTGCTCACGCTGCCCGGACGGGCCGCCACGCGCTGGCCCGCCAGGTCCTGCAGGCTGCGGAGCGGACGGGCGCCGCTGGCCCGGGGCTCCTCCACCACGTTGATCGTGATGTAGGTCACCAGCAGCGAGGCGGTCACGATGCGCACCAGGTAGCTCACGATCACCAGGCCGTGCCCCCGGGTGGTGCTGGCGATGGTGTTGGTGCCGGGGCCGGTGGCCAGGATCTGGAACACCTTGGCGAAGCCGCGCCGGTGGCCCTGGCCATCCCGCAGCTGCTGCGGGCCCTCCACCACCCACAGCAGCACGCTCACCAGGCCGATCGCCGCCAGATAACCACCGAGCAGGCGCAGCAGATCCGGCGCCAGCAGCGAGCGCAGCACGGCCTGGCCCAGCTGCAGCCGGTCGCGCTTCACCAGCACCGCCAGCCCCGTCTCCTGGAAGGGCAGGCTGAAGCGGTAGCGGCCGATCCGCTCCGGCGTCACGTTCAGGCAGCCCACGCCCACATCCAGCTCGCCGGCGGCGGTGGCCGCCAGCAGGCTGCTGGCGCTGGCCCGGGCCTCGAACACGAAGGGCAGGCCCTCCTCGATCGCCAGCCGGTTCCAGAGTTCCACCGCGCTGCCGCTCCAGCGGTTGCCCGTGTGGTCGGAGCAGGGGGCGGACCCGCTCAGCACCCCCACCCGCAGCACCGGTGGCTCCGCGGCGGTGGCGGCGGGCTGACCGCCGAGTAGCGCGGCCAGCAGAAGCCACGCCAGCGCCAGAGCGCCCCGGACCTCGCCCCTGCGCTGACGGTGGTGCCGGTTCATCGCCCCGGCTTGCCGACCTGGCTGAAGCCGGCGAGCACCAGCAGGTTGCTCAGGGTGAGCAGGGATTCGGCGGCGCCGTGCAGGTGGTCCACATCGGCCAGCTGGCGGCCGTAGTTCACCTGGGCCAGCACCGCCGCCACGATCGTGGCCGCCACGAACACCAGGGTCATGGCGAAGCCCCAGAGCGCCAGCGGCGGGAAGCGGCGGCTGCGCCAGGCCCACCACAGGAAGGCCAGATAGGGCACCAGCGAGAGCACGAACAGGGGTGCCGGATCGAAGCCGGCCAGCCCGTCGAGGAAGGTGCCGGCGCTCATGGGGAGGCCGTGTCGATGGCCGGCGCCACGGCGGCGGCCTGCGAACCGGCGATGGTCGTGGGTGCGCCGTGGCGGGGGCTGCGGCTCTGGCGCCAGATCACGTAGGCCACCGCCGCCAGGGCGATGTTGCCGAGCAGCGTGGTGCCGGCCTGGATCGTCACCAGCCCCCGCAGCCCGTCGGGGTTGTCGAACAGGTGCCAGGTGCAGGCGCACATGGCGCTCACCAGGGCCGGCAGCATCGCCAGGGCCAGCCAGCTCCAGATCGGCTCGCCGCGGCGCTGGCCCCAGCGCTGCACCAGCAGCATCGCCAGGGCCCACTCGAGCACCGAGGTGATGTGGATCCACCAGGTGGGCAGGGAGAGGGCGTGCATCGGCTCGGGGCGTTTGGCCCAGAGCGTTGGGCGCAGACCGTGCGGCAGGGCCTGAACCCCAACGCGAAGGCCCTCAATGTAGGCAGCACGGGTCTGGGGGCGGGCGCCTATCCCTGCGGCACGGGGGCCGTAGGCAGCAGCCCAAGCCGCCCCTACAACGATGGGGTCCGGGGAGTCCCGCCATGGCCGGCGTTGCCCAGCTGATCCACGCCGCCTTCAGCTTCCAGCCCGGGGACTTCCAGCGGCTGGAGGCCGTGGCGCCGGGCACCGCCATGGCGATCTGGGTGGCGGTGCTGGCGGGCCTGTCCCAGGGGGTGGCCGAGGCCTTCGTGCTGTTCGTGAACCGGGTGCGGCCCCAGCGCTTCACCCTCAGCCTGCTGGTGGAGGCGCTGCTGTTCGGCTGCGGCTTCCTGGTGTGGGCGCTCAGCACCTGGCTGGCCGCACGGCTGCTGTTCGGCGTTGCCGTGCCGCTGGCGGCGGTGGTGCGGGCCCTGGGTCTGGCCCACACCCCCCAGCTGCTGGCCTTCCTCGGCGCCCTTCCCTACCTGGGGGTGCCCTGGCTCACCCTGCTCTCCCTCTGGACCGCCGTGCTGTTCGTGCTCGGCCTGGTGACCGCCACCGGCCTCTCGGCCTGGGGCGCCTTCTGGTGCCTGGTGAGTGGCTGGCTGGCGATGCATGCCCTGCAGCGCAGCGCCGGCCAGCCGGTGATGGCCCTGGGCCGCCGCCTGCAGGACTGGGCCGCCGGCGTGACGATCGTCAGCGACGGCGAGCGGCTGCAGGAATTGCTGCGGGCTGGTCCGCGCGGTCGCCGCTAGCGGCTGGCCCACCTCCCCGAATCGCCCCCCCACGCCGCTGCTGCCGTGCGCCGTCCGCCCCTCTCCCCGCGCCAACGCCTCTGGCTGCTGCTGGCCCTGGTGGGGCTGGTGCTGGTGCCCGGCACCGGGGCGCTGCTGCACCTGGCCTACGCGGGCCTGCGCCGCTCCTTTGGGCTGGCCCTGGATCTGGGCCTGATCGCCCTGGTGCTGGTGCTGATCGCCCTCTTCTTCGCCCCGCTGGAGGCCCTGGGCTGGTGGGCCGGCTGGGAGGGCGATCAGCCCCTCGACACCGGCACCCCGCCCGGGGCGCTGGCGGCGCCGGTGACGCGCGATCGGCCCATCAGTCGCTTCGTTGTGTACCTCGACGGCATCGGCCAGGCCTCGGGCGATGCCCTGCCGGAGGGGGAGGACTTCCTGCGGCGTCTGGCGGCGCGCCTGCCGGATGACGTCGCCATCCTGCGGGGGCTGATGCCCTATTCGGTGCGCAACGTGCCGCTCACCGAGGGCAGCTGGCTGGCGGGCTTCTGGCGCTGGGTGGATCGCCTGCGGCTGCGGGATCCCCGCGCCCTGCTCGGCGCCCTGATCAACCTGCGCAACGTCACCGTGGTGGCGGTGTCGACCGACCAGCGCTACGGGCCGATCTACAACCAGGGCATGGCCCAGGTGATCGCCGACAGCCTGCTGGCCCACGGCTACCCCCTGGAGAGCTGCACGCCCGTGACCCTGCTGGGGTTCAGCGGTGGCGGCCAGATCGCCCTGGGGGCGCTGCCGCATCTGCGCCGCAGCCTGCAGGCGCCGATCGAGGTGATCTCCCTGGGCGGGGTGTTCGCGGGCAACACCTCCATCCTGGAAGCCGAGCACCTCTATCACCTGCTGGGGGACCGGGATCCGGTGGCGCGGCTGGGGCCGCTGCTGTTCCCGCGCCGCTGGCGCTGGCAGGTGCTCAGCTACTGGAACCGGGCCCGGCGGCGGGGCCAGGTGACGATCCGCTCCCTGGGGCCGGTGGGCCATGCCCTGCCGGGCGGCCTGATGGATGCCGGCTACCTGCTGCCCGATGGCCGCAGCGCCATGGACCAGACCGTGGATCAGGTGGCGGCGATCCTCACGGACCGGGATCCCGCCCAGGCCTCCCCACGGCGGGCCACCAGCAACGTCGATCGCTTCCAGGCCAATGGCTGGCACCGCCTCGACGTGGGGCGCGACACGGCTCCTCCACCGGCGGCCTGCTTCCGCCCCCTGGCGGGCTGGATCGGACGCCTGCGGCTGCCGGACCCGGAGCAGCGCGACGGCGGCCGGGTGGGCTTTGAGGTGTTCGCGGCCCCTGAGCCCTGGCGGCATCTGCTGGGCCGCACCTGCCGGCTGGAGTGGCAGGACCCGCGCCTGGCGGCGCTGGTGCGGGATGTCAACCTCAGCCCGGAGGCTCGCTGGAGCGCCGGCCAGGGGCTGGTGCACCCGCTGCGGCTCGACCACTGGCGCCAGGTCTCCCCCCTGGAATCCCTGGCCGGCAGCCGCCCCGACGACGACGTGCTGGTGCGGCTGCCCGAGCCCGTGGAGGCGCTGGAGGATGGCGCCCTGCTGCGGATCGCGAGCGAGCCGGTGCAGACCACGGGCCTGGCGCTGGCCCTGGTGCAGTTCCGCCAGCCCCTGGGCGACGACCTCTGGAGCGCCGCCAGCTACGAGCCGCAACGCGGTTCCTTCCGCACGCAGCCCGACCTGCAGCTGCGGCTCCCCGCGGCGATCGCCAACGGCGAGGGGATCCTGCCGGCCACCGCCGAGGGCATCGAGCGCTCGGGGCTGAATGCCGAGGGCTGGCTGGTGAGCGGGGTGCCGGATGGGGCCGGGGCGTTCGTGGTGCAGTCGCTGATTCCGCACCGGCTGCGGCGCCTGCTCCCGGACCGGATCGTGACGGGCCGGACGGCGGCCCGGCGCCTGCTCAAGCGGGAGATCTGGGCGGCCCTGGAACCGGGCACGGCCTTCAGCGCCCTGGTGTCGCTGCAGTCCCCACCGGCGGCAGCATCGGGGCTCGACCCGGCAGCGGCTCCGGCAACGCGCCCCACCCTGCCGCCGGGCTGGCAGCTCGGCGACCGGTTGCTGGTGGTGCACGTGTTCGGTGGCATCGGCGGCGAGCAGCGGGAGCAGGCGCTGCAGCACGGCCTCTGCGCCGGCCATTTCGCCTATGGCCTTGCCGAGGTCGTGGCGGAGCCCCTGGCCGGTGAAGCGGCGATCCAGCTGGCCTACCGCCAGGTGTACACCCACAACTCCGAAGGCCTGATCGCCGGCCGCCACGACGACTGGCGCTACCTGGGCGATCGCCAGTGGGGCTGGCTCGGCACCCGTCCCGTGGCCGACATCCTGCTGCGCTATCCGCCCTTCACCGGCTCCTACCGGATCGGCGACCACAGCCGCTCCCCGCTCGACGGCTTCGACCATCAGCTCACGGCGATGATGGCCCGCTACCGGGTGGGCGATGGCACCGGTGCCACCTTCGTGGGCCCGGCCAACAACTGCGCCCAGGATTCCAACCAGGCCCTGTTCGCCGCCATCCGCGCCCTGCAGCAGGAGGTGGCCCGCCAGGATCCGGCCGCGCTGCGGGCCTGGGAGCAGGCCGATCCGGAGCAGGCCGAGCGCCTGCGGGCGCTGCTGCGGCTGGAGCGGCGCCTGCGCCACCAGCTGCTGCCCTTCGCCGGACTGCGGCCCGACTGGCAGCGCAACGCCGCGGTGCTGGGCAGCAGCCTGGAGGATCGCCCGCTCGACAACCTGCTGCGGGGCCTGGGCAGCTGGCGCCTGCTGTTGCCGCGGCTGGCCAGCGAGACGGTGGTGTGGGCCTTCCTGGAGGCCGGCGCCAGCGCCCTGATCCTGCGCAGCAACCAGTGCGGTGGCCTGCACCCGCAGATCGAGCCGGTGGCGCCGATCACCCTGCCGCTCTGAGCCGCGACCGGACCCGGGGCGCGATCGGTGGGGGCCGACGCCGACCAGAGTGCCCGCAGCCCGTTCCGCTGATCGTTTCGCCGATGCCGATGCGCAGGCCGTGGTTCCTGGCCCTTCTGCTTGCCCTCAGCTGCCTGCTGCTGCCGGCGGCCAGGGCGGGCGCGCCGGCGTCGGTACCCGAAGCCCAGGCGGAGCCGCCGGAACGCCTCGCCGGCAGTTACGACGTGGCACCGGTGCGGATCCTGGGGATTCCGGCCATCAGCGTGGCCTCGCCGGTGGTCGGCCCCGGGCAGGACAGTCCCGATGCCCGGCGGCGGGCCACGGTGATCGAGGGCAACCTGAGCCTGCTCTACAGGCCCCAGACCCTCTGCAGCGGCGGCGAGACCGTGGCCGAGTCTCTGCTGGAGACCCTTGTGCTCGGGGGGCCGGATCGGCTCTGCACGGGTGATCCCTGGAACGTGCTCGGCACGCCCCAGGACCTCACGCTGGTCGTCGCCCAGGCGGACCAGGGGCCGCCGGTGCTGGAGGCCCGCCTCAAGGGGCGCCCGGAAGCACTGCCGCTGCTCACCGTGACGGCCGCGGATGCCCAGCTGCACGGTCAGACGCCGTCGGCCCTGGCCGCCCGCTGGCGCGTGCTGCTGCAGCGGCGGCTGCGCCACGCCCGGCTCACCATGCAGCCCGATCAGCTGGCGATCCGTCTTCGGGCCGCGGTGGCGGTGGAGCTGTTCCTGGCCCTAACGCTGGGCCTCAGTTTCTGGGGCTGGTCGCAGCTGCGCAGCCGGCTGCGGGCCCGACAGCGGGGCGCCCAGACGGCCGCCGATCTGCAGGGGCTGCGGCCGCAGCTGCTGATGCTGCTCGGCCGGCTGCTGTTCCTGGCGGTGCTGGTGCAGCTGGTGATGATGCTCGCCCTGGGGGTCACGGCCGTCCCCGGCCAGATCCCGCTGGGGATGGCCCTCCTGATGCAGCCCATCGCCGTGTTGTTCAAGCTGCTGCTGTTGGGCCTGGTGGCCTTCCTGCTGCGGCTGCTGGCGGCCTTCGTGCTGCGGCAGTGGGTGAGCAGCCTGCGGGTGCCGATCGAGGAGCGGGCCCGGCGCGACCAGCGCTACCGCAACCTGGTGCAGGCCAGCCAGCGGCTGATCGACCTCGGCTGCATCGCCGTGCTGGTGATCCTGGTGCTGGCCGACATTCCCGGCATCAGCGAGCTCTCTTTCAACGCCGTGCTCGCCGGTGGTGCCCTGCTGGGCGGCCTGGCGATCGCCTTCCAGGGCCTGCTGCGGGATTTCGTGGCGGGGCTGGTGGTGCTCATCGACGACCACTACGCCGTGGGCGACTGGGTGGAGATCGATCGCCTTGAGGGCGATGTGGTGGATGTGGGCCTGCTGGTGACCGTGCTGCGGGCCGCGGACCAGCGGGTTGTGGTGGTGCAGAACAGCAGCTGCCAGCGCCTGGTGAACCACACCAAGATCCGCTCCGGCATCGATGTGGTGCTGCCCCTGGCGGTGACCAACGCCGACCTGCCCGGTGCCCTTGCGGTGATTGGCGCGGAGCTGGAGCTGTTCGCCAGTGATCCGCTCTGGAGCCTCGAACAGATGGCCCCACCGCTGCTGCGGGGCGTCAACGGCGTGGGGCCGCTCGGCATTGAGGTGAGCGTGATGCTCACCACCCGCACCGGCCGCCAGTGGGCCTGCCAGCGGGAACTGCTGGCCCGGCTGATCACACGGCTGCAGCGGGAGGGCATTGCCCTGGCCGGAGCCCCCGCGGCGATGCCGTTGCTCTCCTGAGGCGTCATCCCTGCCCACCGGCTCCTGGGGTCGCGGCCAGGAATCGGCGCTACTACGGGGATGCACCATCTGCGCCGCCTTCGCTGGCGCCGGGGCCATGCTCAGCTGCCACCACGCCTTGCTGCACCAGGGCCCAGGCCGTCCTGGCCCGGCCCGGACGGGCCGTCGGGGTGGACGAGCCCGGCCCCTTGGCGGGCTCCTCGCCGGGCTGCTGGCCCTGCCCGCCCTGGCCGGACCGCAGGCCCTGGCTGGGCCCCCGCCTCCCACGGCCACGCCGCAGTCCACGCCCCAGTCCACGCCGGCCCCGATCGTGCGGCGCACCGTGCCGCCGCTGGCCAGACCCGATCGGCGTTTGGAGGCGGCCCTGCGCCGGGTCCTGTATCCGGTGCGGGTGGACGATGGCCAGGGCCACGGCCCCGATCCGGGCTCGCTGGAATGGCGGCAGGCCCAGGGCCGCCTGATCGAGCGGGGCTGCCTCGCGGCCCGTCTGCCCGGGCGGGAGACGCGCTATGCCTACAACCGCGTCGACCTCAACGGGGATGGCCGGCCGGAAGTCGTGGCGACGCTGCTGGGCCCGCTGGAGTGCGGCACAGGCGGCTGTCCGCTGCTGATCTTCCGCGAACGCCAGGGGGATCTGGAGCTGGTGAGCCGGATGAGCCTGTTCCGGGATCCCCTGATCGTGGCCGAGGGTCGCCACCACGGCTGGAGCGACCTGATCAGCCGCGTGCGGCTGGATGCCGCCCACGGCTTCTACGCCCTGCTGCCCTTCGATGGCCGCCGCTATCCCAGCAACCCCAGCGTTCCGCCCGCCCGGCCGCTGACCCGTCCGGTCGGCGGCAGCGCCTACCTGGCGTGGTCGGAGGATCCGGCCACGCGTCACCCCCTGCCCTGCGCCGCTCCGCAGCAGCCGTAGGCTCGCCCGGTGCGGCAGCGACGCTTTGGCAGGGGTTGGGGACCTCCGGGACGACGGGCCTCGACCCGTGCTGCTCTGCGGTTACTACGGCGAGCACAACCTGGGCGATGACGCCCTGCTTACGGCCCTGCTGCACCAGCTGCCGCCCCAGCTCACGCCCCTGGTGACCGCCCACGACCAGGTGGAGGTGCGAGAGCGCTTCGGCGTAGCCACGGTGGATCGCCGCAGTCCGCGGGCTGTGCTGGCGGTCCTGGCCGGCTGCGGGGCCCTGGTGTTCGGCGGCGGCAGCCTGCTCCAGGACGCCACCAGCTTCCGCAGCCTCCTCTATTACGCGGCCCTGATCGCCTCGGCCCGTCTGCGGGGTAAGCCCGTGCTGCTCTGGGGCCAGGGGCTGGGCCCCCTGAAGCGCCGCCGCAGCCGCGCCCTGGTGCGGGCCCTGCTGCCCCTGGCCCAGGGCATCACCTGGCGCGACCCCGAGTCGGCCCAGCTGGCCCAGCGTTTAGGGCGGCGGGCACCGGTGGGGAGTGACCCGGTGTGGTCGCTGGAGCCGCAGCCGTGGCTGGGGGCCGGCGGACCGATCGTGGTCTGCTGGCGGCCCACACCCCTGCTCACCGGCGCGGCCTGGCGGCCCTACCTGCGGGCCCTGGAACTGCTGGCGGAGCAGGGGCAGCGGCAGGTGATCTGGCTGCCGTTCCACCGGGAGCAGGACACCGGCCTCTACGCCCGCCTGCTGGCGGAGGGCCTGGTGGGTGAGGCGCTGGCCCGCCACAGCCGCCAGGTGGAGGCCCACCAGCCCAGCGAGGCCATGGCGGTGTTCCAGAGCGCCGGCCTGGTGGTGGCCATGCGGCTGCACGGCCTGATCCTGGCGGCCCTGGCGGGGGCGCCGGTGGCGGCCCTGAGCTACGACCCCAAGGTGGGCGCCGCAGCCGCAGGGATCGATGCTCCCTGCCGCGACCTGGCCGATCCCCCGCCCAGCGCCGAGGAGCTGGCGGCCAGCTGGGCCACCTGCCTCGATCGCCCCCTTGCGGCCACCGCCGTGGCCGCCCAGCGGGCCGCCACGGCGGTGCACCGCGACCTGCTCACCCTGCTCACGGTCTGACCCATGCGCGCCATCGGCTACCAGCAGTCGCGGTCCGTGGAGGATCCCCTCTGCCTGCTCGCCATCGAGCTGCCCGACCCCACGCCGGGACCCCGCGATCTGCTGGTGCGGGTGGAGGCGATCGCCGTGAACCCGGTCGACACGAAGGTGCGGCGCCGCGACACGCCTGCGCCTGGGGAGTGGAAGGTGCTGGGCTGGGATGCGGCCGGCACGGTGGAGGCCGTGGGCCCGGCGGTGCAGGGCTTCCAGGTGGGCGATCGCGTCTGGTATGCCGGGGCCCTGGACCGGCCGGGCTGCAATGCCGAGCTGCAGCTGGTGGATGAGCGGCTGGTGGCGCGGCGGCCGGCGTCGCTCTCGGCGGCCGAGGCGGCGGCCCTGCCGCTCACGGCGATCACGGCCTGGGAACTGCTGTTCGATCGCCTGCGGCTCGCCCAGGGGCCCGAGGCACACCGGGGCGAGGCCCTGCTGGTGGTGGGGGCCGCCGGCGGTGTGGGCTCGATCCTGGTGCAGCTGGCCCGGCGGCTCACCGGCCTCACCCTGGTGGGCACGGCGTCACGGCCCGAGAGCCAGGCCTGGCTGCGGGAGCTCGGCTGCGACCACGTGATCGACCACCACCAGAGCCTGGCCCCCCAGCTCGCGGCGCTCGGCCTGGCGGCGGTGCAGCGGGTGATCAGCCTCACCCACACCGACCAGCACTTCCCCCAGCTGGTGGAGCTGCTGGCCCCCCAGGGTGCCCTGGCCCTGATCGACGATCCGGCCCCCGAGGCCCTCAACGTGCTGGCCTTGAAGAAGAAAAGCCTCTCGCTGCACTGGGAGCTGATGTTCACCCGCTCCCTGTTTCACACTCCGGACATGGCCCAACAGGGGGCCCTGCTGGCGCGGGTGGCGGACCTGGTGGAGAGCGGGACCATCCGCAGCACCGTTGGACGTGAGCTGGGCCCGATCACGGCGGACAACCTGCGCCGGGCCCACGCCCTGATGGAGAGCCAAACCAGCGTGGGCAAGGTGGTTCTAGCCGGCTGGCCCTGATGGGGGTGTCACCGCCAGTTGCGGTATGTGTCGCCCCCCTCTGTCACGGATGGGCCAGGGGTGCTAACAGGGGCGGAACCCAGGGTGCCCATGACTCTCTCCACCCAGAGCCTGGTGCTGCCGGTGCGGCAGTACTACGTGCAGACCGACAGCCAGCTGCCGGGCCAGGCCCTGCGCATGTGCTTCTCCTCCACCTGTGCCATGGCGGTGAAATACCTGCGGCCCCAGGCGCTGCGCGGTCCCAACGCCGACGACGCCTATCTGCGCACCGTGCAGCGCTATGGCGACACCACCTCCCCCGAGGCGCAGATCGCCGCCTGCGCTGATTACGGCGTGACCGCCAGCTTCCGCAGCGATGGCACCCAGGAGCAGCTGCTGGAGGAGCTGGACCGGGGCTTTCCGGCGGCGGCCGGCTTTCTACACCATGGCCCCTCCTCGGCGCCGCGGGGGGGCGGCCACTGGATCCTGGCGGTGGGCTACAGGCAGGGTTTCGGCGTGTTCAACGATCCCTACGGCGAACTCGACAACCGCAACGGTGGTTACGTGCAGGTGGGCAGTGGCGGCCATGCCGTGGCCTACAGCTGGCACCACTGGCTGCCGCGCTGGCAGGTGGAGGGTCCGGCCAGCGGCTGGTGGATGCGCTTCCGCCCGGCACCGGCAGGGGCTGCCCCCGCTCAGCCGAGCGACGCCCGGCTCGCCTGAAGCCGCTCCAGTTCGCTGAGCACCTCCTGGCTGTGGCCGGTGGGCCGCACCGCCACCCAGCGGGCCCGCAGCACGCCGTCGGGATCGATCAGGAAGGTGTGGCGCTGGGAGAAGGGGGCGATCCAGGAGCCGTAGCGCTGGCTCACCGCGCCAGCGGGATCCGAGAGCAGGGGGAAGGCGAGATCCTCGCTGCCGCAGAAGGAGGCGTGGGAGTCAGGGTCGTCGGCGCTGATGCCCACCACGGCGGCACCGCGGCTGCGGAAGCGTTCGAGATCCCTCTGGAAGCCGCGGGCCTCGAGGGTGCAGCCGCCGGTGAAATCGCGTGGATAGAAATAGAGCACCAGCCACTGGCCGGCGAAATCGCCAAGGGCGAGCCGGGCCTCACGCACGCCGCCGGTCTGGGGCTTCGCAGCACCGGCCTGGGGGGCCAGGGGGCTGCCCTCCGGCACCACCCCGTCGAGGTCGAAGGCCGGGGCGGGCTGGTCGAGATCGGGCAGGACCCCACCAAGGGCAAGGGCCTGCGGCGCGTACGCCAGCAGGCCCAGGGATGCCAGGGTGAGGCCGCCGAGGAACTGGCGGCGCTGCATGGGAAAACGTCTGAGGGGTCTGGGGCCGGGGAGGCCGGCGCCGACTGGCTCAGATCTTGGCCAGGTTGACGCCGAGTTCCTTGGCGTAGGCGCCCAGACCCTTCTTCTGGATGGTCTTGAGGGCGCGGGTGGAGACGCGCAGCTTGACGAAGCGGTTGCCCTCGGCCCACCACAGGCGACGCTCCTGCAGGTTCACCTGCTGGAGCTTCTTGGTGCGCACGTGGGAGTGGCTGACGGCCATGCCGTTGTTGGCGCGCTTGCCGGTGAGTTGGCAGACCCGGGACATGACCTTCAACCGAAGAAAAACATTGCAGGCCGTGGCCTACTGGGCGATCGTATCAAACAGGAGATCACCCTCGTTTGGATGGTTCAACCAACCCGGGGAGGCCCCAGGGGATCCCAGCGGCCTCAGCGGCAGCGCTCTCCGGAGCTGGCCTCGAACCACAGTTCCCGATCGGCGCGCCAGCGCACCTGCAGCGGCTCCGGCAGGGGCTCATCCGCGCCGCAGACCAGCGTGAGGGGCCCCCGACTGCTCTCCAGCCACAAGCGCTGCTGGGCCCCCAGCCACTCGCGCCGCAGCAGCCGCACCGGCAGCCCGTCCTGGCTCACCATCTGCAGGTGCTCGGGCCGCAGGGCCAGCTGGCGACCGGCCTCGGGCGCCAGAAGATTGATGGCGGGGCGTCCGAGGAAGCTCGCCACGAAGCGGTTGGCGGGGTCGTGATAGAGCGCGTGGGGGGTGCCGACCTGCTGCAGGCGCCCCTGGTGCAGCACCGCAATCCGATCGGCCAGCCCTAGGGCCTCCTGCTGGTCGTGGGTCACGTAGATGGCCGGATGGCCGCCGCCCCGCAGCAGCTCCCTCAGCTCGGGCCGCAGGGCATCGCGCAGCTGGGCATCGAGGTTGCTCATCGGCTCATCCAGCAGCATCAGCTGCGGCTGGCGCAGCAGGGCCCGGGCCAGGGCCACCCGCTGCCGTTGCCCGCCCGAGAGCTGGGCCGGCCGGCGCTGCTCGAGCCCCTGCAGTTGCAGCAGCGCGATCACCGCGGCGATGCGCTCGCGGCGCTGGGCCGCGGGCATGCCCCGCACCTCCAGCCCCAGCTCCAGGTTGCCCACCACCGTGAGGTGGGGGTAGAGGGCATAGCTCTGGAACACCATCGCCACCTGGCGGGTTCCCGCGGGCTCCGCCGTGATCTCCCGGCCGTTGAGCAGGATCTGGCCGCCGCTCACCGGGTCGAGGCCCGCCAACAGCCGCAGGGTGGTGGTCTTGCCGCAGCCACTGGGGCCCAGCAGGGCCAGCACCTCCCCCGGGGCGACCTCCAGGTTCAGGTCTTCGAGCAACACCCGCCCAGCCAGCCGGCGGCTCAGCCGCTGCACCCCCAATCCGCTCATCGCCGCCTCCACCTGCCCGTCCCCGTTCCGCCCCCTCTCATCCCTTCACGGCTCCCTGGGTGAGGCCGCTCACGATCTGGCGCTGGAACAGCAGCACCAGGGCCAGCAGCGGCAGGCTGCCCAGCACCGTGGCGGCGGCGTAGGCCCCGTAGGGCACGGCGTACACCGACGACCCGCCGATCCGCGCCATCGCCGTGGGCAGGGTGAGCAGCTCGGCCTTGCTGATCCAGGTGAGGGCGATCGGGTACTCGTTCCAGCTGAACAGGAACACGAGGATCGCGGTGCTGGCGATGGCCGGAGCCAGCAGCGGCAGCAGCACCCGCCGCAGCCGCTGCCAGAGGTTCAGCCCCTCCAGCCGCGCCGCATCCTCCAGCTCGGGCGGCAGGTCGGCCAGGGCCGCCCGCAGGAGCAGCACCGCCAGCGGCAGGGACAGCCCCGCATAGGGCACCGCCAGGGCCAGCAGCTGGTTGCCCCAGCCCAGCAGCCGGGCCAGCTCCAGCAGGGCCAGAAACAGCAGCACATAGGGGAACATCGCCGCCGCCAGCAACAGCAGGGTGAGCAGCCGCTGCAGGCGCAGCGTCTGCTGCTGCAGCCCATAGGCTGCGGGGATGGCCAGCGCCAGGGTGAGGCCCGTGCTGGCGGCCCCCACCAGGGCGCTGTTGAGCAGATAGCGCCAGAACGGCGGATCGCCCAGCAGCACCTGCCGGTAGTTGGCGAGGGTCCAGCCACTCAGCCAGGCCGCCGGCGTTGGGGCCACCAGCGCTTCCGGCGTGCGCAGGGAGGTGATCAGCTGCCACAGCAGCGGCAGCAGGCTCCACAGCAGAGCCGCCAGCAGCAGCAGCAGGTGGGGAGGGCGTTTCATCGCCGCCGCCCCTGCCAGCCGTGTTGGAGCAGCAGGACGGCCGCCGTCAGCAGCAGCACCAGCACGAACATGCCCAGCATCACCGTGGCGCTGTAGCCGAAATCGAGAAACCGCATGCCGTTCAGGTAGGCGTAGAGCCCCAGGCTCTCGGTGCTGCTGGCCGGCCCACCCCCGGTGAGCACCTGGATCAGATCGAACACCCCCAGGGCCTGGGCCAGGCGGAAGAGGGCGGCGAGCAGCAGGTAGGGGGCCAGCAGCGGCAGGGTGAGGCGCCATAGCCGCTGCAGGGGGCCGGCACCCTCCAGCACCAGGGCCTCCTCCAGCTCGGCCGGGATCGCCTGCAGCCCCGCCAGCAGCAGCAGCGCCACGAAGGGCGTGGTCTTCCACACGTCCGCCAGCACCGTGAACAGCCAGGTGGTGGCGGGGGTGGAGAGGAAGCCGTAGGCGTTGCCGCCCAGCCCCTGGATCAGACGGTTGAGCGGACCGTGGGGATCGTTGAGGATCCAGCGCCAGCCCAGGGCCATCACGGTGGTGGGCAGGGCCCAGGGCAGCAGCACCGCCGCCCGCAGCAGGCCCCGGCGTGGCAGGGGCCGGTGCAGCAGCAGCGCCAGGGCGAGTCCGAGCAGCAGCTCCAGCGCCAGCGACACGCCGGCGAAGCGCAGGGTCTGGGCCGCGTCCTGCCAGAAGCGCCCATCGGCCAGCAGCCGCTGCCAGTTGGCGCCGCCGTTGGGCACCGGCACCAGGCCGGTGAGCACCGAGCTGGCCTGCAGGCTCAGCCAGCCGTAGCGCAGCAGCGGCCAGAGAAACACCCCGGCCACCAGCAGCAGGGCCGGCAACAGCAGCAGCAGCGGTTGCAGTGCCGTGGTCATGGCGCCTCCCCGGCGGAGCGCAGGATCAGGCTGCTCTGGCGCTGGGCCTGGGCCATGGCCTCGGTGGCGTCCTCGCCGCCGGTGAGCAGGGCCGAGAGCTGCCGCTGCAGGGTGTCGCTGAGCTGGGCGTACACGGGGGTGAGCGGCCGCAACGCCGTGTGTTCCAGGGCCTGACGCAGCACCGGCAGCAGCGGCAGCCGGGCCTCGAGCTGCGCATCCTGGAGCAGGCTGTTCCACACCGGCGTGTAGCCGTAGCGCTCGGCCAGCTCGCGGCCCACGGCCTCACCGGTGAACCACTGCATTACCGCCGCCGCCTCGGCGGGGTGGGGGCTGCCCCGCAGCAGCGAGAAGCCCCAGCTGCCCTGGGTGCCCTCGCCGAGGCTGCTCACGCCCACCTTGCCGGCCACGAGGCTGCCCGGCTTCTGCAGCTCCCGCCAGGCGTAGGGCCAGTTGCGCATGAAGGCCGCCTCACCGGCAGCAAAGATCTGCAGCGACTCCGACTCCGACACGTTGGCCACCGCCGCCGGCGTGATCCCCTGGCGCACCAGGTCGCCCAGCCAGCGGGCGGCGGCGATGGCGGCGGGGCTGTCGAGGGCGGCCCGGTCGCCGGCCTGCAGCCACTCGCCGCCGAAGGCCCGCAGCACCTCCAGGAACACGCAGCTCAGGCCCTCGTACTGGCGTCCCTGCCACACGTAGCCCCAGCTCACCTCCCCCCTGGCCTTCAGGTCGGCGGCGGTGGCCGCCAGCTCCTGCAGGGAGCGGGGCGGGGCGTCCATCAGATCGGTGCGCCAATAGAGCAGGCCCATGTCCGCCAGCAGTGGCAGGCGCCAGAGGTGGCCACCGAAGGCATTGCCCAGCTGCGCGCCGACGGCCATGCCCTCCATGGCGTCATCGCCGAGCAGCGGCTCCAGGGGCTCGAGCCAGCCGGCGGCCGCGTACTTGGGCGTCCAGGTGACGTCCATCAGCAGCAGGTCGTAGGGGGTGTCCCCCAGCAACAGGCTGCTGATCGCCAGATCCGAGAGGGCCTCGGTGTCGAGCGGCCCGCGCGTCACGGCGATCTGAACGTCGCGGTGCGTGCGGTTGAAGGCCGCCACCAGCGGGGCGGTGGCATCGGCGAAGGGGGCCGGCATCAGCACCGACACCTCCACCGGCCGGGGCCTGGCCAGGCCCACAGCGGCCCAGAGCAGCAGGGCCAAGGCGGCGGCCAGCACCATCCACCCCCGCTGGCGGCGGGGGCGCTGGATCAAGGGCTGAGGGCCAGCCGGCAAGCGATCAGAGGCCGCGCTCCATCAGCTTGCCCATCAGATCGCAACTGCGCTGCTGGAAACCGGCCAGCTGATTGGGCTCCAGGCCGCCCACCGCCAGGCGCGCCATCTCGTAGACGTGGCGGCCCAGGTCGTCCGCCAGCTGCTGACTGGGGGAGCTGCCACCGCCGGTGATCACCGCACCGGCCGAGAGCTTGAGCAGGCCCTCCACCAGGGGGTGCCGGCGGTTCACCAGCAGCACGTGGTGGTCGGGCAGGCCGGGCAGGCGCTGCTCCATCAGGGCGCCCATGTCGTTGAGGCGGCGCATCTGCTCGGGCAGCAGGATCAGGGCGGCGGGGGCGTTGTCGCCCTTGAGGGCCTGCACCTGGATCGTGATCCTGTCGTCGGCCAGGGCGCCCTTGAACAGGTCCCGCAGTTTCTCGGAGCTGTCCTTGCCGTCGGCATCGGCGAGTTCGTTCTCCTGCTCCTGCAGCGAGTCGTCGAGTTCGCTGTCCACCCGCTGGAACTTCAGCTCGTTGTGGCGGTACTCCAGCCAGGGGATGAACTGGGTGTCGATGAAGGTGTCGGCCAGGAGCACCTCGGCCCCCTGCCCCTTCCACAGGGCCAGGGCCCCGGCCTGGCCAGCCTCATCGGTGCAGTAGAGGATGCGCTTGTCGTTGGCGGCATCCATGCGGCTGCGGTAGCCCGCCAGGGTGGTGTAGGCCTTGCCGGCCTCGCCCGGGATGGGATCGGGGTTGGCCAGTTCGGCCTCGCCGCCCTCCTGGGCGGGGGCGGTGGAGCCGAACAGCACCAGATCGGCCACCTGGTCGGCGAACTTCTCATCCTCCATGGCGCCGATCTTGATGAAGGGCGCCAGGGATTCCCAGATCTCGGCGTAGCGCTTGGGATCCTCGCGGTGCAGCTGCTTGAGGCGATCGCCCACCTTCTTGGCCACGAAGCCGCCGATCGAGCGCACGCGCCGGTCGGTCTGCAGGGCCGAGCGGCTCACGTTGAGGGGGATGTCGGGCGAATCGATCACGCCGCGCAGGGGCAGCAGATAGCGGGGCACCACCTCCTTGATCGAGTCCGACACGAACACGTTGTTGCAGTAGAGACGGATCTCGCCCTTCTCCCAGTCGGCGCGGCCGGTGGATTTGGGGAAGAACAGGATGCCCTGCAGGTTGTAGGGGTAGTCGGTGTTGAGGTGCACCCACAGCAGCGGGTCGCCCTGGAAGGGGTAGAGGTAGCGGTAGAGCTCGATGTAGTCGTTGTCGGTGAGGTCGCGCGGGCTCTGGCGCCAGGGGGCCTCGCGCCTGTTCACCGTTTCACCCTCCAGCTGCACCTCCAGCGGCAGGAAGTCGCAGTAGGTGGTGATCAGGGTGCGGATGCGGGAGGGCTCGATGTATTCGAGTTCCTCCTCCATCAGGTGCAGGATCACATCGGTGCCGGGCTCACTGCGCTCGGCCCCCTCCAGGCTGAAGTTAGGGGATCCGTCGCAGCTCCAGCGCACGGCCTCGCTGCCCTCCCGGGCGGAGCGGCTCACCAGCTCCACCTGCTTGGCCACCATGAAGCTGGAGTAGAAGCCCAGGCCGAAGTGGCCGATGATCGCGTCGCTCTCCTGCTTGTACTTCTCCAGAAAGTCTTCGGCGCTGGAGAAGGCCACCTGATTGATGTAGCGCTTCACCTCCTCGGCCGTCATGCCGATGCCGTTATCGGAGATAGTGAGGGTCTTGGCCTCGCGGTCGATGCGGATCTGGATCTGGGCTTCGGGACCCTCCATGCAGTCGCCGGCCATGGCGGCCATGCGCCGCTTGCTGATGGCGTCGACGCCGTTGCTCACCAATTCCCGCAGGAACACCTCGTGGCCGGAATAGACGGCCTTCTTGATGATCGGGAAGATGTTCTCGGTGTGGATCTGGATCTGGCCCTGTTCTTCCAGCACCGCCATGGCAGTTCTCGCGTGATCTGGGGGGACCGTAGGGGCCGCGGGCGACCCGCCTCAACGGTGCTGAGGGAGGGGTCTCCGAACCAGCCCTGGCGGTCGCGACCCCGTCTGCGGCCTACAGGGCGGCCCGGCAGGGGCTGGGCTGGGGATGGAGCATTGGGGTCAGGCACCGGCGCAGGCGCCGCAGGCTGCGCCGCTCGGCGTTCTGCACCTGGTTCTTGTTGAGACCCAGGACCTGGGCCGTCTCCGCCAGGGTGTGGCCCTCGCTGTTGCCGAAGCGCAGGTGTAGCAGCCGCTGGTCGAGGGGATCGAGGCCGCGCACCTGCTCGTGCAGCCAGGCGTAGTCGTCGCTGGGCTCGGGGCTGTGGGGATCCGGGATGCTGTCGAGCAGGGTGGCGCCGTTTTCCAGCCCATCGAGGCTGCGATCGAGGGAGGCGGTGCTGCAGAGCTCGAGGGTGCGCAGGGCCGTGCTCACGCGCTTCTCGTCCTGCCCCAGCCGTTCGGCCACACCGCCCAGGCTCAGGCGCTGCGGCGAGCTGGCCTGCAGCCGCTGGGCCCGGAACGCCAGCTGGATCATCTGGGTGGGCAGGCGGATGGCGCGCCCCAGCTCGCTGATGCAGCGCCGCGCCGACTGGTCGATCCACCAGAAGGCGAAGGTGGAGAGCCGGTAGCCGCGGCTGGGGTCGTAGCGCTCCACGGCGCGGATCAGCCCGAGGTTGCCGGCCTGGATCAGGTCGAGTACGTCGAGCTGGAGGCTGCTGATCCGGTTCTGGTAACGGCGGCACACCATCACCACCAGGCGCAGGTTGGCGGACACCATGCGGTTGCGGGCGCGGGTGCCGCGGCGCCGCAGGGCCGGCGGCGGCTCTGGGTGCTGCAGCCATTCCTGCACGATGGCGCCGAGGTGCAACTCCTCCGCGGCCGTGAGCAGGGGGATGGTGCCGGCCTGGTTGAGGTAGTCGAGCAGGGCTTCACCGCGGTGGGGTCGTGTCATGGCTGGGCTGGGCTGTCCAAGGGGATCCATCGGTCGTGGTTGATCGGAGCTGAGGCAGCACAAGATCCGCACCCGTCACCACGGGGCTGGCGCCCAGCCCTTCGGCTGGATGCACGGATCACCAGGGGAAAGAGGGTGATCTCAGGGGTCCGTTCAGCCCTGAGCGCCTTCCTGTTTCACCGTACGAAGAGCGGCCGGGCCTGAACGCGTTTCCAGCCGATCGGGCACCTCAGCGCCACGATTGCGCCTGGCTGCTACACAGATCGCAAGGGGGGTTGGCAGGCCGCCGCGGCCAGGATCGAGGCAAGGTCTCGAGGCAAGTTTTCGAGGCCAGGTCCCGAAGCCGTTCAGCCTCGGCGGCTGGCCTCCACACACAACGTGTAGCCCGTGCTGCCGTCGTGGCGGCGGCACGGGCGCACCTGCAGGTCGACGGTGCGCGCGGGGCCCTGGCGGGGCTGCAGCTGCACCGGGCGCCGCGCACTCCAGCCAGCAGGCGGCGCTGGGGGTGGCGCGCCGGCGTGGCTGGGGCTTGGGGCCGCGAGGCTGGCCCGCAGCTGCTGGTCCTCCGCCGCGGACGTGAGCTGCCCGTAGGCCATGCCGACCAGCGCCCTTGGGCTGAACCCCACCAGGGCGCTGAAGCCCTCACTGGCGGCCAGCAGCCGCAGGTCCTGATCCAGAAAGGCCACGGCCAGCCCAGGGGTGGCCAGCAGCGCGTCCAGCCGGCCGGTCAGCTCGGCGTGGCTGCGGCCGAGCTGCTCCAGCTCCGTCACATCCGCCAGGGTGCCCATCACCACCAGCTCGCCCTCCTGCTCCACCACCCGGGCCGACTCCTGCACCCAGAGCTGGCGGCCGTCGCGCCCCCGCAGCCGATAGCGCACCGACCAGTGGCCCTGCCCGACCTGCCGGGCGGCGGCCACGCGCTGGCGGTCGGCTTCCAGGATCGCCGCATCCAGCAGCTCGGGGTGGTTGCAGAGCTCCAGCGGCGCCCAGCCGGTGATCGCCGCCATCCGATGGCTCGCGTAGAGCAGGCGCCGCAGGCTGTGGTCGCGCTTCCAAACCCCCTCGGCCAGGGTGTCGGTGAGGCCGCTGAATTCCGCCAGGGAGGCCTCCGCCGCTCCGTGCAGGGCCGCCAGCTCGCTCATGTCGCTGAGGGTCACGATGGCGCCCTGGCGGCGGCCGTCGCCCTGCTGGTGGCGCTGCACCTGCACCAGATAGACCACGTCGTCGCCGCTGGCCTCGAGGCTGCGCCGCTCCCCCCCCGCGACCGCCGCCTCCAGCGCCTCGCGCAGCCCCGGCAGCGGCAGGCGCGTGGGCACCTCCAGCAGCGGCCGGCCGATGTCCGCCTCGATCAGGCCGAACAGCTGCACCGCCAGGGGCGAGTAGCGCACCACCCGCAGCTCGGCGTCCACGATCACCATCCCCTGGTTGAGGGAGTGGAGGATCCCGCGCAGATCGGTGTTGAGCCGCTCCAGTTCCTCGCTGCGGCCCTGCAGGTGGTCGTTGAGGCTGCCCAGGTCGGCATTGACGGCCTGCAGCTGGTCGTTGGCGGCCTCCAGTTCCCCATAGGAAGTCTGCAGTTCTTCGCTGGAGGCCTGCAGCTCCTCGGCATGGGCCTGCAGCTCCTCATGGGCCTGCTCCAGCTGCAGCAGGGAGCGGCGCAGGCTGTCCTGGCTGGCGAGCAGCTGCCGCTCCAGCCGCGCCACCTCTGCGCCGTCCGCGAGGGGTGTGCTCACGGCGGTGGGAGCACCACCGGGATCGTGGTGGAAGCTCAGCAGCAGCCACTGACGCCCGCCCACGGGCAAGGGCTGCACGCTCAGCCGCAGGGGCGGCGGCGGGCCCACGGGCTCACCGCTCACGGGCTCAGCGCCCACGGCCTCACGCCCGCCATCCCCGCGGCAGTCCGCCAGGCCGCTCACCCCCTGGCCACGGGCGCGGGCCTGGAGCAGCAGCGAGCGCGCCAACGGCTGCAGGTCCGGGTGGAGGTAGGCGTCGGCGGCGGCGGTGGCACGGCCTTCGGGCAGGCGGCAGTAGGGGGTCACGTCGCCGATCACCTGCACCAGCTCGTGCTGCTCCCCCACCACCAGGGCCGGTGGTCCCACCAGACGCACCACGGCCTCCAGCAGGGCCCGCTGCAATCCTGCCGCTGCGGGGGCGTCGTGGCTGGCCGGCGTCCGCGCCATCAGGGCCGCCAGGCCCCGGAACGGCGCCACGGAGATCCGCCCCAGCGGCGGGGAGATGGTCGGCTCCGGCACTGGTCTGACGGCGGGGGCCCTGGGCGAGGGTCTGCGGCCCTTGCCGTGGGAGGCCACCCGATAGGTCTGCCCACTCCCCCCCACGGCGTCGAAGCCCCGCGGCGGCTCCCCGTGGCCCTCCCCTGGGGTCAGCACCAGCACCCCGCCGCGCTGCAGGCTGAAGCGGAACTGGTCCAGCAGCCGCTTCCGCAGGGGGGCCGCCAGGCCGTCGAGGCGGTGGCGGCAGACGATCAGATCCAGGTCGGGGAAGGAGGGGTCCTCCGCCAGGGCATGGCGCGCAAACACCACGCAGCGCCGCAGGGGATCGCCGATCACCAGCTGCTCCTCCACCTCACTGCCGTAGCGCCGCCGCCCCTCGGCCGGCAGCGCGGCGGCCTCGACCTCCGGGTAGGTGGCGCGGCGACAGCGCACCAGGTTGGCCTCGAGCGGGTCGGTGGCGAAGATCCGCAGCCGCTCCACCAGATCGGCCGGATGGCCCAGCAGCTCGGCGAGCTGCATCGCCAGGCCATACACCGCGACGCCACCGCCACAGCCGGGCATCCACACCCGCAGGCGCGCGTCCGCCAGGCCCAGGTCCACGCCCGGTGAGAGGAGATGCCGCAGGGCGGCGGCGATGGCCGGGGCCTGGTCGAGCTCCCCGGCAACGGCGATCGGTTCGTGGGTGATTGCTGGGCGGGCTGCCGCTCCGTGAGCTGCCGCTGCGGGACTGGCCGGCGGCTCGTCGGCCGTCCCACGGCTCCGGGTCGATCGTCGTGTCACGCGGCCCTCGATCGCCCGTCCAGACCACGCTAGTGAGCTTGTGGGGATCTTCTCCATCACCGCTTCAGCACGGCTCTGCCCCACGGGCCGTTGTCAGGGCCCCTCGGCGCCATGGCTCCCCTGGGCCGTGGCCGCCGCCGGCTGTTGTTCCTAGGGTTTCAAAGCCGGCGGCCGCACCCTGCCCTGCCCGTCCGCCCCGGTGATGCCAGAGGCCAGCTCCGCCCCCTTTGAGGTCCATCCCCAGGCGGCGGAGCTCGACAACCCCTTCCGCTGCCACCTGCAGCTGATCGAAGACCCGCAGCAGAGCACGGAGCTGATCAGCCAGGTGCTGCCGCTGCGCGGGCTGGCACCCGCCTGTGACCAGGAACCCTGGTGGCACTACGGCCACCACAGTCGCCTGGGCAGCATCGCCGTGAACGCCGGCATCTTGCCGCCCGCCCGCCTCTGGATCGCCGAGCACCACGCCCTCACCCTGATCCTCGGCTACGCCGGTGAGCAGACCTTCCGACAGCCCGACGGCGACGTGGCCTGCCTGGCGAACGGCTGCCTGATGCTCTCGGGCGATGCCGCCAGCAGTGAGAACACCCTGCTGAGCACGGTGGCGCTGCAGCTGGAGCCGGAGCGGCTGATGCACACCGCCCTGCAGATGGGCGGGCTGGTCCAGAGTCCGCCCGGCTGGGCCGACCGGGTGGAGCACAGCCAGGCCTGGCTGCCGGCGGACCCCGCCGTGGCACCGCTGCAGGAGATTCTGCGGCAGGTGGTGGAGCGGGCTGAACGGCTCAGCGTCTACAGCCAGCTGCTGGTGGAGCGGCTGCAGCTCGATGAGCAGATCTACCGGGTGATGGCGGCGATGGTGCTGCCGGAGCTCCGGCTCGACGGCCCCCTGGATCGGCTCAGGCGCCGATCCGACCAGGGCCTCGATGCCTTTGATGAGCTGGTGGCCTTCATCAACGCCAACCTGGATCAGCCCCTCGATCTGGCGAGCCTGCAGGCCCACAGCTTTTACTCCCGGCGTGCCCTGCAGTACGCCTTCCAGAAGCGACTGGGCTGCACCGCCAGCCAGTGGATCCGCAACCAGCGGCTCGATCTGGCCCGCCAGCGCCTGCAGCAGCCCCAGCCCGGCGACAGCGTGGCGAGCATCGCCGCCTCCTGCGGCTACCGCTCGATGAGCCTGTTCAGCGTGGATTTCCAGCAGCGCTTCCACGTCAAGCCTTCGCACCTGCTGCGGGAGGCCCGCGCCGGCCTGCCGCCGGAAACCTGGTGACCTCCAGGGCCTGCGATCGCTGCCGTCAGGGCACGGGTGCCGGGTCCTCGGGGGGTTGGGCTTGGCTGGGCTGCTCCGGCAGGTAGTCGTCGAGGAAGGTGCCGCTGGGAAGCTGCACGGGCATCACGAAGCGGAAGCCGCAGAAGCTGTTCTTGATCGTGTCGTCGCACCACTCCAGGAGGGCCAGGGCCTCGAGCGAGGAGCCTGAAGCGGGATCCATGAGGGTCAGCCCGCAGTTGCTGTCGACCAGCTCGTCGGCCTGGCCGTCCACCACCACGCAGCAGCCGTCATGGGTCAGGTCCCAGAGGTTGCCGTGCAGAACGGGGTCGCCGTTGGGGGGGGTGATCTCCACCCGGATGGCGCCGGAGGGGAAGGGCATCACGGTGCGCTGCTCGTGGCGCGGCGTCCGTCCTGCCCCTGGCGTAGGCGGGGGGTCAGCAGCGCGTTTCCCGTAAGCCATCAATCCGGTGGTGATGGGCCCGAGCCTAGGAGTTCCCACGGGGCAGGTAACGGTGCAGAAAGCTGCTGCGGATCGGTGCCGAGCCCTTGCGCAGCTTGAGGCCCAGATAGAGGTCCTGGCCCTCGACCTTGGTCCACATCAGCTCCATGCGGAAGCGCCCCGTGATCGTCGTGACCGGATCGTGCAGCCGCAGGCTCATCGCCGCACCGCGCTGCAGCTGGGGCTGGCGCCCGCGGATCGCCACGCAGATGCCCGACTCACTCACATCCCAGAGCACCACCCGCCAGAGGCCGCCCTGGAGGTCGGTGAGCTCGCCCGCCGGCGGATTCACCATCACGGTGCCGCGGGCCTTGCGCTGGGCGCGGCCCGAGGCCCCCACCCTGGCAGGGGCCTGCCGGGCCGGCGCCCCCCAGCCGATCAGGCGCGCGAACCAGCGGCCCAGAGCCTCGAGGACCCGGCCGAGGGCCCCGATGCTGTCGCCGATCCGCCCGATCCAATCCACCCGTGTCCCGCCGATCCCCGGAGGGTTGTTCAAGCACGGGGCCCAGTCAAGCCCAGGTGCCGCAGCGGGGCGTCGGCTGCAGCGGCGCCTGTCATCAGCGCTGCACCGGATCGACCCCCAGGGCGCCATCCTGGGGTGCAGTGCGCGGCCGCTGCCTTCAACCCGGCCGTTGTCGTTCCGTCTCCCCGTTGGTCTCGCCTCCATGCCCTCCCTGTCCGACCGGCTGGCCCGCGGCCTGGCCGCCGCCGTGATCAGCAGCGCCGCCGTGGCGGCTCCAGCCCTGGCCCAGAGCTCCAGCGGTGGCAAGGCCACCACGCCGGCCGCCAAGGGCAGCAAGCCCAAGGTCGCCCCGGCCAAGCCCACCGCTGCCGCCGCAGAGGCAGGCGGTTGCGGCGCCTCCAGCCAGGCCGGCGGCTGCGGTGCCCACAGCGGCCACTGAGGGCCGGGCGCCGGTGTCGCCCGCTGCGTTGTCCTGATCGCGTCTCCCCCCATGCAGACCGTCGACTGGCTCTGGCTGCTGCACCCGGTCCTGGCCGTGGTGGTGATCTACCCCCTGCTGGGCCAGGTGCTGCGCCTGGCGCTCCAGACCCGCCGGCGCCGGCTGGAGCACAGCAAGGATCCGGCCACCGTTGGCCGCGACCATGCCGACCTGGGCCGTCTGCTCAGCGGCGCCGTGGTGCTCGGCGTGCTGGTGGCCCTGGTGGTGGTAATCGGCACCAGCAAGCCCCTGGCCGCATTCGCCGGCGGCCCCAGCCGGCTGGGGCTGCTGAGCCTGGTGGTGGTGGGCACCGCTGCCGCCTTCGCCGCCCTGTGGCGGTCCCGCAATGCGGCCTACCGGGCCAGCTTCGCCCTGCTCACCTGGGCGGGCCTGATCGGGCTGGGCGTGCAGGGCGAGGTCTACCGCCTCAGCGACAACCCCTTCCAGCTCGCCTTCTGGCAGTCGCACTTCTGGGGTGGCATCGGCCTCTGCGGCCTGCTGCTGCTGTCGCTGGCCTCGAAGCCGGAGATCCACCGCAGCCTCCGCTGGCGCCGCCTGCATGTGAGTGCCAACGTGCTCGCCGCCGTGGTGTTCCTGGCCCAGGGCATCAGTGGCCCGAGGGATCTGCTGGAGATTCCGCTGAACTGGCAGAAGCCGGCCATCTACAGCTGCAACTTCGAGACCCAGCAGTGCCCGACGCCCCAGCCCTGAGGGGATTCGCTCCAGGGCGACCTCAGCTGGGCAGCGCGGCCGGGTGGCAGCCAGGGCGACCTCAGCTGGGCAGGCCGAACCAGGGGCGCAGGCGCACCCCCACCGCCGTGCCCAGCAGCGCACAGGTAATCCAGAGCCAGCCGTGCAGGCTGGTGGAGGCGATGCCGCTGAAGTAGGCGCCCACGTTGCAGCCGAAGGCCAGCCAGGCGCCATACCCCATCATCAGTCCGCCCAGCAGCGCCGCCAGCCAGGCCGCCGCCGATGGCGGCGTGCGCACGCTCAGCCGCCCCGCCAGGGCCGCCGCCAGGGCCGCACCGAGCACGATCCCCAGGTTCATCACCGAGGTCACGTCGGCGAACAGGTTCGCCTGCAGGGACGCGGCGAGGGGGCCCTGGCTCCAGAGGGGGCTGGTGTCGGGATTCCAGCCCAGCAGCGTGGCCAGCTTGGCGGCCCAGAGGGTGAAGCCCCGGGTGACGCCCCAGGGCCGTCCCGCCAGCACCACGGTAAGGCCGTTGAGCAGGGCGAGCGACACCGCTCCTCCCACCAGCGACCAGGGGCCCACCGCCAGGCTGCGCCAGCCCGTGGCGCGCGGCCAGAAACCCTCCTCCGCCAGCCGGGGCCGCTGCCAGCGCCAGAGCGCCAGGGCCACGGCGGCCAGCACCAGCAGCTGCAGGCCCGCGCCGCCCCAGCCCCACAGCTGCAGCAGCGACACGGGCTCGAGCCGCGGCAGCACCGACCAAGGCTGGCTACTGAGGCTGGCGGCGAAGGAGCCGCCCGAGAAGCTCACCAGGGTGAGCAGCATCATGGCGCTGCCCCCACCGATCGTGTAGAGGGTGCCGCAGGCGCAGCCGCTGCCCAGCTGCATGCCGATGCCGAACACGAAGGCGCCGATCACGGCCTGCAGCGCCAACGGCGCCACGGCGCCGCGCCCCACGCCGGAGATCAGCAACGGTGCGAACAGCAGGGTGGCCAGGCTGAGCATCAGCACCTGGGCGAGCACCCCGCGGCCGTCCCCCCGCAGCAGAAGCTGCCGGTAGGAGGAGGCAAAGCCGAAACTGGCGTGGTAGAGGCTGATCCCGAACAGCACCCCCACCAGGGCCAGGGCGCTCTGGCGCCAGCCGTAGCCCGCCACGCCCACCGCCAGGGCGGCCACCAGGGCCAGCAGAACCGTGAGCGTGCGGCTCTGGCGCGCAGGACGGATCTCAGCCAGGGACTGGGCTGGGGCCATTGGAGCGGCGTGTTTGCTGCAAGTTAGGTCAGCTCGTGACCAGTTTCGGGCTCCAATGACCCGCCTCAGCATTGCGCCCACGGGGCACGATGTGGTCAGTTCCAGGTACCACCAGCTTCCCAATCAGCAGCTCGTCCCTTGTTCGTTGCCGCCCACGGATGGTGGCCGCAGGCTCACGCTGGATGGCTCAAGGGGTGGTGGCGGAGCCTGCCGCGGCTGGCTCGTCGGGGCCTTGGGCCGGGTCGCCCGGGGGGGTGTCGGCAGCCGCCGGAGGTTTGGCCTGAACGGGCGGAGCGTCCTCGCCGCCGGGCTGAGCGGCTGGCTCAGGGGCCTCGGGCAGGGGGGGCTTCGGGGAGAGTCGCCCCCCGCGCAGCTGCTCCTGCACCTGGGGTGGGTTGGGATCGGTCTCGGGGCCCACCACATCGGTGGAGACGCGCTGCACCACCAGGCGGAAGTTGATCGGCTGCTTGCTGTTGATGTAGTCCTGAATGGCGGCCACCTGCTTCGGCGTCGGCAGGCGCGGGTTGGTGACGCGGGCCGACGCACGGATCAGGGGCGGATTCTGGGTCCAGTCGATGGACACCCCCACCACCTCGGCCTCGCGTCCCAGGCTGATCGTCTCCCGCTTGAGGCTGGTGGCGATGGCGCGTTCCACCAGCTGCGCGGCCGCGTCGCGCCGGGCCTGATCCAGCAGCCGCAGGAAACTGCTGCTCAGGGGGATCAGCAGCAGGGCCGTGAGCAGCAGGCTCACCAGCCCCACGCGGCTGCGCCAGAAGCGGAAGCGCAGTGATGGCTCCAGGATCGCGAGCACCACGAGACCACCGCTGAGGATGCCCAGCAGGTTGGTGGCGAACAGCAGGGCGGCCCCCAGCGCCGGCTCGAACAGGCCGGCCGAGAGCAGCAGCCCCACCACACACATCGGCGGCACCAGGGCCACGGCGATGGCGGTGCCGGCGATCGACGACACCGCATCGCTGCGCACCCGCGCGTAGGTGGCGATGCCGCCGGCCACCAGGGCAATGCCCAGGTCGAGCAGGTTGGGAGCCGTGCGGCTGAGCACCTCGCTGCCGAAACTCGGGAAGCCGGAGAAGCTGCCCAGCAGGGCCGCGATCGCCGTGGTGCTCACGACCCCGGTGGTCAGGGTGCCGAGCGCCTGGCCCACCAGGGCGAAGCGGCCCTCCAGGATGCCGAACGCCATCGAGCGCAGCGGCGAGATCCAGGGGGCCACCACCATGGCGCCGATAACCACGGCCGTGCTGTTGGCCAGCAGGCCGAGGATGGCGATCAGGCTGGCGCCCACGCTGAGCACCAGGAACACCTCATTGAGGCGGGCGTCCTGCTCGAAGTCAGCCCTAAGCGCCGTGAGGTGATCGCTGGCGGTCATGGGGGCTCAGCTGCGGCCATCGAAACTACCGGGATTCGTCCGTTCGGATGCCGATGGCCAGTTCCGATCCGCTGCTGGTGGCGCTGGGGGCTGTTCCCGGGGCCTGGCTGCGCTTCCGGGTGGTGAACCACTTCGAGCCGATGCTGCCCCGCAAGCACTGGGGCACCTTCGGCGTGAACGTGATCGCCTGCTTCGCCCTGGGCCTGCTGGTGGGTCTGGAGCGCAGCTGCGGCCCGGGCCAGCGGGTGATGCTGCTGCTCGGCACGGGGTTTCTGGGCAGCTTCAGCACCTTCTCCACCTTCATGGCCGAGCTGCGCGGCGTCCTGGCGGCGCGCCACTGGCGCGAGGCGGGCCTGCTGGCGGGGGGCTCGGTGGCCGGAGGGCTGTTGGCGATGGCGGCCGGCCTCGCCCTGGGGGAGCAGCCATGAGCCCGGGTCCCTGGAAACCGCTGCTGCGGGGTGAGGTGCGCGACCTGGTGCTGGTGGCCGCCGGCGCCATCCCCGGCGCCCTGTTGCGCTGGCAGCTGGAGCAGATCGGCCACCAGGCCGTGGGCGGCCTGCGGGGCCTCACGGCCGCGGACCTGCTGGCCAACCTGATCGGCTGCCTGCTGATCGGCGTGCTCACCAGCCAGCCGCCTGGATCCCAGCGGCTCTACCTGTGGGCCGGCATCGGCTTCTGCGGCTCGCTCACCACCTTCTCCTCCTGGATGCTGCAGCTGGCCGAGGCGCTGCGGCGCGGTTCCACCCCGGCCGCCCTGGCGGTGCTGCTGGTGAGCCTGGGGGCGGGCCTGGCCCTGGTGGTGCTGGGCTCGGCCCTGGGCCGACGGCTAGGGGCCCGGCGGCGGCGGTAGCGGGGGAGGTGCCGGTGCTTGTGGCGCTCCCACCGCCGCGGGGGGCACGGCCAGGGACGTCGGTCGCTGGCGCTGGGCCGGGGCCGCGAACAGCTGGGCCAGCCCCGCCAGGCGCGACTCGCGGGGCTCGCTGCCGAGGCTCCAGAGGCTTTCGAGGTAGAAGAACGCCACCCCGAGCTGGCGTTCGCGGGCGGCCTGCACCTGGGCCTGGATCAGCGCCAGCGGCGCCGGACGGGTGCGTTGGCCGCCCATGATTCCGATCGCCGTGGGGATACGCCGCTGGCTCTCATGCACCTCCGGTCGGCTGAGCTGGGGCACGAAGCTCTCCAGATCCGGGCGGTAGATCTGGATCAGCAGTTCATCCACCAGGCCGCGCCGCACCCAGCTCAGCCAGTCCTGCAGCTGCAGCTTGAGGGCGAAGTCGTAGTAGTTGGGCGACACGGAGACGATCGCTCCGGGCTTGCGCTCCTTCACCGCCTGGCTGAGCTGGGCCATGAAGGCGGTGATCCGCTCGGTGCGCCAGCGCATCCAGGCGGCATCGGCGGGGTTGGCCGGCGGGGGTTTGCCCGTGTCCTTGGTGTAGAGCGCCACGGTGAACGGGTCGTAGCCGAAGTCCCGCGGCAGGCTCATGTGGTCGTCGAACTGGATGCCATCGGCGTCGTAGGTGCCCACCACCTCCAGCACCAGGTCGGTGATCAGCTGCTGCACCTCCGGCCTGAAGGGATTGAGCCAGGCCACCTCCCCGGCGGCGCTGATCGAGGTGCGCCCGCCGTCCTGCCTGCGGGTGAGCCAGTCGGGATGGCGCCGGGCCAGATCGCCATCGGGGGGCGTCATGAAGCCGAACTCGAACCAGGGGATCAGCAGCAGGCCGCGCCGATGGGTCTCCTCGGTGAGCTCCGCCAGCACGTCCTGGCCCTGCAGGCCGCGGTAGGTGAAGCTCTGCAGGCCGCGCCCCTCGCTCACGGGGCTGGGGTAGTAGGCGTGCCCCCCGTTCCAGGCCACGGCATAGAGGGTGTTGAAGTTCAGCGCGGCCAGCTGGGCCACGGTCGCCTGCATGCGCTCGCGGTCCCGCAGGGTGGGCATGTCGTTGGCGGTGAGCCATACGCCGCGCAGCTCCGTGCGCTCGATCGCGGCGGTGGGCTGCGGCAGCACCGAGGCCGCCGCCGTCGGCACCGCCTGGGCGCGCGCGGCGCTGGACCCGTGCACGAGCAACGCCAGCAGCCAAGCCGCCACGAGCATCAGAACCGCGATCCGGCGAGTTCTGCGGGCCATGGCTGTGTCCGCCGAAGGCTGGGCCGGAACGCTAACGCTGGTGAGCGGACGTTTGTCCCCGAGCCCCAGCCCCGGGGACAGGAGCGCCGGGGCCGATACCGATAGCCTGACTCCCCTGCTGCTGTGCAAGGGCACTGACCGGCTCTGGCCTCGATCCACAGGCGCTGCAGCGCTACCGGGCGGCCTGCCGCAGCCTGCGCCTCTGGCTGCGTCTCACCGAGCGCCACGGCTCCGTGGTCGCCGCGATCACCGGGGGTGGCGTGATCCAGGCCGAGCGCCACTACCCCTCGGGGGATTGCCACGACCCCGAGTCGGGGGCGCACTTCTACTACCACTGCCATCGCGAGGGCGGCGAACACGGCCATCTGCACCTGTTCCTGCCGGCAACCCCAGGGGCTGCGCTCACCCACCTGATCGGCATCAGCCTCGATGCCAGGGGCCTGCCGATCGGCCTGTTCACGCTCAACCGCTGGGTGGCGGAGGATGCCTGGCTGCCTGCCGCTGAGACGATCCCGCTACTGGAGCGGTTTGCGTTCCCGGTGCCGGATCGCCACGGGTCGCGGACCCCGGGCCACCCCGATCCCCTGCTGGGCCGCTGGCTCACCCACTTCCTGGGCGTCTACCGGGAGGAGATCGCGGCACTGCTGCAGGAGCGCGACGCCTGCCTGGAGCGCCACGCCCCACCGGGCGACCGCGAGGCGGCCCTGGAGGATCGCGGCCTGGAGATCCCCAGCTCCCGCCCCATCGACTGGTCGGCGGACCTGGCGGCGATCCAGGCCGAGATCCAGGGCCAGCTCCAGGCCGAACGGCGGCGGCGCCAGCCACGGGTCAGCGTGATCATCCCGGTGCTGAATGAGGCTGAGGCGGTGCGCCGGTTCAGCCCCAGCTGGCAGGCGCTGCAGGCCAGCGGCGCCGAGGTGCTGCTGGTGGATGGCGGAAGCACGGACGACACCGTGGATCGGCTGGAGCAGGCCGGGCTGCGGGTGATCGCCGCGCCGCGGGGTCGGGGGGGCCAGCTGCGGCGCGGGGCCGAGCGGGCAACGGCAGAGATCCTCCTGTTTCTGCACGCCGACACCCGTCTGCCCGACGGCGCCCTGGAGCTGGTGCGCCAGGGCCTGCGGGGCCCCCGCTGCTGGGGCCGCTTCGACGTGCGCATCGACAGCGCGCGGTGTCTGCTCGCCGTGGTGAGCCGGGCCATCAACCTGCGCTCCCGGCTCAGCGGCATCGCCACCGGCGATCAGGCACTGTTCATGACCCGCGAGGCCTATGGGAGAGCGGGGGGCTTCCCAGACCAGCCGCTGATGGAGGACATCGCCCTCTCCGCGCGCCTCAGACGCCTCAGTCCCCCGGTCTGCCTGCGGCCGCCGGTGCTGACCTCCGGCCGCCGCTGGGAACGGCATGGCGTCTGGCGCACCATCGTGCTGATGTGGGGGTTGCGGTTCGCCTACTGGCTCGGCGTGCCCGCCTTCACCCTGGTGCGTCTCTACCGCTGAGGGGCGCTCAGCAGCAGGAGCCCCCTGCGGCGGCCTCGGCCGTGGTGCTGTCGAACGGCAGGGAGCCGCCGCAGCCGGGGAACAGGCCGTAGTGGCGGCTGAAGTCGCCGATGAACGTGAAATGGCTCGCCAGGCGGCTTTCGGCGAGCATGCGGTAGGTGTTGCCACACACCGGAAACACCCGGCCGGTGTCGATCAGGTGGTGCTTGTCGAAGGGCAGCTGGTGGGGGTGGTCAGGAATCGTGCCGCGGTAGATCACCGCCTGGCCGTGGTCCTCGCAGGCGTCCTCCAGGTCGTCGATGTGGAACAGGCGATAGGTGGCGGAATGGAAGCCGATCGTGCCGGTGCGGGCGGCCAGCTCCGGGTCGGTCACCTGCAGGGGACGATCACTCACCAGCCGCGGATCGGCGAAGCCGGCCTGCCGCGCCAGCCGCAGGAAGTCGTTCCAGTAGAGGGCCCCGCTCAGGCATTCGCCGTAGAGCACCGGATCGTCGCGCAGCGCCTGGGGAATGCGCCGATCGGCGTAGACATCGGCGAAGTAGAACTCACCGCCCGGTTTGAGCAGGCGCCGCACCCCCTGCAGCACCGCCAGCTTGTCGACCGACAGGTTGACAACGCAGTTGGAGATCACCAGATCGAAGCTGGCGGGTTCGAGATCGAGCGCGTCAAGCCGCTCGATGGCGCCATCCAGAAAGCGCACGTTGGCGTAGCCGAACTGCTCGGCATGGAAGGTGCGGTGGCGCTCCGCCACCGCCAGCTGCTCGGCGGTCATGTCGACGCCCACCACCTCGCCGCGCTCGCCCACCAGCTGGGCCAGCAGGTAGACATCCCGGCCGCTGCCGCAGCCCAGATCCAGCACCCGGGCCCCCTGCAGCAATGGCGGGACCACCAGGCCGCAGCCGTAGTAGCGCGACAGCACCTCGGGGTGGATGCGGGCCAGCAGGGGCCTGAGGGCCTCGGGCACGCTGCTGGCATCGCAGCAGGCGCTGGTGCGCAGGTCCGCGGTGCCCGTGAGGGTGGAGCCGTAGTACTCCTGAACGGCGCTGGTGAGGCTGGTCATGGCGTTGGCGGGAGCGCGGGGGCGGAAGGATCCCCATGCCAGCCTGGCGGGTCATGCCCCTGGATCGCCGCGCCATGGCCCGGAGCCAAGCCTGCCGCACGATCCTGATGGCCAAGGCGCCGCTCCCCGGCCAGGTGAAGACGCGCCTGATGCCCGCCCTGGGGCCGGAGGGGGCGGCAGCCCTGGCGGCCGCGATGCTGGAGCGGGCGGTGGCCACGGCAGTGGCGGCTGATCTGGGGCCGGTGGAGCTGTGCGTGGCGCCCGCACTGCCGCTGCCCATCTGGCATCAGCTCCAGTGGCCGCCCGGCCTGCGGTGGAGCGCGCAGGGGGATGGGGATCTCGGCGCCCGGATGGCGCGGGCCGCCGGCCGTGCGCTTGCAGAAGGGGAGGCGGTCCTGCTGATCGGCATGGACTGCCCTGCCCTGGGGGTGCCCCAGCTGCGGACCGCCGCCGTCCAGCTGCAGAGCCACGAGGCGGCCCTGGTGCCAACCAAGGATGGGGGCTACGCCCTGCTGGGGCTGCGGCGCTGGCAGCCCAGCCTGTTCACGGCCATGCCCTGGAGCACACCAGCGGTTCTGCCCGAGACGCGCCGGCGTCTGGCTGCCGCCGGCTGCTCCTGGCAGGAGCAGCCGCCCCTGGTCGACATCGACACCCCGGATGACCTCGCCAGCCTGGAGGGCGACCTCCGGCAGCTCGCCGACCACTGGCGCCGGGAAGCGGCAGGGCGAGGGTCAGGCGCTCCGTCGGGCTGAGCCCCCGATCAGCGCTGAACCCCGCCAACCCCGCCCGCCAGCGCGCACGCGGATCCGGCCTCAGCCGAGGGCACCGCCGCAGCTGGAGCCGCTGCCCGCCGTGCATCCGAAGCAGTGGTCCGCCACCCGGATCGCATCGCCCGCCGGATCCCGCTGCAGCAGATCCCGCAGATGGGCAGGCCCACCGGCCAGGGGCAGCTGCAGCTGCTGGTTGAAGTCGCAGTCGAAGAGCTGCCCCTGCCAGTCGACGCTGATCAGCGAGCGGCACATCACCCGTTCCAGATTCGCCGCGCGGTGGCTGGCCCGCAGCAGCGCCTGGTAGTCGGCCAGCTGCCCGCTGGCGCGCAGCACCGCGCCGAAGCGCTGGATCGGCATGTTCGCCAGGGCGAAGAGCTGGTTGAAGACGATGCTGAAGTCGGCGGCGAGCACCCGCTTGTAGTCGGCCTCCAGCTGGTCCTGGGCTGGGGGCAGCACCGGCCCCTGGGGGTTGTAGACGAGGTGCAGCGCCAGCCCCGAATCCGGCTGGCCGTACCCGAGGGCGTTGAGCCTTTGCAGCCCGGCGATGCTGCGGGCGAACACGCCATCGCCGCGCTGGCGATCGACGTTGGCCGCCAGATAGCAGGGCAGCGACGCCACCACCGTGACGCCCTGCTCGGCCAGAAACGCCGCCAGATCCTCCTGGCCTGGCTCGCTCAGGATCGTGAGGTTGCAGCGATCGATCACCTCCACGCCCTGACCGCGGGCGGCCCGCACGAGCCCGCGGAAGCCGGTGTGCAGTTCGGGGGCACCGCCGGTGAGATCCAGCGTGCCGATCTGGCGCGCCGTCAGCACCGCCGGGATCAGGGCCAGGGTGTGCTCGTCCATCCGCTCGGTGCGGCTGGGGCCGGCGTTCACATGGCAGTGGCTGCAGGCCTGGTTGCACTGGTAGCCCAGGTTCACCTGCAGGGTGGAGAGGGCGGTGCGCTGAATCGCTGGAAAGCTGCTGAGCCCTCCCGACGCTCCAGGCTCAGCAAGGGAGACGGGCTGGGGAGGGGAAGACACCATCGCGGGGGGCGGTTCGCAGCTGCAGACACCGGCCCAGCCGATGGGCCGTCGCCAGCCGGGGCCATCATGGCGATCAGGGGCTGGGCTTCGTTCAGGCCGGGCTCGCTGCTTCCCGTCCCGGAGCCGGCAGGCGCCGGCTGCTCAGATACGACAGGCCCACCAGCAGGGCGGAGCACCACAGGCAGGCCTGCATCCCACCGAGCAGATACACGCCCCCGGAGAGCAGGGTTCCCAGCAGGCGCCCGGCGGCATTGGCCATGTAATAGAAGCCCACATTGAGGCTCACCGATTCACTGTCGGCGTAGGCGAGCACGAGATAGCTGTGGATCGAGGAATTCATGGCGAACACCGCCCCGAAGGCCGCCAGGCCCACCACGATCGCTACCCCCGGGTGGGCCACCTCGCGCCAGAGGGCCACGGCGATCAGGGCCGGGATGGCCGTGAGCAGCGCGCTCCAGAACTGCACGGCCGCAGGCCCCGGCGGGTCCGTCTGGCCCCAGGCGCGACGCAGGGCCGGGGCGGACCCCTGCACGATGCCGTAACCGATCACCCACAGGCCCAGGAAGCCGCCCACTTCCCAGAACTTCCAGCCCAGGGTGGCTTCGAGGAACACCGGCAGCGCCACCACGAACCACACATCCCGGGCGCCGAACAGGAAGAAGCGCGCCAGGGAGAGCATGTTGATGCCCTCGCTCTTGGAGAACACCGAGGCGAATCCGGGCTTCTGCTTCATGCGGCCGATCTCGCCAGGCAGCACCAGGGTGCCGAGCAGGGCGATGAACAGTCCTGCCGCCATGGCCGCCACGGAGCCCGCGAAGCCCAGGCCGGCCAGCAGCACGCCACCGAGGAAGAAGCCCACCCCCTTGAGCGCGTTCTTGGAGCCGGTGAGAATCGCCACCCAGCGGAACAGCCGCTGGTCGCTGCGCTGTTCCTCGCCCGGCACCTGGGGCACCACCGTCTTGATGGCGCTCTTGGCGCTCATCTTGTTGAGGTCCTTGGCGATGCCGCTGAGGGCCTGGGCCGCCATCACGTAGGCCACCGACGCCAGCCTGGGCCAGCTGGCCGAGACGGGCACCAGCATGAGCAGGGCCAGGATCTGCAGCACCATCCCTGCCCAGAGGGTGAGCCGCAGGCCGAAGCGGGCCCCCAGCCAGCCGCCGGTGAGGTTGGTGAGGATGCCGAAGAACTCGTAAAACAGAAACAGAGCGGCGATCTCCAGGGTGGAGTAGCCGAGCTGGTGGAAGTGGAACACCACCAGCATGCGCAGGGCGCCATCGGTGAGGGTGAAGGCCCAGTAGGCGCCTGTCACCACCATGTACTGCTGCAGCGCCGACAGGGGCTGGCGCCGGCTGCCGAGCGGATCGCGGCGGAACGTGCCCTGATCCATGGCTCAGGCCAGCCCCGTGACGGGTTCGGCGGGTTTGTGACCGGGCTCAAGGGCCACCACGTGGCTCACCAGATCGGCCAGGCGGCAGCTGTAGCCCCACTCGTTGTCATACCAGGCGTAGACCTTGAGCTGGGTGCCGTTCACCACCAGCGTCGAGGGGCCGTCGACGATGGCGCTGCGGGGATCGTTCACGTAGTCGATCGACACCAGCGGGCGGGTCTCGTAGCCGAGGATTCCAGCCAGGGGGCCGGCGGCGGCGGCCGCGAAGGCGGCATTCACCTCCTCCACGCCCACGGGGCGCTCCAGTTCGAACACCGCATCGGTGAGGGAGCCATTGAGCAGGGGCACCCGCACGGCGTGGCCGTTGAGGCGACCCTGCAGCTCGGGGAAGATCAGCCCGATCGCCCTGGCCGACCCCGTGGTGGTGGGGATCAGCGACTGGCTGGCGGAACGGGCCCGGCGTAGGTCGCCCTTGAAGCCATCGACGACGACCTGGGTGTTGGTGACGTTGTGGAGGGTGGTGATCGAGCCGTGGCGGATGCCGAAGCTCTCGTGCACCACCTTCACAACCGGTGCCAGGCAGTTGGTGGTGCAGGAGGCCCCGGTCAGCAGGCGATGCACGGCGGGGTCGTAGAGCGCGTGGTTGATGCCGAACACCACATTGAGGGCCTCGGCGCCGGCGATCACGCCCTTCACCGGGCAGGCCACCACCACCCGCCGCAGGCCGGCTTGATCGAAGTAGGGCTGCAGGGTGTCCGGTGTCTTGAAGTGGCCGCTGCACTCGAGCACCAGCTCCACCCCGGCCTCGCGCCAGGGCACCGCGATCGGATCGGCGTGGCGGCTGGTGCCGATGCTGTGGCCGTCCACGCTGAAGCGGTCCGGCTGGTCGGGGCTGGCCTCCACGGACCGGTCCCAGCGGCCGTGCACCGAGTCGAAGCCGAGCAGGTGGGCGGCGGCATCGGCAGGGGCGGCGGGATCGTTGATGTGCACGATCTCGATGCCGGGGCGACCCCAGAGGGCGCGGAACACCAGGCGGCCGATGCGGCCGAAACCGTTGATGCCGAGTTTCATGGGGTGGCTGGCTGCGGATCACGGACGGAGCCGGGCCCCGCGGGGCCTGATCAAGTCCAGTTGATCAATCAATTAAACTTGATGACATGCGTGTTCTGGATCACCCCCTCACCCCCGAGCTGGCCCGGCAGCGGCTCAAGGCCCTCGCCGATCCCCTGCGGCTGCAGGTGCTGGAGGTCCTGGGCGGCGGCGAGCGCTGCGTGTGCGACCTCACGGCGGAGCTGGGCCTGGCCCAGTCGAAGTTGTCGTTCCACCTCAAGGTGCTGAAGGAGGCGGGCCTGCTCACCGACCGCCAGGACGGCCGCTGGATCTACTACCGGCTCCAGAGCGAGGCCATCGAGCAGCTGCAGCAGTGGCTGGGCGGCCTGGCCCACCACTGCCGAACCCCCGCGCCCCCCTGCCCGTGATGCCACGCCCCAGCCCCCCGGATCCGTCCCCTGATCCCCTCAGGGCCCGGCTCCCCCTGCTCGATCGCTTCCTGCCGGTCTGGATCCTGCTGGCGATGGCCGGCGGCCTGCTGCTCGGCCGGCTGGTGCCCGGTCTGCAGGCGCTGCTCGATGCCGTGAAGGTCGGCCAGACCTCGCTGCCGATTGCCATCGGCCTGCTGCTGATGATGTACCCGGTTCTGGCCAAGGTGCGCTACGAGGAGATGGGTGCCTCCCGGGGCGACCGCAAACTGTTGCGCCTGTCCCTGTTGCTGGTGTGGCTGCTGGGTCCGGCGCTGATGTTCGCCCTGGCCTGGCTGTTTCTCCCCGATCAGCCCGCTTACCGCACCGGTCTGGTGTTGATCGGCCTCGCCCCCTGCATCGCCATGGTGCTGATCTGGATCGATCTGGCCCAGGGCAATCGGGAGGGGGCGGCCCTGCTCGTGGCCGTGAATTCCATCCTGCAGGTGCTGCTCTATGCGCTGCTGGGCAGCTTCTACCTCAAGGTTCTGCCGGGCTGGTTCGGCTGGGATCGCCAGGAGGTGGCCATCTCCACCGGGGAGATTGCCCGGGCCGTGCTGATCTTTCTGGGGATCCCCCTGGTGGCGGGGTTCCTCACCCGGCGGATCGGGCTGCGGGTCAAGGGTCGCCGCTGGTACGAGCAGCGCTTTCTGCCCCTGATCAGCCCCCTGGCGCTCTACGGACTGCTGTTCACGATCCTCGTGATGTTCGCCCTGCAGGGCCAGGCGATCACCTCCCAGCTGGGCACCGTGGTGAGGATCGCGATGCCCCTGCTCTGCTACTTCGCGATCATGTGGGGTGTGGCCTTCGCCGTGGGTGTTCGCCAGGGGTTGAGCTATCCCGACACGGCGACCCTGGCCTTCACCGCGGCGGGCAACAACTTCGAGCTGGCGATCGCCGTGAGCGTCAGCCTCTGGGGCGTGAGCTCCGGCCAGGCGCTGGCCGGCGTGATCGGTCCGCTGATCGAGGTGCCCGTGCTGGTCAGTCTCGTCTACCTCTCCCTGGGGCTGCGACGGCGGTTCTACGGGGCCGGCACCTGAGGCCCGAACGGGCACCGGCCCGCCAATCCGCCGGGCCCGCAGAACCAGTCGCTAACCCGGCCTTGAGGGCTTCTTAACGAAACCATAACGACGGCGGGTTCCTCAGTTGATTAGACGTTGAAGGCACCCAGATTTCTGGCTCCATGACCTTCGCTGCGAAGGCCCTGACCGGTTCCGCCCTGGCCGTCCTGAGCCTGGGGACGGTCGCATCGGCCGGTCCTGCCCTCAACGGCGCCGGCGCCACCTTCCCCGCCCCCATCTACCAGCGCTGGTTCCAGGATCTGGCCGCTAGTGGTGGTGCCAAGGTCAACTACCAGTCCGTGGGTTCCGGCGCCGGTGTGCGCCAGTACATCGCCGGCACCGTGGATTTCGGCGCCACCGACGAGCCGATCAAGGATTCCGAAGCCGCCAAGGTGAGCCGCGGCGTGGTCCAGTTCCCGGCCGTGGGCGGCACCATCGCCATCGCCTACAACAAGCCCGGCTGTGACCTCAAGCTGACCCAGAAGCAGGCCGCCGAGATCTTCCTCGGCACCATCAACGACTGGAGCCAGCTCAAGTGCGGTAAGGGCAAGATCTCCGTGGCCCACCGTTCGGACGGCTCCGGCACCACCTTCGCCTTCACCAACTCCCTCTCGTCCTTCTCGCCTGCCTGGAAGAGCAAGGTGGGTGAGGGCAAGAGCGTCAAGTGGCCCGTGGGCGTGGGCGGTAAGGGCAACGAGGGCGTCTCCGGCATCCTCACCAATACCCCCGGCTCGATCGGCTACGTGAACCAGGCGTTCGTGAAAGGCCCCCTCAAGGCGGCGGCCCTGCAGAACAAGGACGGCCAGTTCGTGAAGCCCGGCTTCAAGAGCGGCTCGGCCGCGCTGAACAACATCCGCCTGAATGCGCAACTGGCCGGTGAGGATCCGAACCCCGCCGGCGCCGACAGCTACCCCATCACCACCCTCACCTGGATCCTCGCCTACCAGAAGGGCAACGGCGCCAAGGCCGGTGAACTGCGCGAGGCCTTCAGCTACATGCTGAGCAACAAGGCCCAGGGTCTGGCCGACAACCTCGGCTACGTGCCCCTGCGCGGCGACATCCTCAAGAAGGCCAAGGCTGCCGTGGGCAAGATCGGCTCCTGATCCGGCGCCGATCGCTGCGACTCGTCTCCAGTTCTTCACACCCGGGGGCTTCGGCCCCCTTTTTTGTGGATGGGGGGGCCGGAATCCACAAGGACCCGGCGCCGAAGCGACGACAGCCGAACCGAAAGGACGACATCGGCAAGGGCTAATCCACCCTTAACCAGGCCATTACCCCGGCTTTGCTCAGCCAGCAGTGATGCTCCATACAGTGGCGTGAACTCCACCGCACAGTGGGTCCATGGTCTACGCCTCCAGTGGTCAGCAGGGTTTTCGCAGTGCCTTGGAAGACACCTACCAACGCCGTGACCTCGTGCACCTCAGCGCCGGCAGCCGGGTGCCGCTGCTGCGCAACAGCCTCTGGCTGGTGTCACGCGGCATGGTGAAGCTGAGCTGCATCACCGAGCAGGGCGACGACCTGGTGCTGGGGCTGGCCGGACCCAACGAACCCTTCGGAGCACCCCTCACCAACCTCGATCTCTACGAGGCCACCACCCTCTGCGACAGCGACCTGCTCTGCATTCCCCTCGATGAGGTGGATGAGACCCCCCACATCGCCCGCAGCCTGGTCACGGCGATGGCCAGCCGCATGCGTCAGTCGGAGGCGCTGATTGCGCTGCTGGGTCTGCGCCGGGTGGAGGAGCGGGTGCGGGGCTTCCTGGAGCTGCTGGCCCAGGAGTATGGCCAGCCCTGTGAGCAGGGCCTGCGCCTCAACCTGCGCCTCACCCACCAGGACATCGCCGCTGCCCTGAGCACCACCCGGGTGACCGTGACCCGGGTGCTGGGGATGCTTCGGGAGGAGGGCTGGTTGCAGCTCGACGGCCAGCGCCAGCTGGTGGTGAGCCACCTGCCCCGCGGCTAGGCCGCACTGGCTCGTGGCAGCAGCAGTTCCAGAACCGCCCCCCCCTCGGGGTGGTTCTCGGCCCGCACCAGCCCGCCATGGGAGAGGGCGATCTGCTGCACGATCGAGAGGCCCAGGCCGCTGCCGGTGCTGGGCCCCTTGAACCGGGAGGGATCGCCGCGGTAAAAGCGCTGGAACAGGCGTTCCAGGTCCTCCTCGCTCAGGCCCGGTCCCTGGTCGTGCACGTTGATCACGCACCAGCGATCACGCCGGCGGATCTCCACGCCGATCTCGCCGCCATCGGGGCTGTAGCGCAGGGCGTTGTCGAGCAGGTTCACCAGGGCCTGATGCAGCCGTGCCGGGTTGACGGCCGCCAGGCAGGGGGCCTCGGCGCCATGGATCATCCGTAGATGGATGCCCCGGCTGCTGGCCAGCGGCTGCAGGGTGGCCCAGACGGCGGCGAGCACCGCGTGGGGATCCACGCCGCCAGGGCTGGCTTCGGCCAGGGGGGTGTTCTCCAGGCGTGAGAGATCCAGCAGATCGCTCACCAGCTGCTGCAGCCGGCGCAGTTCCTTCTGCAGGCGTCCCACCAGCACCGTCTGGTGCCCGTCCACCCGTTCCGCCAGGCTGTCGCTCACCAGCATCAAGGCGGTGATCGGCGTCTTGAGTTCGTGGGCCACGTCACTCACCCAGCCCTCCTGGTGCTCGAGCTGGGCCTGAAGGGGATTGCGGCCCTGCATGAGCAGTCCCACCCAGCCATCGAGGCCCGGCAGCACGAGGAAGTTGAGGGTGCCGCTGAGCACCGGCCAGCTGCCGCGCTGGGGGGCTCCCTTCTCCCGCGCCAGCTGGATCAGATGCAGCACCTCATCGCTCGGCTCCAGGGCGGTGATGGGTTGCCCCAGCAACGCCGTCCCCCGCACGCAGCCCAGCAATCGTTCGGCGCAAGGATTGAGGCTGGCGATGCTCTGGTCGGGGGCGATGGCGAGCCAGCCCTGGGGCATGGCCTCGATCCAGTCGCGCAGCTGCTGATCGGACACCTCCCTCGGCGCGCCCGGCTGGGGGCGACGCCGCCGCCACGCCTTCAGGCGTTCGCGTCGGCCCCGGGCCTGCCAGCCGATCGAGAGGCCCACGGCCAGGGGCAGCACCAGGCTGAGGGCAGAACGGCTGTCCATGGCCTCAGCCGAAGCGGTAGCCGAAGCCCCGCACGGTCACCAGCCGCGTGGGGCTGGAGGGTTCGTCCTCGATCTTTTCGCGCAGCCAGCGGATGTGGACATCCACGGTCTTGCTGTCGCCGATGTAGTCGACCCCCCAGACCCGCTCGATCAGCTGCTCCCGGCTCCAGACGCGCCGGGGGTGCAGCATGAACAGCTCGAGCAGCTTGAACTCCTTGGGGGAGAGCTTCAGCTCCTGGCCCCCGCGGCTGGCGCGGCATTCGCCGGGAAACAGCTCGAGGTTGCCGCTGCGGATCCGCTCCGGTCGCCGCGGTGCATCCAGTGGGGCCACGTCCTGCTGACGGCTGCGGCGCAGCAGGGCCCGGCAGCGGGCCACGAGCTCCCGCATGCCGAACGGCTTGACCAGGTAGTCGTCGGCGCCCACCTCCAGGCCGAGGACGCGGTCGGTTTCGGTGTCACGGGCGCTGACCACCAGGATCATCGGGCCACCCGGGTTCTGGCGCAGGCGGCGACAGAGGTCGAGGCCGTGCAGGCCGGGCAGCATCAGATCGAGCAGCAGCAGGTCAAAGGGCTCACGGCTGAGCAGCTCCCAGGCGCTCTGGCCATTGGCGGCGGCGCTCACCGCAAAGCCCTCGAGCTCCATGGCCTCACTCACCGTCTCGCGGATCGTGTCGTCGTCCTCCACCACCAGCAGGCGGGCAAGGGGCTCAGGCGGTGTCTGGCTCATCGAGCCATTCTGCTGACCAGCCCCTGTAGCCCAGGATGCGTTCGGGGCAGGGTTGCAACCCCTCAAGGGGTGGTGAGACGGGGGGCAGCTGCAGGGGCCGACTTGATCCCTCCGCAGTCCTGCCAGCGCTCCAGCAGGTTGTGCAGCTCCACATGCAGGCTGTGCAGGGCTGCGATCTTCTGCTCGATCTCTCCGGCCTTGGCGGTGATCGTGCCCTTGATCGAATCGCAGGTGCAGACTCCCGAGCGGCGGGCCTCCAGGATCTGCGCGATGTCCTGGAGCGGGATCTCCATGGCCTTGAGGGTGCGGATCAGGTGGAGCTCCTCAAACACCGTCGCGTCAAAGAGGCGATAGCCCCCCTCACTGCGCTCGATCGGATGGATCAGCCCCTCATCGCAGTAGAAGCGGATCGTCTTGACGGACAGCCCAGAGCGCGCCGCGACCTCGCCGATCTTCATGGCCACGGCCGTCAGACCCACGACACTTCAGTTACAGGAGACTGCATCCTAGGCACCGTTGCCGTTCGCACATTGCCTTTCGCGCGTTGCCGTTCAGCCGCTGCGGTGGGACGGCCACCAGGTGGTGCGCTCCAGCCCAAGCGCAATACAGGCCAGCACCAGGGCAAACCCGCAGGTGCCCGGCCACTGCCAGCCGCTCCAGAGCCCCGCGATCGCGGCGGAGCAGAGGGCTGCCCCCAGGTAGGCCGTGAGAAACAGCTGGCCGCTCATGCGGCTGCGGGCGGCAGGGTCGAGGGCATAGATGCGGGCCTGATTGGCCACGAAACTGCCCTGCACGCCCAGATCCACCGCCATCAGGCCCACGGCCAGGCCCACCAGGGAGGTGGGCCACAGGCCGAGCAGCAGCACCCCCAGGGCGGTGCAGGCCGCACCGGCCGCCACGATCCGATCCGGCCCCAGGCGATCCACCAGCCGGCCGATGCCAGGGGCCGCCAGGATGCTCACGAGACCCACCAGTCCGAAGCTGCCGATCAGGGCGGGGCCGAAGCGCCAGGGCGGCGCGGCCAGGTGGAGGGCCACAGCACTCCAGAGGGCCATGAAGCTGCCGAAGAGCAGGGCCTGGGTGAGACAGGAGCGGCGTAGCCGCGGATGCTGACGCCAGAGCTGAAGCTGGGAGGCCAGCAACCGTCCATAGGATCGCGCCTCGACGGGAGCCAGGGGCGGCAGCCGGCTGCGAAACAGCAGGGCGACCGCCAGCATCGCCGCGGCGGAGAGGGCATAGATCGAACGCCAGCCCCACAGCTCGGCCGCCAGCCCGCTGACACTGCGCGAGAGCAGGATGCCGCTGAACTGGCCGCTCAACACGATCCCCAGCATGCGGCCGTGTTGGGCCGGTGGCACGAAGGCCGTGAGGAACGGGGGCAGCAGGGAGGGGATCAGGGCGACGACCCCGAGCAGGAACCAGCTGCCCAGCACCACGGGGAACGACGGAGCCAGAACCACGGCCGTGCAGGCCAGCGCCATGCCGAGCGCCAGCAGCATGAGCAGGCGACGGCGTTCCCGGATGTCGCCGAGGGGCAGCAGGAACAGGAACCCCAGCGCCATCCCCAGCTGGGTGGCCATCGGGCCGAGCAGCACGGTGCCTGCAGACACCGCAAAGGCACGCTCCACCGCCGGCAGCAGGGCCTGGGCATAGAAGGGATTGGCCACACTCAGCCCCACCACCAGGGCCATCAGGCCCAGGGAGGGCAGAACCGCCTGGGGTTCCTCCGCGCCGGCCGGCGGCCTGGCGATGGGCTCAGGACGCGACAAAGGGGCTCAGGCGGAGTTCCTCGGCCATGCCTAGCTGCTGGCGCCACTCCGTGAGAGGACGGGTCCAGCCCTCTTCCCAGCGCTGGGCCAGCAGCGGCGCGCAGACCCCGCCGAGCCGCAACCCGAAGGAGACGGCATCGGCCAGATCCGGCACGGTGTCGGTGGCATGGGAGCGGGCCATCAGATCAGCGGCCAGCAGCAGCACCGGGCCCGGTTGGCGCAACTGGCGTGCCCCGAAGCCATTGAGGGCCACCTCGCCGGGCAGGGTGTTGGGGAAGCCGGTGATCAGGTGCCAGATGTCGTGGCAGGCGCGGGCCCGCAGCTGCAGGTACTGGTCATCGTCGGCGAGGGACTCCAGGCCCTCCGGACGGTCGATCAGCTGCAGCCCCTCCTGCTGCAGCAGGTCCGCGAAGGCGTGCCCCAGGGTGCCTGGCGGCATGGCGGCCAGGGCCTCCACCCCCGGCCAGGACCCCCAGTAGCGCTCCCTGGCCAGGGCGGCGATGGCCGGATCCTCACGGAGCCGATCACGGGCCATCGCCGCCAGGGGGCTGGCATAGCTGGTATTGAGGATCGCCAACGCGCTGGGAACGCGGTCGGGCTTCTCGATCAGCTCCAGCAATGCCGGCAGGGCGGCCTCGAGGTGGGGGCGCTGGGCCTCCGCAAAGGGCGTGGCGGGCTCCCGGCTGAAGGGATCCGAGCGCTGGGCCTCGGCGAACAGGTGGGGCTGCAGCGGTAGGGCCATGGTCAGGCGGGATCCAGGTGAAACAGCCAGCGCCCGGGAGCGTCCGGTGAGGGGTCGAACCAGTACTGGGCGACCAGGGTGAGAAACACCTCGCGGGGCAGCTGGTCGCGGGGCTGCTCCAGTGGCAGGTTGAGCCCATCCAGCATGCGACGGAGGTTGGCGGCAATGCCGGCGGTGGGCTTGGCGTAGGCCAGGGCATAGGCCTCCAGATCCGCCAGCTGCAGGCAGCCGTCGCCATCGAGATCCAGCACATCGAAGAAGCCTCCCGCAGCGCGCTCGATGAACTCCCGGGCCTGATCGGGGACGCGCTGGAAGGCCGCCAGCACCCGCCCATGGGAGGCCACGAACTCCTGCTCATCCACGCCGCCGCTGCCATCGGCATCGCGGCGCTGCTGCTCGTGGCGGTAGGTGTCCATCAGCAACCCGAAGAGATCGGGAAAGGGGGCCGTGCGCCCCTGCCAGCGGGCCGCCAGGCTGGTGGCAGCGGGCTGGAAATCGCTCTCCAGGTTGAGTTCGCCGTCGCCCTGGCGGTCGTAGAAGCGGAACAGCTGGCGGTAGCGCTGCACCAGTGCCGGCGGCAGGGGTGGTGGAAACTCGGTCATCAGAGGATCCTGCCGGGTGGCGGCCCCCCTTACGGGCTGGGCTCTGTCTCGGCCCAGTGGCGTTCCAGGTGGAAGGTCAGGAAGCTCCCCTCGGGCAGTTCCGCGTCGCCTGCCAGCTTGACGCCCAGGGAGTTGGTGTAGCCCTGGCAGTTCTGCTGCCAGCAGAGCTCCACGCTGGTCAGATGCACGTTTTCATGCAGCGTGAGCAGGAGCAGGCTGCCCTAATCCAGGGCGGACTCGCCGACTAACACCAGGCAGCAGGACAGTCTGCTGATGTCCCAGAGCGAAGCCTGCCAGAGGGTCCCGTCAGCGGTACGGGGGTAGCCACTCACGCCACAGGGGCCGAAGGGAACCTGATGGCGCGGGTCCTGGCGGCGGCTGTTGGTGCCCTGACGCCGGTCCTGACGACGTCGACCCGCGTCTGGGCGATCGGGGTCACTCCGATCAGGGTTTTGACGATCCGCATTTCGACGATCCGCGTTTCGACGATCCGTGGTGCGGCGCTCACTGCCGCCTCTTCTGTCGCCGATGGGGCGCCCTGGTGCCCGTGCGTCCATGGCCATCCAGAAGACTGAAATCAACCTACCCCAAGTGGCGGTTGCTACTGCTGGCGGGGTTGGCCTCGTTCAGCGCACGACCCTGGGGCGTTGCTTCGTCAGAGGTTGCGAAGAACCGCCAGGTCCTCCGCGTCCAGGGGTGCAGGGAAGCCGTGGCGAAGCACGTCGGCAAAGCCCTGATCACAGCTCAGCACCGTGAGCAGATACAACCGCCCCGGTCCTGGGTTCTCCAGATCGTGGATGGCGTCCTCCGGTACCACCACAAAGTCGCCACCGCGTGCCCGAATGCTCTTCTCACCCACGTGGAAGTGCACCTCACCGCGCAGCACGAAGAACAGTTCGGCGGCCTGGTGATGGGCATGGGGCGGCACGCGGTCGCTGGGGTCGTGGATCTCCAGGAAGATCGTTGCCGCCGATGGCTGCTCGGGATCGTGCAGCAACGCCAAACGGCAGTGGTCGCGGTCGCTGAAGCGGAATCCCTGCAGGAGTTCGGGGTGAACGATGCGTGGCAGCAATGGGGAGCCCAGGGCATGGGTGGGAACTCCCAATCCTGTGCTCACCGGGCCTCCACGGCAATGGCGCCGGATGTGGACCTCGAGACCTGAACCAGCCCCTCGGAGAGCCTCCCAAGCAGCCCGCCGTGCCCACGATCCCCACGGTTCGCGTGGGCACCTGGCCTGTCCCGGGCAGATCCATCGCCTGCGGTGACGGGCCATGGGCCGGCCAGTTGTGTCACAACCCAGGCGCTGGGCCTCCAAATCCGCCCTGCGTTGCCAGCTTGGGGCCTGCCGATGCCGCTGCCGTGATTCCCCCCCAGAAACAGATGACCGGGATGCTCGGCCACCCGGTGGCGGAGAACCCGATCGATCGCATGTTCGATGCGGTGTACGCCCACTACGGCCTGCCCTGGCAGTTCTGGAAGAACGACATCGCCAACACCGACGACCTGGCCAAGGCGGTGGCGGCCCTCAGGCCCCTCGGGTACAAGGGCATGGCGATCACCGTTCCCTACAAGGTGGCGGTGATCCCCCTGCTCGACGCGGTGGACGACGATGTGCGGGCCATCGGCGCCGCCAATTACACCACCATCGAGCAGGGCCGCCTGATCGGCCACAACAACGATGGCAAGGGCGTTGTGAAGGCGATCGAGAAGGTGGCGCCGCTGGCGGGCCAGCGGGTGGTGATGCTGGGGGCCGGCGGGGCCGGCCGGGCGATGGCGGTGGAAATGGCTTGGGCCGGTGCTGCCCATCTCACCCTGGTGACCCGGCGCCAGGACCAGGGTGAGGAGGTGGCAGCCACCGTGACGCGCGCGTCCGGTGTGCCGGCGGTGTGGCAGCCCTGGCAGGGGGAGGTGACGGTGCCGGCGGGCACCACGCTGCTGATGAATGCCACCCACCTGGGCTGCGCCCCGGAGCTGGAGCCGGTGCCCGTGCGCTGGGAGACGGTGGATCCGGCCTGTGTGGTGGTGGATGTGATCACCAACCCACGCCTCACGCCGTTTCTGAGCACCGCCCGGGAGCGGGGCTGCCCGATCGTGGATGGGGTGGAGATGCTGGTGCAGCTGGCGATGCAGATCTTCCAGCTCTGGACCGGCGTGACACCCGACGAGGCGGTGTTCCAACGGGCCGTGGCGGAAGCCCTGGGCGAGTGAGCGGGCCTGAGCTGCGCTCAGCCAGGTGGCTCGAGGCGGTTGCGCTCAGATGCCCCTCAGCGCAGCGACGCTGACGGTCCAACGAGCCGCCAACGCGACCACAGCAGCCAATTCCCGCTAGTACAGGTGTACGTCTGCAGCCGTCCCGATGGCCGTCCCGCTCCCCCTCTCCGCCGAGCCCTGTCCCGAGGCCTGGCCCTACCTGGATCAGGCCGTGCTGCAGCCCAGCCGCAGCCGCCAGGTCTGCCTCACCTGCCACTGGTTCAGGCACCACGCTGCAGCCAGCTGCATCCCGCTGCTCACCTGCCGGCTGCACCACGGCCTCATCGCCCACGGCGAGCACCTCACCCGCCGCTGCCAGGGCTGGACCGACGACATGGTGCGCCGGAAGGGCTGGACGCCGGAAGGGGCATGACCAGCGCCAGGCGCCTGGCTGTCGGATCAGCCGGTACCCCGTCCCGGCTCCAGTGCTGGGGTCTCCTTCGTGAAGAGCGGTTGCCTGAGGTGAACAACCCCGTCGATCGCGCCTAGCCCGTAGAACACAGACGCAGCGTGATGGCCAAGGACGAGACGCCAGCACCAGCCGGATTGGGCACCACGCTGCAAAGCGATGGCGTGGGCTTCCGCGTCTGGGCTCCCCACGCCGATCAGGTCTCGGTGATCGGCAGCTTCAACGGCTGGAATGGCGCGTGCGATCCGATGACAGCCGACGGACACGGCTACTGGCAGGCCACGGTGGCGTCCGCCCGAGTGGGCGATCACTACAAGTATGAACTCACCACACCTGCGGGTGTACTGCAGCGCATTGATCCCCACGCGAGGGAGGTCACCAGCTCGGTTGGTAACGCCATCATCCACGACCCTGACTTTGACTGGAAGGACGACCACTTTTCCATGCCCCCATGGAACCAGCTGGTGATCTATGAGCTGCATGTGGGCACCTTCAATGACGAGAACCCCAGCCAGCCCGGCCAGTTCATCTCGATCACCGCGCGACTGGAGCACCTCAGGCGGTTGGGGGTGAATGTGATACAGATCATGCCGGTGGGCCAGTTTGCGGGCAGCCGCTCCTGGGGATACAACCCATCGCATCTGTTCGCCGTCGACTCCGACTACGGCGGCTCCCTGGGCCTGAAGCGCTTCGTCAAACGCGCCCACCAAGCTGGTATCGCGGTGATTCTGGATGTGGTGTACAACCACTTCGGGCCCAGCGACCTCGACCTCTGGCAATTCGATGGCTGGTCAGCAAATAGCCGAGGCGGCATCTACTTCTACAACGATGATCGCGCCATCACGCCATGGGGAGAAACCCGTCCCGACTTTGGCCGTGGCGAAGTGCGGCAGTTCATCCTCGACAACGTGTTGATGTGGCTGGATGAATACCACATGGATGGGCTCCGTTTCGACAGCACGCTCTACATCACCCACTGTGGTAACCAGGGCAGCCAGGAATTGCCCGATGGCTGGAGTATGCTTCAGGCAATCAATGAAACCGTGGCGCGCTCACGGCCGGGACGGCTCACCATCGCGGAAGACCTCCAGAGCAACGACTGGATCACCAAGGGGGTGGGGGCCGGCGGTGCTGGATTCGGCAGCCAGTGGGATCCCAATTTCGTGCAGCCGATTCGGGGGGCCGTGATCGCAACCCAGGACCAGAACCGTTCCCTGAGCAGCATCCGCGATGCCCTGCTCTACCGCTACAACGACGATGCCTTCCAGCGGGTGATCTACAGCGAATCCCACGATGATGTGGCCAACGGTCAGGCCCGCATCCCCCAGGAGGTGAGCGGCAGCGACCCCACCGGCTGGTATGCCCAGAAGCGTTCCACCATGGCGGCCGCCATGGTGTTCACAGCGCCGGGAATCCCGATGCTGTTTCAGGGGCAGGAGTTTCTGGAAGGTGGCTGGTTCCGCGACACGGTGCCAGTGGACTGGGATCAGAACACGACGTTCTGCGGCATCGTTCGGCTGTATCGGGATCTGATCGGCCTACGCCTCAATCAACAGGGAGTCACCCAGGGACTGTGTGGGCAGTTCACCCAGGTGTACCACCTCAACGAGGATCGCAAGCTGTTGGCCTTTCACCGCTGGGACCAGGGTGGTCCCGCCGATGACGTGGTGGTGGTCGCCAACTTCCTGCATGAACCCCAGGACGGCTATGTCGTGGGGTTTCCGACTGCTGGCCGATGGAAGCTGCGCTTCAACAGCGACTGGCAGGGCTACAGCAGCCTGTTTGAGGGGCACCACAGCGGTGATTCCGAGGCCAACCCTGGATCGTGCGATGCCCTGCCCTGCTCGGGATCGATATCGATCGCGCCCTATAGCGTCCTGATCTATTCGCAGTGACAGGCAAGCCAGCTTTGGGCCTTGGGGGACCAGGTCAGCTGGAGCAACCCCAGCAGCTGGTCCTTGGTTATTCCTCCATCACAACAGGATGAAGCTCAGGGTCAGGGTGCTGGTTGAGGACGCACCGGCCCGTTGTATTCCACAACGGACGAGCGACCATCAGGTGACACCAGCACCACGGTCTCCAGGGTGGCTGGTTGCCGCCTGGCATCCCAGCCAGGAGGGCCACCGAGGAAGCGGAAGCGGAAGCCCTGGGGTGAATCGGACACAAGGCAACCGCCACCACCGCCACGGTGCATGCAGTTCGCCGGTGAGTATTGGCCCAGGCCACCATTCAGCAGCTCGGCCTGCATCCGGGCCAGATTGGCGGCACGCATCTGTGCTTCGCTCACCGATTGGGCCAACGCCGATGAGGCCACGAACGCCAGGAGAGGCGAGACAAGCAGAAAACGTAGTTTCATCATTGGTCGATCCAATAACAGCACAACAATGGTCAGACCACCTGGATGGCCAGCTCAGCGGGAACCTGCACCTGGATGAGCACTCAAGTCCTAGAGCTCAGCCCCTGCAGACCATCAGAGGCCACGGCCGCGGATCAACCGCAACAGAATGGCAACCACGGCAATCACCAGCAGGAGATGGATCAGACCTCCCAAGGAGACGGATGTCACCATCCCCAGCAGCCAGAGAACAATCAGCAGGATCGCAATTGTTTCAAGCATGATCCGAATCGCGTGGGAATCTAAGGATGGAAGGGCGGCTCAGCCCACTGGGCTGAGCCGCTGCAGCTAAGCGGCTGCGACTGAGCTGTGTCAGCTGAGATTATCAGCCATGTCGTTGGCTGCGCCAGCCACCTTCTTCGCTGCTGACTTTGCCCCCTGCTTGATGTCCTCAGCCGAATTCATGGCCGAGCCCTGCACCTGCTTGGCTTTGCCCTTGATCTGGTGACCGGTGTCTCCCGTGAGATCACCATAGGCGGATTCGAGCCTGCCCTCTACCTTCTTGCCAGCAGCATCCATTCTGTTCGTCATGGCGGCAAAAGTGGGGGGATCAGAGGGGTGCGACATCGCCATCGCAGGCCATGGAACCAGCAGCGAGGAGCTCAGGATGCAGAGCGCCGACAAGAGCGTTACGGCCAGTCGGCGGACCCTGTGCTGAAAGTGATTTGCGATCGTTGTCATGGATCAGAACGGCGTCGATGTCGTCATCCCATGCTAGTCGTCTTGTTCCCATGGGATTGCGCCGTTGGCCTGGTGCGGTGGGAGGGAGAGGCGGTTGTCGTCGGAGGCAAGTCGGTGCAGGGCTTCTCGGAGCTACAACGAATTATTGAGTGTTCTCTGTACACAGCGCGCTCCGTCCTGGTGCGTGCAACCAACAGCCACTCCTCCCGAAGGCCACCTCGCCCAGTTGCTTCCCCATCTGGAAACCCAACTAGCAGCCAGATGCAAGTGTGCCCGTCAAGTGCACGACTACATGAACAGACTCTCGGGCCAGGCTGCACTTCTTGCCGCGAGATCGTTAGGAGTCCAGAGCGATGGGGCCCTCGCCTTTACCCCGATTCTCCCTGTTGAGCCATTGATGCAGCCGAACGACAGGTTCCGAGTCCTGTCGTGACGGGCTCGGATCCTGGGTTCGGTCAGCTCCGATCAACCACGACCGATGGATTGCCTTCGACCGCCCAGCCCAGTCACTGGCCGTGTGGAGAACAGCAGGAGTACAAAGCCCGTGGAACTCGCCGCTTGGTGAAGAAGCTCCCGCAGAAGCGTGGTCGTTGACTCGCGTTCAACCAACCCATGCCGAAGGTCGGCCGCAGAAGCATCTGTGGACTGACCTGGGTGCTGGCCTCGGCCAGAACACACGGATCAAAAAACGGATCAAACAATCAGATCAAAAAGCCGGATCAAAAAGCGCCGCCGGAGCGGCGCCTGGAACCCCTAAGCCGCCCGACAGGAGCTGCGGGCCGGCAACCCCATGGTGAAGGCCCTCGGGGGCGATGCCAGCCATCCACTGGATCAATTCAGCTTTACGTGCTGCGTCTTGATTCGACTCCTGCGACTGCGCTGCGTCACTGCATCCTGCAAAGCATGAGGTGCTGGCGCTGAAGGCCACCGTGCTGCTACTGCTCACCCTGCTGATCAAGGCGAGGGTTCAGATTCTGACCGGTTCGGCCCTTGGGATCGTCCTACTGCTGCTGCAGACCCTGGTGTTCCTCGCCATCAGCGGAGGTGTGATGCTGGCGGCGGGTGGTGCAGCGTTCTACGCGAACCAGCAGCGCCGATCGGCCGCGACCTGATCGCCACGGTGAGCGCCTTGCTTCAACGGCAGGATGGCCAGGCATCCTTGAAGCAAGCGAGGGACATCCATGGGTGATCACAGCAGCGAGAAGCTCACGGCCCGTGAGATGGTGCGGGCCCATGCCTACCCGATCCTGGCAACCATCGGCAGCCTGAGCCTGGTGACCATGGCCCTTTTGCAGATCCCCGGGGCCGTCAGAGACCATCGCTACAACCTCTGCATCGATGAGCAGGTGAAGCTCAGACAGGCCAGCAACCTCGCAGCGCAGGAAGGCCCCGGCAAGTTGATCTACCTCAAGGCTGTACAGCACTGCGAAGGCCTCTGATCGTGCGCTGGCCGACCTGTTGCAGCAGAATCGAGCCGATGCAGACCCCGCCCCGGCCCACGCCCCGAGAGACGACGGAGGCCATGGCCCGCAACATCGGCCGCGAGCTGGCCGAGATCGAGCAGGCGATGGCCCGTTGCCGCGGTGATGCGGTGGCGGAAGCCCGCTTGACAGGAATATGGGTGGCCCACCTGCTGATCAGCAGCGGGGAGCTTCTCCACAACCTGCTGATCGATACGGCGAGCAGGCCAGGCTTGCTGCCTCCCCCTGACCCTGCAGTCAGGGCCTCAAGGGGGCCTGTGATTTAGCCCGGTCCATCACCCTGCTGCAGGGGGGGCAGGGGGCCAGTGGCCCCGCTGGCGCGATTCACGGCGCCAGCAGCGGTGCGAACACGGTCAGGGCACCCGGCAGGCAGGTGAAGGTCACCGGATCGGCCTCCAGGATCTCGCCGTCGATCACCAGCTTCTGGGGGGGATCGGTGGTGATCGTGAGGCGTCGGGCCCGTAGGCAGAGCAGATCGGGATGGTTCGTGGCCGACTGCACCACGGCGGAGGCCATCAGCGAGGCGAGGGCGTTGATCCCCTGCAGGCGGGTGGCGGGCGAGGCGATGGTGACCTCCAGCAGGCCGTCGTCGGGGATCACCTGTCCAAAGCCCTGGGCAAGCACGGAGGTGGCAGGCGCCGCGTTGGCCACGGTGATGGCGGCGGCCTGCAGCTCGGTGATGGCACCGTCGATCTCGATGCGGGCCTGGAAGGGTTGCTGGGCCACCAGCTGCCGGGTGCCGGCGAGAACATAGGCGAGCGGGCCGAGCATGGCCTTGAGTTCACGGGTGGCCCGGTCCACCATCCCCGCCTCAAAGCCGAGGCCGGCCAGCAGGACCATCGGCACGTCGTTGCAGCGCGCGGAATCCACCACGTGGGTGTGGCCGGCCAGGATCGTGTCGCAGGCGGCCACCAGATCGGTGGGAATGCCGAGGGCGGCGGCAAAGGCGTTGGCGGTGCCGCGGGGAAGGATGCCAAGGGGAATGCCGGTGCCTGCCAAGGCTCCCGCCACCGCCGACACGGTGCCGTCGCCGCCGCAGGCCACGATCATCGTGTTGCCAGGCTCTCCGGCCGGGCGGGCCTGCAGCAGATCGACGAGCTCCTGGGTCTGCTCGGCCGGATCGTGGCCGGGCCGGGTCAGCAGCACGGTGACCAGCAACTGCGGTTCGAGGATCGAGCGGATCAGGGCCAGGTCGGCATTGGGATCCCCCTGGCCGGCCACGGGGTTGAACAGCAGGTAGGCCGAGCGGCCATGGGCCAGGCCGCGCAGGGCCAGATCGGCGCTGGAGGGGTTGAGCGCCAGGGGGACGTCGGCCAGGTCACAGGCGCGGATCAGCAGCCGTGCATCGGGCGGTGTGCCCGCTGGATCCTGCGGATCGAGAAAGGCGACCACGGCCGCCACCTCGCCGCCGAGCACCTCGGCCGCCAACTGGATGTCGCCGCCATCGGCCAGGGAGGCCAGCACCCGCAGCGGCAGTGCCCGGGTGCGCGGATCGGCCTGCAGGAGCTGGGCCAGTTCAGCGGTGGTCACCAGGGGGAAGCCGGCCATGAAGGCGAACTGCCGATCCAGCCACTGCCGCAGAACCTCGGTGCGCGACTCGCTCGCCAGCAGTACGAGGGCATGGGTCATAGCCAGTCACGCTAGCCAGCGGGTTCCGGGCCTCTGCATCCCCAGCGCCACGACCTCCATGGAGGAAGCCAGGTGATAACACCGAAAGGCAGACTTCCAGCCCTGCAGCGGTAGGGCCCTCAGCACAGGGGGCCCTTCTTCATGGGACAGCCCACACCCCACCACAAAGCCCGGAGCCTTGGCACCGGGCGACAGCCTGCTCAGCCGTGGGGCGGTTGACTGGGTCACCCGTCGAACGAGGCCGCCTGGGATGACATCACGCACTCGGCAAGTGGTGCTGGTGCTTGTGGTGGTGCTCTGCCTGGTGCTGGCGGAGCAGATCGCCCGCGGGCTTGGCATCGCGCGCGCCGGGGGCCTGCTCTGCCTGGCGAACCTGGCCACCCTGGTGATCGGCATCAAGCTCGGCTGGCGTCAGGCCCTGCTGGGCGTTGGCGGCCTGGCGGTGCTCACCATCCCGGCCGTGCTGAGCCAGGGCGATCCGGCCGCGGGCACCGTCGTGATGACGCTCACAGCCCTTGGCCTGGGCCTGAGCGCCCGCTGGCAGCTGCAGCCGGTGTTCTGGCTGATGGTGGTGAGCCTTTGCCTGCTGATCACCAACAGTCCGCTGGCGGCCACCGCCACCACCAGCGAACTGGCGAGGCTGGTGATCGGCGTGCTCGCCTCAGGCAGCGCGACCACCCTGCTGCTCAGCAAGCTGTTGCCCCGCCAGAACGGGGCAGGCAGCCCAGGCGCGTTTGTGGTGGCCCACAGCTGGCGCCGCGCCCTGGCCTATGGCGCGCTGCTGGCCGCCACCACCCTGATCACCACCCCGATCGCCCTGCAGCACCACTGGCACATCAATGGGCTGTGGATGATCCTCACGCCCTTCCTGGTGCTGCGGCCGTTCGTGCGGGATGCCTGGAGGGTCGCCCTGCACCGCTCCCTGGGAACCCTGGCGGGCGTTGCGCTGGTGATCCTGCTGGCCCCGGCCCTGCCCCACACCCTGCCCCTGCAGGTGCCGGCCATCGCCCTGGCCGCGATCACCGCCGCGATCGCTGCACGCCAAGGCCATCCAGCCCTGATGGTCACCGTTCTCACGGCCACGATCGTGCTGTTCAACAGCAACGCCGCCGACCTGCCGCTGATGGCTGACAAACGTCTGCTGGCCTGTGCCATCGGCATCGCCATCAGCCTGGGCGTGATGGCCCTCGCCCACCCGATCGAGCAGCGCCTCCAGGCCGTCCGGGGCACCTGAGGCTGGGCCGTGAACGGTGGCGCGGTGGGGCCGGCTTTCCGGCCGAGGATCTGCCCAGGCGGCGGCGCCAGGGTTGTGGTGCAGCTGCCTGAGGCGACTGGCTGACCATGCACCTGCTGCTGATCGAGGACGACCAGGCCTACTAGCTGGCCAGGGCGATCCATCTCCGCCAGCTGGCGGCGGTGGATCAGGTGCGTGTGGCCGGCGATGAAGAGGAAGGCCTGGCGCTGCTGCTGCTGCAGCGCGTGGATCAGGTGCTGCTGGATCTCGTGTTGCCGGGGATGGGTGGGCTGCCCACGTGCCGCCAGATCACCGCCACCGGGGCCACCCCGGTGCTGATCCTCACCAGCCAGGACGATCCCCAGTGGGTGCAACAGATCTGGGAAGCGGGCGCCCGTGGCGATCTCCACAAGGAACGGGCCTTCGCGCAGGTGGAGCTGGCCCTGGGGTCCCTGCAGGCTGGTGCCAGCTGGTGGGATGACAGGGCCACAGCCATCTTGCAGCGCACAACCTTGACCCGGAAGCCATGGGTGGCAGACCTGGCGGCCCACGACCCCTGCCACGGGATGAACACCTTCACCCAACGCGAACGCGAGGCACGGTGCGCAGCCATGTGCCTGTGTTGCTCCAGAAGCTTCAGGTGAGCAACCGCACCCAAGCGGCGCTGCTGTGGCGCTCCCCAGGGGACAGCCCAGGCGGTTGAGGGCTCGCCTTCAGCCTGGATTCGTTTCTGGCGTCCACCTCACCTCGCCAGATCCATGCCTGATTGGCGCCTTGCTGCCCATGATGGCCGTCGCCGCGGCTTCGGGTTCAGCGTGTTGATGCCTGTATGGATGGTCCTGTCCCAGTCCAACGGCCATCTGGCCGGCACCCTGTTGCCCCGGGGGTTCTTCCTGGGGCTGGGGCTGCTCTATCTGGCGGCGCTCGCGGTGGATCGGCTGGCAGCGCGGTGGCGGGTGCCGGGTGCGGCCGCGATCCTGCTGCTGGGTCTGGCCATCCCCACCGATCTGGTGACGCAGGCCCAACCCCTCGGCCCGGTGCAGCTCGAGACCCTGCATCGGGTGAGCCTGGCGCTGCTGATCTTCTACGCCGGCCTGCGCACCAACCTGCGCCGCATCCGCGGCATGACGGGGGTTGGCCTGCGGCTCGGCAGCCTGGGGGTGCTGCTCACCCTGGCGATCACGGGCCTGGCCCTGTTGGCCCTGGCGCCACTGCTGCCCGCCGGCCTACCCCCCGCTGCGGCTGTGCTGGCGGTGTGTTGTCTGGGCGCCACCGACAGCGGCGCCCTTGAGGACCTGATGCTGGCCCTGCGCCATTCCGTGAGCGGACGACTCAGCCATCTGCTCCAGTTCGAGGCGGCCCTGAGCACGCTCACGACCCTGCTGTGCTTCGGCTTCGCGACGGCTGTCCTGCAGGGGCGTGGCCACGGTGAGCACGAGGGCCTGCATGCCGCTGTGTTCACCAGCCTGCCGGAGCAGCTGGGGGCCGTGGGGGTGCATCTGATCGCGGGCGTGGCAGCCGGCCTGCTGGTGGGACTGCTCGCCCAACGCCTGATCGATGGCCTGGTGCGTTCTGATCAGCAGCTGTTGCTGGCGACCGTGGCGCTGGCCTTTGTGACCTATGGCGTCGGTCAGGTGCTGGGCGGCGGCGGGCTGGTGGCGGTGTTTGTGGGCGGGGTGTGCCTCTCCAATGGCCGCTACCGGATCGGCCGCTTCGAACCACAGGCCCTCGGCCGGGTGATGCACCCCTTCAACAGTGCCGCCGAAATCACGGTGCTGCTGCTGCTGGGGCTGCTGGTGCAGCCCGCTGCTCTGCTCGCGGTGCTGCCGCTGGGGTTGCTGATTGCCATCGTGCTGCCGTTGGCTCGCCTGCTGGCTGTCACGGCGGTGATGCCGGCCTCCTTCCACTCCTGGCGGGATCGGTTGATCGTTGGTGGCTGTGGGCTGCGCGGAGCGGTGCCGTTGGCGCTGGCCGTGTCGATGACGGAGGAACTGCCCCATCTGCGCGGCATCACCCCGCAGCTCGCGGAGCCCCTGGCGGCCCAGCTGCTGGCGCTGATCTTCGTGGTGGTACTGAGCGATCTGCTGCTGCAGTCGCTGCTGATGCGCCGCCTGCTGCCTCCCGTGCTGGAGCATGAGGCGCTTCCTTAGCGTGAGCTGATGACAAGGATTGCCTGACCTGGGTCCCGGCAATTGGTCGAGGGTGAAGGAGAGTCCTCAGCCGGGCAGACTAGGCCGGGGACTCGACCGTGAAACGCACCAGGCTCACGGCAGAGCAGATCATCCGCAAGCTGTAGCCAAAGGCTTCTCCGAAGGAGTGGAAGCTTCTGGCGGAGGCCGAGCTGGAGAAGGCGATGCTCTAGCCCGAAGGACTTCTGCGTAGGCAAAGCCTTCTTGAAGAGAAGCAGTGGGTTCTCGCCGAGGGAAACTTTTGAGCCC
>NZ_JAGQBX010000079.1 GCF_024345855.1 Synechococcus sp. GreenBA-s | reverse complement strand
CCTGCTGGGCCAGGGCCCCCAGCCGTTGGCCGGCGATCTGCCGTTGCCGCAGGCCCGCCACGGCCTGGTCCCGCAGCCGCTGCGCCACACCCTGGAGCAGGGGTGCCGACCGATCGAGTGCCAGCCGTTCCGCTGGTGCCGGCCTGCCCAGGACGTAGCCCTGGAACAACTCAGTGCCGAGGCTGGCGCAGCAGTCCATCTCCTCCAGCGTCTCCACCCCCTCGGCCAGCACCAGCGCACCGATGCCGCGCCCCAGCCTGGCCAGGCACCGGACGGTTTCCTGCTTGAAGAAATCCCGCTCGATCCCTGTGATCAGGCTGCGGTCCAGCTTGAGGATGTGGGGGCGCAGCTGGGCGATGCGCGCCAGTTTGCTGTCGCCCGCGCCGAGGTCGTCCAGGGCGATCAGAAAGCCGTGGCTGCGGTGCTGCTCGACCATGCGGATCAGGGCCTGGTCATCCTGGACCCGGCTCTCGTTGATCTCGATCACCACGTCCTGGGGCTCAAGCCCTGCGGCACGGGTGGCCTGAAGAATCGCTCCGGAGCCCCCCACACCGGCATCGATGACAGAGGCCTCGAAGTTGAGGAACAGCAGGGGACGCCAGCTGGGGCCGCTGGCTGCGGGGAGCCCAGATCCCCGGGGCTCGAGGCTGGCGAAGAGGTCCAGCGCCCGCTGTCGGCAGAGTCGATCCAGTTCCAATTGGCAGCCCAGCTTGCGGGCGGCGGCAAAGGCCTGGCTGATGTCCATGGCCTCAGGACGGGCCAGGGCCTCCAGGCCCACGACACGTCCCTGCTTCAGGCAGAGGATCGGCTGGAAGTGGATTCCAACTGCTCCGCCGCGCAGCACGCTCTCCAGCGGGCTGAAGTTCAGCGACGTCAAGGGGGCAGGTCCGCTGGCGTTGGCCAAGCATGCTCAGCTGTGTCCCGGTTGCGCGTAGCAACAGCGTCAGTCGCGGCGGAAGGGACCTGGCGTGGTTCAGGCCTCCGCGTCCGTCAGCGAGAATGGGGATTCACGCGGTGGCCTGCCATGAGCCAGTCCCAGGACGTCTCCTCCCCCGCCGCCGGTGCCCCGGTCGGCCCTGAGGCCAATCCCATCGGCGTGGTGGCCGATCATCCCCACGACTTCGACGTGCAGAAGGAACTGCACCGCAAGATCCGCAACGACCCCGACTACGACGACTGGGAGTACGGCACCGAGCCCCTGCCCCACGAGGCCTGGGTGGCCCGCCGCAGCGCCGAGGGCAACCCCCCGGCCGGCTGAGGGTTGGCGTCAGCCCCTGGGTTCCGGGCCGATCCGGTAGAGGATCTCCGGGGTCTCGTCGTCGTCGTCTTCGTCGTCGCCCACGCCATCGTCCGTGCCGTCGTCCGCGCCGTCGTCCGCGCCAGAGAGGGCGTCGGCGCTGGATCCCGCCCCCTGCAGCACCCGCAGCAGGCTCTGGCGCTGCACCCGCTCGATCCGGGCCACCAGCGGCAGGCCCAGCAGGCACAGCAGCGCCACCACCAGCCAGAGCCCGGCGCCATGGCGCTGGCCGTCCAGCATCCAGCCGGCCAGGAGCGGACCGCCGAAGGCGCTGATGGCGAAGCACTGGGAGAACAGGGCCATGGCCAGGCCCTGGTGGTGGCGGGGGCTCAGCTCCACCACCGCCTCCGTGGCCGTGGGCAGGAAGGCGGCCTCCCCCAGGGCCAGGGGGATCTGGGCCAGCACCACCACCAGCACGCCGGCGCTGCTCAGGGCCGAGAGGGCCAGCAGGCCCGTGCCGAGGGCAAAGCAGATCAGGCTGATCCCCAGCCCCACCGCCACCGGTCGCTCCGCCAGGAATCGCCCCACCGGCCACTGGATCAGCAGCAGCAGGGCCAGCTGCAGGCCGATCAGCAGGGCGCCCACGTTCTCCGGTAGTGGCCCCCGGGCCAGGCCGCCACGCACCAGATCCAGGGGCAGGGCGCTCTGCATCAGGGCCGGGATCGCCGTGGCCAGCACCGCCACCGCCAGCATCGGCAGCAGCGGCGGCAGCCAGCGCCTCCAGTCGCTGCGGCCCGTGCGCCGGGCCCGGGGCGCAGCCGGTAGGGGGCGCCGCAGCAGCAGCACCGCGAGCACCGCCACGCAGGCCATGTCGACCAGGTAGATGCCCCGCAGCCGCCCCAGCCCCGCCAGCAGCGCCCCGATCAGGGCGCCGCTGGCGATGCCGAGGGCATCGGCGCTGCGGGCCAGGGCGTAGCCCCTGGCCGAACTCACCGGCGGGGCACACAGGGGCACCGCCAGCTCGATGGCCGGCCAGTAGAGCCCCATGGCGCTGCCGAGCAGCACCTGGCCGGCCGCGAAGTCCCCGAAGCTGCGGGCCCCCAGCAGCAGGCTGTCCGCCAGGGCCGAGAACAGCACCGCCAGCAGCACCGGCACCGAGCAGTTCAGGCCCCGGTCCAGCAGGGCGCCGCTGGCGAAGCGCCCCACGGTGCCGGCGACGGCCGCCAGGGCCAGGCCCTGGCCCACCGCCGAGGCGGAGAAGGCCTCCCGGTGGAACACCATCGGCGTGAGATAGAGCACCCCACCGGCGCCGATGCTGCCCACAAGGCGCAGCAGTGCCACATCCCGCAGCGGCACGGGAAACTGGGAGAGCCAGCCTCGGCTATCCGATGCCTCCAGCTGCCGCTCCACCCCAGGCTCGTTCACGGTCTCGTCGCCCAAGGTGTGGTCGCCGCGTCGGCGTTGTATCCGCCAGTCTGGTGGTGGCGGCGCCACGGTTCACGGCATCCCGGTTCACGGCATCCCGGTTCACGGCATCCCGGTTCACGGCATCCCGGTTCACGGCATCCCAGTTCACGGCATCCCGGCTGGCGGCCCTGGGGCTGGCGGCCTCCATGTCGGTTCTCACCCTGCTGCTCGGTGGCCCTGCCCGGGCCGCCGAGCAGCTGGAGGTGCGTCTCGATCAGCTGCGGCTGCCCCTCGACCTGCGCGATCTGGAGCAGTGGAGCCTGGAGCCGGAGCGCCCACCGGGGGATCTGGCGGTCTGGGTGGACCTGATCGAGCCCTCCAGCCGCCGCGACCTGCTGCGGCTGCTGCGAGCACCCCTGGTGCGGGACCGCTCCCTGGGCCAGCAGCTGCTGCAGAGCTGGGCCGGCCAGCGGGTGCTCGATGAGGTGGGCGACCTGATCGATGTCGGCCAGCCGGGTAAGACCGGCCCGCTGCTGCTGAGCGCCCTGAAGCGGCTGCTGGAGCGCCAGAGCCAGGTGACCACCATCGAGCTGCTGCGGGCGGTGCCAGTGCAGCAGCTCAGCCTCGATCTGGACGGGCTGCTGGAGCTGGCGGAGGGCTGGCGGCGTCAGATCCAGCGGCAGCGCCGCGGCCTGGGGGCCCTGCGCCGTCTGGAGCTGCCGGAGCGGGGCCCCCTGCTGCCCCTCACCGACGGTGTGGCCCTGCGCTCCGAGCCTTCCTCGAGCCGCCCCCGCGGCAAGGCCGGCTTGGCGCCGGCGGTGGCGCCCAGGTCCCTGGAGCTGACCGTGGCGCACCGCTCGGCCCCGCTGCGGCTGCAGCTGTGGGAGCCGCCGCGGCCGGCCGCCAGCCCAGGCCCCTGGGTGCTGCTGATGCCGGGGCTGGGGGGCAGCCCGGCCCAGCTGGAGTGGCTGGCGGCCCCCCTGGCCCAGCGGGGCTGGCCGGTGCTGGTGCTCGACCACCCCGACAGTGGCGAGGCGGCGCTGCGGGACCTGCTCGATGGCCGCGGCTCGCCGCCGGGCGCCGAGACCCTGCCGGATCGGCTGCGGGACACCCAGGCGGTGGTGGCGGCCGAGCACGAGGGCCGGCTGCCGCCCCTGGGGGACTCGGTGGTGCTGATCGGCCATTCCCTAGGCGGGCTCACGACCCTGCTGGCCGCGGGGCTGCGGCCCGAGCCCGGCCTGGCCCGGCGCTGCGATCGCGCCCTCGACGGCATTCCCCTCACCAATCTCTCGCGTCTGCTCCAGTGCCAGCTCACCCAGGTGGCCCTCCCCCCGCCGACCCCCCTGGGCGAGCCCCTGGCCGGGGTGGTGAGCTTCAACGGCTTCGGCAGCCTGCTCTGGCCCAACCGGGGCCTGGGGCGGCTGGGGGTGCCGGCCCTGCTGGTGGGCGGCAGCCTCGATCTGGTCACCCCGCCCCTGAGCGAGCAGCTGGAGCTGTTCCTGCCGGCGGCCCGGCCGATGGATCGGCTGGCGCTGGTGGAGGGGGGCAGCCACTTCTCGCCGGTGCGGATCCGCGGCGGCGACCAGGCCCTGTTCCGCCTGGGTGATGGGCTGGTGGGGCTGCAGCCGGAGCGGGTGCAGGCGCTGCTGCTGAGCCTGAGCAGCGAGTTTCTGCAGGGCCTGCCCCAGGGGCGCCCGATCCCGGTGCAGCGCCGCCAGCTGGATGGCGTCACGGCCTACGTGCTCGATCGGGGCGCGGCCCGGCGCTGGTGGGATGGGGTGCGCTGATGCAGCAGCCGATTCAGAACTCGATGCGCGGATCCAGCAGGGCCACCAGCAGGTCCACCGCCACGCTCACCGCCACCACCAGTGCCGCCACCACCACCACGATCCCCTGAACCACCGGATAGTCGCGCTGGCTGATGGCCTCCTGCAGGCGGGCGGCGATGCCCGGCCAGGAGTAGGTGACTTCGATCAGCAGAGCTCCGCCGATCAGCGACGCCACGGTGATGCCTGCGATGGTGAGCACCGGCAGCAGGGCATTGGGCAGGGCATGGTGCAGCACCACCCGCCGCTCGCTGAGGCCGCGGCTGCGGGCCGCCTCCACGTAGTCGGAATCGAGGGCGCGGCGCAGATTGAGCCGCAGGGCGTTGGCGAAGATGCCGCTGAGCAGCAGCCCCAGGGTGCTGGCGGGCAGCACCAGGTGGCGCAGGCTCCCCCAGAACTGCGGGCCGTTGCCCGCCAGCAGGCTGTCGAGCAGATAGAAGCCGCTGCCGCTGGGCGGCACCAGGGTGGGCGGGAAGCGCCCCCCCACCGGCAACCAGCCCAGCCCCACGGCGAACACCAGCTGCACCACCATCGCCGCCCAGAAGGGCGGCAGCGCGTAGGTGCCGATCCCGAACAGCCGGCCGGCCAGATCCAGCTTCCCCTCGGGCCTGGCGATGCCGCTGAAGCCCACCGCCAGGCCCACCACGGCGGCGATCAGCAGGGCCACCACCCCCAGCTCCAGGCTGGCGGGCAGGCTGCGGCCGATCACCGCCGTCACCGGCTCCTGGTTGGTGAGCGATGTGCCCAGCTGGCCGTGCAGCAGATCGGCGAGGTAGTGGCCGTACTGGCTCAGCAGGGGCTGATCCAGGCCCAGCTGCTGGCGCAGGGCGGCGCGGGCCTCGGCCGGGGCCCGGTTGCCCAGCAGGGCGTCGATCGGATCGCCGGGGGCCACCCGCAGCAGCAGGAACACCAGGCTGGCGATCAGCCACAGCATCAGCGGCAGCAGGGCCAGGCGGCTGGCCAGGTAGCCCAGCAGGGCGCGGCGCCGGCTCATGGCGCGCTCCGGCGCAGGGCCTGCAGCAGCACCCGGCCCGAGCCGTCGAAGCGGGGCGTCTCCAGGCCGGGCTGTGCCCAGGCCCGGGGCGGCACCCGCCACAGGGGCAGGAACGAGGCCCCGGCGGCGGCCTGGCGCTGGATCGCCTCGAACAGCCGGGTGCGAGCCGGTCCCGTGGCGGTCTCGGTGGCCTGCAGCTGCTGCTCCAGGCCGGGAGCCGTCCAGAAGCTGCCGCTCAGGGCGCTGTTGCCCTCCAGGCACACCGTGCCCTGGGATTTGTCGCAGCCCAGCAGCGGCACCAGGTAGTTGTCGGGGTCGGGGTAGTCGGGCCGCCACTCCAGCAGGATCATCGGGAACACGCCCTTGTCGAGCTGGTTGTAGGCGGTGGTGGATTCCACGCCACTGATCTCCAGGCTCACGCAGTCGCCCAGGTCGCGCCGCAGCTGGGCCTGCCAGGTGAGGGCGAACAGGCGATCGGCGGGCACGTTGGAGCGGAAGGTGAGCGGCAGGGCCAGACGCCGACCGTTGCAGTAGCCCGCCTGGCGGAACAGGGCGCGGGCCGCCGGCGGGTCGTAGCCCGGGTAGAGCGGGGTGGCGGAACCCGGCAGGGGCGCGGGCACCAGGGTGCGCAGCGGATCCCGCAGCCCGAAGCTCACCCGCTCGCTGATCAGGCGCCGGTCCAGGCTCAGGGCCACGGCCCGGCGCAGCAGGGCGTTGTCGAGGGGTGGGCGGTCCGCCAGCAGGGTGAGATAGCCGATCTCCACCGAGGGCCCGGTGCCCTCCACAAACTCGCCGCGGGCCGCCCGCCGCTGCAGGGAGCGCAGCTGGTCGGTCTCCAGTCCATCGGAGAGCAGCACGTCGATCTCGCCGCTCACCAGGGCGCCATAGAGGGCGGTGGAGTTGCTGAGGCTCACCAGGTGCAGGCCCCGGTTGGCGGGCGGCGCTCCCCAGTAGCCGGCAAAGGGTTCGAGGGTCTGCTGCTGGGGGTTGAAGCTCGTCAGCCGGTAGGGGCCGGTGCTGACCAGCCGCTGCCGCAGCGCGCTGCGGGCGTGCTCCCGGTAGGCCGTGGGCGAGAGCGGGATCAGGTTCACCGAACTCAGCAGGGCCGGCAGGGCGCTGTAGGGGCGCTTCAGCCGCAACACCAGCTCGTCGGGGCCGCGGGTGGCCATGGCCTCGATCCGGCCCGCCAGCAGATAGCTGAATTTGCCCTTGGCCCGGTAGCGCTCCAGGCTGAACAGCATGGCGGCGGCATCGAAGCGGCTGCCGTCGTGGAAGCGCACATCCCGGCGCAGGGGGATGGTGGCGGTGCGGCCATCGGCGCTCAGCCGCGGCAGGGCGGTGGCGAGCCGGGGCTGGATGCGGCCCTGGGCGTCGCTCACGTAGAGGGGATCGCCGACGGCGCTCAGCAGCTGGGCGCCGGCGAAGCTGGTGATGTCCAGCGGGTCCACCGAGTCGAAGCTGCTGCCGCTGCGGGTGGCGACGATCAGGCGGCCAGACGGGTGGCTGGGCTGGCAGGCCTGCAGCGCAAGGGCCGCCAGGCCGATGAGCGGCAGCCCGAGCAGCGGTGGCCACGCGCCTCCGCCGGGGCGGAGGCTCTGGGGGGGGGGTGGGGTCAGGGCTGCGATGGGTCCGGCACGGGCACTGACCGCGCCATTCAAGCGTTCTGGAGCTGACGCGGCGGGTGGTTGTGGGCCGGGGTGGCCACCTGCTGCAGGGAAATTTCAAACACGGGGCAGCCGTGGCGGGCCAGGGGCCAGCGGCGCACCCAATAGCGGTTGTGGCGATCATCCACGCCGACCACCTGATACAGGTGTTCGTCGCTGGTGAGCTGGATGCAGTCGCCCTGATGGAGAGTCATCGGTTCAGGCGGGAAAGGATCGAGGGGCAGGTCCGTCGCTTGGGCGAAACGGGGACGGTGCTGGTGGCTTGGAGGGGATGGGGCGGTTATGGCCGGGCTGCGGCCCCGGTCAAGGGGGCGGGGTA
>NZ_JAGQBX010000078.1 GCF_024345855.1 Synechococcus sp. GreenBA-s | reverse complement strand
TGCGGGCGAACACCAGGCGCGAGCGGAACTTGATCACCTGGCGCAGCTGCACGTCGCTGAGGCGGTTCATGTCGTCGCCGCTGATCACCCGCACCGGATCGGCCATGGCCGCGTGCAGCCCGTTCGCATGCAGTCCGTTCGCGTGCAGCGCGATCGCATCCAGCCCGCCCGCGTGGGAACCCAGGCCGTCGTCGGGCGGGGGATCCAGCAGGCCGATCTGGCGGGCGATCGCCTCGGCGGTGAGGCCGTAGTCGCCCGTCACCATCGTGACCTTGATGCCGGCCCGGTGGCAGGCGGCGATCGCCTCGCTCACCCCCTGGCGCGGCGGGTCGTAGAGCCCCACCAGGCCCACGAACACCAGGTTCTCCTCCTGCAGCGCCGCCGCCGGCTCCAGGGGCCGGCAGGCCACCGCCAGCACCCGCATGCCCAGGCGGGCCATGCGGTCGTTGGCGGCCAGCACCGCCGCCCGCTCCGGGCTGCCCAGCAGCACCGCCACGCCCGCGCCAACGGGTGGGGGGGCCACTGGATCCAGCCAGCGGTCGCAGCGGGCCAGCACCTCCAGGGGCGCCCCCTTGGTGATCGCCAGCCGCTCTGTGTCGGCGGGCCAGCGGGGATCGCCCTGCCAGTCGAGCAGCACGCTCATCAGCCGCCGCTCGGAATCGAAGGGCAGCTCCTGCAGCCGCGGCAGCCGCCGCAGCTCCGCCTCCAGATCCAGGCCGGCCGCCACCGCCGCCAGCAGCAGGGCCGTCTCGGTGGGATCGCCCACGGCCCGCCAGGGCTCCGGGGCGCGGCCATGGTGCTCGAGGCGGGCGTTGGAGCACAGGGCCGCCCCCAGCAGCAGCAGGTCGGTGCGGCCAGCGGCGCCGCCGCCGGGAGCGATGCTGCCGGGAGCGGTGCGACCGGCGCTGGCGGCCGGGATCGGCTCGGGGCCATCCCCGGGCCGCCAGGTGGCCCGCAGGGCCATGGCGTTGGCGGTGAGGGTGCCGGTCTTGTCGGTGCAGACCACGCTCACGGCCCCCAGGGTCTCCACCGCCGAGAGCCGCCGCACCAGGGCGTTCTCCCGGGCCATGCGCCGCACCGCCAGGGCCAGGGCCAGGGTGACCGTGGGCAGCAGCCCCTCCGGCACGTTGGCCACGATGATGCCGATGGCGAACACCAGGCTCTCCACCGGCCCCATCCCCACGAACAGGAGGCTTGCGGTGAAGGTGAGCGCCCCCATCGACAGGGCGATGGTGGTGATCGTGCGCACGATCCGGCCCACCTGCAGCTCCAGGGTGCTGGGGGAGCGCACCGTGCTGGCGGTGAGGTGGGCCACCTGGCCGAACTCGGTCTCGGCGCCGGTGGCATAGACGAGGGCGGTGGCCCGGCCCGCCGCCACGGTGGTGCCGGCAGGCAGCAGGTTGGTGGCCTCGGAGGTCTTGAGCCGCTGGGCCAGGGGCTCGGGGTTGCGGGCCACCGGCAGCGACTCGCCCGTGAGCACCGCCACATCCAGGTAGAGCTGCACGGCCCGCAGCACCCGGCAGTCGGCGGGCACGTGGTCGCCCTCCTCCAGCTCGATCACATCGCCCGGCACCAGCTGATCGGCCGCCAGCTCCTGCAGGCTCTCGTCGCGCCAGATCCGCACCTGCCGCGGCAACACCTGGCTGAGGGCCGCCAGGGTGCGCTCCGCCTGGAACTCCTGCCAGAAGCTGAACACGGCATTGATCAGGATCACGCTCCAGATCGCCCAGCCCAGCTCCGGTGTGCCGGCCACGAAGGCCATGGTGCCGGCGGCCCAGAGCAGCAGGGCCATGAAGTGGCGCAGCTGGTCGGTGAACTTGAGCAGCAGCGGTCGGCGCTTCAGCTGGGGCAGCCGGTTGGCTCCGAAGCGCAGCAGGCGGAGCTCCGCCTCGGCCTGGCTCAGGCCCTCGGCGCCGCTGCCGAGGGCCGCCAGGGCCTCCGCGCAGCTGAGGCCGGCAATCGGCCGGGAGGCGGAGAGCAGCACGCGGGGAAGCGGCCGGGCCCTGACCGTAGTCAGGATCGCCGGGCCGTGCAGGTAGCGGTCGTAGCGTTCAGGCCCCAGTTCCGGCGGCCCTGGGCCGCTGTGCCATGGCCCGATCCGTCTTCGGCCGCTTCAAGCAGGCGCTGGTCGGGGCGCCGCTGCCCACCAGCGCCCACGCCGAGGAGCGACTAACCAACGCCGAGGCCCTGGCGATCCTCAGCTCGGATGCCCTCTCCTCGGTGGCCTACGCCACCCAGGAGATCGTGCTGGTGCTGGGCATGGCCGGTGCCGCGGGCCTGGGCTTCACCCTGCCGATCACCGGCCTGATCATCGCCCTGATGGTGATCGTGGCCATCAGCTACCGCCAGACCATCAAGGCCTACCCCCTGGGGGGCGGCTCCTACCGGGTGAGCCATGAAAACCTGGGCGACCTGCCGGGCCTGGTGGCCGGGGCCTCCCTCGCGATCGACTACGTGCTCACCGTGGCGGTGAGCACCGCGGCCGGCATCGCGGCCCTCACCTCCTACCTGCCCGCCCTGGAGGCGTTCCGCGTGCCGCTCTGCCTGGCGGCCATCGCGGTGCTGATGGTGGCCAACCTGCGGGGGGTGCGCTCCAGCGCCCAGATCCTCAGTGCCCCCACCTTCATTTTCATGGGCACCGTGCTCACCCTGGTGGTGGTGGGGGGCTTCAAGCTGCTGCAGGGCGACCTGACCGCCCTGCCGGAGCTGGAGCAGAACCTGCGCATGACGGAGGAGCACGGCGGCGAGCTGGCGGCGGTGGGCGGCGTGCTGCTGATGCGGGCCTTCAGCTCCGGCTGCGCCGCCCTCACCGGCATCGAGGCCATCAGCGACTCGGTGATGGCCTTCAAGCCGACCGAGTGGCGCAATGCCCGGCGGGTGCTCACCGTGATGGTGCTGCTGCTCGCCACGATGTTCGGCGGGATCAGCGTGCTGGCCCACCAGCTGGGCAGCGTCTACCGCGAGAACGGGCCCACCCTGCTCTACCAGCTGGGCCAGCAGGTGTTCGGCAACGGTCCGCTGCTGCTGCTGCTGCAGCTCTCCACCCTGCTGATCCTGCTGCTGGCGGCCAACACCGCCTATGCCGACTTCCCCCGGCTGGCCAACTTCCTCGCCCAGGACGGCTACCTGCCCCGCCAGCTCACCTCCCTGGGGGACCGGCTGGTGTTCAGCAACGGCATCCTGGCCCTGAGCGGTTTCGCCGGCCTGCTGCTGGTGGTGTTCGGCGGCAGCGTGACCCGCCTGATCCCCCTCTACGCGGTGGGGGTGTTCCTGAGCTTCACCCTCTCCCAGGCCGGCATGGTGGTGCACTGGTGGAAGGAGCAGAGCCCGGGGTGGCAGGGCAAGGCCCTGATCAACGGCTTCGGCAGCGTCGTGACCGCCGTGGTGACGGGTGTGCTGCTCTACAGCAAGTTCCTGCTGGGGGCCTGGCTGGTGGTGGTGGCGATCCCGCTGCTGGTGACCCTGTTCCTCACGATCCACCGCCACTACCGCAGCGTGGCCCGGCGCCTGCGGCTGGCCGCCGATGTGAAGCTCACCCTGCCGCCGGCGCCCTCGGAGGGCGGCGCCCCGGTGGTGGTGCTGGTGGGCCAGCTGCACCGAGGCAGCTTCGAGGCGGTGCGCTACGCCCGCACGATCGCCGGGGAGCTGGTGGCGGTGCACGTGGATCTGGGCCTGGGTAAGGCGGAGGCCTTCCGCGAGCAGTGGCAGCGCCAGCTGCCGGAGATCCCCCTGGTGGTGCTCGACTCGCCCTATCGCTCCCTGATCGATCCGGTGCTGGAGTTCGTGCAGCGCTTCGAGGTGGATCACCGCAAGAACCGCGACAAGTTCTGCACCGTGGTGCTGCCGGTGTTCGTGACCCGCCACCGCTGGGAGAACCTGCTCCACAACCAGAGCACCATCGCCCTGCGGCGGGCCCTGCGGGCCCAGGGCACCCGGGTGGTGGCCACCGTGGGCTTCTACCTCTAGCGCTGGGCTCGCCCTGAGCGAACGCAGCCAGGGCCGCACTCGGCCCATTTCCCGATCTAGGTACCGCCCTATAGTCCCCGCCTGGGCGCTGCGGCGGAATCGCCGCCTGGATGCCCCGCCCCTGGGCCTGAACCCCGACCCGCATGCTCCCTTCCCTGTTCGCCGCGGCGGCTGCCGGTGATTCCGCTGCTGCAGCCGGCAGCGCCTTTCTGGAGGTGGCACGCCATCCCAGCGGCCTGATCACCCTGCTGGTGTTCGCCGGCGCGATCGTGCTGTTCGTGGGCGGCTGGCTGGCGCCGGAGGTCACGGGCCTGCTGGCGGCGGCCCTTCTGGTGACCTTCCGGGTGCTCAAGCCCGACGAGGCCGTGCAGGGCTTCGGCAGCCCGGCCCTGATCACCCTGATGGGCCTGTTCGCCGTCTCGGCCGGCCTGTTCCGCAGCGGTGGCCTCGACCGGCTACGGGCCCTGATCGGCTCCGACGCCGTGCGCAGCCCCCAGCGCATGATCGCCCTGATGGTGGGGGTGGTGGCGCCGATCTCGGGCTTCATCCCCAACACCCCCATCGTGGCCACGCTGCTGCCGGTGATTGAAGGCTGGTGCCACCGCCGCGGCGTGTCTCCGTCCAAGGTGCTGCTGCCCCTGTCGTTTGCCACAGTGCTGGGGGGCACCATCTCCCTGCTGGGCACCTCCACCAACCTGCTGGCCAGTGACGTGAGCCGCCAGCTGGGCTTCGGCTCCCTGGAGCTGTTCAGCTTCACGGCCATCGGCATCCCGGTGTGGCTGCTGGGCAGCCTCTACATGCTCTGGGCCTCCGACCGGCTGCTGCCGGACCGGGGTCTCGACGACGGCGACCTGCTGGGCACCCTGGCCCGCGAGGGCTACCTCACCGAGGTGCTGGTGCCGGAGGGGTCGGAACTCGCCAGCCAGTCGCTGCACAACAGCCGCCTGCAGCGCCGCTATGACGTGGACGTGCTGGAACTGCAGCGCGGTGCTCAGATCTTCAGCGCGCCCCTGGCGGACCGCGTGCTGCAGGTCGGCGACCGACTGGTGCTGCGCTGCAACCGGGAAACCCTGCTGCGGCTGCAGCAGGAACACACGGTGGTGCTCTCCCCTCCCGCCGACCAGGAGGAGGCCCTGGAGGAGATGGGCCACCCCGAGCTCACCACGATGCGCATGGTGGAGGTGCTGCTGCCCAATGGCTCCACCATCACCGGCACCAGCGTGCGCGACCTGCGCTTTCGCCAGCGCTACAACGCCACGCTGCTGGCCGTACGCCGCGGCAACCAGGTGCTGCGCGAGCTGCTGGGCCAGGTGGTGCTCCAGCCCGGTGACGTGCTGCTGCTGCAGGCTCCCCTCGACGCCATCCGCGGCATGCAGGCCAACAACGACCTCGTGCTGCTCGACGAATTGGAGAAGGACATGCCCACCACCAACCGCAAGTGGGTGGCGGTGCTGGTGGCGGCGCTGGTGATCCTGCTGCCCCTGTTCAAGGTGCTGAATCTGATGGCCGCGGTGCTGCTGGCGGTGGTGGTCATGGTGGCCACCGGCTGCCTGCGCCCCGGGGAGCTGCAGCGCTCCATCCGCTGGGACGTGATCCTGCTGCTGGGCTCCCTCTCCTGCTTCAGCGAGGCGATGCAGAAGACCGGCCTGGCCGAAGCCCTGGCCACGGACCTGCTCCACTCCCTGACGGGCTGGCCGGCCTATGCGGTGCTGCTGGTGGTGTTCGTGCTGGCCCAGCTGTTCACCGAGGCCCTCAGCAACGGCACCACCGTGGTGCTGCTGATGCCGATCGCCACGGCCCTGGCCACGGGGCTGGGGCTGCCGCCGATGGCGTTCATCTTCGCCATCACCTTCGCCGCCAGCCAGAGCTTCCTCACCCCCATCGGCTACCAGACCAACCTGATGGTGTTCGGCCCGGGCCGCTACCGCTTCCTGGACATGACCCGCTACGGAGCGCCCCTCACCGTGGGTCTGGCCCTGGTGGTGCCCTTCCTGATCTGCCGCCACTTCGGGCTCTGATCGGAGCCGCCGCACACCAGCCGGGGCCCAGGGCCGCGCCTCACACCAGCCGCGAGCCGCTGGCCCGCTGGCGCTGCTCGGGGTCGAAGACGGCGGCCACCGTGCGGATCAGCCAGCGACCCTGGCTGGTCACATCCACCCGGCCACGCTCGCCCTGTCGCTCCAGCCGCACCAGGCCATCGGCCTCCAGGGTCTGCAGGTCGTGCCATTCCGTGGCGAAGCGGGCCAGGTCCAGCTCCACCTGGAAGTGGCACATCACCTCCTGGATCAGGGCGCGGCGCTCCAGCACCGCCGGATCGCGCACCACCAGCCCCCGCTCCACGGGCAGCTGCCCCCGTTCCAGGGCGCCGTAGTAGGCCTTGAGGTCGCGCTGGTTCTGGCTGAACAGGTGGGGGAACTGGCTGATGGCCGTGGGCCCGACCCCCAGCAGATCCAGCTCGCCGCCAGTGGTGTAGCCCTGGAAGTTGCGGTGCAGGCGCTTTTCGCGGGCCGCCACCGCCAGGCTGTCGCCGGCCAGGGCGTAGTGGTCCATGCCGATGGCGTCGTAGCCGGCGGCACAGAGCAGCTGGTTGGCGTCATCGAGCATGGCCAGCCGTTGCCGCTGGCTGGGCAGGTCCGCGGCGGCGATCTTGCGCTGCAGCGGCAGCTGCTCGGGCAGATAGGCGAAGGAGAACAGCGAGATGCGATCGGGCCGCAGCTCGCGCACCAGCTCCAGGGTGGAGCGGAAGCGCTCGGGGGTCTGCAGCGGCAGGCCGCAGATCAGATCCACGTTCACGCTCTCGAAGGCGGCCTCCCGCAGCCACTCCATGGCGCGGCGCAGCTGCTCCACCGGCACCACCCGGTTCACGGCCCGCTGCACCTCGGGGTTGGCGTCCTGGATGCCGAAGCTGAGGCGGTTGAAGCCCAGCCGGCGCAGGTGCAGGGCCGCATCGCGGCTGAGGAACTCCGGATTCACCTCGATCGAGGCCTCCAGATCGGGCACGAGGTCGAAGTGCTCGGCGATCAGCCCCCAGAGCATCGTCTGCTCCTCGGCGGTGAGGTAGTTGGGGGTGCCGCCGCCCCAGTGCAGCTGGGCCAGCCGCCGCCGCTGCGGCAGCACGGCGCTGATCAGCTCCAGCTCCCTGGCCAGGGCCGCCAGGTAGGGCGCCACCACCTTGGAGCCGAGCTGGGTGGTGACCCGGTTGCAGCCGCAGTACCAGCAGGCATGGCGGCAGAAGGGCACATGCACGTAGAGCGAGAGGGGCTCGCTGCTGGGCTGGGCCAGCTGGGCCGCCAGATCGCCGGCGCCCACCGCCGGGCTGAAGGCCGCCGCCGTGGGGTAGCTGGTGTAGCGCGGCACGGGCCTGTCGTACTTGAGAAGCAGCTCCAGCGGGTTCGACTGGGGTGACGCCGGCGCCTTGGGTGCCGCAGGAGCGGCGATGGCGCTCGCGGGGCTGGCGGAGGCGGGGCTGCTGGTGGCCGTGCGGCTGGCGACGGGAGGCATGGGGCGGGGGG
>NZ_JAGQBX010000077.1 GCF_024345855.1 Synechococcus sp. GreenBA-s | reverse complement strand
GAGCGGGCAGCTCTGGCCCCAGCCGGGGGCCGGCGATGGCTTCTTTGCGGCGGCACTGCAAGCGCCGGGCTGAGTGCTGTCGGCCTGCCGCCCCTGGTTTCAGGGCAGGGGCGGTGGGGCCACCGCCACTGACCCCCGCCGCTCCGCCGGTGGCCCCACCGCCCCTGCCCTGAAACCAGGGGCGGCAGGCCGACAGCACTCAGCCCGGCGCTTGCAGTGCCGCCGCAAAGAAGCCATCGCCGGCCCCCGGCTGGGGCCAGAGCTGCCAGCTCTCCAGCAGCAGCCAGCCGGGATGGGCGGCCAGAAAGCCCTCGATCAGCTCGCCATTCTCGCGGGGGTGCACGGTGCAGGTGGCGTACACCAGCCGGCCACCGGGCTTGAGCAGGGGCATCAACCCCTCCAGCAACTGGCGCTGCAGGGCCACCAGCTCCTCGATGGCGGCGGGCTCCAGGCGCCAGCGGGCATCGGCATGGCGGGCCAGGGTGCCCAGGCCCGAGCAGGGCGCATCCACCAGGATCCGATCGAAGGGCAGTGGCCCCGCGCCGCTGCCCTCCACCGCTTCGGCGGCGAGGGTGTCGGCCAGGCTGGCCGCATCGCCCACCCGCGGCTCGATGCAGCTGAGGCCGAGGCGCTGCTGGTTGCGGCGCAGCCGCTGCAGGCGCGCCTCGCCGCGGTCCAGGGCCAGCACCAGCCCACGATCCCCCATCAGCTCGGCCAGGTGGGTGCTCTTGCCGCCCGGGGCGGCGCAGGCATCGAGGATGCGCTCGCCGGGCTGGGGATCGAGCAGCGGGGCGATGCGCTGGGCGGCCCGGTCCTGCACGCACCAGTGGCCCTCGGCGTAGCCGGGCAGCTGGCGCAGATCGCCGCTGCGGCCGGTGAGGGTGAGGCCGGCGGGCAGATCCGCCAGCGGTTCAGCCTTCACCCCGGCCGCATCGAAGGCCGCCAGCACCGCCTCGCGGCTGCTGCGAAGGGGATTCACTCGCAAGTCCAGGGGCGGCGGCGTGTTGGCGGCCACGCCGAAGGCCTCGGCCCGCTCGGGCGGCAGCCAGCGCAGCAGCTCGGCCGCCAGCCACTCCGGCAGCGACTGGCGGATCGCCAGGGCGGCGGCGGGATCGGCGGGCAGCACCAGGCCCTGGCCGGCCTGCCGCTGACGCAGGCAGGCCCGCAGCAGGCCGTTCACAACGGGCGCCAGCTTGGCCAGGCCACCGCGCTTGGCCAGCTCCACCGTGGTGCTCACCGCCGCCGAGGCCGGCACCCGGTCGGTGGCCAGCAGCTGGTAGAGACCCAGGTGCAGCAGCCAGCGCAGCTTGGGCGGCTGGCGCGCGGCCGGCACCTTGCCGAGCCGATCCAGCCAGGCATCCAGCAGGCGCCGCTGGCGGATGGCGCCGTAGGCCAGCTCCGTGGCCAGGCCCCGGTCCGCCGGGGTCAGGGCCGCCTTCTGCAGCTCCCGCTCCAGGGCCCCATCGGCGTAGGCGCCGGCCGCCACCGCCTGCAGCACCTGCCAGGCCACCCGCCGCGGCGCCAGGCCGATGGCGGTGGACTCCGCCGGGGAGCTGGACCGAGGGGCGGAAGCGGCGGGAGACGGTGCGGACAAGCGGGGGGCGCTGCGGTGCTCCACAACTAGCCGCCCGGGGGCCGAAGGGGGCTTGCGACCTCCAGCTCCGCCATGATGCCAAGAGTTGATGACGCCCGATGCGCACCATCATCGACCTCCCGGCAGCCGACCGGGAGCGGTTGGATGCCCTCTGCCGCGCCCGGGGACTGTCCCGCGCCGAAGCCCTGCGTCAGGCTCTGAGAACGTGGCTCAGCGCCCAGACCCCAGACCACAAGCAGGCTTTCGGCCTCTGGCGGCAGCGCCCCGAAAGCAGCCTGGATCTGGAGCGATCCCTTCGGGAGGAGTGGGGGTAGCGGCCATGGCCAGCAGCGAATGGCTCCTGGACAGCAACATCCTGATCGACGTGCTCAAGGGAGAAGCCAAGGCCCTGGCCTGGCTCGACGCCCATGGGGCGGAGGCAGCGATCAGTGTGATCACCTGGATTGAGGTGCTGGTTGGCTGCAGCGAGCAGAAGGCAGAGCGCGAAACCGTGCAGCGTTGGCTCGATGGCTTCCAGAGGATTGACCTCGACGGAGCCATCGCCGCACGAGCCGTTCTGCTGCGACGGGAACGGAGGCTGAAGGTTCCCGATGCCATCATCCTGGCGACAGCCCAGTGCCAGAGGCGGCGACTGGTGAGCCGCAACATCAAGGACTTTCCCCCAACCCTGGAGGGCGTGGTGGTGCCCTACACCCTGGGCGATGAACCCAAGGCCGACCCATCCAGCTCCGACAGAGCCGCCTCCCAGCGGTAGTCCCGCAGCGGCAGCCGGCCCTCCGCGTCCACCGGGATCCCCTCCTCCAGCAGCAGCTCCCGCTGGATCCAGTCGGAGCCCTCGCGGCTGGGCGTGATGCTGATGCGCCCCTGGGCATTCACCACCCGGTGCCAGGGAACTGGGGAGGGGAGCGGCAGGCGCCGCAGGGCCCAGCCCACCTGACGCGCGCAGCCGTAGGCGCCGATCAGCTCGGCGATCTGGCCGTAGGTGGCGAGGCGGCCGTGGGGGATCAGCGCCACGGCCGCGTACACGCGCTGATCGAAACCGACACCCACAGCCGGAACCATCAGCCCTGATCGGCTCCACCGGCGGCCCGGGCCACCGCCAGCGCAATCGCCGCCTCCACATCGGCGCGCAAGTGCCGGATCAGGGCCAACAGCTGCTCCCGCGGAGCCGGAAGCGGCGTGGGCTCCGGGCTGTAGCGGGCCTGCACGGCGAAGGGCTGGAGTTCCACCAGCTCCTCCGGCAGCTGAACGCGAGCCAGGTGCTGCAGGCGCTCCAGGTCGTGGCAGAGGGGAGCCTGCCGATCAGCCAGCACGATCAGGGCCCGGAGCAGGTTCTCCACCTCCTGCTGGGCCATGAAGCCCCAGCTCTCCTGGGGGAAGGACGGATCCAGCGCCGCCACCAGGGAGGCCTCATGCCGCAGAACCACCTGCAGGATCAGGGCGGCGTCTTCCTCAGGCGGCATTGAGCACCCGGCCCTCGCGGGCGATGGAGTCGAGCATGTGCCGGCGGAAGCCACTGAGCCGCAGGGTCGTGGGATCGCCCTCCACCAGCAGCGAAGCCGGCTCCAACCAGGTAGGGGCTACAGCGGGCACGGCAGCGACCCGTCGGTGACTCAATGACGCTAACCAGTCGGCCGGTCCAGGTCGGCCACGGCCTTCAGCACCGCCTGGGCCATGGCGATGGCCTGCTGGGCATCGGAGCGATCGAAGAGCTCGGCCGGCGGCGTGGCATCGATCGGATAGCGGCTGCTGGCACGCATCCGGCTGAGCTGCCGCAGCGGGGAAAGGACTGCCGTCACAGCCGCACCGTAGCGACGCCCGCCCGTAAGGCCTGATTGCCTTACCATGCTCCTGGCTGCCTGCCGCCAACCCATGACCACCCTCACCGTGACCAGCAAGGGCCAGGTGACCCTGCGCAAGGAGTTGCTCAGCCATCTGGGCGTGCAGCCTGGCCAGAGGGTGGATGTGGAGGTGCTGCCTGGGGGACGCCTACAGATTCAGGCGCAACGCTCCACCGGATCCATCCAGACCTTCATCGGGCTTCTGGCCGGCAGAAGCACCCGCACGGCCACCCTGGACGAACTCGATGCCGCGGCAGCAGAGGGCTGGGCAGGCCTCCAGACAGCCTCGACACCGCCCGCGTGAAGGTCACGGCTGACACCAATCTGCTGGTTCGGGCTGTCGTTCAGGATGACCCCGGCCAAGCTCTGGCCGCTTCAGAACTGCTCCAGAAGGCTGCGTTGGTCGCCGTCCCCCTGCCGGTGCTCTGCGAGTTCGTCTGGGTGCTGCAACGGGTGTACGCCTTCACCAGTCACGACTGCATCGCCGCGATTGAGGCCCTGATGGCCTCTGAGCAAGTGGTGGTCGATGGGCCCGCTGTGAGGGTTGGTCTGACGATGCTGGCGGCCGGCGGTGACTTTACCGATGGGGTGATGGCCCACAGCGGCCAGTGGCTCGGCGGCGAGGTGCTGGCCACCTTCGACCGCAAGGCCTCCGCCCTGCTGAACGCGCAGGGCATCCGCACGCTGCTCCTCTGAACTGTCTTCCCCCATGCCCCTGCTCCCCCGCCGCTACGAGCGCCTGAAGGCCGTGCTGAACCGCCGCATGGGCGATCTCACGGTGGTGCTGGAGCAGGTGGACAAGCCCCACAACCTCTCGGCGATCCTGCGCAGCTGCGATGCGGTGGGGGCGATGGAGGCCCATGTGGTGAGCCTGCCGGGCCGGCCGCGCACGTTCAACAAAACCGCCAAGGGCAGCCAGAAGTGGGTGCCGCTGCTGCCCCACCCCAGCATCGAGGCGTGCCTCACGGGCCTGAAGGAACGCGGCTTCCGGCTCTATGGCACCCACCTGGGCGTGAACGCGATCGACTACCGCCAGTGCGACTTCACCGGCCCCACCGCCTTCCTGCTGGGGGCGGAGAAGTGGGGCCTGAGCGAGGAGGCCACGGCGCTGGTGGACCAGCCGATCTTCATCCCGATGACGGGCATGGTGCAGAGCCTCAACGTGAGCGTGGCGACAGCCACACTGCTGTTCGAGGCGCTGCGGCAGCGGGAGGCTGCGGGGCTGGTGCCCAGCCAGGGCGAAGGGGTGCCCGGCGGGGAACCGGACTACCGGCGGATCCTGTTCGAGTGGGCCTATCCCCAGGTGGCGGAGTGGTGCCGGCGCACGGGGCGAGAGTATCCGGAGCTCACGGCGGAGGGGGAGATTGCGGAGGAGCTGCCGCGGACGTTGAAGTTGCGGTATTAACAGCAGTTGCGACCGGCGCGGCAACAACATGGGCTCCCAGCAGACTCGGGCAACTCGGACCGATACCCGTGATGGCGAACCAGCGGCACCGGGCCCGGCCACACCCGGCGCGATCCCAGGCCAGCGGAGCAGCACAAGCCCACGGAAGGGCTGAGGGCATTCCGGGGTTCTTCCGTCACGGGGCGAAGGAAGACGACAGAGCCGTGGTGGCCGCCCAGCCACGGGAACGGCCCAGAGGCACCAAGGGCCAACGACCCGAGAAGATCACAGCCTGAACCACACCGTGGACACAATCAGCGAAAGCTACAGACAGCAACAACAGACCCTGCATCGCAATCCCAACTACGGAGTGGCATCACTCCAATTTGCGCCGATTGTTGCCACGATAATGACATCGTGCAACATCGAAACCCTCTCAGACTACGGAGCCGGCAAACAGCACCTACTCCATGGATTGGCCGATAACGCCATCATTCCCGAGAGCTACACTGCCTACGATCCAGCCTTTCCAGAGTACGGCCAGCCCATGGCGGCGCAGCTCGTGTGCTGCATCGATGTCCTGGAGCACATCGAGCCCATGTATCTCGATGCAGTGCTTGAGGAACTGGCCCGGATCACAGTCAACATTGGTTTTTTCACGATTCACAGAGGGCCAGCAGCAAAAACGCTCGAGGACGGCCGCAATGCGCATCTCATCCAGGCCCCGATCTCCTGGTGGCTGGCCCGGCTGGTACGACACTTCGAGATTGAACACATGGAAAGCCACAATCTCATGGGCCCTGGCACGTGGATGATTGTGCGCCCGAGAGAAACAACCGCAACAATCGAGGGCAATCAGATCCAGATCTAACACCTAGCCAACATCGAAGCGAAACCTGATTTCAGCCATAGTCGAGCAGAGCCACTCATCACGGCCATCCACTCCAAAACCCATGTCAACCGTTCCTCTGGATACCATCCAGACACTGGCAGATCACGGGCATCACGCCACAGCGCTGATACTGCTCGATGAACTTCTCTCGAAAGATCAGCATTCACTCCCGGCTCTCTACCTCCTGGCCAGTTGCCTCGAAAAGTGTGGCCGGATAGAAGACGCGGTTTCCGCCTATCAGCTCTGCACCCTCCTGGATCCAGATCCCTACGAAGCCTTGGTGAGCCTTGCTGATCTGCTCAGGGGTTCAGAGGAGTTCAGCGATGCCATAGCCGCAGCCGAGTCAGCCATTTCCCTCAGACCACAGTGCGGCGAGGCCCATGCCTGCAAGGCCACGAGCCTGGTGTATGTGGAGCGCTTTGAGGAGGCCGTGGAAACAGCCGGGCACGCCATCTCCCTGGACAGCACCATTCCACAGAGCTGGCATGCACTGGCACTGGCCATGGTCAAGCTTGGCCAGTACGAAAGGGCGGAGGCTGCCTACACCCAAGCGCTCACCCTGATTCCAGACTGGCACAGGGTACGCATGGAGAGGGGCATCACCCAGTTCCTTCGTAGGCATTTCAAGGCCGGGCTCGACGACTATGAGGCACGCTGGAGCATGGACGGTGCCCAGTCGCACCGACATGAAGGCATCGAGACCTGGGATGGCCAACCATTCGAGGGAAACCTGCTTCTCTGGAGCGAGCAAGGGCTCGGCGACGAGATCTTCTTCCTGGGCTTCTTACCGTGGATACTGCAACGGCAGCCGCACATCATCCTGGAGGTGGACCCGAGGCTGGTGGATCTATGCACGCGCAGCTTTCCAGACGCTCTCGTGCTACCCCGCAACAGCGAACGTCTAGCGGGATTGCCCGTCTCCCGGGCCCTGGCCATGGGATCCCTGCTGAAAGTCGTCAGCGAGGGGGAAAGTGCGTTGCCGACAGTGTTCGGCCCCTACCTGCGGGTGCCATCCGTGAAGGCGACCAGCGAGCAGCAGCGTGGGCGCTTCCGCGTTGGCCTGTTCTGGCGAAGCGACCGCCCGATGATCGGCAAAGCCAAGTCTGTCGACCTGAGCCTGCTGGCGCCCCTGGCAAAGATCGCCAATGTTGATCTGATCTCCTTGCAATACGGAGACACTGCAGAAGAGCGCAGGCTCTTTCACCAACAGACAGGCCTCGCAATCAAGAAGCCTGAGTATGATCTCTACAACGACATCGACAGGCTGGCCAGCATCATCGCCAGCTGTGATGCCATTGCATCCATTGCGGGCGTGCCGGCCCATCTGGCCGCTGCCGTCGGCGTTCCAACCTATGTGCTCTCCCCCAGCCCCCTCGGCCGCCTGTGGCTCTGGGACAACATGGGCTCGATTCCCTGCTGGTACAGCCAGGCAAAAGTTTATCTCTCAAGGAACTCATCCAGCATCACCGAGGCCATCGACAGACTGATCCACGACCTGACGGTGATGGCACAGGCACACGGGGCAGGCAGCCATTCCGAGGCGATCGGATCCCGCTGATCCGCACGCACAGCACCACAGCATCGCCGGCAGGCGAGCTTGCGGACGCTGGCGTCAGAGTCGGGCTGGATCCTGGGTCCCGCAAGCGGTGACCATGCCCCACTGCGGAGCTCTGGGCAACATCACGCCGCAGCCTCCCTGGCCCTTACCGCCCCTACCGCTCCTCGGGCTCCCGCACCGGAGCGGACTGAGGCCCGAAGCACCCCGAAGAGAGCCTTAAGGATGCATGAGAAAAGCTGGTACCGACCATGAGACTCCACTGACAGGACGCCATTTTCTCTCTGGCTGATGCCATGAACTTCCCATCATGACAAGTGCAGAATTGAATCCAGGCAATGGATCACCGGGACCGCAGCAGATGATCATTTCCCGCACAGGCCAGTGGACGCCGTCGAGATCGAATCAGTAGGGTGCGCAGGCAGCTTTGAGAATTAAGCAAATGAACAGCAAGATGCAGCTCCAGCTTCTCCGCAAGCTGCACCAGCGCAGGGCCCTGGCCAAGGGCATCGCCAAGGGCTTCACCCTGGTGGAGCTGATGATTGTGGTGGCCATCATCGGCATCCTCTCCGCCGTGGCACTGCCCCAGTACCTGCAGGCCCGGAACTCCGCCCAG
>NZ_JAGQBX010000076.1 GCF_024345855.1 Synechococcus sp. GreenBA-s | reverse complement strand
TGCGGGCGGCGGATGTGGGCCTGGCCATGGGCCGCAACGGCACCGATGTGGCCCGCGAGGCCGCCGACATCGTGCTGGTGGACGACAACTTCGCCACGATCGTGAGCGCGGTGCGCAACGGCCGCGCCGTTTACCAGAACATCCGCAAGTTCATCACCTACATCCTGGCCTCGAACGTGCCGGAGGTGGCGCCGTTCCTGGCGATGCTGCTGCTGCGCATCCCGGCGGCCCTCACGGTGCTGCAGATCCTGGCGGTGGACCTGGGCACCGACCTGCTGCCGGCCCTGGGGCTGGGGGCCGAGCCGCCCGGCCCGGACACGATGGAGGCGCCGCCCCGGCGCCCGGGCGAGGCGCTGATGAACAGGCCGCTGCTGCTGCGGGCCTACCTGTTCCTCGGCCCGATCGAAGCCCTGCTGGCCATGGGCGGCTATCTGCTCACCTGGCACCACTACGGCATCGATCTGGCCGCGCTGCGTCAGCTGGCCCCTGCCCTGCTGCGCCACAGCGCCGCCGCCGAGGTGGTGGCGATCCAGCAGCAGGCCTCGGCGGTCACCCTGGGGGTGATCGTGGCGGCCCAGATGGGCAACCTGCTCGCCTGCCGCTCCGAGTGGCGCTCGGTGCTCCAGCTGCCGCTGTTCGCCAATCCGCTGCTGTGGCTGGGCCTGGTGAGCGAACCGCTGGCCTTCGGCCTGCTGCTGGGGCTGCCCGGCCTGGCGGCCGCCTTCCAGCTGGCGCCGTTCCCGCCCGAGCTGCTCGGCTGGCTCGCCCTCGCGCCGGTGGTGATGCTGCTGGCCGAGGAACTGCGCAAGCTGGTGGTACGGCGTCGTCGGCTCCACCGACGCGCGCCCTCCCGTCCGGGGCCGCCGCTTCCTGACTCCCCCCTGCAGCCCTCGGCATGAGCCCCTCCCCGTCTCCCTTTGATGCCCCGGCGGAGTTCCCCGCCGCCTCGCCCTGCCCCCCGCTGTGGAGCGACCGGGCCGCCGCCGGCCAGGCGCTGGCGGCGCAGCTGCAGGACTGGCGCGGCGATCCCCAGGCCCTGGTGATCGGCCTGCCCCGGGGCGGAGTGGCCGTGGCGGCGGAGCTGGCCGATGCCCTGGCCCTGCCGCTCCGTACCTGGGCCGTGCGCAAGCTGGCCCACCCCGCGGCGCCGGAGGTGGCGGTGGGGGCGCTGGCGCCGGGGGGCGTGCTGCTCTGGGATGAGCCCTATCTGCAGCAGCTTCACCTCTCCCGGGAGCTGCGGCGTCAGCTGGTGCAGGAGCAGGACCTGGAGCTGCAGCGCCGCCAGCGGCTGTTCGCCGATCCGCCGCCGTCGGCGCTGCGGGGTCGCCATCTGCTCGTGGTCGACGACGGCGTCGCCACCGGCCTCACCGCCCGGGCGGCCCTCACCTCCCTGCGCCGCTGTGTTCCGTCGCGGCTGGTGCTGGCCGTGCCGGTGATCGATCGGGAGGTCGCCCGCCGCCTGGAGTCCAGCCTGGAGGGGCTGGTCGATGGCGTGGTGGCCCTGGCCCGGGTGGAGGGGCTCACGGCGGTGGGGGCCTGGTACCGCCACTTCGAGCAGCTCGACGACGCCAGCGTGGAGGCGTTGCTGCGGGATCGCCCACCAGGCTCCCCGTCCGGTCCAGGGGCCGGCGGGGCTCAGCCCTGCTGATAGGCCGGATCGACCCAGCAGCGGGGCAGGTCCTCACCCGAGGGGAAGACCAGATCAGCCTTGGCGAAGGCCTCGGATTCCTGGAGCTCTTCTCCGGCGTGCAGGCGGCCGTCCACCTGGGCGGCGAAGGGATCGGCGAGTTGCTTGAGGCTCTCGACCTCCAGCAGGCTGCCATCGGCGCGGGTCTTGAGGAACATCGCTCCACCTCGGAGGCTCTGATCCCGTTCTAGTCAGAGCCCAGCTGGCTGAACGCCGCTGGCCGCCACAGCGACGCAAGCTGCAACGCGGGGGGTGAGATCCAAGCACTGTGGGGCCGACCCCCCGGGTACAACCCTCCGGTTCGTACCTCGCCGTTCAGAACCACTCCGAGCGGGCCTCGGCCGCCGGGTTGGTGTGGTCCTCCGGGGTGCTGCGCTCAAACTCCAGGCGGATCGAGCGGCGCTGCTCGCCGTCGGCGGCCACGGCCTCGATCGGGTAGAGCTGGCGGCCATCGCGGAAGGGCACCTGCACCCGGAAGCTGCCGTCGGCCTTGAGGGGCACCGGCTCGCCGCCGATGCTGAGGCTGGCATCGGGTTCGGTGGCGCCGTACACCACCAGCTCGGCATCTGCCACCAGCCAGAAGGAGCGCTGGCGCACCAGCAGGCCTTCGCCGGAGGCGTTGCGGCCGCTGGCCCACAGGCCCACGCCGGAGGCCTGCAGACCGGCACCGGCCCCCTCGATCAGCTCCAGTTCGTGGAAGGCCTCCGAGCCCCGGCCCACCTGGCGCAGCCGCAGCGTGGCGGTGCGATAGAGCAGCTCGTGCAGGGGCAGCCCACCGCTGGCGGCGGGTTCCAGCGACGGCTCGGCCGCGGCCGCGGCCGCCTGGAAGGGCACAAAGCTGCTGGGGCTGGGGATGCTGGGGACCTCGTCGTAGCCGGGGATCAGCGTGGGGGTCGAGCGGGCCAGCAGGACCCAGCCGCCGACGGCCTGGAAGCCCAGCTCGACCCGGTAGATGCGGTTGCCCAGGGGCAGGGCCACGCCCCACTGGCCAGCCGTGGCCTCCACGGGCAGCTGCTGCAGGGCGTGGGGCGAGCTGTCCTGGCCGTTGAGGCCGGTCACATCGGCGATCCGCAGCCTCAGGGTCTGGCCGCCCTCCACCAGGCGGGCCCGATCGGCGGTGCTGAGCTCCCAGAAGGCGAAGCCCCACTGGGGGCCGTGGGCCTCGAAGCTCACCCAGGAGTGGCCCTGGGCCCCGCCAGCCGCAGGGCCGGCCGGCGGGGCCGCGATCACGGCGGCTGCCGCCACGGCCGCGGGGCTGGCTGGCGCCATGCCGTCCGCGGCTGGGGCCTCACTCTTGATCCCCAGGGCTTCCAGGGCGCGGCGGGCGAGGTCTCGGATGGAGGGAGCCATGGGAGCCAGATGGGTCCAACCGTCTTAGGTGCCGGACCCCGTCGGGTCGGTGATGACGGCTGCAAAGGTCGCCGTTCCCTGACCACGACCCGCCCATCGCTAGAACGGGGCCAGTCCACCCCCCGTGCCCGTGCCTCTGACCAGCGCTCCCGCTGCCGCTCCCCTGAGCTGGTCGGAGCTGGATGCGCTGCTGCCCGCCGGTCCTGACGAACGGGCCCTGCGGATCCACGGCCCTACCAACGCCCAGGCGGAGCTGCGCCTGTTCGGCCGCAGCGAGACCGAGCTGCGCGTCACCCTCTATCGCGACAACCACGCCTGGTGCCCCTACTGCCAGAAGGTGTGGCTGTGGCTGGAGGAGCAGCGCATTCCCTACCGGATCCGCAAGGTCACGATGCACTGCTATGGGGAGAAGGAGGACTGGTACCGGCGCCTGGTGCCCAGCGGCATGCTGCCGGCCCTGGAGCTCGATGGTCGGCTGATCACCGAGAGCGACCTGATCCTGCACAGCCTCGAGGGCGCCTTCGGACCCCTGGGCCGGGCCCTCGATGACCCGGAGGTCTTTGCGTTGCGCCAGCTCGAGCGGCGCCTGTTCCGGGCCTGGTGCCAGTGGCTCTGCTACGCCGGCCCCCTCAGTCCCGCCGGCGCCGATCCCTTTGACGAGCCGGCGGCCCGCCACTTCACGCGTATGGCCGAGCTGGTGGAGCAGGCCCTGGAGGCCCTGCCCGGGCCCTGGTTCCTGGAGGGCTTCAGCAGCGCCGATGTGGTGTTCGTGCCCTATCTCGAGCGGATGAACGCCTCGCTCGCCTACTACAAGGGCTACGGGCTGCGCCAGCGCCACCCGGCGATCGACCGCTGGTTCAGCGCCCTGGAGCAGCGCTCCACCTACCTGGGCACCCAGGGCGACTTCCACACCCACGCCCACGACCTGCCGCCCCAGATGGGCTGCTGCCTGGCCAGCGGCAGCCCGGTGCAGGGGGCCGCCGCCGCCGCCATCGATGCCGGCCCCTGGCCCTCCGCCGACCCCGCCCTGCTCGAGACCCGCCAGCCCCAGCCGGCCGGGGCCGACTTCGAGGCCCTGGCCCGGGTGCTCAGGCACCGGCAGCGGCTGCTGGCCCTCAACCCCGAGGCCGGCGGCAGCGGCGGCCCCCGGCTGGAGCTGGCCCTGCGCGCGGCCCTCACGACCCTGGTGGGCGAGGCCCCCTGCCTTCCGCCCGCCGGCACGGCCGCGGGCCTGCGCTACCTGCGGGATCGCATCTCGGTGCCGCGCGACATGTCGCTGCATGCGGCCCGGCGGCTGCGCCAGGCGCTGGAGACCACCGCCGCCCTCGATGGCCTCGCCCAGGGCCCGGAGATCCCCAGCCGCCACCGCCGCGACCAGGACCCCACGCCCTTCCGCACCGCCCGCATCGCCAGCCTCAGCTCCTGAGCCCGGGCCGGCCCAGCGGGCTGCCATGCTCCGATCTGGGCCGTCGCCTCACGTCTCTCTCCGCTGGATTCGCCCTGGCTTCCCTCGCCGCTGCCCTCCTCGCCCAGCTCGCTGCCCAGCATCCCGCCGAGCCGCTCAGCTGGCTCCACGCCCCCCTGGCCGTGATCGATGGCTTCAGCACCGCCGACCTCCAGGCCCTGCTGGGGCGCTGGGGCTATCTGGTGGTATTCGTGGGCATGCTGCTGGAGAACGCCGGCCTGCCCCTGCCCGGTGAGACGCTCACCCTGCTGGGGGGCTACGCCGCCGGCAGCGGTCAGCTCAACCTGTTCGGCGTGATGGGCGCGGCGGCCGGTGGTGCCGTGCTCGGCGACAACCTGGGCTACTGGGTGGGCCGAAGGGCCGGCTGGGGCCTGCTGCTGCGGGTGGGCGGCTGGCTGGGGCAGGGGCCGGAGTCGATGGAGCGGCTGCGGACCGGCTTCCTGCGCCGCGCCGGCCTCTCGGTGCTGCTGGGGCGCTTTGTGGCCGTGCTGCGGGTGCTGGCCGGCCCCATGGCTGGTGCGGTGGGCATGCCCTACCGCCGCTTTGTGGTCTGCAACCTGGCCGGTGCCGTGCTCTGGGCGGGCTCGATGGTGAGCCTGGCCTGGTTGGGCGGCCGCTGGATCCCGATCGAGCGCATGCTCAGCGGCGTGCTCCAGTTCGGCCTCGGCGCGCTGCTGCTGTTGGCCGTGGTGGTGGTGCTGCCGCGGCTGCTCTCCGCCTGGGAGGGCCGGCTGCTGGAGCGCAGTGAGCAGGTCACCCTCCAGGATCGCGGTGGCGAGGCGGGCTCTGGAGCAGCGATCCATCCCGACCAGCCCCATCACCCCTGAGCCCGCTGGCTCCTGGGGCTGACAGCAGTCAGCGGCTGGTGCCGGGGTTGGCCGGTGCTCAGCGGTTGGAGAGTCCCTCGCGCTTGCTCATCAGGTAGCGCACCAGCTCCTGCTGCAGGGCCAGCAGCTCGCGGGTGCAGCCGCGAAAGGCGGCCCGGTGGCGGATCTCGTCGTGGCGGGTGTGCAGGTCGCGCAGCATCAGTTCGATGGCATCGAGTTCAGCCCTGTTCATGGCCCCGGCCGGCGTTCGGCGAACCCTATCAACTCAACGGCGATCTCTTCTCTCATCCCGCGCTGCCCTGGTCCGGGGAGGCGCCTGGGGGGGAGAAGTCAGCGTCTGGCTGCTGTCTCTGTCTGCTCCAGCGAGGGTGGCTAGTTTTCTGACAACGGCACTCCCCCCGCCATGACCTGTTCCGATCGCTGCGCCGGTCTGCTGGCCCGTGTCGCCGGTGGCGGCCTCGCCCTGGTGGTGCTCGGGGCACCGGCCCTGGCCCAGCAGGCCTGCAAATCCGTGGATGCTGTCCAGCAGCAGCGCTTCGACGCCTTCCTCAGCTCCCCCACCGAGCGGGAGGAGATGGCGGCCAGCTGCGCGCGCCTGCAGGTGCGCGATCAGATCCTGGGCCAGACCCCCGGCACCGCCCTGCGCTCGCCCGGCTTCCGGCGCTGGGTGCTGGACCGGATTGCGATCAGCACCAACGGCACCCTCTGCCAGGCCGATCTCGAGCGCCTGGCGGACACCTACATCCAGGCCGTGGGCGGGAGCTGCCGGTGAGTGCCCGGCCGTTCCTGGGGCTTGGGCTGATCGGAGCCCTGGTGGCGGCACCGCTGGCCGTCGCGCCGGCCCCGGGGCGGGCGCTGGAGCTCGGCGGGCAGACCTGGTTCGCCTCGCCCCCGTGGAAGGTCGAGTTCCGCAACTACACCAGCACGGTGGGCGCCGTGGGCGCTGAGTACTACTTCACGGTGGCCCTGCCGGCCGCCGCCGGGGTGGGCCTGGCCGGTCTGGAGCTGCAGCAGACCCGTGGGGTCGATCGGACCTTCAGCTTCGATGAGCGGCGCACCCGCGCCTTCCTGGGGGAACCCAGGCGCGAGGGCCCCGCCATTCCCGTGGAGGGGCAGTTCGATGACGCCAGCCGTGTCTTCCGGGTCCGCTTCCCCCAGCCGCCCCAGCCCGGCCAGACCATCACCCTGGCGCTGCGGCCCTGGCGCAACCCCTTCCAGAGCGACACCTATCTGTTCGCGGTGACGGCGATCCCCGCCGGTCCCAATCCGGTGCCGTCGGCCCTGGGCTTCGCCAGGATGCCGATCTACGAGCCCTTCTCGCGCTGAAGAGCCGCCAGCAGGAACACCAGCGCCATCAGCAGATAGCCCAGGGCCCAGCTGCCGCCGCTGCCCCAGCCCAGCTGCAGCACCGTGTCGGACTGGGTGAAGCGCCAGGCGTGGATCACCCCCAGCCAGGCCGCCGCCGCCGCCAGGCCGGCGCAGAGGGCCGCGGCCAGGAAGCGCCGCTCGATCACATACACGAGCATGCCGGCCAGCAGCATGGCGGTGATGATCTGGCCCTGCTCCAGGGCAAAGGCGCCGCTGGCCCACACATCGGCCCGCTCCAGGGGTGGCAGCAGCGCCGGCCCGAAGGGTTGGGCGGGGCTGCCGGCGCCGCCCGCCCGCAGCCCCGCCTTGAGCAGCAGCGCGCCCCAGCCCGCCAGGCCCGGCAGCAGACCCAGGGCCACCGCCGGCGCGTGGGAGCGAGGAGTGGCCTGGAAGGCCTGGGCCGCGATCACCAGGCCGATGTAGAGCACGATCGCCATGCCCGCCTCGATCGGCACCAGCTGCCCCACCAGGCCGAACAGTCCCAGCAGGCAGAGGGCCCCCATCAGCAGGCCGTTCAGCCAGGAGTAGCCGATGCGCGCCCCCATCGCCTTCCAGGCGGGATGGCCGATGTAGAGGGTGGTGGGGAAGCAGGAGCCCAGCCCGGCGGCGGCGATCGTGCCCAGGCCGTTGATCAGCAGGGAGCTCTTCACCGGGTAGGGGTCACCGGCCGCCTCGGCGCTCTCGATGTTCTGCAGTGAGCCGAGCACGTTGAACAGCCCCATCGGCACGATCACCCCCAGCCAGGGCATGAGCTGGGAGCGGCCCTCCCACAGGCTGGCCAGCTGCAGCGCCGGCAGGTGCAGGCCCACCTGGCTGGCGTTGGCGCTCCAGCTCGCTGCGTCGATGTGGATGAGGCCGCTGCCCCAGGCCAGGGGGATGCCCACCAGCACCGCCAGCAGGCCGCCGGGGATCGGCAGGCGCAGGCGGCCGTAGTAAGTCACCAGGATCACCGCCAGCACCGCCAGGCCCACCACCGGCTGGGCGTAGGTGCGCAGCAGGAAGCCCAGGGCGATGTAGCCGAGGGCGATGCCGGCCAGGGTGGAGAGCAGGGCGGCCCGCGGCAGCCAGCGCCGCAGCCAGTGGGCCCACCAGGCGCCACCCGCCTCGATCAGCCCCGAGCCCAGGCAGGCCATCAGGCCCGCCTCCCAGGAGAGCCGCACGGCGGCGGCCTCGGTGAGGCCCTGGTCCAGGGCGGTGAGCTTCACCGGCAGCATCACCAGGAACACGTAGGCGAACAGGCTCACCGTGTTGATGCCGTAGGGCAGGGCGGTGCGGTCGTCGCGCTGCTCGCGCCGGGCGAGGCGATGGGCCTGCACGGCGTAGGCCAGGTTCCCCACCACCAGGCTGATGCCGGTGGCCTGCAGGATGCTGCCGAAGATCAGCGCATCGGGGTAGCCGAGCACGCCGCGGCAGAGGCCCAGGATCAGCAGGATCTGGATCAGGTTGTCGAGGCCGAGGCCCAGCAGGCCGTCGATGTCGCCGGGGACGAACCAGCGGGGGCGGGCGTCCGGGGTGGGCCCCGGACCCTGGGCCAGGCTGGGGAAAGCAGGAGGCATGGGGCCAGCTTGCTGGAGTCGGGTCCAGGCCGCCACTCGGCTGGGCTGGCGGCCTTAGGCCTGGGGCGCAGCCGAAATGGCGCCGCGCATCTAAACCCAGGAGGGGCTGCAACGGTTTCGTCCGGGCCTGGCTGAGGCCGGGGCCCGCTCCGGCGTCCCGGTCCACGCTCCGGAGGCTGTTCGCGTCCCCATGTCCGCTGGTCAGCCCCCTGGATCGTCCGATCAGCCGGCCCCTGCTGATGGGCGTCCCGCCTGCCTCTACCTGCTGCAGGCCAACGCCAACGGCCTCTACCGGATCGGCGTGGCGAGCGACTGGCCGGCCCAGGCGCCTGGACTGGGGGTGGGGGCCACCACGCGGGTGATCGGCGTCGCCCCGGTCAATGCCCCCACCGGTCTGCTGCGCTTCCTGCGGCATCGCCTGGCCGCCCAGCGCCTGGCCGGGAGCGACTGGTACCGCCTCGACGCCACGGCCGTGGCCTTCCTGGAGGCCCTGCTCGCCAAGGCCCAGGACGACTTCCGGCGCGGTCATCCCCAGCTGCCCCTGGAGCCGTGGTCGGTCGTCCCCCGCGGCGAGCCGCCCGGCCCTCCTCCGGCCGCTGCCGGCCCACCCCCACGGCCC
>NZ_JAGQBX010000075.1 GCF_024345855.1 Synechococcus sp. GreenBA-s | reverse complement strand
AACGCTTGTTCATGAAGCACTTAGAAGGAGTTCCTAAATCTCAAGGAACGGATAACAAGCCCCTCGAGTGGACAGGCCACCACATGCATTCTGCTGCGCCACCCCAGGCGACTTGCCTGCCACTCAGGGGCAGCGTTAGATTGACACAGGAGAGGCCAACCATGTATCAAAGCGACCTGCACCATATCCTCCGCGAAGCTCTTGAGTCGACTAAATGGACTCGCTCAACCAAAGATGAAGATAACTATCGACAAGTCTTGTGCGCATCTCTATACGAGAGAATCTCGCCCAATAATGTTGAGATACCATCTACGCGCTCTGCGCATGGCGACATAAAGATATTTGGCAGACGAATTGAGATCAAGTATGCCAACAGTGAGAAAGTCGAGGCACTTGACAAGGTTTTAGAAGACTTTGACCTGCTTCTTGAGGCCAAGATTGAGTTTGCATTGGTGGCACTACGACTAGACGTCGCACAAACTGACAGCTATCTACATAACTGTATACGCGTGCCAATGCTTAAGGCAAACGGTGGCGCTGAAGATTTTGCCGCTCACAGCTTCAACGGTTCCTCTTACACAGGTGTAGGGATCTTTCTGCCTGGCACATTTCCGCATGCTCCAAAACCTTTAACTCTGCGCGTTGGCAGTGGCAAGAACTCAACTACCTATCTTACCTTTGAAGCCTCAAGCTCAATTGACAGGTCTGCCGTCCTTGAGATTGGGGATAATCTGATACACGTTGATGTGATAGGTTCTAGAGAAGATGGGTTTATTGCATTTCTGTTTAAAAGAATGGATGGGTTTGAGCTTGTTGATCATCAGATGCCCCAAAGGCTAATACAGATTCCATATACTCCAACTCCGATTATTCTTGCAAGATGCAGGACCGCGGATGTGCGGACGAAGAATTTAAAGTATGCGGCAGTAGAAGGAGTAGAGATGCCAGTCAGGCCTAATATCGAGACGGGAATTACCGTTTATTCAATCTAACATCAAGATTCAGAAGACGGGGGTGAGTGATATTGTTCGCAGTCATGGCCCACTGCCCGCTTCTGATCTGGAGCGTTCGAAGGATGTGTCGTGCTCAATGGGAACCTGCAAGGCAGCGTTGCGTCATCGTAGCCAGGGGGCTACAGTTGGTGGATGGTTGAAGTCCGCCAGACAGAGCGGTTCGTCCGATGGCTTGAGGGTCTGCGTGATCTGAGAGGCAGGGCGAAGGTTCTGGCCAGGATCGAACGCCTCATCGGCGGCAATCCTGGTGACGTCAAGCCCGTTGGGGCCGGCGTGTCGGAGTTGCGGATCAACTACGGCCCTGGATACAGGGTCTATTACCTGCAGAGGGGAACCGCCTTGATCATCCTGTTGGCTGGTGGAGACAAGCACTCACAGACCAAGGACATTGATGAGGCCCTGCTGTTGGCTGCCAACCTGAGCGAGGAGACCTGATGAAAACCACGACAAGCCTGTGGGACGTTGCCGAGCATCTGCGCACTCCAGAGGAGATGGCGGCTTACTTAGAAGCCTGCATCGAGGAGGCGCATGGAGATGCGGCTTTCATTGCCAAGGCTCTGGGCGACATTGCTCGAGCCCAGGGAATGACTCAGGTGGCCAGAGAATCAGGACTGTCCAGGGAAAGCCTCTACAAGGCCTTGTCTGGAGAGCGGAGCCCGAGCTTTGACACCATCCTCAAGGTCGTCTCGGCCCTTGGCCTGAAGTTGAGCGCTAGTGTGAGAAGTGAAGCGGAGGTGTCTTGAGCTCTGCTTGCGAGCCGTAGCTCCGCAAACGCTGCCTGTGGAGATGCGACACCTTCGAACAAGCCCCTGGAGTGGACAGGCCGCCGTCGAGTCCGTTTTGAAAGCAATAGCTTCTTGCCTGCCACTCAGGGGCAGCGTTAGCAGCACCGTGCTGACAGCGGATGGAAGCCGTAAACTCGGTCTCAGGCGTGACCCTGGTTGATGGCCAAGAAGTCGCAGGCTGAGTTCCTTCGATGGTTCGGTCCGCTGTTGGACGCCTTGCGAGATTTAGGCGACTCGGGTCGACCGCGCGAAGTTTCAGCACGAATCGCCAAGAATCAGTGTCTTAGTGATGAGGTCCTTGACGAAACCCTGAAATCAGGCGGTAGCAAGTTTCACAACCAGGTTGCATGGGCTCGCCAGTATCTTGTATGGGAAGGAATGCTCGATTCGTCCAGGCATGGAACTTGGACGCTGACCGATAAAGGCAGAGAAGCGCATCTCAACGAGAATGACGCCAGAGACATATTCTTGAAGTGGGTTGCCATTCATGCTGCCAACCGTAAGCAGAAGCAAGAAACGGTTCCTGAAGATGAAACGTCACCTGTTATCTCTTCCGTATCCGACAGCGATCAGGACTCTTCGCTTGATCTGTTGAGCACTCTTCGTTCATTAAGTCCACGGGGATTTGAGAAGGTATGCAGAGAGCTTCTGCGTGAATCAGATTTTGAAAACGTCGAAATTACTGGTGGCTCCGCCGATGGTGGTATTGATGGCTATGGAACACTGGAAATCAATCCCTTCGTGAGTTTTCGTGTGCTGTTTCAATGCAAGCGCTATGCGAAGGGTAACTTGGTATCACGCGCTCAAGTCGGTGACTTCAGGAATACGATGATTGGCAGGGCTGAGAAGGGCATCATTATCACTACATCAGGTTTTAGCAACGCAGCTATCCAGGAAGCGAATCGCGAGGGTGCACCTCAAGTCGAGCTTGTTGATGGGGAGAAGTTAGTTGAGATGTTCCAGCGCGTTGAGCTTGGCGTTACTAAGCGAACTGTCTACGACGTAGACCCCGCTTATTTTGAGAAGTTTATGGACTGACTGCTAACACGGGCATGCACCTGACCCGCCTCCTTCAATCCCCCGAGACCCGACGAATTTCCTAAAGCGCCAGTTCTTTGCGGGCAGGTGATGCCCAGCGTTAGGCGGACTTGGTTGCGAGCTTGCGCTTTGGCGCGGCACCATGGGCCTTGACCTTTAAAGGGTTTTCTTTGGACACACGGCTCTTCATCGCGGTTCTGGGCTTAGCTCTCCTGGACAGCCTGAATCCGATGTTGTTCGCGGGTGAGCTATTCGTCCTCAGGGGCGCGCACCCCGAGCGGCGTGCATTTGCTTTCATCGCCGGCGTCTTCGTCGTGATGGTCGTCGGTGGATTGCTCCTCGCTGGCGGTTTGACGCGATGGGTGGCTGCCTACTTCTCTCGACTTCCGGATGAGGTCTGGCTACTTGCTCAGGTTGCGCTCGGACTTGGACTCGTGCTCTTTGGTCTTTCCTACCGCACACACGCAGATGTGCGGGTGGTCCGTAAGCCTCCAAGTGGCCTGTTCGGTCCGTTTCTTTTCGGGGCGCTGTTGATGTTGAACGAGGTGACTACAGCGGTGCCCTATTTCGCGGCAATTGCATTAATGAGCGAGGCATCTCTGACGCCTTCGGAGTGGTTGATTGGCTTGCTTGTTTACAATCTTGTGTTCGTAGTTCCGCTCTTGACGTTCGTAGCGGTACATCGTGCCTATCGGGACCACTTTGATGTTGTGAGTGACCGAATCGACGGCTGGATGCGTAAGTGGGGACCGAGGGTCCTGCGCTATGGGTCGTTAGCGTTCGGTGTGCTGCTGTTGGGTGGTGCCGCGGTGACAGTTGCGTTAAGTTAGCGCGGCCCGCCTGGCATACGCATCGAGCGGACATAATGAGCGCTATCTTGATGAAAGAGTTTTGGCGCCGCTCGTCCGCAAAAGTTAGGCGTCTCAATGCAATGACCATGCATATCGAAGCGGCCACTGAAGTAGATGTGCCGGCACTGTCGAAGCTGTTGGCAGTGCTGTTTGCGCAGGAAGCTGAGTTCACGCCAAATCCAGAGGCTCAATGTAGCGGCCTTCTAAGAATCATCACGAACCGGGATGTCGGCATCGTCTTGGTTGCAAAGGAAGGTGAGACGGTGCTTGGAATGGTTATTCTTCTGTACACGATCTCAACTGCGCTTGGGGGGCGAGTCGCGCTACTTGAAGATATGGTTGTTGGCCCTAAGGCTCGCGGCGGTGGCATTGGGTCTCATCTCTTGCAAAGGGCGGTTGCGGTTGCCGAAGCAGCTGGGTGCCTGCGTATCACGCTACTAACAGATCAACAGAATCTGTCGGCTCAGCGTTTCTACACTCGGCATGGGTTCACGCCATCCTCCATGGTTCCGATGCGTTTGCATTTGGCGGTGAGTCAATCGTGATCCGCCTAACATTTCATCCCAGCGGTCCTGCTACGCAGGCCGCTGAATTCATGCGTTAGCCCGAAGCCGGCCGATCCCCCGTTTCCCCATTTGATATGTTGGCCAGATGCTTTACTGAGAATATAGCTATGCAAGAATGCTACTCAAAGCTATGCAATCATCAAGGAGCCTCTCTGTTTGTTGATGTTCTTATTGGCTTGGGCCTCCTCACGATTTGGATTAACTGGAAGAATGGATACATCCAAGCCTTCTTTGACTCACCAGACACGAGAAAGAAAGCTGCGATCATTTCATCATTTATACTGTTAGCTCCGACCCTTCTGGATTTAGGGCTTTCTTTAAAAGAGGATGTTCTTCTTCTTGGCCCCCTACTATCGGCGGTGATCGCCCTAATGATTCGCGAAGTGTTTGCAAACCACAAAGAGCAGCAGGAGATTAGAAATGAAGTGCTCGCAGAGCTTCATGCCAACATTAGAAGTATCAACTCCATTGAAAAGAACTACAGTTTTTTAAATGCCATGTCTGATGGAAATGCAACATTTGATCCTTCTTGGCCCAAGTCCCTCAAAGCGGTATGGAAAAGTGAAGCAATGAAGAAGAATTGTACGCGAGCAATTGCGAAGCGAATCTTCCCAGCTGAACCACTTAGGACAGTAGAAGAGCTTTACTGCATAATGGAAATTCTTATTCTTAAAGCTGATGAAGGAGTCGAGGGCTATGCTGACTTCGAGGAGGCACTGCCTCAGTTCACAATGATCAATGCGAAGATTCTAGACGTTGCCCAAGACTTAGGCTTAGTCAGTATTGGTGGTGTGACGTAGGGATATGCGGAATACTATTCAGCCATTAGGCTCTTCGTGGCTGACCCTGGCTAACATCAAGATTCAGCGGACGGTCGGCGTTTGTTCCTCGGTCAACATGTTTGGTTGTTCCGCCGCTGATCTTGAGCGTTGGGCGGTCACGGCTAGGGAGTGAACCAAGGCATTTAGCAATCCTGATCAAGGCGAATTTATATCGTTGTATTTACGATGAGATTTATTGCCTTTATCTATTGCATATAGTTCTACTCCCACCTTACGATTGGAAATAAGAATAAGTTAACAGCGGCACATTTGGACTAACGCAAAGTTAGAGGCGAAGCATAGCCTTGATAATAGTTGGTAAATATGCAGTAGCAATGAATCCGATTGACCCGATGGCTAGTTGAAGCATAAGCTCGCGCACGAATCTACTATTTTTCCTCTTCACGTCAGCCAATCGCTTGAAATCTCCTTTTGTAATGCTGAACGCCGGGGGAGGCTTAAGTCTCTTTATGCGAGAATCTACAATAGATTCACCCTTATGCCCTGCATAACTTCCCGCCTTGTAAACGGCCACAAAGATGATTGCAGAATAGAAGATTCTAAGCTCGAGCGTAAGACTCGAAAACCATGCAGATGAAACAAGTAGATCAGCATATCTTGAGCCGATAAGAAGAAAGATGATTGGCGCACTAAATCTCCAAAGTTCGGTAACGTGCATTCCCCTTCGAACCAAGAAGAATGGCAATGGGTTTTGCGTAGGAGCAAGCAACAGACCATCATGCCATCGCTCGACAATGCCAAGTAATTCTTCTGCAAGGGTACTATTAACGAAATCCACCCTACACATACTGGGCGAGCTCAGCTGCATAAGTTCATCAGGATTGTCAGCAGCAAATAACAACTGGATTGCGTCTCTTGGTGGAACTTCGTTCCCAATTCGAACCTTTAGGGAGTGAGGCTGAGGAACGCTGTTGTTGTCATTCTTGATTAGAATCTGCCAAGTTATAGTAATTCCTTCTACTGTTTTGGTGACTAGATTCCACTGAGTTCTCTTGAACTCCTGCCAACTTGCGTAGTCATTTATTTCGCGATCACTAAAGGTAACCTGGACATTGGGGATTAACGCTTGAACGCTATGATTGTACAGCTTTGCTTCAACTGCACTGTTTAGGTCTAATACATCCTGAAGTTCAACTCGCTTTACGCCTTTAAGGAGCCTAATTTGGCTATCAGGCTTTGCATTCAAAAAGCAGTAGATCGATTTGAAGTCATCAAGATTGTTAAGTGCAAGTGGTCCCGATCTATCGGGGCTTGGGGGGAATATGGAAGCTGTATCTTCGGGCACAGTCGCCAGAGCGATTTCTGCGATTGTACTACGTTCATGTCAACCTTGCATGAATATAATATCCAGAACCTTTTTGTAGGCATAACTCATTCTACTATGGTTAGCCATTCTAGGCTATAGGTTTAGCTTCATGTAGAATAATGTGCCTCCCAGCACCCAGATTCAGAAGACGGGAGCATAAATTCCTGAGGGTCTGTTCACCCCTGCGCGCTTCTGATCTGGAGCGTTGGGCCATTCTCGTCCGGATGCCTCGGAATGCGCAGTCAGCTAAAATATCTCGATCGCACGAGACTGAGACAATGAAACGATACAGATTGCTCGCCTGCGTTGCCTTGATGGCGGTCGCGTTCACGCCCGGCGCGAATCATGCGCAAATACTGAGTGGACCACCGGCCGATCCGAACTACAAATACTCGACCCCAATGCCGCGGGGAATCGCCATACCGCCGACGCTGGAGACACGCCTGGGGACGCTGCGCTTCAAGGGCGGAGTCCCTGATCCTGCCAGCACCGACAAGCTGCTGGACAACCTCGACTTCCAACGCGCTGTTCAGGCATATCTGCTCGGCCTACCGCCGGTGAACCAGTTGGCCAACCGCCAGGCGATGTTGTCGGTTGGCACCGCCAACCTCACCGTGCCGATCTGGGAGCAGAAGGTCGACTCGCGCACCGTTGAACTCACCGCCAACGACAACACGCCCTATACCTGGTTCTGGGTGGACCTGCGACAGGGGCCGCTGGTGCTCGAGGTTCCGCCCAAGGTACTGGGCCTGGTCAACGACATGTGGTATCGCTGGTCGGGCGACGTGGGGATTACCGGAGAGGACCGCGGCCGTGGCGGCAAGTACCTGCTCCTTCCGCCGGGCTACAAAGGGGCCGTGCCAGAGGGCTACTTCGTCATTCGTCCATCGACGTTCAGTGTCTGGGTGGCGTGGAGGAGTTTCCTGGTTGACGGTGATCCGAAGCCCGGCGTCGAGGAGGTCAAGAAGCTCACGAAGATCTATCCACTGGCGCAGGCGAGCAACCCTCCGAAGCTCACCTTCGTGAACATGTCCGGCAAGCCCTTCAACATGGTCGGACCCTCTGGCTACCAGTTCTGGGAAATGCTCCACCAGGTTGTCCAGGAGGAGCCGACCGACGAAGTCGATCCAACCACGCTCGGAATGTGGGCGGCCGTCGGCATCCAGAAGGGCAAGCCCTTCGCACCAGACGCGCGGATGAAAAAGATCCTGACCGAGGCCGCGGCGGTGGGTGATGCTACGGCTCGCGCAATCGGCTACCGGATGAGCGACCGGGCGGGGTACATCTACGACAACGCCAACTGGCGGTATGCCTTCTTCGGTGGCTACAAGTTCGAGTGGCAGCCGGGCGTTGCCAACCTCGACGCGGCGGCGTTCTTCTTCTTCCTCGCCACCGGAGTCACGCCTGCGATGGACACGAAGATCATTGGCGAGGGTTCGACCTATCCGTGGACCGCACTGGATTCGAAGAACCGACCGCTGGACGGCGGCAAGAACTACAAGCTGCGCCTGCCGCCCAACGTGCCGGCCAAGACCTTCTGGTCGGTCATCGTCTACAACACGCAGACCCGCTCGATGCAGCAGTCGAACCAGCAGTTCCCGAGTGTCAGCAGCCAGGACAAGAACGTGCAGAAGAATGTCGACGGCTCGTTCGACGTCTACTTCGGGCCAAAGGCACCGGCGGGCAAGGAGCCAAACTGGATACAGACTGTTCCCGGGCAGACCTGGTTCACGATCCTGCGTCTCTACGGCCCACTCGAACCTTGGTTCAACAAGACCTGGCGGCCTGGAGAGATCGAACTCCAGCCCTGACTTGGGGGTACCGCTGAGTTTGGAGTACTGCTGAGTGAGTAGCCCAACATCAAGATTCAGCGGGCGGGTCAAAACGAAGTTGATGACCGTTACGAGCTTAAGCCCGCCGCTGATCATGGCGTTGGAAAGATGCGGATGCCATACCAAATCAGAAGAGATGCCAAGGTGCCCCGGGTATGGGCCGCAGCTACGGCGGCCCGTCCTTTTGTGGCAGCGGGGCTATCCTGTACTGCAACTTTGGGAGCAGAATTGTCACCAACCGTCTTCCGGGATGGCGAGTTTCGGTTTTTCTTCTTCTCCCGCGAGGAGAGCCGAGTTCACATCCATGTCAGCCATCCAGATGGCGAGGCGAAGTTCTGGCTGAAGCCAACCATTGAACTCGCTCGCAACATTGGGCTAAGCTCTTCCAAGATTAAAGACGCAGAACGCCTAATCCAGTCCCGCCAACAGGAGATCACCGATGCCTGGAACAACCACTTTGGGAGCTGAGGTCACGAATGTCTCTGGCCACTGCGTCTGGATGCTTATTGACGATGAAGAACTAGCGCTTCCGTATTCCGAGTTTCCGTGGTTCAAGGCGGCTACGATTCAGCAGATCCTTAACGTCTTGCGCCCGACGGCAGACCATCTCTATTGGCCAGATTTAGATGTTGACTTGTCTGTTGAGTCTATTCGCCATCCTGAGAGATTTCCGCTGAGAGCGAATAGCACTTTCCAACCACGCCATTCACCTGATCCGCCTCCGGGAACTCTCTGATTCCGTGGAGCAGATGGATGCCCTACTCTCTGCGGCCAGGTGATGGCGAGCGTTATCCGTACAAGTTTTGCTAACACTCTCCTCTGAGGCATCCTATCCACTGCACACTAAAAACCATGACACGTACACTCGCTGCTCTCGCTATCTTGCTAATTTCAGCGCCTGCAGTAGCTTCGCCTTTGGAAAG
>NZ_JAGQBX010000074.1 GCF_024345855.1 Synechococcus sp. GreenBA-s | reverse complement strand
TCTTCGGGATCGCCTTCTCCAACAAGCGCTGGCTGCACTTCTTCATGCTGTTCGTGCCGGTGATGGGTCTGTGGACCAGCAGCATCGGCATCATCGGCCTGGCCCTCAACCTGCGTGCCTATGACTTCGTGTCGCAGGAGATCCGCGCCGCTGAGGACCCCGAGTTCGAGACCTTCTACACGAAGAACATTCTGCTGAATGAAGGTCTGCGCGCCTGGATGGCGCCGGCTGACCAGCCGCACGAAAACTTCGTCTTCCCTGAAGAGGTTCTGCCCCGCGGCAACGCTCTCTGATCCCGGTCGACGAGCAGGGTCGACCCATCGGACGATCTGGTTGCTTGCTCCAGCGCCCCTACCGGGGCGCTTTTTTATGCCCGTCTTAGGCTGCCGCGCTGCTGGGACGCCTGCCGATGCCAAGGTTCTTCCCCAGCAGGCTGCGTTCTGCCCGCGGCGGCGCTTCGGCCCCGCTTGATCGGTCCGCCTGGCTGTTCTTCTGGTGTGCCTTTGCGCTCTACTTCGGGGCTGTCGTGGTGCGCCACGCCTGGTTCCAGACCTCCGCCTGGGATCTGGGCATCTTTGATCAGGCCGTCTATCTGATTGGCGAGGGCCAGCCGCCGCTCAGCAGTTTTCTGGGATTTCACATCCTTGGGGATCATGGAGCTGTCGTGCTCTATCCGCTGGGATGGATCGATCGGCTGCTGCCATCGGTCTACACCCTGCTGGCTCTGCAGTCGGCGGCCCTGGCCTCCGCCGTCTTCCCCCTGCATCGCCTGGCCCGGCGGCGCCAGCTGGGGCCGCCGGCGACCCGCACCAGTCTGTGGGTGCTGGTGCTCTACCCAGTCGTGTTCAACACGGCCATCTTCGACTTTCACCCCGAGACGCTCGCCTTCCCGCTGGTGATGCAGGCGATCACGTTGCTGGAGGAGCGTCGCCGCAGCGCCGATTGGCAGTTGGTCGGCTGCCTGCTGCTGGCCCTCACCTGCAAGGTCTCCCTGGCCCTGCTGGTGCTCGGCTTTGGTGGTTGGCTGCTGCTGCAGGGCCGGCGCTGGCTCGGTTGGCTGCTCTGTGGCTTGGGCGTCAGCTGGTTGCTGCTGATCGGCGGCTGGCTGATTCCCGCCTTCGGCGGTGAGGCCGCGTCCCTCAGCCGCCACCTGGGCAAGTTCGGCCTGGAGAGGGATGCTGGCTCCGCCGACGGGGCGGGCCTGGTGGTGCAGGCGCTGGGTTCCCTGGTCGGTCAGCTTGTCTCGGGGGCCAATCTGGTCTACGGCGTGCTGCTGTTGGCGCCGGTTGCCTATCTGGTGCTGCACACCCGGCGCTGGCGGTTGTTGACGGGATTGCTGCCCTTTGCGCCGCTGCTGCTGCTCAATCTGCTGGCCTCCCAGGCGAGCCTGAAGGACCTGGTGCATCACTATTCGCTGTTTCTGGTGCCGCTGCTGGCGGCCCAGGTGCAGTCCAGCCTGGCTCCCGTCGGGCCCGCAGGGGTGGCTGGCTATCCCCGCTGGCTGCGGCCCCGCCTGCTGCCGGTGGTGCTGGGTTGGACGCTGCTCACCTTCGTGTCCCTGTCGCGGCTGTCGTTTTTCCTGGGTCCGTTTCAGGAATCCCTCGCCCAGGCTCCGGCGATGCGCGAGGCGATGGCGCTGGTTCGCCCCGAGGCCTCGGTGGTGGCCACCAATGCCTTGGCCGCCCATCTGGCGCGGCGTCCCTCCATTGATCTGCTCCGTTCCGGTACGGCCCGCAACCTGACCGGTGTGGATCAGGTGCTGGTGGATGCCCGCCGCGGCAGCTGGAAAGCTTCGCCCAAGTTGATCCGAACGCTGCTGCGTCAGTTGCGGGCAGATCCGGCCTGGTCAACCCGCTTTCAGCGGGACGACATCTGGCTGTTCGAGCGTCGCTCGGCCGCGAAGTCCCCTACGATGGAGGGGTCCCGTCAGCAGTGATGTGGGCAGGGTTGCCGCAGCTCGTCTGCAGTCTCCGTGTCCCGAATGCATCGCCGGCTGTCAACCATCCAAACCAAGGAGGAGGTGCCCGTGAGTCACAGTTGTTCCAAGCAGGGTCTGCTGATCGCGGAGAACGCCGGCTGATTTCGGCGCCTGATTCCTGATCATTCGGTTCCGCGGCAAAGCGGACCCGGCGAGAGCCCCTGGGAGACAGCCGTCAGGTTGTTTCCCAGGGGCATCGTTTTGTCCTGTGTTTTCGGTCGACTATTGGCCGATTGTTGTTGGCCAGGTGTTTCTGGCCCGGTTGTTTTCGGCTCCATGGTTTTGGGCCCATTGGTTTTGGGTCCAATGGTTTTGGCTCCAATGGTTTCGGCCGGGTGGTTTCCGTCGAGTGCTTTCGGTCGAATCATTTCGGCCGAATCGTTTCAGTCCCATCGTTTTGGCTCGGCCGTTTGATCGGCCGTCTGATCGGCACCGTGGCCGGATCCGGCGCCCTCATGGGGCTGGGAGGCGACGTTGCACCAACTGCGATGGCTCGGCTGCTCCCAGTCCTCAGGGCTCCAGCCAGGGATCCAGGGCCTGGCGGGCTGCCGGGTTGTCGGGGCGACCGCGCTGCAGGATGGCCACCCCGTCGCGGACGGTCTGCACGCCATAGCGACCGGTGAGCTCGCGCAGTTGCTCCTGGCTGCGCTCCAGGGCCCGTTGGTCGCGGCGAAAGGCCACCCCGTAGCGCCGGAACCAGTCCAGATCAACGGCGATCCACTCGACCTGCCGCTCCTGGCCCGTTCGATCCCGATAGGTCACGCCGTCGGGAAAGCGCACCAGCACCTCGCGCTGGGCCAGGTGGGGCACCAGGGGCGTACTGGCCGCCACGCTCGCCCCCGCCGGGATCAGCTGCAGGGCCCGCTGGGCCTCCTGGCCGTGCTGCCACTGGGCCAGCGGCGCGCTGTAGACCCAGGGCTGAACGCTGTCAGGGATCAGAAAGGAGAGGCTGCGGTTGGGGTTGCCCCCCACGGTGAACAGCAGCGAGAGGATGATGCAGCCCGCCCACACGGCCCGCAGCCGGCGCGACTGGAAGGCCTGGGCATGGCGCTCCCACCAGAGCACCGTGCCCGCGAACAGGCCCGGCACCACCAGCAGGGTGTAGCGGATGTTGATCGAGAGCGGGTTGTTGCTGCCCTGGGCCAGCAGCAGTCCCAGCAGCGGCAGGCCCATCAGCAGCCAGCTGTCCAGGGCCACCAGCGGCACCAGCATCAGCGGCAGCCCCTGGCCCAGCAGGTAGCGCAGGGTCTGGCCCGGCGGACTCACCAGCTCGCGCAGCAGGATCAGCGGCTGGCCGAGGGCCTGGCGCAGCACCTGCAGGCTGCTCGCCTGCTCCTGGCCGGGGATGTACTGGCCGAAGTTCTCCACCATGAAGCGGCGGGAGTTGTCGTCGCTGAACAGCGGCATCAGCAGGTTGGTCACGATCACCACCCAGGCCCCGCCGTAGAACGCCAGGGCCAGGCCCAGAAGCCAGCGTTCCCGCTGCCGGATCGCCAGCCACAGGCCGATGCCCACCAGCAGCACGCCCGTGTCCTCGCGGATCAGGGGGATCGGCAGGGCCGCCAGGGCGATCAGCCAGGGCCGGCGGTGTTCGAGGGCCAGCAGCAGTGCAAACACGCAGATCGGCAGCTGGCAGAGGTCGGTGAAGTTGCCCCAGGTGGGCCCCAGCACGGCGTTAGCCCCGTAGAAGGCGATCGTCAGCATCGCCGCCAGGCCCGGCTCCAGCCGCTGCCGTGCCAGGCGATGCAGCACCAGTCCAGCCCCCGTCATCAGGCCCACCTGCACCAGGGGCAGGGCCCACTTGCCCAGGAGCGCCACCAGGGGAATCCAGAGCGCCAGCACCGGTGTGAAGTGCTGGCCGAGGCGGTGATAGCCGAGGGCCGGCCACTCGCCGCCATGCACCACGTTGGTGGAGAGCTGCGAGGAGAGGGTGCTCTCGAAGGGGTGGCCCCGCAGGCCGTTCCAGAGCACCTGCAGGAAGATCCCCTGGTCGTAGGAGGCCGTGAGCACCTGCAGGCGCCACCACTGCAGCAGCAGGCCCACCAGGGCGAACAGCGCGGCCGCCAGCAGCACCCGCCGCTGCGGAGAGAGGCGGAGGGGGGCGGGGGACATGGCTGGACCGACGGGGCTCGGCCGGAAATCTATGGGGGCTGGGGAGGCTCCGGTCGTGGCCGCTAGGGTCGACCGTGCCCCGGCCTGCCTCCCTCGCCGCCGTGCCCAGCCCCCACGCTCCTGTGACCCAGACCGCCCCCGATCATCCGCAGCGGATCATCCGTACCCCTTGGGGCGAGTTGCGGCCGACGGTGGATCTGGCGCCCCTGCTCTACATCCTGGTGCTCTACGGCGTGGTGTATTTCCTTCCCTTCGGGGTGTTCGAGACCTGGCGCAAGGGCGAGGACGGTCCGGCGGAATGGGTTCATTTCTTCGGCTATGCCGGTGCCTGCCTGTGTTCGCTGCTTGTGCTGTGGCGGCGGCGGCGGCAGGCGTGGCGCCCAGGCTGGATCGCCTGGCTGCTGCTGGCCCTGTTCTGTTTCTACGTGGCCGGCGAGGAGATCAGCTGGGCGGAGCGGCTGACCCAGCGCGGGGTGGAGGCGATCCAGGCGATCAATGCCCAGAAGGAGACGAATCTGCACAATCTGCCGGTGCTGCAGAACTACCTCCACTTCTCGTTCATTGTCAGTGGTCTGTTCCTGGGCCGGTTCGGCTGGCGCCTCTGGCCTGGCATCGATGCCCTGCCCTCCCGCTGGTACAGCCTCTACTTCCTGATTGTCGCGCTCTTCTACACCTACTGGGACCTCTCCTGGATCACCCTCGGTGATCGCATCCGCAACGACCAGGAGGCGATTGAGGTGCTGATGGCCCTGGGGTTGTTCCTGCACGCCCGATCGTTCGCCTTCCCGCCCAGGCGCCCGGACCCGCAGGGTTGAAGGGTGCCGCCGGCAGCCCTCAACGGGTCTCGGCCTTCACCGCGCTGATGGCCGCCGGCAGACTCTGGCGCAGCTGCAGCAGGGCCTGGGGCTGGCCGCAGAGGCCCCGGCTCAGGTCACGGAGGGCCTGGCGGATCGCCGCGGCGCTCGGGGTAACGCTTGGTGGGGCGGATGGCGTCTTGAGGCCGCGCCCCGCCGCGCAGGCCCGCCAGTCCGCCAGCAGGACCACGCTGCGGTAGGCCCCGGGCCAGGGATTGCCGGGCTCGGCCTGCTCGAGCCGGCTGAACCACTGGGCGGCAGCGGCGGGCCGGTTGCGCAGCACGTCCAGCAGGGCCAGGCTCCAGAGGGCATCGCGGTCGTCGGGGCGGCGGCTGAGCCGGAGGCGGGCCCATCGCGCAACCCGCCGTTGGTAGCGGAAGTGGGGGTCGAGCTGGTGCTGGGGGCCGATCGCCGCGAACAGGGGCGGCAGGCCCGCCACGCCCCGCTCCAGGCCGCGGGAGAGGGCCAGGAATTGGGCGTCGAAGCGCTGGGGCGGGCCCGCCTGAGGGCGCCTCTGCCACAGTTCCAGCTGACGTCCCTGGCTCCAGGGCCAGCGCTGCACCACTTGAAAGCGGCCGTCGCTGCGGACCTGTCGGCTGAGCCGCCGCGCCTCGGGGCGGCGCGTGCCCTGATCGCCAGTGGCCAGCAGCAGCCACTGGCTCTGGGCCAGGACCGCCCCATGGTCCTGGCGCCGTTGGCCCAGGCGGCGCGCCAGCACGGAGGCCCCTTCCAGGCGGCCGAAGCTGGTGAGGGTGTGCTCGTTCAGATCCTCGGTGTTGGCCACCAGCATCACGACGGCGGGGCGCTTCCCCAGCTGCTGGCGCAGGCTCGCCATCACCTCCGCCGCTGGAGATCCCGCGCTCCACTCGATGGCGTGGGCCTGCTGCTGGACCGTGCTGCCGGCGGCGCCGAGCAGCCCGAGCCCCAGCAGGCCCGCTGCTGTGGGGCGGCCCAGGCGTGGCTGCAGCCAGATCCCCAGCTCCCGCCAGCCCCAGCTCAGCATCAGCACCAGCAGGGGCAGCACCGGCGCGATGTAGCGCGGATCCTTGTTGGGGCTGAGGCTGGTGAACAGCCAGCCGCTCAGGCCGCAGCCCAGCAGCCAGGGCCAGCCTGGTGGCAGCTCCCGCAGGGGCTGACGGAGCAGCGACGGCAGCCTGCGGCGGTAGCGCCAGGCCGCCAGGGCCAGCCCCCCCAGGCCCACGCCCACGCTGAGGAGCCCCAGCTGGGAGGGCCACAGCCGCGGGTACCACAGCAGGCTGGCGAGGCCGAGGCCGGAGGGATCCCCCTCGGCCGCCCCCGACTCCACGACCGCCCGCTCGGTGCCCCCCAGGGTGGTGATCCAGTTGTGGTGCAGCCAGGGCAGCACCAGGACCAGCACCAGCCCAAGGGCCAGCAGGACCTGCAGACGGCGGCCCCGCTGCACCAGACCGTGCCCGGCGGCCCAGAGGCAGGGCGGCACCAGCACCAGCAGGGCGCTCTGCTTCACCAGGATGGCGGCGGTCACCGCCAGCGCCGCGGCGATCGCCTGGGGCCAGCGGCCGGCGCCGGGGGCCTGCCAGCGGCCCAGCAGCCACAGCGCCAGCACGGAGGCGGCGCTCACGGGCAGGTCCAGGGTGTAGTCCACCCGCAGGCTGGCCAGGGCCGGCGCGATGGCCACCAGGGCCGCGGCCAGCAGAGCGAAGCGGCGCCCCTGCAGCTGCCGCCCCCAGCAGGCCACCACCAGCAGTAGCAGGCCGTGCCAGAGGGCCAGGGCCCAGCTGGCCTGGTCCGGGGCCTGGCCGGTGATCGCCATCACCGTGCCGTTCACCAGCGAGGCCAGCGGCGGGATTTTGGGTGAGAGGTCCAGCAGGCCAGCCCAGCCCGGCCAGCCACCTCCGGCCAGCAGCCCCAGGGCCCGGCCATGGTCCACGGCGCTGTTGAGGTAGTCGGCCTGGTCCCAGGCGGGCAGGCGCTGATCCAGGGCCAGCCAGAGCCGGTCGGCGCCGGTGCTCAGGGCCCAGAGCCCCGTCAGGGCAAGCCACCAGAGCCAGGGGCGGCGTTCGAACGGGCTGGTCAGGGGGGATCCGGCAGTCAGCCGGCAGTCTGAAACGCTGGCCAACGCTGCCCCTGCCGACGTGTGTTCTGGCACACGCGAGCCCGTGGCAGCCTTGACCAGAGCACAAACTGTGGCCCTGGCGCATTGCGCCTTTCCTCTTTTGGTGTGAGGACCATGAAACTGTTCCAGAAGCTTCTTCTGGCGCCTGCTGCCCTGGGCCTGATGGCTCCCATGGCTGCATCCGCCGCTGATCTCAACATCGCCGGCGTCAACCAGTACGCCAGCTCCGATGAGCAGGTGACCTCGATCACCCAGTTCTCGGACGTGCAGCCCACCGACTGGGCCTACCAGGCGCTGAGCAACCTGATCGAGCGCTACGGCTGCGTCGCCGGCTACCCCAACGGCACCTTCAAGGGCCGGCAGGCCATGACCCGCTATGAAGCGGCCGCCCTGCTGAACGCCTGCCTCGACCGGATCACCGAGGTGACCGACGAGCTGAAGCGCCTGATGAAGGAGTTCGAGAAGGAACTCGCCGTGCTGAAGGGCCGCGTGGATGGCCTCGAGGCCAAGGTGGGTGAGCTGGAGGCCACCCAGTTCTCCACCACCACCAAGCTGAAGGGCATCGCCACCTTCGTGATCGGCGCCAACTCCTTTGGTGGTTCGGTCGACGGCCTCCGTGACTTCGCTGCTTCCACTGAAGGTGCCACCACCTTCAACTACGACGTTCGCCTGAACTTCGACACCAGCTTCACCGGCAAGGACCTGCTGCGCACCACCCTGCGCGCCGGTAACTTCGCCGACTCCGCCTTTGGCAATGGCGGCCTGAACACGCTGGAAGTGGCCTTCCAGGAAGATTGCGGCTCCGGCACCGACTGCGGTGACGTGGTGGCGATCAACCGCCTCTTCTACCAGTTCCCGATCGGCAGCAACTTCACCGCCACCATCGGTGGTCGTGTTCGTCAGGACGACATGCTGGCCATGTGGCCCAGCGTGTATCCCGCTGACTCGGTTCTGGATATCTTCACCTACGCCGGTGCTCCCGGTACCTACAACCTGAACCTGGGTGCCGGTGCCGGTATCTGGTGGCAGAACAACGGCTGGAGCGTCAGCGCCAACTACGTGGCCAATAACGGTGACGTGGGCAACCCCAACAACGGTGGTATCGGCACCGATGGTTCCGCTCAGACCGGCACCGTTCAGCTCGGCTATGCCGCCAAGAACTGGGGCCTGGCTGCCGCCTACAACTACAGCAACGGTGTGAGCCCCGCCAGCGGCACTCCCCTGGCTATCGGTCTGGGCAGCACGGGTGCCTTCTTCGAGACGGTTAACTCCGTGGGCATCAGCGGCTACTGGCAGCCCTCCACCACCGGCTGGGTTCCCTCCATCAGCGCTGGCTGGGGCATCAACTCCTACAACGAGGACAACGACGCCGCCAACTTTGATGGCGTGGCCAGCCAGTCCTGGTATGTCGGTCTGCAGTGGCAGGATGCCTTCATCAAGGGCAACGCCCTTGGTATGGCCGTGGGTCAGCCCACCTTCATCACCAGCTGTGGCGACTTCTGCGACAAAACTCCCTTCGATGCCGGCTATGCCTGGGAGTGGTGGTACAAGTTCCAGGTCACCGACAACATCAGCGTGACCCCCGCCATCTTCTACCTCAGCAACCCGCTGGGTGCCTTTGGCAACGCTGCCCGTGTTGCCGCTGGCGAAAATGGTGCTGCACTGACCAACTTCGGCGGTCTCGTCAAGACCACCTTCAAGTTCTGATTCAGCGCTTCGGCGAGTTCATTCAGTCCGGGCTCAACCCTCACACAGCCCGGACCTTTTCCTCCTCACAGTTCTCGTTCACTTCATCCTCTGGCCGCGGCAATTTTGCTGCGGCTTTTTTATTGTTTGGATGATTCGCTGGCCTCGCCTGGGGGTGTCGCCGTCTCTCCGGGAGGTGGCCGTCAGCAGGCAGCCTGAACGCGGCCTGCCGGCGCATCGGCCGACGTGTGTTCTGGCACACCCAAGCTGGTAGCTCTCTACACCTGGCCAGACAATTTAGCCCTGGCGCATTGCGCCTTTCCTCTTTTGGTGTGAGGACCATGAAACTGTTCCAGAAGCTTCTTCTGGCGCCTGCTGCCCTGGGCCTGATGGCTCCCATGGCTGCATCCGCCTCTGATCTCAACATCGCCGGCGTCAACCAGTACGCCAGCAGCGACGAGCAGGTGACCTCGATCACCCAGTTCTCGGACGTGCAGCCCACCGACTGGGCCTACCAGGCGCTGAGCAACCTGATCGAGCGCTACGGCTGCGTCGCTGGCTACCCCAACGGCACCTTCAAGGGCAAGCAGGCG
>NZ_JAGQBX010000073.1 GCF_024345855.1 Synechococcus sp. GreenBA-s | reverse complement strand
GGGCAGGGCGTGGAGTCAGGGGGACCGGCTTGGGGGCAGCGGTTCCGGGAACCGGGTGGGACAGGCGAGCTCAGGCCGAGCCCGGTCGCTCGGCGGCGATCAGGAACAGGGGTTCGGCCGCCGCCAGCCGGGCCTGGCTGCCGCGGCGCTGCATGCGGTGCACCGTGGCCTGCACCACCTGCAGATCCCGGGCGTCCAGCTGGCCAAGGGTATCGGTGGCATCCACCAGGCCCTCCAGGCTGGCGGTGCTGATCACCAGGCGCCCACCGGGCTGCAGGGCCCGCCACACCCGCACCAGCACGTCGCGCAGGGGCCGGCCCACCTCCAGCAGCACCCGATCGGGGTGGGGCGGCAACTGCTCGAGACCCTCGGGCGCGGCACCGGCGTGGATGTGCAAGTTGGTGATGCCGAACCGGCGGCGGTTGCGCTCCAGCAGCTCGATCGCATCGGGATCCCGCTCCAGGGTGTGCACACAGCCAGCGGGCATCAGCCGGGCGATCTCCAGGGCGAGGGCGCCGGTGCCACCGCCCACGTCCCAGACGAGCGAATCGGGCCGCGGACGCAGGTGGGCCAGCAGCATCACCCGCAGCTCCATCGGGGTGGGGCTGAAGCCGGGGGCGTCGTCGAACACGGCATCGGGCAGGCCCGGCGTGACGAAATCCCACTGGAAGGGGCCGTCGCTTGCCGCCCGCATCGCCCCGCCCATCAGGCCACAACCGGTACCGTATCAGCGATCTGCCCGGGCCACAGGTCCACCTGCCGGCGCAGCCAGGCGGCCCGCGCCGCATCGATGCGCTCACCGGGAATCAGCAGCGGGATGCCGGGGGGATAGGGACAGAGCGGCCGGGCGGCGATGCGCCCCTCCAGCTCCACCAGGGGCGCCGCCAGGGCGGGGGCCCGCCAGGCCTGGCCCAGGGGCAGCTCCGGCTCGGCCACCAGTGGCAGGGGCGGCGGTGTGAAGGGGGGCAGCGGCGCTCCGCCCAGCGCGCGGCGCAGGGCGAGCAGGGCCCCCGGCAGGCGCCGCTCCAGGCCCGGCGGCGGATTCAGCCCCAGGCAGAAGGTGAGGCAGCCGGGCTCGGGCAGCTCGGCGATCACGCCCCGCTCCAGCAGCCAGGCATCGGCCGCGAGCCCATTGATGCCCAGGGCCGCCGTGGACAGGGTGAGCCGCAGCGGATCCTGGGCCGGCAGCAGCGGCAGGCCAGCGGCCTCCAGCCGGCCCCGCAGGCGATCGGCCCGGGCCAGGGCCGCCGTGAGCTCGCGGCGGCCCCCGGGACCGTGCAGGTGGGTCAGGCTGGCCTCGGCGGAGGCCAGCAGCAGGGCGCTGGGGCTGGAGGTCTGCAGCCAGAGCAGGGCCCGCTCCAGCCGGCCGGGATCGGGGCCGGAGCGGCCGGGGGCCCGAGGTCCCAGCAGCAGCACGGCGCTCTGGGCGAGGCCGCCGGCGGCCTTCTGCAGCGACTGCACCACCAGATCGGCGCCGCAGGCCAGGGCCGCGGGGGGCAGCCCGGGCACCAGGCCGCCGTGGGCGCCATGGGCCTCGTCCACCAGCACCGGCAGGCCGCGGCGATGGGCGGTGGCGATCAGGCCCGCCAGATCCCCCGCCAGGCCCTGGTAGCTGGGGGACACCAGCACCACGGCCGCCAGGGGCCCCTTGGCCAAGGCCGCGGCCAGCACCTGCTCCAGGTGCCCGGGGCTGGGGGGCAGCCAGAGGCCGCTGGCTGGATCGAAGGGGAGGTCGAACAGCACCGGCCGCAGCTGGCCCAGCAGGCAGCCGTGCAGCAGGGAGCGGTGCAGATTGCGCGGCAGCAGCACCCGCTGGCCCGGATCGGCCAGCCCCAGCAGCGCCGCCTGCAGCAGGCCGCTGGCGCCATTGACGCCGAACCAGCAGCGTTCGGCCCCCAGCAGCGCCGCCGCCGCCGCCTGGGCCTCGGCCACGGCGCCCTCCGGCTCCAGGGGCCCGCCCAGCTCCGGCAACTCCGGCAGGTCCCAGCTGCCTGGCGGCCGCCGCAGCAGGGCGGCGAGCGGCGGCGCCAGGGCCCGGCCGCGGCCATGGGCCGGCAGGTGCAGGGGCAGGGGCAGCGGGCGCCGGAGCCCGGGCGGCCGCCAGGGGCGGGGCCAGGCCAGGCGCCAACGCCCCGCCTCGGCCTCGGCCCGCAGCAGCTCCAGCAGGCCCATGGGGTCGGGGCGGTCTTCCTAGAGTCTGGGCTCCGCCTGCCCCGCCGCGCTTGGCCCCGACGCCCACCGCCACCGCGCCCGTCCGTCGGAGCCCCGCCAACGGGCCGCTGCCCGGCCGCAGCGGCGAGCCCGCCGCCCCCCGCTACGACCCGGCGGCCGACCTGCGCTGGCTGCTGGCCCGTCCCTGGATCTTCGTGGGCCGGCTGGTCACGGTGCTCTGGCAGCTGGGCAGCCTGGCGCTGGTGCTGCTGACGCAGGGCAACAGCAGCGATCCGAAGGTGCACCAGCGCCTGGGCCGGCGCATCCTCACCACCCTCACCAACCTGGGGCCCTGCTTCATCAAGGTGGGCCAGGCCCTCTCCACCCGCCCCGACCTGGTACGGCGCGACTGGCTGGAGGAACTCACCAAGCTGCAGGACGACCTGCCCGCCTTCCCCCACGCGATCGCCCTGCAGACGATCGAGGAGGAGCTGGGGGCACCGGCCAGCCAGCTGTTCGAGGAGTTCCCCGACTACCCGGTGGCGGCGGCCAGCCTCGGCCAGGTGTACCGGGCCCGGCCCGTGGGCGGCGGCTGGCTGGCGGTGAAGGTGCAGCGTCCGGATCTGGCCTACCAGCTGCGCCGCGACCTGGTGCTGATCCGGCTGCTGGGGGTGCTGAGCGCGCCGCTGCTGCCGCTCAACCTGGGTTTCGGCCTGGGCGAGATCATCGATGAATTCGGCCGCAGCCTGTTCGAGGAGATCGACTACCGCCGCGAAGCCGACAACGCCGAGCGCTTCGCCCGCCTGTTTGCCGACAACCCCGCCGTGGTCGTGCCGCGGGTGGACCGGCTGCTCTCGGCCCGGCGGGTGCTCTGCACCACCTGGATCCACGGCACCAAGCTGCAGGAGCGCCAGGCCCTGGAGGCCCAGCAGCTCGATCCGGCGGCCCTGATCCGCACCGGCGTGATCGCCGGCCTGCAGCAGCTGCTGGAATTCGGCTACTTCCACGCCGATCCCCACCCCGGCAACCTCTTCGCCCTGCCGGGCAGGACCGGAGCCCTGGGCCATGTGGCCTACGTGGACTTCGGAATGATGGATTCGATCAGCGACAGCGACCGCCTCACCCTCACCGGCGCGGTGGTGCACCTGATCAACCGCGACTTCACCGCCCTGGCGCAGGACTTCGTGGATCTGGGCTTCCTCAACCCCAGCACCGAGCTCACTCCGATCATCCCGGCCCTGGAGGAGGTGCTCGGCGGCACCCTGGGCGACAACGTGGGCTCGTTCAACTTCAAGGCGATCACCGATCGCTTCTCGGAGCTGATGTATGCCTATCCGTTCCGGGTGCCGGCCCGCTTCGCCCTGATCATCCGGGCGGTCGTGAGCCAGGAGGGCCTGGCGATGCGGCTCGATCCCAGCTTCCGGATCATCCGCGTGGCCTATCCCTACGTGGCCCGGCGCCTGCTGGCCGGCGACACCGCCGAGATGCGCGAGAAGCTGCTGGAGGTGATCTTCGATGGCACGGGCAGGCTGCGGATCGAGCGGCTCGAAAACCTGCTGACGGTGGTGGAAAACGACGAGGCCGGCGCCGATCTGCTGCCCGTGGCCGGTGCCGGCCTGCGGCTGCTGCTGGGCAAGGAGGGCAGCAGCCTGCGCCAGCGGCTGCTGCTCAGCCTGGTGCAGGACGACCGCCTCGACACCGCCGACCTGCGCAGCCTGGCCGGCCTGCTGCGGCGCACCTTCTCGCCCCGCAAGCTGGCGGGCGGCATGCTGGCCCGGCTCAACCCGCTGGCGGCCTAGGGTCGGCCCAGCTCCTTCCAGCGCCCTGTGCCGATTGCCCCGATCAACCTGAGCGAAGCCGCCGCGGATCTCGCCAGCGGGGATTACGGCGATCTGGACGCCCAGGAGATCCTGCTGGAATTCGCCCCCTACCTCCAGCCCCCCTACGTGCTGGCAGGGATCGGCCTGGCGATGGGCATCCTCTGCGGCCTCACCTTCGCCAAGCTGGTGGAAAACCGGCTGGAGGGCTGGAAGCAGGACCGGCTGGCGCTGCTGCCCCTGGGCAGCCTGGAGACCAACCTGCCCTACAGCGGCATCATCATCGGCATCACCCTGTTCATCGGCGGCAGCCTGCAGGTGTTCGGCTTCGCCTCGGGAGCGGCGCTGCTGGTGGCGCTGCTGCTGTCCCTGGCGACGGCCGGGGCCCTGTGGGTGCAGCTGGAGCGGCTGATGACCCAGGTGGAGAACGGCAGCTTTAAGGCGGTGGACTTCGACAACTTCGACCAGTTCTTCTGATCGAAGCCGGCCCAGAGATTCAAGGCCGTACGACCCACCGGAACGCTTCGGGGCCAACAACAAAGCATCACAGCAACAGGCCGGCCCATGGCCAGGAACGGGCTGGGCGGCTAGCCAACGGGAAGTAGGGGCTTGGCCTGCCCATGGCCGACGCGCTGGTGTTCCTCGCCCTCATGGGGACGGCGGGGCTGTTGCTGGTGCTGGCCATGGCGTCCGTCGCGGTGCTGCTGGGGGGGCCGGGGCGCCTGCGGCAGCGCCTCGAGCGGCTCGAGGCCAAGCTGGGCCGGCTGGATCTGCGGCTGGCGGAGCTGGTGCTGCAGCTGCAGTCGCTGGATGAGCGGCTGGATCGGCTGCAGCACCAGCCCCCCAAGGAGCCCGGCAGCATTGCCGCGGAGCCACGGGCGCAGGAGCGGCTGCCACCGCCCCAGCCGCTGCCGGCACGCCCTGAAGCCGAACAGCCTCAGGTCAACCAGCAACCCTCCCGGGGAGAGCGCAGCCACCCCCCCGGGGGCCTGCGGCCCCCTGACGTGACGCCGACCAGTGCCCCCGCCTGCGTGCCGTCAGCCCCGCCCCCGCCGAGCGCGGGGCCCCTGCCGGCAGCGGCCCCGCCCCGGGCCATCCGGCCGAAGCCCAGGCCCAGGAGCCCCCAAAGCCGCCAGGTCTGGCGGCGCGTGGAGCGGCTGGTGAGTGAGAACTGGACCGGGATCCTGGGGGTGGTGGTGGTGGTGGCCGGCGTCACCTTCGCGGCCATCAACGTGGCCCTGCGCCTGGATGCCTTCCAGCGCTTCCTGCTGACGCTGCTGGCGGCGACGGCCCTGAGCCTGCCCTCACCGCTGATCGGCCGGCACGACCCCTGGCGCAACCTCAGTGACTGGATGCGCAGCGGCGGCGCGGCCCTGGCCCTGTTTGCCTGCACGGCCGCCGGGGGCCTGCCCCAGCTGGGGCTGCAGTGGATCCACAGCCCCGGACCCGCCCTGGCCCTGGTGAGCCTGGGGGTGGCGCTCAACCTGGCCCTGGCCGGCATCGCCCGCACCGAGGCGATCGCGTCGCTGCACGTGGTGGTGAACCTGGTGCCGCTTCTGATCGTGCCCCAGACGGGCCTCACCCTGGCCATCGCCAGCGCCGTGGCCCTGGTGGGCACCGGGCTGCCGCTGCGGCGGCGCTGGAACCGGCACCTGCTGCTGGTGACCTGGGCCTACGCGGCCTACCACGCCTCCTGGTTCGTCCGCTGCCAGGCGCTGCTGGCGGACGGGGGCGAGCTGCGTGCGGGCGCGGCCCTGGCGGCGGTGCTGGTGTTCGGCGGCGGAGCGCTGCTGCAGCACCGCGGCCGGGCCCTTCAGCCCCGGCTGGAGGCCCTGCCCCTGGCCCTGCAGCTGAGCAACTGGGGGGCCCTGGGCCTGGCGCTGCTGGTCTATCCCCAGCAGGCGGCGGCGCGGGCCACGGCCCTGGCCCTCGCCGCCGCCGTCGCTCTGCTGCTGGGCCTGCGGGCACGGCGGGACGGGCTGGGCTGGCTGCACCTCACCGATGTGCTGGTGGCCCAGGCCCTGGCCGTGGCGGCGCTGCTGAGCCTGCAGCCGCTGATCGCCAACACGCCGCTGCTGCTCGGCACCCTGCAGCTGGAGTGCCTGCTGTTCCTCGGCCTGGGGGTGCTGGAGGGGGAGGCGACGATCCGCCGCATCGGCTGGGGGCTGACGCTGGTGACGGGATCCGTCCTGGCCCTGGGCGGGCTGGTGGAGGCGGTCCAGGGGCCGGAGCCCGCGGCCCAGCTGCAGACCAGCGCGGTGCTGCTCGGCGCCGCCGGCCTCGGCAGTGCCAGCCAGTGGCTGCTGCAGCGCCGCGGTGTGGCCGTGCCCCTGCCGCCGCTGCTGGGCTGGGTGATCGCGGCCCAGGTGTGGGTGGGAACCTGCCTGACGGCGCCAGAGGCCTGGCGGCCCGGCCTGACCCTGGTGGCCATGGGTGGCCTGGTGGGGCTGGCCCGCCGGCACCAGCTGCCCGGCCTGCTGGCGGGCCTGGCGACCGCCGTGGGACTGGCCCACCTGCAGGGCTGGTTCTGGATCCTGCAGCACCAGCCCTGGCAGGCGGCCGGGCTGCTGCAGCACCTGCTGCCGCTGCTGGTCCTGGCGCTGCTGCTGCTCTGGAACCGCCAGGCCCCCTGGCCGCGCCGCTGCGGCTGGGTGCTGGTGCAGGGCAGTGGGGCGGTGCTGATCCTGGGCAGCGCGGTGCAGGGCCTGCTGGCGGTGGAGGGCGATGACCTGAAGGTGCACGTGGCCGTGCTGCTGAGCGGCGCCGGCCTCACCGCCCTGCTGCAGGTGCTGCTGGAGCGCCGGGCCATGCCCCAGCCCTGGCCGCCGCTGCTGGGCTGGATGGCCGCGGGCCTGGCCACCAGCGGCGCGATGCTCGTGCCGCAGCAGAGCTGGCGGGATCCGGTGGCGCTGCTGGCCCTGGGAACCCTGCTGGGCCTGGCCCGCTGGCTGCGGCCGGCGGGGCTGCTGGCGGGCAGCGCCACGGCGGTGCTGCTGTTGCATGGCTGGCGCTGGCTGACCCTGCTGCTGGGCCACCCCTGGGCCGCGGGCCCACTGCTGGCCCGGCTGCTGCCCCTGGCGGGCCTGGCCCTGGCGCTGATCTGGGCGGCCCGCCGCAGCAGCCTGCGCCGGCTGGGCATCGACCTGCTCGGCCTCAATGCCGGCCTGGGCGCCTTCCTGCTGTTCGATCCCGTCTCGCCGCTGATTCCCGGCGTGGCCTGGCTGGTGCTGGCCCTGATCGCCCTGGAGAGCGCCAACCGCCTGCCCCGCGCCGAGGCCCTGCACGCCCTGGGCCTCGGCCTGGGCTACCTCACGGCCTTCTTCGGCTCCTATCTGCTGGTGATCAGCCAGAGCCCGGCCTACCTCAGCCTGGGGCCCCTGAGCCTGCGGGGGCGGCTGCTGATCGAGCTGTTCGCGATCGCGGTGCTGCTCTACTGGTGGTTCTTCCACGCCGGCAGCCGCCTGGCGCAGCTGCGGCTGTGGCGCCGCGTGCAGCCGTGCCTGCTGGAGGCGGCGTTGCTGGGGGTGGGACTCACGATCCTGAGCGAGATCACGGTGCTGTGGCGGCCGGTGGCCTGGTCGCTGCTGGCCCTGGCCCTGCTGAGCACCCCGCTGCGGCGCCTGTTCGCCCCGCGACTGCAGGTGTATTCGGTGCTCTTCTACTGGCTGGCGGTGGCGACCCTGGTGGCCATGCTCAGCACCCTGGAGTCACCGTCGCCCCAGTGGTGGGCCCAGCCCCAGCAGATCGGCCTGGTGGCGATCGGCCTGCAGCTGGGCTACATCGTGGCCTCGCACCGCTGGCTCGACCTCGAGCAGCTGCGCCAGCCCGGCGGCCTGGCGCCCCTCGCCTGGATCGGCCAGCGGGTCGCCAACCAGCGCAACCGCTGGCTCTACTACCCGATGTTCGCCGCGGTGGCCTACTACCTGGCCCTCCGCTATGACCGCTCCCTGCTCACCCTGCTCTGGGCGGCCGAGGCCTTCGCCATCTACGTGCTGAGCGCGGTGCTGCGCGAGGGGCAGTTCCGCGTGGTGGCGCTGCTGGGGCTCGGGGGCTGCCTGCTGCGGCTGCTGGCGATCGACATGGCCCAGGCCGACCTGGGCCTGCGGGGCCTGGTGTTCATCGGCGTGGGCCTGCTGATGCTGGCGATGAACGCCATCTACAACCGCTTCCGGAGCCGCTTCGAATGAGCGCCGATCCCGACGGCCCCCAGCCGGAGCGCCAGGGTCGGCTGCGGTTGGCGGCGCTGGCCGTGCTGCTGGTGGGCGGTGCGGGCCTGATCGGCCTGCTGGCGCGCACCCGGCCCTCCAGTCCGCTGCCGTCGTCGCTGGCGACGCCGTTCCAGTTGCTGGGCACGCCGGTGCAGCTGGCCGACCGGCTGACCAGCCGGGCGATCCCGGTGGGCAGCCTGCAGGAGCGGCAGCTGGGGGACACCTTCCGGCGCCGCTACGCAGCCCAGATCCAACCGGGCGATGCCGACCAGGCCTACCTCGATGGCCTGATGCCGCCGCTGCGCCGCCACGCCCGCCGGCCGTTCCCCTATCGGGCCTTCCTGATCGGCCGCTGCGGCAGTCCCAACGCCTGGGCCCTGCCGGTGGGCGTGATCCTGGTGAGCCAGGAGCTGCTGGAGCAGCTGGACTCCGAGGCGGAGCTGATGGCGGTGCTGGGCCACGAGCTGGGCCACATCGAGCTGGGCCACAGCTTCGATGCGGTGCGCTTCCAGCTGCTGGGCCGTCGCAGCGGCAGTGAACGGCTCGGCCAGCTCGCCGATGGGGCGGCCCGGTTGCTGCTGCAGCAGAGCTACAGCAAGGCGGCGGAGCACGAGGCCGACGACTATGCCTACGCCCTGCTGCTGAGCAGTCGCTACGACCCGGCGGCCCAGGGCCGCGCCTTCGCGGCCCTCAACCGGGCCCATGGCGGCCGGGATCGGGCCGAGCGCCACGCCGATCCCCTGCGGGACCTGCTGCGCTCCCATCCCCCCGGTGCCCTGCGCCAGGCCGACTACGCCCAGCGGGCCGCGGCCTGGTGGCGCCAGCACCCCACCGAGCGGCGCTACGTGGGTGCCGCCAACCTCCAGCGGCGACAGCCGCTGGGGCAGCTGGACCTCGCCCAGGAGTGGGTGGGCGGTGCCCGCGAACCGGCTCAGGCGGCCAGATAGCCCACCAGATCCATCGACAGCCGCCGCACCTCATCAATGGCCTTGCGCTCCAGGCTGCGGGTGCGATCACGGCTCATGCCCAGCTCGCGGGCGATCGAGCTGAGGCTCATCGGCTCCTCGGCCTCGATGCCGTAGCGCATCTTCAGCACCCGCCCCTGCAGATCCGGCAGACGCTCCAGCAGCGCCCGCATGTCGCCCCGCAGGCACTCCCCATCCACCAGCTCCTCCGGCTGGCTCCCGTCCGCCGCCAGCAGGTCCAGCAGCTCCGTGTCCTCCCCGTCGCCCACCTTCGTCTCCAGGCTCACCGGCT
>NZ_JAGQBX010000072.1 GCF_024345855.1 Synechococcus sp. GreenBA-s | reverse complement strand
CCGCCACACGCCCACTCCTGCCGTAGAGGTCTTCGAAGCGCACGATGTCGTCCTCGCCCAGATAGGGCCCGCTCTGTACTTCGATCATCTCCACCGGGATGCGGCCGGGGTTGGTGAGGCGGTGTTTGCAGCCCAGGGGGATGTAGGTGCTCTGGTTCTCGCCCACCAGCTCCTCGACGCCATTCTTCTCCACCACGGCGGTGCCGGCCACCACCACCCAGTGCTCGGCGCGGTGGTGGTGCATCTGCAGCGACAGCGAGGCGCCGGGGTTGACCACGATCTTCTTGACCTGCCAGCGCTCGCCCTCGGTGACGCCGTCGTAGGAGCCCCAGGGGCGGTAGATGCGGCGGTGGGCCCGGCTCTCGCGGGCGCCCTCCTGCTCCAGCTGGCCCACCACCGCCTTGATCTCCTGGGCCCGGTCGCGGTGGGCCACCAGCACCACGTCGTCGGTTTCCACCACCACCAGGTCTTCCACGCCCAGCCCCACCACCAGGCGGTGCTCGCTGCGCAGGTAGCAGTTGCGCGAGTCCTGGCTGATCACCCGGCCCCGCAGCACGTTGCCCTCCGCGTCCTGGTCCGCCGTCTCCCAGAGGGCGCTCCAGCTGCCCACGTCGCTCCAGCCGGCCTCCAGGGGCAGCACGGCGCCGCGGTCGGTCTTCTCCATCACCGCCACGTCGATGGCCACGTTGGGGCAACCCGCGAAGGCCTCCCGCTCCAGCCGCAGGAAGTCCAGGTCGGCGCTGTCGTGCTCCAGGGCGGCCCGGCAGGCGCTCACCACCTCGGGGGCCAGCCGCTCCAGCTCCGCCAGGATCGCGCTGGCCTTGAACAGGAACATGCCGCTGTTCCAGGTGAAGCGGCCGCTGGCGAGGAACCGCTCGGCGGTGGCGCGGTCGGGCTTCTCCACGAAGCGGGCGATCGGCACGGGGCCCTGGGGCGCTGCGCTGGTTCCGTTGGCCCCAGCGGCAGTCGCGGAGTCCGGGGCGGTGGCGGCCTCGATGTAGCCGTAACCCGTCTCGGGGGCCGTGGGCACGATCCCGAAGGTCACCAGGGCGCCGGCCTCGGCGGCGGGGATGCCGGCCGCCACGGTGGCGCGGAAGCGCTCCGCCTCGCGGATCACGTGGTCGGCGGCGAGCACCAGCAGCAGCGGATCCTCGCCGCGGGCCGTGGCCTGCAGGGCCGCCACCGCCACGGCGGGGGCGGTGTTGCGGCCCATCGGCTCCAGCAGGATCGCGGCGGGCTCCACGCCGATCTGGCGCATCTGCTCGGCCACGATGAAGCGGTGGTCCTCGTTGCAGATCAGCAGCGGCGCGGCCAGGCCACCCAGGCCCCGCAGCCGCAGCTGGGTCTGCTGCAGCAGGGTCTCCTCGCCGCTGCCGGCCAGGGCCCAGTACTGCTTGGGGTAGCTGGCCCGCGACAGGGGCCAGAGGCGCGTGCCGGTGCCGCCGCAGAGGATCACCGGCACCAGGGCGGAGCCGGAGGTGGGGCTCGTCGCGCTGACCGGGGTGCTGGGGAGGGTGGCGGCGGCGCTTGGGGTCGCGGTCATCGCGGGGGCATCACTCGGCAGCGGGGGGCGTCGTCCGTCGGCCCGCTCCCCATGGATGGCCCCATTCCAACCCAGAACCGCTGCGCCAGGAAGGTGGCCGAGTCGGATCCCGGACTGCCGGGATGGAGTGCAAGCCGCTGGGCCCTGGCCCAGGTCACTGGCGCGTCACGCCTGTGAGCCCCCTGCCGCCTGCCCTCAGCCCTCGGCCAGCTCCAGCAGGCCCGGCGGCGGCGTCAGCGACAGCCAGCCCTCCGCCAGCTCCACCCGCGGCACGATCGGCTCCACGAAGGGGATCAGCAGCCGGCGCCCGCCCTCGCTCAGCTCCACCTCCAGCAGGTCGTTGCCGGCGTGGATCAGGTCGCTGACCCGGCCGATCACCGCGCCATCGGCCTCCAGCCGCACCTCCAGGCCCACCAGATCCAGCAGGTGGAATTCGCCGTTGGCCAGCTTGGGCCGGTCGGCGGCGGGCACGAGCAGGTCGCGGCCCACCAGGGCCTCGGCGGCGCTGCGGTCGTCCACACCCGCGAAGCGCACCACGTAGAGCTCCCGGCCCGGCAGCTGGCGGCCCGCCAGCAGCTCCAGGGACTGGGGCGGCTCGCCGCGGCGCTGCAGCCAGCGGCGGCCGGGGCGGGTGAAGCGCTCCGGGAAGTCGCTCATCGGGTTGATCCGCAGTTCGCCCTTCAGGCCCTGCACCCCCACGACCCGGCCCACCAGCAGCAGCTCCTGCTCCGGAGCCATCGGCTCCGCCGCCCGCCCGTTCGCGGGCGTCGCGGCGGGAATCGCCTCCGTCTTTGCGTCCGTCATCCGGCCCATGTCCGTGCCCTGTGGCTCGATAATGGCCCCACGACTGGGCCCACCCATGGCTGACATCCTGCCGATCCTGCCCGGCTCCACCGTGGTGGTGCGCGACGGCCGCTCGATCTACGACGGCTACCGCGGCTTCGTGCAGCGGATCAGCGGCACGCGCGCCGCTGTGCTGTTCGAGGGCGGCAACTGGGACAAGCTCGTGACCCTGCCGCTCAAGACCCTCGAGCAGGTCTGAGCCGCTCCAGGGCCTGCCGCGCCGCCTCCTGTTCCGCGACCCGGCGCGAGCGGCCCCAGCCCTCACCCAGCTGGTCCTCGCCCAGGCGCACCACGCAGTGGAACCGGCGCGGATCGGCGTGGATCGTGCTGATCTCCGCGCTGCGGTAGTCCGGCAGGCCGCGCCGCAGCCCCTGGCTCCACTCCTGCAGCGCCGACTTCCAGTTGTGGCGGTCCGGGTCGGCCTCCAGCTCGGCTGCCGCCGCCCGCCAGTGGGGCGTGAGCCACTGGAGCACCGGCTCCAGCCGCCCGCCCCAGATCCGATACAGGGCGCCCACCACCGCCTCGCAGGCCTCGGCCCGCAGGGTGGCGCGGCCGGCCTGGTCGCCCGCGGCCATCGGCCCGATCCGCAGGGCCGCCTCCACGCCGCAGCGCTCGCCCAGTTCGCCCAGCCAGCGGTCGCTCACCAGCTGGGCCCGCAGCGCCGAGCTCTGGCCCACACCCAGCTGCGGCTGTTCCCGCTCCAGGAATTCCGTCGCCGCCAGCCGCAGCACGGCATCGCCCAGGAACTCCAGCCGCTCGTGGTCGATCGCCAGCCCGGCGGAGGTGTGGGTGAGGGCCGCATCCAGGGGGGCCAGGTCGGCGCCGGCCGGCGGGCTCAGGCCCAGACCGGCCAGGAAGGCCTGCAGCTGGGCGGGGCGATCGGGGGCCTGGGCGGTGGACATGGACGGCGGAATCGGGCCGGCCGGATGGGACCGGGACAGCGGGCCGACGGCAGCGGCGGCCGGGGAAAGGGGTGAAAGCAGGACGTAAGCCGGGTTCTGTTCACCGCCGGCAAGCCGGCGGGGGTGATCATCTGTCTGGGACCGCCGTTACCGGCGGCCTCGAGCGGCGCACGTGAAGCGGGACGGGTGTCATGGCCAACCGTTGTCCCTGGGCCTTGCTCCCAGCCGGGGTTTACCGAGCCAGCACCTCTCGATGCTGCTGGTGCGCTCTTACCGCACCCTTGCACCCTTGCCTGTGCTCCCGGGGGAGCCATCGGCGGTGTGTTTCTGTGGCACTCTCCTCACGGTCACCCGCACTGGGCGTTACCCAGCAAGCCTGGCCATTGGGGAGCCCGGACTTTCCTCAACCAGGCCCGTATCGCCGACCCGAGGGCCGGGACGCAGCCCGATCGCGACCACCTCGCCTGCTTTCGGGCTCCATCATGCCCCTGCGGGCGACGCGCATAATGCGGTGGCGGGCTCCGCCCGTGGGGGGCTGTAGCTCAGCCGGATAGAGCGACGGTTTCCTAAACCGTAGGTCGTGGGTTCGAGTCCCGCCAGCCCCGTGCAGTGAGAGCCAGGCAAATCCAAGGCAGGCCAAGGGTTTTCCGGTTTCCCGTGGCTTGTCCCTTGTTTCGGAATTCGTGCTTCTGCGCGAAGATTCGCGAGCCTTTTTAGGCCACAAGTCGTCCACGGACCAGGCCTCCCCGCCCCCATGGAAGCCGCCATCGCCGCCGCGAACGCCTCGCTGCGCACCCGTGGCATCCGCCTTGCGATCGAGCAGCGGCGCTCCGCTTTATGCCTGCGTGGCACATGGCCTGATAGCTCCGGGCGACGCCGACAGCAGCGCCTGCCGCTTGGACTGGCTGCCACCCCATCGGGGCTGGTTCAAGCCGAGGGATTGGCTGTGCTGGTGGCTGCGGCGATCGCCAAGGGCGAGCCCCCCGAGTCGGTGATGGCGGCACGGCGCCCTCAGAAGGCGAACGCCTCTGCCGCATCCGTGACCGTGGCTGCAGCCATCGAGGCCCTGGAGCACGACTACTGGGCGACCTGTGCACGCACCAGTGCTTCAGAGCGCAGCTGGGCCAGGCTCCGAACAGAGCTGAACCGCTTGCCGCCAGGGGCGACGCTCACCCCGGAGCTGCTGGATACGAACGTTGTGCCTAGTACGCAAGCTGGTGTGAGGGCCTTTCATGGTCAGCGCAGCAGCAGGACGGCCAGGGCGATCAGCTCGGCCACGAACAGCAGCAGCAGGGCCTGAGACAGGACAGGCGCGTTCAGGAAGGCCACCAACAGGTCTTCGGTGGGCATTGGTGGTCATCCATGCCCGCCAGGTTGCCGTTGGCCCCAGAACGCTGATCAGCACTAGGCCGCGGCGATCAGACCAGCAGCGGCTGCGGCGTCAGCCCCATGGTCGATGGCATCAGCGATGCGGGCCGCGAGTCGGTCGCAGTAGGTCGGGAGCATGGATGGCTCAGCGATGGCGCCGATGGCGCCGGGAGCCGATCAGCAAGGCGATTCCATGCCAAGCAGGCTTCAACTTAGGCAGAGCCTCTAGAAACAAGCGTGAACCATTGGCTTGCCCGAGAAAGCTCCGCTCCGCAGTAACACCGATTCCAAGAGGCGTATCGGTTTGTATCCCTCTCAAAATTGCCACCCATGTTTTCGAGGCCATTTCTTGGCTCAGGGAGCCTGGTGCTCTCAACGCCAGAAGCCGCCTCCTGGAAGCCGGGCATGCAGTAATGCCAGGGCTGGGTTTTGTTGTTGAGGAGCACAGATGGTGCGTCCAGGAGATAGCGCGTCTTGAGGCCTGGGCCCTGCATCACCTTCAGCAACAGGTCCGCCGCAGCCGGAGCCAGGTCTCGTGGGCCCCCAGCCCCTAGCGGAAGGGGCCAGGCCCATTGGCACCCGAATCTAACTTTCGCAGAGGCAGATATGGGGATAGGCTTATCAGTCGAAGGCGCAGGTCATGCCGCCACTGGCTTCGACTGTAATGGTTGCTTCTGTGCTTTCAGATGAGGAGGTTGCGGAAAGGCACCGTATGCCATCGGCACCGCTGTCAAACGTGCGGCTCTTTATGGATGCGGTCGTGGTGCCATCGCAGGTCACTACTGATCCACTGCCGTCTATGCCGGTCGTGGAACGATGGATGACATTGGCAATGGCGCACCCTTTGGCCAGGCCAATGGCTTGTGCTACGGCTACACCGGCAAAGGCGCGGGCACGCGCTTTTGTGAACTCTGGCAATGCGATGGCAGATAGGATGCCGATCACGGAAGCCACAATCATCAATTCGGCCAGGGTGAATCCTTCCGGCGCCATTGACAGGCTTCTATGCCGACCCGCGAGTGGGGTTAGGCGACGGAGATGTACTATCCGTCGCCAGCTTAATCCGGTGCACCTCGGCATCAGGGGATGTTCGTTTAGTGCGCCGTAAGGTATCGCTTTATATGCTAATGAATGGGAGCCTACGTGTGGGTGATCGCGCCTGCGCCTTTGCGTGATCGTATAGACATGGCAGTCGCCTGGATGTGCCGTGTTTCGAGGCTACCCCTTGGTTCAGGGAGGCCCGGTGCTCTCGATGTCAGCTGCCGCGTCCTGGAAGCCGGGCAAGCAGTGCCGCCAGGTCTGGTTTTTGCAGAGGGCTTGCAAGGGGCAGTGAGGGGGTCTCCTGGGTTGGTAGCGGCGGTTCCCGTCTCTCGGGCGGGCTGAAGCCTCCAGGGCTCCTGTGCCGGCATCAGGGAGGGAGTAGCCCCTGGCGTTGTTCATGGCGGCGGGCAGCTGGATGGCGGCCTATCCCCACTGGAGCAGCTCCGAAGGTGCGCTGAGCGCGCACGGGCGCCGGCCCGAATAGTCCACATGCTTCGCAAAAGGCCCTAAAGCCCATGCCGCAGCCGGGCAGAGCGACGGTTTCCTAAGCCGTAGGTCGTGGGTTCGAGTCCCGCCAGCCCCGTTCTCCAGGACCCCAGTTGCTGCTTGGGTTTTCAGGGACGCTAGGCCCGAGGCAGCGCTCGGCCCCCGCGGATGGCGATGAGCGGGTCTCCTGATCTGCGGATGCGGCTCGACCAACTGGGCCGCTTGGCGCTGCGGGACCTGCCCATCGGCGCTGGAGTGGCCTGGCTGGTGTTCCTGCAGGTGGAGTGGCGGCTGCCCCCGCCAGAGCCGGGCCCCAAGGGCTCCCCGTCGGCGGCCCCCGCCACCGCGCCGGGCGGCTGGATCACTCCCCTCACAGGAAGGCGCCCCAGGTAGGGGCGCCTTTGCACCGGTTGCGGATCATCGCCTTGGCATCTGGGGCTGAATCCGGTCGGGTGTCGGGGAATCACGCATGGCCTGACGTGGGCCTGGCAGGACAGGACGGGGATCACGTCTCCGAAAAGAGATGCTCGGGGCTTGACCTTTTCGGCTGTGATCCTGGACCGGGTTATGCAGCCCGGGATTTCAAGAGGCAGGACAAAGAACTGGCGTATGGCTTCTTGTAGCGACGGGATGGCGCTCGCACGGCGCGATCGGGTTCACGGTTGCTGGGACGCATCCTGGGCGCACCTCCGTGCTGCACACCGGCTCGGGTGATCCCTGGCCGGACTCTTGTGGAGGGCAGGGCCCGGGTTGGCTACCGGCTCCCCCCTCAACCTCAAGATACGTCTCTGTGCCGGCTCTGGTGGCCTTCGGAAGGGCCTGTTTCCGTACTCCCCGTTGTCACGCTTGGGACGATTGGATCGGTTGTCCCGGCCGTGGGGTGGGGCCTGCCGTACCTGGGTGGTGAGGGCCGAATCGGCAGGTTCGGTTGCCCGGATTCAGTGAGCTGAAGGATGCGGCGACAGTGTCTGCAACGGGGGCGAATGACGATCCCCCTCGACACAATCCTTGTGATTCCAGCCATGCTGACCCTGCGTTCTTCTGCACCCTTCGATCTGTTCGATCGCCTGGAGCAGCAGCTCAGCCAGCCGTTGCAGACCGCCGAGCGTGTGCCCGCCGCCGAGGTGCACGACACCCCCGAGGCGTATGAACTGCTGCTCGAGCTGCCCGGCGTCGACAAGGCCGCCATCGCGGTGAAGGCCACCGATCGCACCCTGGTGATCAGCGCGGAGCGCCGCAGCCACCGCGAGCCTGCCGCTGAGGGAGAGGCCACGGTCAAGGCGCCGCTGCTGAGCGAGTTCCGCTACGGCACCTGGAGCCGCAGCTTCCGCTTTCCCCAGGCCATCGACCGCGATCGCCTGCAGGCCACCTGCCGCGATGGTCTGCTGCGGGTGACCGCCCCCAAGGCCAACACCGTCACCTCCGTGACGGTGCAGGTGGAGGGCTGACGCCGATCCCTTCCGGTGCTGGCACCTGCCCGCTGTGAAGCCCCTTCATGAAGAGCCGTTGCCCCCGGTGACGAGCGGTGTCGTCCTGGTGCGGGACCGTTGCCTCCAGCGGCGCGCCGGACGATGGTGATGGCAACGGGATTCGGAGGCTCCGCTGATGGACGACACCCCCCCTGAGCACCAACCAGGAGCGCGCTGACGATCCGGCCCCTGCTCCAACACTCTCGACGGATCTCTGACGTTCCTGGCGTGTCAAGCCAGTCGCCGTCCACTGCACCGCCTGAGGTGCCCCGGACCCAACGGAACGTCCCGATTGACACCTGGCCCCAGGTGCCAGCGCCGGCAGCTCCGACCACAACTGAAGACACCCTGATCTGACGATCAACCGACCGCGCAGCTGCGCCCGACCCCCTTGGGAAGGCACCACGGCTGAGCAGACAAACGCCCGGGGCCAACGCTCCGGGCTTTGTTGTGGCGACCAGTCGGCGATCGGCCGGCGTGCGGCGGCGCTTCCCTCAGGCTGCTGAGCCGTCTGGCCCAACGGTCACCGGCAGGTGGCCGGTCTTGACCCAGATCGTGCAGCCTGCCTCGCTCCAGGGACGATGGGTGCTGCCGGGTGGATTGCGCAGCCAGCTGCCGGTGGGGTAGCTGCCGTGCTCGTCCTGGAACACGCCAGCGAGCACCACGATCTCTTCCCCGCCGGGATGGCCGTGGGGCTGAAACACGGTGCCCGGCGCCCAGCGCACCAGGGCCACGTGCTCGGAGCCGAAGGCGTGCAACGGCAGGACCGTCAGCCCCGGCACCAGGCCAGGAACCCAGGCAGCTCGGTGGGTGTCGATCACCAGGCGCTGCTGATCCGCCGGGTGCATCTGCTGCAGCTTGACCAGGATTGTGCAGCCCTCGGAACTGAACGGGGCGTGGCTGGAGCCGACCGGATTGCGCAGGTAGGTGCCGGCGGGGAAGTCGCCTGTCTCGTCGGAGAAGGTGCCCTCCAGCACCAGGATCTCCTCGCCGCCGCCGTGGGTGTGGCGCTCAAAGCGGCTCCCCGGCGCGTAGCGCACGATTGAGGTGGCGCGGGCCACTTCACCGCCCTGGCGATCGAGCAGGAGCCGCTCCACCCCGGCCATGGGCGAGGGCAGCCAGGGCACGCTGCCGGTGTCGAGCACGGCCCGTTGGCCCAGATCGGCGTGGAGCTCCATGGGCTCGATTCTGGTCCGCCGGCGGAGGGCCCCACGACTGTGGGGCACGGCCATGGCGGCGCTCGCTGGGGCCACGGTCCTCGCGGCCACGACCGCTGCGGTCAGGGCGCGTCGGATGGCCGGAGCAGCTGCTGCATCACCTCCGCCAGCCCATCGGCCAGCGGACGCGGGCTGGCGAGACGGGTGCTCCAGATCGCTCCGGAGAGCAGCTCCTCGCTGGACACCAGCGCCATGTCCTGACCCTCCAGCAGCTGCAGCTGCTCCAGCGGCACCGACAGCTCGGCCCGAAACACGTGGGCCGTGCGCCGATGCAGGTGGTGTTCCATGGCGTAGTGCAGCAGCCGGGGCTGCCAGCCGATCTCCTCCAGCAGCTCGCGACGGACGGCCTGCTCCGGGGTTTCGCCGGGCTCCAGGTGACCGCCGAACAGTCCCCAGCAGCCCGGCGCCACGATGCCGGGGATCTCATCGCGCAGCTGCAGTAGCCAGCGCCCCTCGCGCTGCAGCATCGCCAGGGCGACTTCAACGGCCATGGCGCCCGATCAGGCCGTCGCCATGCGGCGCTGCTGGAGGGCGTAGAGCCCCGCGGCCCCCACAGCCAAGCCCAGGGCGCCGCTGGCGGCGAGGAACAGCAGGGTCTGCAGCAGCAACAGCACGATCCCGAGGGCCGAGAACGCCGTGATGCGCACCTTCGCCTTGATCAGCAGCGTGAGCAGCAGCACCACCGTGGCCTTCAACGCCAGCACCTTGGCGGCGCTGAGCGGACACAAGGGGTTCAGGAGCATGACGACATCGCAGCAGTTCTCCCCATGCTGCTGGCCCCACCCGCTTACCGCGTCCTCCCCCGTTC
>NZ_JAGQBX010000071.1 GCF_024345855.1 Synechococcus sp. GreenBA-s | reverse complement strand
GCTCGCCTCTCGGCTCGACCCCAGGCTCGCCTCTCGGCTCGACCCCAGGCTCGCCTCTCGGCTCGACCCCAGGCTCGCCTCTCGGCTCGACCCCAGGCTCGCCTCTCGGCTCGACCCCAGGCTCGCCTCTCGGCTCGACACGATGCTGCGCTCGGTTGCCATGGGGCCCGGCTGGCCGTTGGCTTCAACGTAGGCAGGGTGGCGCCGATCGCCAGTGTTTGGATCGTGGTGCCGCCTGGCCCCACAAGTCACCCCTGGGGACCTGGGATTTGTTACGACTGATACAGATCAGTCTCTTGTCTACATTTTGGCTTCCTAAATTGAGGATAGAACTACCTGTTATGGGGTAGTCGTGAAGGTGGTGGGGTAGTTATGCAGGCTTCGATTGTGCTGGCCCAGGTCCGCAGGGCCCAGGATTCCGTGCAGATGTTGGTGGAGAATGGGCTGGATGACGTGCAGGCCCAGTTCGCCGCCGAGGCCCAGGAGGCCCTGCTGCGGGCTGAAGCCTGTATCGCCACGGTCCTGGAGGCCCAGGCTGCAGGGCTGGGCCAGCGGCTGGGTCAGCTGCCCTCGCCCAAGTAGCGCGCGAGGAAGCACCCCTGGGGCCGGCTGCTGCCGGCCGGAACTGCAGGCCGATCAGGGTGTCGTCTCCCTCCTGCTTGATCCAGGAGAGGCTCACCCGCAGCCGCAGGCGGTCCCGGTTGAGCGGGTCGTAGAGCCACACCGAGAGACTTTCGGACGCTGGGATCGCCACTCCGTGGGCCCGGGAGATCAGGCACAGGCCGCCGTGGCTGATGTCCCAGAGCGTCACATCCCAGCAGCCACTGTTGAGCGACTGCAGTTCGCCGGCGGGGCGTTGCGCAGCACGGTCTTGCGGCGGTGGCTGCGCTGGCTGCCCTTGCCGTTGCGGGAGACGTCATCCTGGTGGTGGCGAAGCGACTCGGACTGTTCAGAGTCTGGAGATCACGCCCCCTGATGGATTCGAACCATCGACCGGCTGCTTAGAAGGCAGCTGCTCTATCCAGCTGAGCTAAGGGAGCAGGCGGAGTCCAGGTGGACATCGGCGCCATTGTGGCAGTCGCCATGGGCGGGTCCAGTTGCCCTCGGCAGCGTTGCGCTTGATCATGGGCCTGGCTCGAGGCTTCGTTCTGGAGTAAAAGTGCCCATTCGTGAGGTCTGGTGACGGCGGCTATGGCTGGAGCCGATCTCCCTAAGATCCCTCGGCGCAGCGACCGCTATGCCCTGCCGTCCACCCTGGCGGTGGTCACGGCCGTGCTCGAGCAGGCCACGGAATTCGGCGCCACCAGCCTCACCGGCAAGCTCTGGGACGTCAGCACCACCGGTTGCTGTGTGGCCTTCCCCGGCCTGCACCGGCTGGATCTTCCCGGCTTCGGGCACCTCACCATCACCCATCCGTTCCTGGCTGAGATCCACGTGCTGGGGGTGGAGCTGCTCTGGGCCGATGCCTTCACCCACATCACCTTCGTGGGGATGCTGTTCAGTCCCGAGCCCCTCGCCGAGGGCACGTTCCTCGATGGCTACATGCAGACCTGCTGGGCCGACGGGGAGGCCACCACGACGCTCGGCTTCGGGGGTTAGCCGGCGGGGGCCCGCCATGGCTTCTACAGTGGCAGGCTGCAGTTCCGTAGCTCCCATGGCGGCCACCCGGCTCAGCGACAGCCAGAAGGAGCAGATCGTGGCGCGCTACCGCCAGGGCGAGACCGGGCAGGCCCTGGCTGAGGCCTTCGGCTGCAGTCCCAACACCGTGAGCCGGGTGGTGAAAGCGGCCCTCGATCCCGGCGAGCTGGCCTCCCTCAAGCGTCAACGGGGCCGGGTGGCGGCGCCCGAGCCCGTTGCCGTGGAGGGCCCGACCGCTGAGGTCCCCACGGTTGCAGTGCTGGAGAGCGTTGCAACCGAGCCTGACCGCGCGAACCCTTCGGAGGGCCCCGAACCCACGGCAGTTGCTGACGCTGTGGCTGCTGCTGACGCCGTGGCTGCCGACGACGAGGAGGAGGAGGACGCGGATCCTGAGAGTGGCTCCCACCTCGCCATCGACGATGCCGACGACTTCGGCGATGAGGCCCTCGACGAGGACGACGACGAGGAGCTCGACGCCGTCTTCATCCCCGTGGCCGTCGTGCCTGGGGTCGTGCGGGATGGGGCCGCCCAGCGGCCGACGGCCTCGGTGCAGCCCCTGGCGGTCGCGGCCCTGCCGGCCCGCCTCTACCTGCTGGTCGACAAGACCGTGGAACTGCAGGCCCAGCCCCTGGCCGACTTCCCCGAGCTCGGCAGCCTGCCCGAGGGCGAGGCGGAGCGCCAGGCGCTGATGCTGTTCACCAATCCGCGCGAAGCCAAGCGCCAGTGCGGCCGCACCCAGCGCGTGATCCCCGTGCCCGACCCGCGCCTGCTGGAGCGCACGGCGCCGTATCTGGTGTCCCAGGGGATCACCCGGCTGGTGCTGGAGGGCGGCTCCCTCTACTCCCTGCCGGGCGCCTGATCGCCGCGGGGCAGCAGCAGCGCCGTGGCGGTGCCGCCGGAGATCACCCCCAGCACCAGGGCGATCCCCACCAGGAAGCCGGTGGGCAAGGGCTGGCTGCGGCCGAAGCCCAGGTTGAGGCTGGCCCGCTGATCCAGGTTCTGGGCCCCCAGGCAGAGCAGCAGCAGCAGCAGGGCCCCGCCGCCGAGGCTGCCCAGCAGCAGGCGCAGGCGCAGCAGCATCAGCTCGGCTCCTCAGCGGTGTGGACCAGAGCGTAGAGCTCCCGCCTGGGGATGCCGGTCTGCTGGGCCAGTTGGCGGGCGGCATCGCTGCGGCTGAGGCCGCCGGCCATGAGTGCCTCCAGCGAAGCGCGCAGGCTGTCCTGGCTGGGGGCGGCGTCGCCGGAGCCGGCGGCCGATGCCGCTGGAGCCCCGCCGAGCACGAGGGTGAATTCCCCCTGGGGCGCCTGGCTGCGGAAGTGGGCGAGGGCGGCGGCCAGCGTGGGGCCCACCTGCTGCTCATGGCGTTTGGTGAGCTCGCGGGTCACGGCCACGGGGCGATCGCCCAGTTCGCTGAGCAGGTCGCCCAGCAGGGCCAGCAGCCGGTGCGGTGCTTCGAACAGCACCAGGGTGCGGGTTTCGCCCGCCAGCTCCTTCAGCCGCGCCCGCCGCTGGTTGGCCTTGGGTGGCAGGAACCCCTCGAAGCAGAAGCGGCCCGTGGGCAGGCCGCTGCTCACCAGGGCGGTGGTCACCGCCGAGGGGCCGGGGATGCAGATCACCGTGCGGCCTTCGGCCCGGGCGGCCGCCACCAGGGCCTCACCGGGGTCTGAGATGCCGGGAAGGCCGGCGTCGCTGATCACGGCGATCGCCTCGCCGGCGGCCAGGGCCTGCAGCAGCTCGGGAATGCGGGCGGCCTGGTTGTGCTCGTGGAAGCTGAGCAGCCGCGGCCCCTGTTCGCGGCTGCGCAGGCCGAGGTTGTGCAGCAGCAGGCCGCTGCGGCGCGTGTCCTCGCAGGCGATGCGATCCACGTGGGCCAGCACGTGGCGGGCGCGGGGCGAGAGATCGCCCACGTTGCCGATGGGGGTGCCCACCAGATAGAGCACGCCTGCGGCCGGTTCGGCGCCCTGCATCACAATGCCCCTTTGCCCGCTCCATGATGCCCGCTGCCGCCTGTCTGCCCGCCGGCATCGAGGAGCAGCACCTGCTGGCGGAACTGCGGCGGTTGAGCTGGGGTGCGGCCGACATCCTGCTGGCCTACGGCCGCGGTGAGCAGCCCCCCTACGGCTTCCCGCCGGCCCTCAGCGTGGAGGAGGGCGGCGAGGGCCCGGTGAGCGCCGCCGATCTGGCGGTGAATCAGTGGTTGCTGGATGGGCTGGCGGCGGCCTTCCCCGATGCCCCCTGGACCCTGCTCAGCGAGGAGACCGCCAAGGAGCAGCTGACCCCGGGCCAGCCCCTGGATGCTGAATGGCTGTGGATCCTGGATCCGCTCGATGGCACCAAGGATTTCCTGCAGGGCACGGGGGAGTACGCGGTGCATCTGGCCCTGGCTCGCCATGGCGAGCCGGTGCTGGGGGTGGTGCTGCTGCCGGTGATGGAGGAGCTCTGGTTCGGCCTGCTGGCCGATGGCGCAGACCCTGCTGGGGCTGCGGGCCGTGCCTGGCGTGAGAACCGCGCCGGCGAGCAGGCGCCCGCCAGCCTGAGTCCGCGCCGGGAGCTGGGCGAGCTGGTGCTGGTGGCCAGCCGCAACCACCGCGACCAGCGCCTCGAGCAGCTGCTGGCGGCGCTGGAGCTGGGCGACACCAAGGCGATCGGCAGCGTGGGCGGCAAGGTGGCCACGATCCTGCGGGGCGAGACGGACCTCTACATCTCGCTCTCGGGCAAGAGCGCCCCGAAGGACTGGGACATGGCCGCTCCCGAGGCGGTGCTGCGCGCCGCTGGCGGCGCCTTCAGCCACGCCGATGGCCGCGCCCTCAGCTACAACGACGGCGATATCTGCCAGGCGGGTTGTCTGATCGCCAGCCACGGTGCCAGCCACCGCGCACTGTGCGAGCGCGCTGCCGCGGCGATGGCCACGATCGATCCGGGCTTCAGGGTGTAATCGGTTCTACAGGGCCGCGATGGCTTGCTCCAACTTGGTGAGGCGCTCCTCGCGGCTGCCCCAGAGTTCAAGCAGGGGTGGGAAGTGAGGGCTGTCGCGCAGGCCGTAGCGGCCGTCGCGGTAGATCTGTTTGAAGATCAGGTCCATCGCATCGCGATAGGCATGGTCGATCGGGCGGATCCCGTCATCCTCCAGCAGCACCGGGGCCTCGTCGGTCTTGGGAATGAATACCAGCAGATCCAGGCAGCTGAGGCATTCGAGGGTGGGCTCCAGCATCGATTCCACGAAGGCGTCGTCGATATCGGAGCGGCCACAATCGGCGGCGAACTGGGAATAGGCGATGAAGTCGATCGGGCAGCGATCAAAGATCACCGGTTGTTCGCGTTGGCCATGGCGGTAACAGCGGCCGATGTTGTAGTACAGCATCAGGCCGTTGTGATGGCGCGTGGCGGCGTCGCGAAACTGAATCTCGTAGGGGCCGTGCAGTCCCAGCACCCGGTAGGGCTCCTCCTCAAGCAGCGTGGTGGGATGGGTGCTGACCCAGTCCTGCACCAGGGTGCTTTTGCCCATGGAATGGGATCCTGTGATCGCAAGATTCATCGCCGCGGCTGTGGAGCCATCATCCAGAGCACAACATAAAAAAGCCGACCCCGTGGGGCCGGCTTTGCGGAATGATTTCGGTGTTGCTGCAAGACGTGTTGCTGCAAGACGGGTTGCGGCAAGACGGGTTGCTGCAACCCGATTCAGACGGGCGCCGGCTCCTCGGCCTGGGGTACGCCCCGCAGGGTGAGGTTGATGCGGCCGCGGTTGTCGATCTCGCGCACGCGCACGGTCACCTGATCGCCCACCTTCACCACGTCCTCCACCTTCTCGACGCGGGCCTCGCTCAGCTGCGAGATGTGGATCATCCCCTCCTTGCCGGGCAGGATCTCCACGAAGGCGCCGATCGGAATCACCCGGGTGACGGTGCCCTGGAACTGCTCGCCCTCAGACACGCGACGGGTCAGCCCCTCGATGATCCGCTGGGCCTCCTCGGCGGCGGCACCGTCGTGGCTGGCGATCGTCACGATGCCGCCGTCCTCGATGTCGATCTTGGTGTTGGTGCGCTCGGTGATGCCCTTGATCGTGCGGCCGCCGGGGCCGATCACGGTGCCGATCAGTTCCGGGTCGATGCGGAAGCTGAGCAGGCGCGGGGCGTGGGGGCTGAGGGTGTCACGGGGCTTCTCGATCGCCGAGAGCATCTTCTCGAGGATGTGCAGGCGCGCCGGACGGGCCTGGTTCACGGCGTCGGCCACGGTCTTCACCGCCAGGCCGGTGATCTTCATGTCCATCTGCAGGGCGGTGATGCCCTTCTCGGTGCCGGCCACCTTGAAGTCCATGTCGCCGAGGAAGTCCTCGATGCCCTGGATGTCGGTGAGGATGCGCACCTCCTCGCCCTCCTTGATCAGGCCCATGGCGGCACCGCTCACGGGGGCCTTGAGGGGCACGCCGGCATCCATCAGGGCCAGGGTGCTGCCGCACACCGAGCCCATGGAGGTGGAGCCGTTGGAGCTCAGGCACTCCGACACCACCCGCAGCACGTAGGGGAAGCTCTCCTTGCTGGGCAGCACGGGGATCAGGGCCCGCTCGGCCAGGGCGCCGTGGCCGATCTCGCGGCGGCCGGGGCTGCGCATCGGCCGGGTCTCACCCACCGAGTAGGGGGGGAAGTTGTAGTGGTGCAGGTAGGTCTTTTCGGTGGACGGGTTGAGGTCGTCCATTTCCTGGGCGTCGCTCGGGGTGCCGAGGGTGGCGCAGGAGAGCACCTGGGTGAGGCCGCGCTGGAACAGGGCGGAGCCGTGCACGCGCTTGGGCAGCACGCCGGCGGCGGCACTGATCGGGCGCACCTGATCCAGGCTGCGGCCGTCGACGCGCTTGCCCTCCTTGAGGATCTGCCCGCGCATCAGCTTCTTGGTGAGGCCCTTGTAGCTGTTGCCCAGGGCCTTGCCGCTGGCGGCGGCGCGGATCGGGTCGTCCTCGGCCAGGGCGGCGATCTTGCCCACCACCTCGGCCTTGATGGCATCGAGCTTCTCGTCGCGCTCGGCCTTGGTCTGCTCGAAGTGCTGCAGCACCTCGCCGATGGCGGCGGAGCACTCCTGCTCGAGGAAGGCGGGCAGGGTGGGATCCTCGACCTTCGCCTCGGGGATCACCTGCTCGATGCCCAGATCCTTCAGCAGGGCCTGCTGGGCCTTGATCAGTTCGCACACCGCTTCGTAGCCGAAGTCGATGGCCTCGATCACGTCCTGCTCGGGCAGCTGGTTGGCGCCCGCCTCCACCATGATCACGCCCTCGGGGGTGCCGGCCACCACCAGATCGAGCTCGGAGCGCTCGATCTCGCGGTAGCTGGGGTTGAGCACGAAGTCGTCGCCCAGCAGGCCCACCCGCACGGCGGCCATGGGGCCGTAGAAGGGGATCTTGGCCAGCAGGGTGGCGAGGGAGGCGCCGGTCACGGCGAGCACATCGGGCGGCACCCGCTCATCGAGCGAGAGGCAGGTGGCCACGATCTGCAGGTCGTCCCGCATCCAGCTGGGGAACAGGGGCCGCATCGGCCGGTCGATCAGCCGGGCGATCAGGGTGGCCCGCTCGGGGGGGCGGCTCTCGCGGCGCATGAAGCTGCCGGGGATGCGACCGGCGGCGTAGAGCCGCTCCTCGTAATCGCAGATGAGGGGGAGAAAATCGATGCCTTCTCGGCCGCCGGAGCGGGTGGCCGTCACCAGAACGGCGGTATCACCACATTCGACCAACACCGAGCCCCCGGCCTGGGGGGCGAACCGACCGGTGGTCAGCCGGATCTCCCGACCATCGAAGGAGATCGACTGCGTCTGACCTTGCACGTGCGCTTATGTCCGTTTTGTTGTCAAGGGTGATTCTCGCATCCGGGCCTGAAGTGCTGTGGAGGCAGCCCCGGCGCGCGCAACAAAAAAAGGCGCCCGCAGGCGCCGGATCGGAGTGCTGGTGGGCCGGGAACCTGGCCCCGGGCCTGGGCGTTCGGGGCCCGCAGGCCCCGGCGGCACTCACCAGGACGACTTGACCACGCCGGGCAGTTCGCCCTTGTGGGCGCGCTCGCGCAGCTGGTTGCGGCACAGGCCGAAGTCGCGGTAGTAGCCGCGGGGCTTGCCGGTGGCCCAGCAGCGGTTGCGCAGGCGGGTGGGGGCGCTGTTGCGGGGCAGGCTCTGGATCTTGCGGTGGATCTCCAGGCGCTCCATCGGGTCGGCGGCCGACTCGAAGGCTTCCTTCAGGGCAGCGCGCTTGGCCGCATAGCGGTCGACCAGCTTCTGGCGCTTCGCGTCGCGCGCAATCATCGACTTCTTCGCCATGCGGCTGGTGCTCGGGATCCAATGAGGGGTGAGCCTACCGCGCCGCGGGTCCGGCCTTGGCCGATCGCGCTGCTGACCGCGCGGGTGATCGCACCGGCCTGGCGCTGAGGCTGTCGCCGCTGGGGCAGAGGTCGGCGATCGGGCAGGCGCCGCAGCGGGGGCTGCGGGCGGTGCAGACGGCCCGGCCGTGGAAGATCAGCCGGATCGAGAGGGTCTGCCAGTCGGCCTGGGGCACCAGCTGCATCAGGTCGGGCTCGATCCGGCGCGGCTCGCTGTGCCGGGTGAGCTTCAGCCGCTGGCTCAGCCGGGCCACGTGGGTGTCCACCGTGACGCCGGCGTTGATGCCGTAGCACCAGGCCAGCACCACCGAGGCCGTCTTGCGGGCCACGCCGGGCAGCACCAGCAGCTCCTCCATCGTGCGCGGCACCGCGCCGCCGTGGCGCTCGATCAGCAGCCGCGAACTGGCCACGATGTTTTTGGCCTTGTTGCGGAAAAAGCCCGCCGACTTCACGTAGGGCTCTACCTCCTCCGGCTCCACGGCGGCGGTAGCCGCCGCATCGGGGAAGCGCGCGAACAGGGCCGGGGTGATCAGGTTCACCCGCTCGTCGGTGCACTGGGCCGAGAGCATCGTGGCCACCAGCAGCTCGTAGGGGGTGCGCCAGTCGAGGGAGCAGGTGGCGTGGGGGTAGAGATCGCCGAGGCGCGTGAGCAGCTCGGGGGCGCGGCGCTTGGCGCTGGGGAAGCGGGGCATCGGGGGGGAAGGCTCAGCCGGGTGGCTCAGCGGCCCAGCAGCTGCTGCACCGCCGCCAGCTGGCTGGTGTCCTTCACGATCAGCACCAGGCTCAGGCCCACCAGGAACACAAAGCCCGACTGCATGAAGGCCATCTGGAACTTCTCGGGCAGGGGCCGGCCCCGCAGGCCCTCGAGCAGCAGCAGCACGAACTGGCCGCCATCCAGCAGCGGCAGGGGCAGGGCGTTGAGCACCGCCAGGTTGATCGAGATCAGGGCGGTGTAGAGGAACAGGCTGCTGCCGCCCTGCTTGGCCAGGCTGGCGCCCATCTCCACGATCTTCACGGGGCCCGACACCTGGCTGGCGGTCTGGCCGAAGTGGGTGGCCAGGGTCACGAAGCCATCCACCGTGCGCTTGGTGAGCACCACGAAGTCGCGGCTGGCGCGGCCCAGGATCTCGCCGGGACCCTTGGCGGGCCGGAAGGCCTCCGTGCCGAAGGGCTGCAGCTGGGCGCCGATGCGGCCGATGCCATCGGCATCCACCGGGGTGAGGCGCAGGCTCCGTAGCTGGCCGTTGCGTTCCGTTTCCAGGCTGAGGGTCTGGTCCGGGGCGCCCTTGATGCGGGCCACCAGGTCCACCACGGCCTGCTGGCCGCCGGCCAGCTTCTGGCCATCGACGCCCACGATCCGGTCGCCGGCCGTCAGGCCTGAGGCCGCAGCGGCCTGGCCCGCCTGCACGCCGCTCACCAGCACGCCAGGCGTGGCGCTGAAGCCGGCGGGGATGCCCACGAAGGCGCCCTGGGCCACCAGCACCGCCCAGGCCAGCAGCAGGTTGGCCAGCACGCCGGCGGCGATCACCAGGGCCCGCTGGGGCAGGGGCCTGTTCCTGAGCAGGTCGGGGTCATTGGCGGGGATGGCGCTGTCCTCGTCGTCGTCGGGGAAGCCCACGAAGCCGCCCAGGGGGATGGCCCGCAGGGCGAACTGCACGCCGCGGCGCTGCCGCTCCAGCAGCACCGGCCCAAAGCCCACCGAGAAGCTGCTGACCCGGATGCCCTGCCAGGTGGCGGCAAAGAAGTGGCCGGCCTCATGCACCACGATCAGCCCCGCCAGGATCGCCAGTGCCGTCAGAACGCCCACGCTTACTTCCCCTAATTCAGTTCATTGTGGCGGCTGCTCATGGGGGAGCGCCGAGGGCCACGCCAGAGCCGGCATTCCGGGCGCAGCCCGGTGG
>NZ_JAGQBX010000070.1 GCF_024345855.1 Synechococcus sp. GreenBA-s | reverse complement strand
CCCCTCTTCCCCGCCCCCGGCCCGCCTCAGCCGCCGCCAGGCCCGCCAGCTCACCGAGACGGCCTACCTCGCCGCCGCCACCGCCCTGCTCTGGGTGGCCCTCTACTACCTGCCCGTGGGGGGCGCCCTGTTCCGCCTGGCCCTGCCGCTGCCGCTGGCCCTGCTGGCCCTGCGCCAGAACGACCGCTGCGCCGTGGAGGGCGTGGCCGTGACCGGGCTGCTGCTGGTGGCCCTGATGGGGCCGATCCGCGGGCCCCTGGTGCTGTTCCCCTACGGCCTGCTGGCCCTGTGGCTGGGCTGGGGCTGGCGGCGACGCTGGAGCTGGTGGCTCACCTGGGGGGTGGGTCTGCTGATCGGCGCGGCGGGCTTCCTGGTGCGGGTGGCCGTGCTCTCGGTGCTGGTGGGCGAGAACCTCTGGGTGCTGATCACCTCCGCCGCCTCCGGCCTGCTGGATCGCCTCGCCGGAGTGCTGCAGCTGGGCGGCGGTCCGGATCTGCTGCAGGTGCAGCTAGCGGCCCTGGTGCTGGTGCTGGTGCAGAACCTGATCTACGTGCTGGCCCTGCACGCCGTGGCCTACTGGATCTTCCCGCGCCTGCAGGCCCCCATCAGCGAGCCCCCGGATCTGCTGCGGGGCCTGGTGGCCCTCGATCCACTCTGAGCTCCATGGGCCTGCCGCGCCGGCTCAGCGGCGATCCCCAGCGGGCCGAGGCCTGGTGCGCCCAGCTGGCCGCCATGGGCGGTTCCGCCCGGGTGCTGTTGCTGCTGGCCGGCACCGACACTGCGGCGGTCCGTGGCATCTCCGCCGCCGGCGCCACCCCCGAATCGCGCCGCTGGACCGCCGCCGCCGATGCCGAGCTGCTGCTGCTCGGCCCCGCCGCCCGGCGCCCCCATGCCCTGCCGCCCCTGCCGGCGGGGGTGACTCCGGCGCTGATCGCCCGCGTGGTGGTGGCGGAGCTGGGCCTCGATCCGCTGGTGCTGGACCTGGGGGCGCCGGTGGCGCCGGCCATTCCCCATCTGCGCCTGGCCGGCGGTCCGGCCCGCTGCCTCAGCGGCGGCCGGGCCCTGGAGCCCCAGCGGGTGGAGGCCTTGCTGGCGCTGGGGCGCCGCTGGGGGGACCGCCTGGCACGCCAGCCCGGCCGGCCCCTGCTGCTGGCGGAATGCGTGCCCGGCGGCACCAGCACGGCCCAGGCGGTGCTGACGGGCCTGGGCCTGCCGGTGCAGGGGCTGGTGAGCGGCAGCCTGCGGACGCCCGCCCACGCCCTCAAGGCCGAGCTGGTGGCCCGGGGTCTGGCGGCCGCCGGCCTGGCTCCCACGGCGGGCGGCCCCCAGGGGCCGTCCCCTGAGCAGCAGGCCCATGTCCGAGCGGTGCTGGCCGCGGTGGGGGATCCGATGCAGGTGCTGGCGGCGGCCCTGGCCCTTGAGGCGGGCCGCCGCGGCGTGCCGGTGCTGCTGGCGGGCGGCAGCCAGATGGCGGCGGTGCTGGCCCTGGCCCTGGCCCTGGCCGTGCCGGAGCAGCGGCCCCGGCTGGCGGCGTCCGTGGCGATCGGCACCACCGCCTGGGTGGCGGGCGAGGCCGGCAGCGACCTCGTCGCCCTGCTGGAGCGGATCGGGGCGCGCTGGTCCGTCGAGCCCCTGGCCTTCGCCGCCGGCCTGCGCTTCGGCGGCTGCGCCAGGGCCGAGCTGCGCGACTACGAGCGCGGCTACGTGAAGGAGGGGGTCGGGGCCGGCGGACTGGCCCTGCTCTGGGAGCTGCTGGGCCGCTCGCCCCAGGCCCTCGCCTCAGCCTGCGATCGGGTCTGCGCCGAGCTGCTGCAGGCCGATCGGGCCTGATCCTGGCCCCCGGCTCCAGTGCTGTCCAGGTGGCCGGCCGCCGTGGGGCTCGTTCCTGCCGGTCCCGCCACGATGCCCCCAGGGCCCGTGGGGCCTTCGTTGCCAGGGCGATCCAGGACCGTGCGATCCGGGGGCATCGCTTGCGCTTGGGCGAATCCGCGGCCGGGCCCTACGCTCCGCGCACCCCTCGGCGACGGTGTTCGAGCCCATGACCCTGCCCCGCTCATCTCGCCTGGCTGCTCCCCCCCGGGCCGCCGCTTGGTCTCTGGCCTTGCTGCTGGGCCTGGCCAGTCCGCTCGCTGCCCAGGCCCAGCCCCAGTGCAGCTTCCTGATGCCCCTCGGCGGCAGCGGGGATCCTGTGGTGTCCAAGCGGGTCGGGCCCGATCGGCTGCTGGGCCGCACCAACTGGAATACCGATTTCGTCGTCGATCGCCCCTTCACCAGCTACCGCTTCTTCTTCACGGCCACCTCCACCGACCAGGCCACCTACCCGGTGCGGGGCTACATGCGCTTCACCGATGGCGCCAGCCTGCGCCTGTTCGACGTGACGCTCTCGCCGCCCCAGGGAACGGGGCGCATGTTCGGGCCGTTCCCCGCGGTGCCCGGCCGCCGCACCAGCCTGATGAACTTCCGCATCGGCTCCAGCACCAAGCCCGGTGCCCTGGGCTTCAGCTACCGGATCTCCGTGCAGGGCTGCAACGGCTGACGCCCCGTTCCGCCGTAGCGAGCCGGCCGCAGCGCTGCATGGTGCCCCTCGGCGGGACGCCCGGCGGGCGCCGGGTGCCCCACGCCTAGGGTCGCGCCATGGCCCTGCCCGCTTCCCTCTCCCGACGCCAGCTGCTGCAGGCCGCGGCCCTCGGTGGCCTGGGGTTGCTGGCGGGCTGCGGCCGCTCGGGACCGCAGCTGGTGGCGGTGCGGGGCGCCCTGCCGCCGGCCTGGCTCAAGGCCCTGCCCAAGCCATGGCGGCCCCAGCTGCTGGAGACGCCCCAGGCCGTGCTCGCCGCCGCCGGCCGCCCCGACGCCGCCCTGCTGGCCCTGGGCGATGGCTGGGCGTCGCTGCTGGCCTCTGAAGCCCTGCAGCCCTTCGGGGCCGAGCGGTTGCTGGCGGATCTCGATCCCATGGCCGCTCCGGTGAGTCGGCTGTTCCGGCCGCAGGGGGCGTCGGCCCTGGCCTTCCCCTGGGCCTTCGGCCCCTGGCTGCTGCTGCTGCGCAGCCGCCCGGACCTGGCCCGGCGCCGCGCCGAGGGCTGGGATCTGCTGCTCGATCCCAGCCTGCGGGGCCGGGTGCTGCTGCCCTCCAGTCCGCGGCTGGTGATCGCCCTGGGGCTGCATCAGCTGGGCCTGCAGCCGCCGGGGCCGGCCCAGGCTTCTGGCGCCGCCACCGCCCTGGAGGATCCGCGCCTGCGGCCCTGGCTGCGGCGGCTGCGGGCCCAGGCCCTGGCCTTCGATGAGCGCGACGGGCTCAACCTGCTGCTGGCGGGCGATGCCGAGGCGGCGGTGCTGCCCAGCCACCAGGTGCTGCCCCTGCTGCGCCGCGATCCGCGCCTCATAGCCCTGCTGCCGCAGAGCGGCGCGCCGCTGTGGTGGCAGCTGCTGCTCCGACCCACGATGGGGCCGGGCCAGGTGGCGCCGCCGCCGCCGCTGGAGTGGCTGGCCGATGGCCTGAGCCTGCCCCTGCTGGATCGGCTGCTGGCCGGCGGCTGGGTGCCGCCCCTGCCGCGGCAGCGGCTGGAGCCGGCCCTGGCCCGCTGGCCCGAGCCGCTGCGGGAGCTGCTGCTGCCGCCGGCGCCGCTGCTGGAGCGCTGCAGCAGCCTGGCCCCGTTCACGGCCGAGCAGCGCCAGCGCTGGCAGCAGCTCTGGGATGCCACGGCGCCCTGACGCGCGGCCCACCGCAGCCTGACGCTGCTGACCGCGGCCGACCGCGGCCGAGCGCTGCTGAGCGCCGCCCAGCGCCACCACCAGGCGGCCTGATCGCTAGCCCCAGAGGCGCCGCCGCGGCGCCGCGGCCAGGCGGCGGTGGGTGTCGGCGAGCAGGGCGGGGATCGGCAGCTGGTGGGGGCAGCGGGGCAGGCAGGCGTTGCAGCCGGCGCAGGCGGTGGCGTTGTGCTCCTCCCACCAGTGGCCGGCCCGGCCGATCAGGTTGTAGCGCTCCTGGGCGAAGGCGGTCATGCCGTGGCCGACGGCGAGGTTGCGCAGCCGCAGCAGCTCGGGGATCGGCACGTCGCTGGGGCAGGGCAGGCAGGCCCGGCACTGGCCACAGGCCTCGGCCCCCAGCCGCTCGCGCCCGGCGGCGGCCAGGCGCTCCAGGGCGCCGGCGATGGGCACGGCTGGCGCAGGAGCCTCCGGGCTCGGCGGGGCGTGGCGCCCGGGGGCGGCCGTGAGGCGGGCGGCCCAGGCCAGATCGCCCGGCTGGGCCGCCCCCAGGCTCAGGGTGGAGATCCCCTGCTCCAGCAGAAAGCGGTAGGCCAGCTCCAGGGGGTGGAACGGGGCGCAGTCGGCCCGCAGCTCGGCGGGCGGGGCGTAGAGGCGGCCGCCCTTGTCGGCGGGGGAGATGGCGAGCACGCCCAGGCCGGCGGCCAGGGCGGCGCGGGCCAGGGGCAGGCGGCTCTGGTCGAACAGGTGCACGTGCAGGCTGGCGAAGCCGAAGCGGTCGCTGGCCAGGGCCGCCTCGATCAGTTCGGGGCTGCCGTGGCTGGAGAAACCCACCTGGCCGGCCAGCCCCTCCCCCTCGGCCCAGGCCAGCAGCTCGGCGCCGGGGCCCCGCAGGGCCCACTCCAGGTGGTCGGGGCGGTTGAGGCCGTGGACGGCCAGGTTGTCGAGCCGGGCCACGCCCAGGCGCCGCAGGCAGGCGTGCAGCTGCTCCTGGCCGCTGGCCAGATCGGGGCCCGGCAGCAGCTTGCTGGTGAGCACCAGGGTGCGGCGCGCGGTGGGGTCGCGCTCCGCCAGGGCCGCCAGGGCCTGGCCCAGATAGGCCTCGGCGGGGCCGTAGGCCGGGGCGGTTTCGATGTGGTTGATGCCGGCCGCGATCGCCGTCTCCAGCACCGCCGCCAGCTGGGCGGGGCTGTCGAGGGCGCGCATCGTGCCCAGGGTGAAGGGCGACACCGGCCGCCCCCGGCCGAAGGGGCGCAGCTCAGCCAGCGGGGGGCTCCGCCGGAGGCTCCTCGCCGCTGCCGGGCTCCTCGGTTGCCGGCGGCTCACTGTCCGCCGCTGGGGCGGCGGGGCCCCCGGCGGCCGCGGCCATGTCCGGGTGGGCCTTGCTGATCTGGCGCACCAGCTCCGCCGGGCTGACGCCGTCGAGGAAGCGGCGGAAGTCGGCGGCGTCCTCGGCGTCGGCCTCGGCATCCACGGGGATCGAGGCGTCGGCCACCACCTCCTCCAGCATCCAGATGCCGCTGCCGGTGCGCAGGGCCAGGGCGATGGCATCACTGGGGCGGGCGTCGAGCTCGCTGGCGGTGCCCTCGGAGTCCGTGAGTTTGAGCACGGCCCGGAAGGTGCTGTCCTCGATGGTGTGGACGATCACCCGCTCCAGGGTGAGCCCGCCCACGGCCATCAGGTTGGCCATCAGGTCGTGGCTGAGGGGCCTGGGCGGGGCCTGGTCGCTGAGGCCGGCCATGATGTTCTGGGCCTGGGCCTGGTCGATCCAGATCGGCACCTGACGCCGGCCGGAGGGGTCGCGTAGCAGCACGATCGGGCTGCGGCTGGCCGCGTCCAGGGCGATTCCGGCTACGCGCATCTCGACCATCGCCCTCGCCGCCGCTGCCCTCTGCCCGATTATGGCCACCGTTGCCACAGCGCGGATGTTCACCGGACTGGTGCAGGCCGTGGGCCAGCTGCAGCGCAGCGCCAGCGGGGTGGAGCTGCGCCTGCCGCCCGGTTCCGGGCTCGATCCGGCCGGCCTGGCCCTGGGCGACAGCGTGGCGGTGGACGGCGTCTGCCTCACCGTGGCCGAGCGGCTGGCCACCGGCTTCCGGGCCGATGTGAGCGAGGAGACCCTGGGCCGCACCACCCTGGCGGCCAAGGCCGAGCGGCGCGGCTGGGTGAACCTGGAGCCGGCCCTGCGGCTGGCCGATCGCCTCGGCGGCCACCTGGTGAGCGGCCACGTGGATGGCCTGGGCACGGTGACAGCGATCGAGCAGCAGCCCGCCTCCTGGCGTCTGGCCCTGCGCTGGCGCGATCCCGCCTATGGCCGCTACATCTGCGAGAAGGCCAGCGTGGCCGTGGATGGCATCAGCCTCACGGTGGCGGGCTGCAGCGGTGACGGGGCGGAGTTCTGGATCGCCGTGATCCCCCACACCTGGGCCAGCACCAGCCTGCGTCAGCGGGCGGTGGGCGATGTGGTGAACCTGGAGGCGGACCTACTGGCCAAGTACACGGAACGGTTGCTGAGTGCCGGGGCTGCCGCAGGCAAGGGCCCAGGGGCCGCCGACGGACCTGGCGCGGGAGGGATCAGCGCCTCCTGGCTCGCCGAGCACGGCTGGGGCTGACGGGTCTGGATCCCGGGCCACCCGGCAGGGGCTGACGGCTGCGGCGGCGCTGCCTAGGGTCCGGATGTTCGCGGTGAACATCCCGATCCATGACCGCCACCCCTCCGAGCGCCGGCCCCAGCCCCAGCTCTACCCCCTCCGACGGCGAATCCCCCGCACCCCTGGGGCGTGCCTCCGCGGAGCTGAACGCGCTGCGCAGCTTCACCATCGCCGAGGGCATCCTGCTGCTCGCCCTTGGTGTGATCGCCCTGCTGTTCCCGGTGCTGGCCTCGGCGGGCCTCACCGTGGTGGTGGCGATCGCCTTCCTGCTGGGCGGCATCATCGGCTGGGTCAACAACCTCAACCGCTCGCGCCGCCTCGGCCGGGTGCACACCTTCCTGCGGCTGGTGGTGTCCACCCTGTTCGTGGTGACGGGCTTCTGGATCCTGCGCGGCTTCGGGGCCGGGGTGCTGCCGGCGGCCCAGCAGGTGGCCAGCCTGGCTTTCGCCATCGGCGTGGTGTTCCTGGTGGAGGGCGTCGTGACCACGATCGTTGCCCTCTCCCACCGCGAGACCGCCGGCTGGGGCTGGGGCCTGGCCAACGGCGCGGTGACCATCGCCCTCGGCCTGCTGATCGTGACCATGAACCCCGCCGGGTTGCTCTCGGTGCTGGGGATCCTGGTGGGGATCAGCTTCCTGTTCAGCGGCATCGACCTGCTGCTGTTCAGTGCCGCCTTCCACGGCGGAGAGGGCCGCTCAGAGCGCTGAGTCGTCCACCGAGGCGTCGGCCTCGCCGGCTTCGGCATCGGAGCCCTCGCCATGGCCTCGGCCCTCCAGCGGCAGCAGCCAGATGGCGCCCGTTTCCCTGTGGATCTCGATCCGGAACTCCTGGCCGGGCTCCAGGCCCAGGCGGCGGGTGTAGGCGTGGCCGATCAGCAGGTTTCCGTTGCCATGAACCCGGGTGCGGAATTCGGCCTGGCGGCCCTTGCTGGCGCCGGCCACGGCGGCGCTGGAGGGCAGTGCATAGCCCTTGGCTTCCACCAGGGCCCGGTAGAAGCTCTTCTTGAGGATCCGTCCACTCGGGCCCACATAGCCGCAGGCCTTGGCGATCTGATCCTCCGGACGATTGCTCAGGGACCGTGCTTTCTCAAGCAGGGCCTTCCCTTCCAGCATGCCGCCCCTGGGCCCCTGCTTCTCTTCTGCCATCGCCCCTGGCCTGGTTGCTGCAACGCCGTAATTGTGCCGAGTGTTTGTGATGCCGGGCAAGGGGGGGAATCCCCTCAAGGGTGCTGTTGGTGTGCTGGCTCACCAATCGAAACTGGCCGGGCCCTTGGCCGCACTCCTGCACCTCAGCTCCAGCGCCTCAGTGGCAGCGGCCCCATGCGCCTGGCTCGCTCAGAACGGCCAGCGCAGGCGGCCAGCGGAGAAGGCTCCGGCCAGGCTGCACGATCAGGACCAACCGTTCAGGCGCAACAGGACCAAAGAGTCAGGACTGACGGACCGACGGGCCAGGACCAACGGCTCAGAGCAGATACAGCAGCCCGTAGAGCACCACCCAGATGCCATCCACGAAGTGCCAGTAGAGCTCGGTGGCCTCCAGCGGAAAGGGGTTGTCGCGGCTCACCGAGCCGCCGGGGCGCGACTGCCACCACACGATCAGGATCATCAGCGCCCCCAGGCTCACGTGCAGTCCGTGGAAGCCCGTGATCGCGTAGAAGGTGCTGGCGAACAGGTTGTCGGTGAGGCCGAAGGGCAGGGAGAAGTACTCCTTGAGCTGGCCCGCCAGGAAGGTGAGGCCCAGGCCTGCGCTGATCAGCAGCCAGCGGCGAGTGCGGGGCCCATCGCCTGCCTTGAGGGCACTGCCCGCCCGGTGGAACGTGAAACTGCTCACCAGCAGCAGCACGGTGTTGATGCTGGGCAGCAGCAGTTCCAGCTCGTAGCTGGAACCAGTGGGCAGGGGGTTCACGGCCCGGAAGGTGAGGTAGGCCGCGAAGAAGCCGGCAAAGGTCATGCCATCGGCCACGAGGAACATCCCCAAGCCGAACAGGCGGTGGTCGGGATGGCCGCCGTGGCCGCCGTCGTGGTCGTGGCCTGCGGCCAGGGTGTCGTGGGCGGCCGGATCGCCCTGGCCCAGCGGCGGGGGGCTGATGGCACTGCCGGGGCTGAGGCTGGTCATGGCGGCGAGGTGTCGGGAACGGGTCTGGGGGACGGAATGGAGATCGCCATGGGCGGGCGGGCGGCGGTCAGCGGCGGCCGCTGCTCCACAGATCCCGGCCCGAGGTGGCCTTCAGGTCGATCGCATCGGGGGCGCTGCCGTAGCCATAGGGGTGGGTCACCAGCGGGGCCTCCCCCTTCCAGTTCTCCACCGGCGGCGGTGAGCTGGTGAGCCATTCCGGCGTGAGGGCGTTCCAGGGGTTGTCGCCGGCGACCTTGCCCTGGAAGGCGCTCACCACCACATTCACCAGGAAGGGCAGCGTGCTGATCGCCATCAGCAGGGCGCCGGCGCTGCTGAGCTGGTTCATCCAGGTGAACTGCGGGTCGTACTCGGCCACGCGACGGGGCATGCCGTTCAGGCCGAGCCAGTGCTGGGGCGCGAAGCAGAGGTTGAAGCCCACGAAGGTGAGCCAGAAGTGGGCCTGGCCCAGGGGCTCGTTCAGCAGGCGCCCGGTGAACTTGGGATACCAGTGGTATACGGAGCTGAAGATCACGAACACCGTGCCGCCGTAGACGATGTAGTGGAAGTGGCCTACCACGAAGTAGGTGTCATGCACGTGGATGTCGAACGGCACCTGGGCCAGGGCCACGCCGGTAATGCCGCCGAACACGAAGTTCACGATGAAGGCGCAGGAGAACAGCATGGCGCTGTTCAGGTTGAGCTTGCCGCCCCAGAGGGTGGCCAGCCAGTTGAAGAACTTGATGCCGGTGGGAACGGCGATGAAGGAGGTGGCGATCGTGAAGAACAGCCGCATCCAGGGTGGTGTGCCGCTGGTGAACATGTGGTGGGCCCACACGATCAGCCCCAGGAACACGATGGCCAGGATCGAATAAACCATGGTGGTGTAGCCGAACAGGGGCTTGCGGGCGTGCACCGGCAGGATCTCGCTCACCAGGCCGAAGGCCGGCAGCACCATGATGTAGACGGCCGGGTGGGAATAGAACCAGAACAGGTGCTGGTACACCACGGCGTTGCCCCCCAGGGCCGGGTTGAAGAAGCCGGTGTGGGCAATGATGTCGAAGCTGAGCAGCACCAGGGTGCCGGCCAGCACCGGCGTGGAGAGGACCACCAGGATGCTGGTGCCGAGCATCGCCCAGCAGTACATCGGCAGCTGCATCATCCCCAGGCCAGGCCGGCGCATCTTCAGCACCGTGGCGATGAAGTTGATGCCGCCGAAGATCGAGCTGCCCCCCAGCAGCAGCACGCTCAGGATCCAGATCACCTGCCCGGTGGCCGGGGTGGTGAGGCTGAGGGGCGGGTAGGCCGTCCAGCCCGACTGGGAGGCCCCGGCCCCGGCGATGAAGTAACTGCCGATCAGCAGTAGGCCCGCCGGCGGGATCAGCCAGAAGGCCACGGCATTGAGTCGGGGGAAGGCCATGTCCCGTGCCCCCACGTAGAAGGGGATCAGGTAGTTGCCGAAGGCCCCATTCACCACCGGCACGATCCACAGAAAGATCATCACCGTGCCGTGCAGGGTGAGCATCTCGTTGTAGGTCTCCCGGGGCAGGAAGTCGGAGATGGGGGTGAGCAGTTCGGTGCGGATCGCCCCCGCCAGGGCGCCGCCCACCAGATAGAAGAGGAAGCCGCACACCAGATACTGCAGGCCGATCACCTTGTGATCGACGCTGAAGCTGAAATAGCGCAACCAGCCCGTGGGCTGCAACGTGGGCGCCGGAGCCGCCTGGGGGGGCAGGGTGAGGGTCATGACTGGAGGGGGGC
>NZ_JAGQBX010000007.1 GCF_024345855.1 Synechococcus sp. GreenBA-s | reverse complement strand
CCCTGGCGGAGACCACCCCGTCCCCCGAGACCAGGCCCCGCAAGGGCCCCCTGAGCTTCCTCTCGGGCTCGCTCACCAGCTTCGGCCTGGGCTGGCTGGCCCTGCAGCTCTCGATCCGGGTGGTGGGCTACTACGCCGACCACCCGCCCCACTACGACGCCCGCTTCGCCCAGAGCATCGCCACCTTCGTCAAGACCCTGGTGGTGGGCATGAGCTTCCTGGCCACCTTCACCTTCGCCTTCGTGGGCCTGGGGCTGTTCGCCACCTTTGTGCGCAGCCTGATGCCGGGCTGGAGACAGGCAGAGGAAACTCCCTAGCCTGGGGGCGCGCTCGCTGCCGCCATGACCGCCCACGACCTGGAACTTCTGGTGCTGCTGCTCTCGCCGGGGATGCTGCTGTCGGTGCTGCTGCTCGCCACCTTCGCCGCCGGCGGCTGAAGCGCCCGCCCGGGCCGGCGAAGAGCTGAGATAAGTTGGCCCCACCTCTGGCTCAGGCCGGAACAGTCCCCGGCTGCAGCCGGAATCGAACCCAAGCCGTGGCTGAGACGCTTCTCTTCAACGCCCTGCGCGAGGCCATCGACGAGGAGATGGCCCGCGACCCCCATGTGTGCGTGATGGGTGAGGACGTGGGCCAGTACGGCGGCTCCTACAAGGTCACCAAGGACCTCTACGAGAAGTACGGCGAACTGCGGGTGCTGGACACCCCGATTGCCGAGAACGCCTTCACCGGCATGGCCGTGGGTGCCGCGATGACGGGCCTGCGCCCGATCGTGGAGGGGATGAACATGGGCTTCCTGCTGCTCGCGTTCAACCAGATCTCCAACAACATGGGGATGCTGCGCTACACCAGTGGCGGCAACTTCACCATCCCCACCGTGGTGCGCGGCCCCGGTGGCGTCGGCCGCCAGCTGGGGGCGGAGCACAGCCAGCGCCTGGAGGCCTACTTCCACGCCGTGCCGGGCATCAAGATCGTGGCGGTGAGCACCCCCACCAACGCCAAGGGCCTGATGAAGGCCGCCATCCGCGACAACAACCCCGTGCTCTTCTTCGAGCACGTGCTCCTCTACAACCTCAGCGAAGACATCCCCGCAGGCGACTACATCTGCGCCCTCGACCAGGCCGATGTGGTGCGTGAGGGCAAAGACGTGACGATCCTCACCTACTCCCGCATGCGCCACCACTGCCTCAAGGCCGTGGAACAGCTCACCAAGGACGGCGTGGACGTGGAGCTGATCGATCTGATCAGCCTCAAGCCCTTCGACATGGAGACGATCACCCGCTCGATCCGCAAGACCCACAAGGTGCTGATCGTGGAGGAGTGCATGAAGACCGGCGGCATCGGCGCCGAGCTGATGGCGCTGGTCACCGAGCACTGCTTCGACGACCTCGATGTCCGGCCGGTCCGGCTCTCGTCGCAGGACATCCCCACGCCCTACAACGGCACCCTGGAGAACCTGACGATCATCCAGCCCCACCAGATCGTGGACGCCGCCAAGCAACTGCACGCGGGCACGATCTGAGATGGCACGCCAACAGGGGTGGCTCGCCCTGATCCTCGCCCTGGCGATCGCCGCCGGGGCCCTGCTGATGAGCTTCCCGCTGCAGCTCGGCCTCGATCTGCGCGGCGGCAGCCAGCTCACCCTCCAGGTGCTGCCGGCAGGCGCCATCAAGAAGGTGGAGAAGGAACAGCTGGAGGCGGTGAAGGATGTGCTCGAGCGCCGCATCAATGGCCTGGGGGTGGCCGAATCCACCCTCCAGACCGTGGGCGACGACCAGCTGGTGCTGCAGCTGCCCGGCGAGCAGGATCCCTCCCGTGCCGCCAAGGTGCTGGGCACCACCGCCCTGCTCGAATTCCGCGCCCAGCGCGCCGGCACCGAGCGGGAGATGCAGGGTCTGCTGAGGCTCAAGCGACAGGCGGAGGCGGTGCTCAACCAGCGCCGCGCCAGGGTCACCGCCTCCGTCCAGGGTCAGCCGGAACCCCCCAAGGCCAGCTTTGCCGCCGAGGACCTGGCCAAGGCCCTCTCAGGCCTGGGCATCAGCGTTCCTGAGGGCGCCACGGAAACCGAGCAGCTCGAACTACTGCTCGACGCGGTGAACAGCAAGGTGGTGGCCCTCTACGAGCCGGCCCAGCTCACCGGCCGGGACCTCACCGGAGCCGGCCGTCAGCAGCAGCAGACCGGCAGCGGCTGGGACGTGACCCTCAGCTTCAACCGTGAGGGCGGGGAGAAGTTCGCCGCCCTCACCCAGGGCATCGCCGGCACGGAGCGCCTGCTCGGCATCGTCCTGGACGGCCGATCGATCAGCGAGGCCAGCGTCGGACCCCAGTTCAAGGCCGCCGGCATCACCGGCGGGGCCGCCAGCATCACGGGCAACTTCACCCCTGACGAAGCCCGGGATCTGGAGGTGCAGCTGCGCGGCGGCTCCCTGCCACTGCCGGTGAAGGTGGTGGAACAGCGCTCCATCGGCGCCACCCTGGGGGCCGAGAACGTGCGCACCAGCCTGGTGGCGGCCCTCTCGGGCCTGGCCCTGGTGGCCGTGTTCATGGTGGTGGTCTACCGGCTGCCAGGGATCGTGGCGGTGCTCGCCCTGAGCCTCTACGCCCTGTTCAACCTGGCCCTCTATGCCCTGATACCCGTCACCCTGACCCTGCCGGGAATCGCCGGTTTCATTCTCTCGGTGGGCATGGCGGTGGATGCCAACGTGCTGATCTTTGAGCGGGTCAAGGAGGAACTGCGGGAGGGCAACACCCTGATCCGCTCCATCGACACCGGCTTCTCGCTGGCCTTCTCCTCGATCATCGACGGCCACGTGACCGGCCTGATCAGCTGCGCCGCCCTGTTCGCCCTGGGCACCGGCCTGGTGAAGGGCTTCGCGGTGACCCTGGCCATCGGTCTGCTGCTCAGCCTGTTCACGGCCCTGACCTGCAGCCGCACCCTCCTGCGCCTGCTGATGAGCTACCCGGCCCTGCGCCGCAGCACCTATTTCCTCCCCGCCGCCCAGCTGCCCAGCAGCACCGCCCCATGACCGCGACCCCCGAGCTGCAGACAGCGAGCGCGCCATCCATGCCGGAGCCCCGTTTCCGGATCAGCCGCTACCGGCGTCTGGCCTGGATCGGCAGCGGCCTGGCCTGCCTGCTGAGCCTGATCGGCCTGGGGCTCAGCTGGCTGAACCCCCAGATCCACTCGCCCCTCAAGCCGGGGCTCGATTTCACGGGCGGGACCCAGATCCAGATCGAGCGGCAGTGCCCCATCGGCAGCTGCAGCCCCATCGCCGGCCCCGACGTCCAGCGCCGTCTCGCGGCCCTGGCCCTGCCGGAGGATGGCGGCGATGCGGCCCCCAACATCTCCAGCGCGGCGGTGCAGGTGCTGGATCAGGGCCAATCCATGGTGTTGCGCCTGCCGGCCCTGCGGCCCGCCCAGGCCACCGCCGTGATCCAGGACCTCAACGAGGCATTCGGGCCCCTGAACCAGTCCGGCACCGCGGTGGACACCATTGGCCCCACCCTCGGCGCCCAGCTGCTCCAGGGCAGCGTGATCTCGCTGGTGGTGAGTTTCGCGGCGATCGCGGCCTACATCACCTTCCGCTACGACCGCATCTTCGCCTTGCTGGCCCTGGTCGCCCTGGGCCACGACGTGCTGATCACCTGTGGCCTGTTCGCCTGGCTGGGCCTGCTTCAGGGCATTGAGGTCGACTCGCTGTTCGCCGTGTCGCTGATCACCGTGGCCGGTTACTCCGTGACCGACACCGTGGTGGTGTTCGACCGCATCCGCGAACAGAAGACCAGCCTCGCCGGGCTTCCCCTCACTGAGCAGGTGGATGTGGCCGTGAATGCCACCCTCACCCGCTCGCTCTACACCTCCCTAACCACAGTGCTGCCCCTGCTCGGGCTGATCTTCTTCGGTGGCTCCAGCCTGTTCTGGTTCGCGATCGCCCTCACGACCGGGATCGTGGTGGGCAGCTGGTCGAGCATCGGCGTCGCCCCCACGCTGCTGCCGCTGCTGGCCCGTCGCTGATGGCGCAGCGGCCCTGGCGTCTTCCCTGGATTCCGGTGCTGCTGGCCCTGCTAGCCCTGCTGGATCTGCGCGGCGAACTGCTGCTGCTCGCCGACCACTTCACCTGGGCCTCCCTGGGCTACATCCCGGGGCAGCACCCCCTCGCCGTGGTAGTGCTGGCGCTGATGCCCTCGCTGGTGCGCCGCTACCGCTAGCCGGCACCGGTGGAGCTGCGTTGGTTGGCCGCTCACCAGCGGTCCATGATCTGCTCCACCAGCACCTTCTCCGCCAGCACCTGCAGCACCACCACCAGGGGCAGGGCCAGCAGCACCCCCGGCAGCCCCAGCAGCGCGCCGAGGCAGAGCTGGGCCATCAGGGCCACGGTGGGAAGCAGGTGGGCGGTGCGGTTCAGCAGGATCGGGGTGAGCAGGAAGGCCTCGCCGTTCTGCAGGATCAGCCGCAGCACCAGCACCTGCACCACCCGGCCGGGCGACACCAGCATCGCCATCGCCAGGGGCAGCAGGGTGGCGACCGTTGGGCCGATCGTGGGCACGAAGGTCAGCACCCCGCACACCAGGGCGCTCAACAGGGCCAGGGGCACCTGCAGCAGCGCCAGGCCCGCCCAGGTCAGGACGAACACGGCACTGGCGGAGATCGTCATGCCGGCCAGCCAGCCCCCCAGGGCGTCGCGGCACTCCCGCAGCAGCTCGGCCACCAGCGGGCGGTACTTGCTGGGGGTGGCGGCGATCAGCAGGCGCTGGTGGCTGCGGGGATCGAGGGCCAGCAAGATCGCCAGCAGCAGCAGCAGCAGCAGCTGGATCGTGCCGTTGGCGGCACCACCGGCGAAGCCCAGCAGCTGGGCCCCCACCGGCTGCAGCTTGTCGAAGGTGGCAAGGCTGAGGATGCGGCTCTCCAGGCTCTGGAGCAGCTTCACGTCGCCCACCATCTCGCCCAGCCGGGTGATCAGCACGGGCACCAGCTGGATCAGCTCCTGCACCTGATCGAGCAGCTCGGGGATCAGCAGCTCCCCGAGCTTCCAGCCCCCCAGCAGCAGCACCACCAGCACCAGCGCCAGGGCCGCGGGCCGGTTCAGGGGCGTGACCCGGCGCAGCCAGGCCACGGGCACATCCAGGGCCACGGCCAGCACGATGGCACCGAACAGCACCAGCAGCACCCAGCGCAGCTCCCAGGCCAGCAGCCCGACCACGACCAGGGCCAGCAGACCCAGCAGGGTGCGGCCGTTCATCACATCGCTGGCATCACCCGGCCAGTCTGCGCTGCTTCCAGGGATCGAGCACGTCGTGGATCAGCACTTCCCGCAGCACCACCTGCAGACACACCGCCATCGGCAGGGCCAGGAACAGGCCCAGCGGCCCGAACAGCACGGTGAACACGAACTGGGCGATCAGGGTGAGGCCGGGCAGCAGATTCACCTGGTGGTGCATCACCGAGGGGGTGATGACGTAGCTCTCCAGGTGCTGCACCACCAGATAGAGCACCAGCACCGCCAGGGCCTTCCACGGGGAATCCAGCAGGGCCACCGCCATCGGAAACACCGTGCTGAGGGTGGGACCGATGTTGGGAATGATGTTGAGCAGGCCGGCCAGCAGGGCGTTGGCCACCACCAGCTTCACCCCCAGCAGCGACAGGCCGATCCCCGCCAGCACGGCCACGCACAGGGAACTGATCAGCAGGCCGCCCATCCAGCTGCTGAGGGCTTCGCCGCAGAGCAGCAGCACCGCACGGAAGCGGCGCCGGTAGAAGGAGGGCACCAGCAGCACGGCCACCTCCCGATAGGCGTGGGGCTGGGCCGTGATCATCAGGCTCACCACCAGCACGAACAGCAGCTGGATCAGGCCGCTGCCCAGGCCACCGGCCACACCGAGCAGCCGCAGCAGGCCGCTGCCCAGGCCGGCGGCCAGGGCCCCGTTCGGTTCGCTGGAGGAGCCCCAGCCCTGCTGCAGCCATTGCAGGGCCTGCTGGCCGTAAAGCATCTGGCTGATCTGATCCAGGGCCTGGCGCAAGCTGCTCTGCAGCAGCGCCGCAGCGGCGGGCAGCTTGCGCAGCAGCTGGGCGAACTGGTCGAGGAAGGGGGGCACCACCGTGGTGCCCACCACCACCACCACCAGGGCCAGACCCACCACGGTGAGCAGCAGCGCCAGGGGCCGGCCGCAGCGCAGGCGCTCCCGCACCAGGGCCACCAGGGTGCACAGGGCCATCGCCAGCACGACGGCCGCGAACACCAGCAGCAGCACCTCCCGCAGGCTCCAGAGCAGCCAGAGGGCAGCCGCTGTGGCGATCAGTCCAAGGGCCTGGCCGAAGCGCATCTCCGGTTCAGGCGTCGGCGTCGGCGGGAGCCTCGCCCTGGTCACCGCCCGCCTGGGCGAAGCCGAGGCCGTTGGAGGTCGCGTAGCGCTCGGCAAAGCGCATGAAGCGCTCGAAATCCTCAGTGGTCTTCCAGGTGTAGGTCGCCTCCAGGGCAGCGGCCTTGCCGTTCACGAAGCGGGCGTTCACCTCGCGGGTGACCAGCTGGCCCTCCTCGTCGATCAGGTACATGCCGCCGATGTCGCCCAGGGTCTCGGGGGCGAGGGCCTGGGGCTCCTCGAACACGAAGATCGCCTGGCCGGTGCGTCCGTCGCGGGAGCGGGTCATGCGGATGTCGGGCACCACGGGCTCATCCACGCCACGGAAGAACTGAATGGTGGCCATCGGCTGCCCTGGAAAATTCAATCCTAGGCAGGGCCTAGTCCAAGGCCACCAGGGCCGCTGCGCCCTGGGTCGACCGGTGCGACGGAGCCAAACTGCACCAGCCCCTCGGCCAGGAGGCGGTGGGCGGCCTGATCCGCCGAGCTGAAGCCCAGGTCCACACTGCGGCGCGCGGGGGCCTCGGGGGCGGGGGCGGGGCGGGGGCTTGGCTGGGCCGACCCCTGCTGACCGTGGCGCTCGAGCTCATGGTCGTAGCAGCGGTCGTAGTAATCGAGCATCTGGCGACAGGCCGCGGCCCAGTCGCCCTCGGCGATGGCCGCCAGGGCCGCCGCCGTGCGCTGGGGCCCCAGGCGCCGGGCGATGCGCCGGGTGGCCTCGGCCAGCTCCTCCGCATCCTGGGCGCCATAGACCGCCACCAGCTGCCGCAGCCGTTCCTCCAGGGGACGCACGATCTCCACCAGGGGCGCGCTCTGCATCTGGCGCCAGATCCCCGCCGGCACGCGGCAGCGGCCCACCTGGGCGCTCTCGGCCTCCACCCAGATCTCGGCGGTGGCCAGGCCAAGGGCCTGCAGCACGGCCGCAATCCGGTTCTCGTAGTGCTCGTTGCTGGGCTGGGGCGGCAGGCCCAGCCCGCCGAAGCTGCTGCCGCGGTGGTGGGCCAGGCCCTCCAGGTCGAGCACCGCCACACCGCGGCGCTCTAGAGCCAGCAGCAGATCGGTCTTGCCGGTGCCGGTGCGGCCGCCCAGCAGCCGCAGGGGCCAGGGCCGCTCCAGCAGCTCCAGCACCCAGCGGCGGTAGGTCTTGTAGCCACCCTCCAGCAGCGCCACCGGCAGGTCCAGGGTCTGGGCCAGCCAGGCGACGCTGGCCGAGCGCATGCCGCCCCGCCAACAGTGCAGCCGCAGGGGCGTCCCGCCCGCCTCGAGGCTCCAGGCGCTGAGGCTGGCCCCCAGCTCCCCCAGGCGCGGGCCCACCAGCTCCAGCCCCAGCTGCACGGCGGCCTGGCGACCCAACTGTTTGTAGGTGGTCCCCACGGCCGCGCGGCCCCCATCACTGAACAGGGGCAGATTGCGGGCTCCGGGGATGTGGCCCTGGGCGAATTCCGCCGGGCTGCGCACGTCCACCACGGGGCCGGCACCGGCGAGGAAGGGCTCGATCGCCTGTCGCACCACCAACCCTGCCATCGGCCTCCACAGCCAGCCTGGCCTGACATAGTGGCCTGACGCTGGCACCGACCTGGCCAGCCCGTCTCCATGCTCTCCGGACCCCCCGTCTCCGCCACGGCCAGCGCCGACCAATTGCTGGAGCGCTTCCTCTCCAGCTCCGCCCGCCAGCGCCGCAGCCTGCTGGCCCAGCTGCAGCAGCGCTCGGCTGAGATCCGCCCCCTGATCCCCGATGCGCTCGACCGGCTGGATGCCACCGGCGACGACTGGGCCGCCGGCAGCCTGATCCACGCCCTCCTGGAGCCCGCGGCCGGTTCCGGCGATGGCGCCGCTGCCGATGCCACCGCCCCGCGCGACGGCCTGGCCGAGGCATTCCTGCAGCGCCATCCCGAGGGCTGGCTGGCCGTGGGCAGCGCCCGCAGCATCGACTACGCACCCCTGCAGCGCCACCTGATGGCCCAGGAGTACGAGCAGGCCGACCGGATCACCAGCGAGATCCTGCGCCAGCTCGCCGGGCCCGCCGCCGTGCAGCGCGGCTACGTGTACTACAGCGAAGTGCCGCCGATGCCGTCGGTGGACCTGGAGAGCCTCGATCGCCTTTGGGTCACCTACTCCCAGGGCCGTTTCGGCTTCTCGGTGCAGCTGCGGCTGCTGCGCAGCCTCGGCGGCCGCTGGGAGCAGCTCTGGTCCCGGCTCGGTTGGAAGGCCGGTGGGATCTGGACCCGCTACCCGGGCTCCTTCACCTGGTCGATCACGGCTCCGGAGGGGCACCTGCCCCTGGTGAACCAGCTGCGCGGCGTGCGGCTGATGGATGCCCTGCTCTCCCATCCCGCCCTGCAACAGCGGGTGACGCCCTGATCCAGGCCGCCGGCAGCCGCTGGCAGCCTGGGGGGTAGGGTCGAAACCGGTGCTGAACCGGATCCATGACGCTGCGCTGGTCCGACTTCATCACGCCATCCACCCTGCACCTGGCACCGCTGCTGGAGCTGCTGCTGGAGCCGATCCGCTGCGCCCAGCAGAGCGCCTCGCTGCAGCTGGGCCTGCAGGAGGTGCTGGTGAACGCCGTGCGCCACGGCAATGGCAACGATCCCGGCAAGTGCCTGCGGGTGCGGCGCATCGTCTCGCCCCGCTGGGTGATCTGGCAGGTGCAGGACGAGGGCGCTGGGGTGGGGCCCCAGGCCCGCGGGCACAGCCTGCCGGAGGCCACCGATTCGGCCTGTGGCCGGGGCCTGTTCCTGATCCACCACTGCTTCGACGACGTGCGCTGGAGCCCCCGCGGCAACCGCGTGCAGGTGGCCACGCGCCGGCAGCCGGCCCAGGCCTAGCGGCCGTGCTGGGGGCAGCCGGGGTCGCGCAGCTCGCCCTGCAGCCAGCCGAGGGCGTGGGCCGTGAGCGCCGTCGCCGCCTCCCGGGCGGGCGTGGCGGTGGGCGCCCCGGGCGGGTTGGCGGAATCCAGCAGCTGCACCATGGCGGCGGCCAGCTGCTCAGCGGCCCGGCGCTGGGGCTGGCCCTTGAGGGCGTGCCACTGGCGATCGCCGATGGCCAGCAGGCGGTGCAGGGCCTGGGCCGCCTCCAGGCTGCCCTCAGGCCACTGGGTCGTCGCGGCGGCAGGCTCGTGCGCGGTTGCGCTCTTCGCGGTTGAGCTCTTCGCGCTTGCGCTGGCGGGGGAGGCAGACACTGGACGGGAGCGGCGCGGAGGCCCCATCCTGGCCTGGTGCAACCGCCCGTTGAGATGCAACAGCCCACGCGATCTCCGCACCGGCCGATCCGCTGGTTGCACCAGCTGGCGGGGCTGATGGCCCAGGTGTCCCAGGCGGAGCGGCTGCGCGACGGGGACGACAGCCTGCGGGCCCGGCGCCTGCGTCAGCGGATGGCCCTGGCCCAGCGGCTGTTCGACCCCCTGCCGGCCCCCCTGCGCCCGGGCCGCTGGCAGGAGGAGGTGCTGTGGAAGGCCCTGCGCTGGGGTGGGGCCGGCCTGATCCTGGCGGTGCTGCTCAAGCGCTGACGCCCACGGGCAGCGGCGCGGGCGGCACCTCCGCCGCGGCACCCTCCAGGGGAGGCGGCTCGAGCACCGACTGCAGCTGCTGACCCCGCAGCCAGGCGGTGTGCAGGGAGCGGCGGCGCCGATCCTCGGCCAGCACCAGCCGGTCCGCCGCGGTGATCGGGCTCTCGCCGGACATCACCGGAGTGCGCAGACAGATGCCGAAGCCATGGGCTTCCACCTGCACCGCCCCCTCCATGAAGACGGTCTGGAAGGTCCAGCCGTCCAGCCACCGGATACTGAAGGGATTCGCCATCGACGCGGGCACGACTGGCGGCACCCTATTGGCCGGCGGGGGTCCTGCAAGGGCGCCTGTCAGGGCTTGGTGGCCGTCCAGACCCTGGTCATCAGGTGGGATTCGGCCCGGATGGCGCTGAAACCGGCCGCCTGGAGGCGGGCGTCGATGTCATCACCGATGTAGTCGCGGTAGTAGGGCTCGTGGAAAACGCGGCGGAAGTTGTCCATCGCCGGCTGGAACTGGGGCGAATCGGCCATCTGCACCGAGTCCGCCAGCACCAGCACACCGCCGCTCTCCAGCACCCGGAAGCACTCGTTGAGCACGTTCTGGCGCGCCTCGCCGGGCAGCTCGTGCATCAGGAACACGCAGCTCACGGCCTGCATCGAACCCTTGGCGAAGGGCATGGCCTCAGCGTTGCCCTGCACCAGCTGGGGCAGCTCGTTGGGAAGCTGGGTGAGCAAACGGTTGGCCTGGCGCAGGTAGGCCGGGGAGAGATCCAGGCCGATCAGGCGGGGTTCGGGCAGGGCGCCGCGGATCTGGCGCAGGGTGCGGCCGGTGCCGGTGGCCACATCGAGGATGCGCAGCTGGCTGGCGGGGCGATCGGCGAAGGCGCGCAGACCCTGCACCAGGGGCTTGAGCACACGCCGGCGCATCGGTTCTGCGGTGCCGTTGAACAGGATCTCCACCTGCAGGTCGTAGAGCGAGGCCGAGTAGTCGCTCAGGTAGCCGTCGGTCTGGTGGTGAAAGTTCTGGAGGTAGTAGGCGGGGTAGTCGTCGCGGTTGATCTCCGCCGGCAGGTCATCGACGCGGCGCTCGCTGCGGCGGCTCCAGGTGGAGGGCATGTCCAGCCACACCAGCGGGTAACGGCTGGCCCACTCAAGCCAGGGGGCGTCGAACAGCAGGCTGGGGGGGTAGAGACCCTCCTCGGCCTCCCGCCAGTCGACCTCCAGCAGACGGCTGTGGGAGGCCTGCAGTTCCGCCAGCATCTCGGGAGGCACCGGCACCGTCTTGGGCACAGCCCCCTCGGGAGCCAGCAGCTCCATCAGCTTGGTGCTCACCTCCTTGTGGGCCAGCCCCACCAGGCTCTTGCCCTGCTGCAGGGTCTGATACGCCAGCCGAGTCACCGGATCCGCCATGTGTCTGTCTCGCCCCGGGGCGCACGCTCGGCCCATTCCAACCGATCCCACCCATGGGCCGTGGGTCGTCAGCCACCGGGTGCAGCCCAGCGGGCGGTGAAGAGATCTATCCCGCGGCGGGGCCCCCAGGCAGGCGACCCAGAATGGGGCCAAAGCCTCACACACCGGCCGGCCCCCAGCCGAATTCCCCGCCATGACTCTCCCCCTCAACGCGGCCCTGCAGGACCGGATGGCCGATCCCGAATTCCTGGCCTGGGCTGTGGCCCACCAGCGGGAGCTGCGCCGCAAGGCCGCGGGCCTGGCCCAGATCACCACCCATCCCGACCCCCACTCCGGCGGCGACGTGCGGGGCCAGGAGCGGGCCTGGGCGATCCGCCAGGCCCATGAGAAGCACCTGCACGACAGCGCCATCGCCCAGATGCGCCACAGCTGAGCGACTCAGGCGCTGGGCTTCAGGCGTCGTAGTACATGGTGAACTCGTGGGGGTGGGGCCGCTGGCGCAGCTGCTGCACCTCCTCGTACTTCATGCCGATCCAGTTGCTGATGAAGTCCTCGCTGAACACACCGCCGGCCAGCAGGTAGTCCTTGTCGGCATCGAGGGCCTCCAGGGCACCGTTGAGTGACGCGGGCACCGTGGAGATCCGGGCCAGCTCCTCCGCCGACAGCTCGAACAGGTCCACATCGGTGCCGTCGCCAGGGTCGATCTGGTTGCGGATGCCGTCGAGGCCGGCCAGCAGCATCGCCGAGAAGGCCAGGTAGGGGTTGGCCAGGGCGTCGCCGGAGCGGAACTCCAGGCGCTTGGCCTTCGGGCTGGGACCCGTGAGCGGGATGCGCACGGCCGCCGAGCGGTTGCCCTGGGAATACACCAGATTCACCGGCGCCTCAAAGCCCGGCACCAGGCGCTTGTAGCTGTTGGTGGTGGGGTTGGTGAAGGCCAGGAAGCTGGGGGCGTGCTTGAGCAGGCCGCCGATGTACCAGCGGGCGGTCTGCGAGAGGTTGGCGTAGGTGCCCTCTCCGAAGAACAGGGGCTGACCTCCCTTCCAGAGGCTCTGGTGCACGTGCATGCCGCTGCCGTTGTCGGCGAACACCGGCTTGGGCATGAAGGTGGCCGTCTTGCCGTACTTCCTGGCGACGTTGCGCACCACGTACTTGTAGATCATCACGTTGTCGGCCGCACTGATCAGCTCCGAGAACTTGATCCCCAGTTCATGCTGGGCGGTGGCCACCTCGTGGTGCTGCTTCTCGATCGGCACCCCCAGGCTGGCCATGGTGAGCAGCATCTCGCTGCGGATGTCCTGGAGGGTGTCGTTGGGGGCCACGGGGAAGTAGCCCTCCTTCAGCTGGATCTTGTAGGCCAGGTTGCCGCCCTCCTCCAGCCGAGCGGTGTTCCAGGGGGCCTCGATCGAATCGACGGCGTAGAAGCTGCTGCCGGGGCTGGAGTTGTAGCGGACGTCGTCGAAGATGAAGAACTCGGGCTCCGGACCGAAGTAGGCGGTGTCGGCCAGGCCGGTGGAGGCCAGGTAGGCGAGGGCCTTCTGGGCCAGAGCCCGGGGACAGCGGCCGTAGGGCTGACCGCTGCGGGGCTCCTGGATCGAGCAGATCAGGCTGAGGGTCTTATGGCGGTAGAAGGGGTCGATCCAGGCGGTGGCGGGGTCGGGCACCATCGCCATGTCCGACTCGTTGATCGCCTTCCAGCCGCGGATCGAGGAGCCGTCGAAGGCCAGGCCCTCCGTGAAGGCCGCCTCATCGACCAGGTCGGCGCAGACCGTGAGGTGCTGCCACTTGCCGTGCAGATCGGTGAACTTCAGATCGATCAGTTCGATGCCCTCGTCCTTGATCTGACGGAGCACGTCCTGGGCGGTCTTGGCCATGACGGTGGGTACGGGGTGGATACGACGGGAATGGACGGGAGACGCTGGACACGGAGGTGTCGGGGAGCCGTTGGGGACGGGGCTATGGCCTGGATCCCAGGGGAAGGGCCCGGCCCGTCGCTGGCTTCCGCCACGGCGTGGCCGCCGCTCTGAAGTGGCGCCGCCGGACGGTACGGAGCAGCCCGCGCAGGCCTGTGTAGCCGCTGCAACCAAAATCTGCCCGAGGCGGCGATGCGCCGTTGCGTAACCGTTTCTGTCAAGTTCGCCAGACCCACGGCCGGGCAAGGGATCTGGCCCTTTGCAGGTGCTACGTTCCGCCTCAGGTGCGTCGATTCTTCACGCCATGCGCGATGCCATCACCGGTCTGATTGGTCGCTACGACCAACTGGGGCGCTACCTCGATCGCAATGCGATCGATCGCATCGCCACCTACTACGGCGAGGCCGAACTGCGCCTGGCCGCCGTGGAGACGATCAACCGCGAGGCCGCAGAGATCGTGCGCGAGGCCAGCCAGCGCCTCTGGCAGGCCGATCCCGAGCTGCTGCTGCCCGGCGGCAACGCCTACACCACCCGTCGCTGGGCCGCCTGCCTGCGCGACATGGACTACTTCCTGCGCTACGCCAGCTACGCCCTGGTGGCGGACGACAGCACGATCCTCAACGAGCGGGTGCTCAACGGCCTCGACGACACCTACAAGAGCCTGGGGGTGCCCACCGGCCCCACCGTGCGCAGCATCGCCCTGCTGGCGGATGTGCTGGTGGAGAAGCTGGCCGACGCCGGCGTGGCCGATGCCGCCCGCCTGGAGGCCGTGGTGCGCCCCCCCTTCACCCATCTGGCCCGGGGCCTGGGCGACATCAACGTGCGCGCCCGCTGAGCCGCACGCTGCTCCCCACCATCCCTGGACTCCGTCCGGGGCGGTCGCTGCGCATGCGCGACCGCTGTTCATGGCGCCCTCCGGCCGCTGCTTAGGCTTCCCCCCACGCTGATTGCCCCCAGGTCTTGGCTTCCCCCATCGCTTCTCCCGTCTCCGATCGCCATCGCCTGAACCTCGGGCCGATCGCCACGCCAGACCGGCTGCTGCTGGGACCAGGACCCTCCAACGCCCACCCCACGGTGCTGCAGGCCCTGAGCCGCACGCCGATCGGGCACCTCGACCCGCTCTACGTGGCCCTGATGGGCGAGGTGCAGGAGCTGCTCCGCTACGTGTGGCAGACCGACAACCGCCTCACCCTGCCGATGAGCGGCACGGGCAGCGCGGCCATGGAGGCCACCCTCGCCAACATGGTGGAGCCGGGCGATTCGGTGCTGGTGGCCGTGAAGGGCTACTTCGGCCTGCGCCTGCAGGACATGGCCGGGCGCTACCGGGCCAACGTGCACACGATCCAGAAGCCCTGGGGTGAGGCCTTCAGCCTCGAGGAGATCGAGGCCGGTCTGAAGCAACACCGGCCCAGGATCCTGGCCATGGTCCACGCCGAGACCTCCACCGGCGTCTGCCAGCCGATGCAGGGCATCGGTGATCTCTGCCGCCAGTACGACTGCCTGCTGCTGCTCGACACCGTGACCTCCCTCGGCGCGGTGCCGCTCTATCTCGATGACTGGAAGGTGGACCTGGCCTACAGCTGCAGCCAGAAGGGCCTCAGCTGCCCGCCGGGCCTGGGTCCCTTCACGATGGGACCCCGCGCCGAGGAGAAGCTGGCCAACCGCCAGGACAAGGTGCCCAACTGGTACCTGGATGTGAGCCTGCTCAACCAGTACTGGGGCAGCGACCGGGTGTATCACCACACGGCGCCGGTCAACATGAACTTCGGCATGCGCGAGGCCCTGCGCCTGATCGCCGAGGAGGGCCTGGAGAACGTCTGGGCCCGCCACCGCAGCAACGCCGAGCGGCTGTGGGCCGGCCTGGAGCGCCTGGGCCTCGAACCCCACGTGCCCCTTGAGCTGCGGCTGCCCACCCTCACCACCGTGCGCATCCCCGAGGGCGTGGATGGCAAGGCCTTCAGCCTGCACCTGCTCAACAAGCACGGCATCGAGGTGGGCGGCGGCCTCGGGGCCCTGGCCGGCAAGGTGTGGCGCATCGGCCTGATGGGCTACAACAGCCGCGCCGAGAACGTGGACCTGCTGCTCAACCTGCTGGAGGAGGAGCTTCCCGACTTCAGACCTGCCTCTCCCGCCGTTGCCGCCGTCGCTGCCTGAACCAGCGCTGCAGCTGCTCCTGGCACTCCGCTGAGCGCAGACCGCCCACCACCTCCATGGCGTGGTGGGCGCTGGGGTCGTGCACCAGATCCAGGCAACCGCCCATGGCGCCCCGCTTGGGGTCACCGGCACCGAAGACCACCCGGCCCAGGCGGGCCTGTACCAGGGCACCGGCACACATCGGGCAGGGTTCCAGGGTCACCAGCAGGGTGCAGTCGTTGAAGCGCCAGTCCTGACGCAGGCGTGCCGCCTGGGCCAGGGCCGCCAGCTCGGCGTGGCCGAGGGGATCCTGATCCCGCTCGCGCCGGTTGCTGCCCCAGCCGATCGCCCGGCCGGTGCCATCCAGCAGCACCGCCGCCACGGGCACCTCGCCGCGCTCCCCCACCCGGGCGGCCCTGCGCAGCAGCCGCTCCATCCACAGCGCCTCGGCCGCGGTGGGAGTTGGACCGGAAGGGGGGCTGCTCAGGGCCGGCTCGGGAGCTGCGGGCAGATTGGCACCGGCGGCCGCGGGCTCCGGCACCCCGACAGCGGAGAATGGGGACCCTTGTCGCCAGGTCGTTGGCTCCAGCCCCCCAGCCCGAGCCAACGGCCTCCGTGCCGGGCCTGCGGTCAGCCGCGGGCCACGGGGCCGCAGCGCGGCAGGCGGCCGGTGGCAGCCTGTCGTCCCCTGCTGTGGGGTCCTCGTCTGTGGTGGCCCCGCCCCCGGCGCCCTTTCCCGACCCCGCGGCCCTCGATCCGGCCCTGGGTGCCTTCCTGAACCAGGCCACGGAGCAGCTGGGCCGCTGGTGGGCCACGGCCGCCGACCGGCCGCCCCTGCCGGCCCTGAGCGTGCTGCCGGAGGTGGCGCCCCAGACCCGGGGCCTGGGAGCCGCAGCCCTGCTGGCGGATCTGCAGCTGGTGATGGACGGGGCCTACAACCCCTGCCATCCGGGTGCCCTGGCCCACCTGGATCCACCGCCGCTCACGGCCTCGGTGGTGGCCGATCTGGTGGCGGCCGGCCTCAACAACAACCTGCTGGCCGAGGAGCTCTCCCCCAGCCTCAGCCGGCTGGAGCGGGCCCTCTGCAGCTGGATGGCCCAGGCCCTGGGCCTGGGGGAGGGGGCCGGCGGGGTGTGCGCCAGCGGCGGCAGCCTCAGCAACCTGATGGCCCTGGTGGTGGCCCGCCACCACGGCGGTCTGCAGGGCCGCAGCGAGGCGGTGGTGTTCTGCAGCGCCGATGCCCACGTGTCGATCGGCAAGGCCCTGGCGGTGATGGGACTGCCCCCCCAGGCCCTGCGCCCGATCGCCGTGGACGCGGAGGGCCGCCTGCAGGTGCCACTGCTGGCCGAGGCGCTGGAGGAGCGGACCCGCCGCGGCGAGCCCACCCTGGCGGTGGTGGCCACCGCCGGCACCACCGTGCGAGGGGCGGTGGATCCCCTGGGTCCCCTGGCGGAGCTCTGCCGGCGCCACGGCGTCTGGCTGCATGTGGACGGGGCGATCGGGGCCGTCTGCGGCCTCACGGCGCGCCACGCGGAGCGGGTGGCGGGGCTGGGCCTGGCCGATTCGCTCACGGTGAATCCCCAGAAGCTGCTGGGGGTCACCAAGACCTCCTCGCTGCTGCTGCTGGCCGACCCGCAGCACCTCGCCTCCTGCTTCGCCACGGGCCTGCCCTACATGGAACCCAGCTGGGGCGAGGCCCACGGCGGCGAGTGCGGCCTGCAGGGCACCCGCCCCGCGGAGGCGCTCAAGCTCTGGCTGGGGCTGCGCCAGCTGGGCCTCGACGGCATCGAGGCGGTGGTCGATGGCGCCATCGCCCGGCGGCGGCGGCTGCGGCAGCTGCTGGAGCCCCTGGACCTGGAGCTGCTGGGCGGACCGCTGCATCTGCTGGCCTTCACCCCGCGGGGCTCGACGCCGCGCCAGGCGGAGCTCTGGTCGGCGCTGACGCGCCAGCGGCTGCTGGAGCAGCAGCTGATGTTGTCGCGGCCCCTGCACCACGGCCGCCACCACCTCAAGGCGGTGCTGGGCAACCCCTACACCGGCGAGGCCGAACTGCAGGCCATCGCGCAGGTGGTGGCCGCCTCCCTGCAGGAGCCCCTGGCATGAGCGACGATCCCCGCCCCCAGACCGCGCCGGCGACCCAGCCCGACCCCGTTCAGCCGGGGGGCCCCAACCCCCGAGGCCGCTGGGTCGCGATCGTGACCGGGGCCCTCTCGGTGCTGATCGGCGTGCTCTACCTGGTGCTGATCACGGTGCTCGATTCCCGGGGTCCTCTGCTTCCCCCTCCGCCCGAGGCCCTGGGGATCGCGGTCCAGGCGGCGGCGGGGCCGCTGGCCGGCCAGCCGGCTGGGGCGGCAGCTGGGGATCCCGGCGCCGCTGCAACGGCTCCACCACCCGCCTGAGGGCGGCATCGAGGAACAGGCGCAGGGCGGAGTCGCGCCGGTTCAGGTCGTACTGGCGCTGCACCACCTCCTGCACGCCGCCATCGCCCCAGTCCTGATCCTGCTGGAAGTAGGTGATGAAGCTGCGGCCGGCCACCCGCGTCAGCCAGGCGGCCCCCACGGCCTGCACCGCCCGGCTCAGCAGCAGGGCCGGCAGGTTGAGGCTGAGGGCCGCCCCGATCAGGCTCAGCCCCCCCTTGATCACCCCGAGGCTGGCCAGGGTGCGCCCCACCGACACCGCCAGCTCCTGGGCCGTGGCCTTGCTGAGGGTCACGCCGTAGACCCGGCCGATCTCCACCACCATCTGGGCGTTCACCGCCGCGGCTCCGAGCAGGTCCACCACCGGCAGGGGGGTGGCGGCCAGCACGCCGGCACTGATCCAGGCGTAGCGGTCCACGATCGCCTCGGCGTCGCCCTGGCGCTGCTGGCCGAGCAGCTGGCGGCCGGCCTCGCTCAGCCGGCGACTCTGCAGCAGGATGTTGTCGGCGATCAGCTCCTCGCCATCGCTGTGCAGCACCTGGGCGATGCGGCGCAGCAGGGCATCGAGTTCCGGCGGCGGCTGCAGCGGTTGGCCACCGGGCCTGGGCACGCTCTGGGGGGCGGCGCTGGCGGCCACCACATCCTCGGGGGCGATGCGGCCGAGGCAGCGCTGGCGCAGCAGGGCCAGCAGGCGGCGCTCCTCCTCCTCGCCGCGCAGGTCGGCCTTGTTGAGCACCAGGATCAGGCGTTTGCCCAGGCTCGCCAGGGCGTCGAACACCTCCTGCTCGGCGGCCCGCAGGTCGCCGTCCACCACCAGCAGCAGCAGGTCGGCGTTGGCGGCCTGCCGGCGGGCGATCCGCTCCCGCTCGCGCCCCGCGCTGCCGGCCTCGAGGATGCCGGGGGTGTCCACCAGCCGCAGGCCGCGCGGCAGGTCCCGCAGCCGCAGCCGGTAGGTGCTGCAGGCGTCGGTGGAGCCCATGGCGGCACCCACCTGGCCCACAACCTCCTGGAGCAGGGCGCGGATCAGCGAGGTCTTGCCGGCGGAGCCGGTGCCGAACAGCACCAGCACCAGATCGCCGCGCTGCAGTTCCGCCGCCACCCGCTCGCGCTCCTGCTGCAGGGCCTGGCGGCCCACGTCGTCGCGGATGCGGCTGAGCAGCTGATCGATGGCCTCAAGGTTCTGCTGGGCCGCCTCCTGGCGGCTGCCCGGGGCCGACGGCGACGGCCGGCCGCCGCCCGATCCCGAACCCTTCCATCCCTGGCGGCGCAGGTCCACCAGCCAGGGCCAGGCCAGCCGCGCCAGCAATAGGGCCCCGCCGCCGAACAGCAGCAGGGCCACGGGCCCCACCAGCCAGCCCGGCAGCAGGTAGCTCAGCTGCCACAGCAGGTTGTTCAGGGCCTGCAGCGCGGCCGTGATCGCCACGAGGGCAGCGAGCGCCACCCCCAGCCAGATCCACAGGCGCGGCGGGGTCTTCACGGGAAGGGCGGGGTCACGGGGGGCAGGGGGCCAGGCCTCACAGCTTGGCGCTGACCGGCAGGCTGCCGCTGCCGGCGGAGCGGATGATGGCGCTCCACAGGCCCGCCGCCAGGGCGCTGCTGCTGCCGGTGGGGCGGTTGTCGTCGTTGCCGAGCCAGATGCCGATCACCCAGTGGCGGCGCGGTTCATAACCCACGAACAGCAGGTCGCGGCCCTCGTTGGTGGTGCCGGTCTTGCCGCCCTCCTCGCCGCCGAGGCTGGCGGCGCCGCCGGTGCCGCCCCGCACCACCCCCCGCAGCAGGCCCTGCATCTGCGTCGCCGTGGCCGCCGTGGTCACGCGCCGGGCCGGGCTGATCGGCCGCTCGCTGGCCCCCTTGCGGCTGCGGCAGCGGCTGCTCTCAAGGCCGCCGCAGGTCTCGGCGTCGGTGAGGCGCCGCACGGTGCTCGGCGCATGCCAGACGCCGTCGTTGGCGATGGCGGCATAGGCGGCCGTGAGTTCGATCAGGCGCACTTCGCTCTGGCCCAGGGCCAGGCCTGGCACCGGATCCAGGGGGGTGCTGATGCCCAGGTCGCGGGCCTGCTGGACCACGGCATCGAGCCCCACCCGCTTGGCCAGGCGCAGGGCGGCAGTGTTGCTGCTGGTGGCAAAGGCGGAGCGGAGGGACAGCCGGCCGTCACAGCCGCTGGCAAAGGCCTGGCCGCCCCAGTCGAGGGGGGCGCAGCTCACCGTGTCGCCCGGACGGAGGCCCTTCTCCAGGGCCGCCAGGTAGGTGAACAGCTTGAAGGTGCTGCCCGGCTGGCGCAGGGCCATCGAGGCCCGGTTGAACTGGCTGCGCCGGTAGTCACGCCCACCGGCGATGGCCAGCACGCCGCCGCTGCGGGAATCGAGCACCACCACGGCCCCCTCGCTCACCGCCGGGGCGGTGCTGGCCAGCAGCTCCCGCAGCCGCCGCTCCACCACCTCCTGCAGCAGCGGGTCGAGGTGCGTCTCCACCAGGAAGTTGCCCTCGCCGGCCACGTCCGGCCCCAGCAGGGCATCGAGATCGCGGCGCACCTGATCGGTGTAGAAGGGCACCGGCCGCCGGACGGCGCTGACGGAGCTGGCGGCATGGCCGGAGCTGCCGCCAGCCTTGCCGGCCGGGGCAGCCTCCGTGGCGCCTCCACCGCTGCAGGCCGTGGGCGCCAGGGTGATCGGCCGGCGCCGGGCCCGGCGGGCGGCACCGGCATCGAGCCGGCCCGTGTCCGCCATCTTGTTGAGCACGGTGTTGCGGGCCTCCAGCGCCGCCTGGGGGTTGATGCAGGGGTCGTGGCCGTTGGGGGAAGGCAGCAGACCCACCAGCAGGGCCGCCTCCTCCAGCCGCAGCTCCCGGGCCGGCTTGGCGAAGAAGCTGCGGGCGGCATCCTCAAAGCCCCAGCCCACCCCCAGATACACCCGGTTGAGATAGCTGAGCAGCAGGTCGTGCTTGCTGAAGCGAGCCTCCAGCTGCAGAGCCACCAGCAGTTCGCGCCACTTGCGCGCCAGATTCTCGCCCTGACCCACCTGCTCGGGGTAGAGGCTGCGGGCGAGCTGCTGGGTGAGCGTGCTGCCCCCCTCCAGCACCCGGCCCCCCAGCACGTTGGTCACGAGGGCGCGGCCGGTGCCGATCGGATCCACGCCCGGATGCCACCAGAAGCGGCTGTCCTCGCTGGCGAGCAGGGCATCCACCAGAACCTGTGGATAGCCATCCAGACGGCGGTTCTCCCGGTGCAGGCTGGTGTCGGCCGAGGGGAGGGGGCGGTTGGCGCCGTCGAACAGGGCCAGGGGGCCGCGCACGCTGGCCAGGCTGCCCCGCAGGGGCTGAGCCAGCAGCGAGAGCCCCAGCAGGGCCAGGCCACCAGCGGCCGTCGCCGCCAGGGCCAGGCTGGCGAAGCGGGCCAGGGGGGCCAGCGGCGAGGCCTGACGGCAGCGGAACACCAGCTCCGGCAGCTCGGGCTCCGAGGCGGGACCGAAGCGCACCCGATCCCCGTCGGCCAGCAGCAGCTCGCGCACGCGCCTGCCGTGCCACCAGAGGCCGTTGGTGGAGCCGACATCGCGCAGCAGCCAGTGGCGGCCCATCTGCTCCAGCAGGGCATGCTGCTTGCTCACGGCCCCGTGGGGCAGGGCGATCTCCTGGCGAGGGTCGCGGCCGAGGCGGTAGGTGCCGCCGTGCAGCACCAGCTGCCGCGGATCCTGGCCTGGGCAGAGCAGCTCCAGCTCGGCCGCAACGCCCGGACGGGCTGGAGTCAGCCAGCGGCGCAGGCCCTCAGCGGTCATGGGGTGGCTGATCGCCGGGGCCATCGCGTCGCAGCAGGTCGATCAGCAGGCAGAGCACCGCCAGGTTGATGGCCACATCCGCGGCGTTGAAGATCGGGAAGCGGACGGGCACGAACTCCAGGAAGTCGACCACGCTGCCGAGGCGCCAGCGGTCGATGCCGTTGCCCACGGCACCCCCCAGCAGCAGGCCGGCCGCCGGCAGCTGCCAGCGCCGCAGCGGCCCGCTGCCCTGGATCCACACCACCAGGGCCAGGCTCACCACCAGGCTCACCAGGCCCAGGGCCAGGGTTGAATCCCGCAGCAGGCTGAAGGCGGCGCCCGTGTTGTAGGCCAGCTGCAGCCGCAGCAGCCCCGGCAGCAGGGGGGCGCTGCCGCGCAGGGCCAGGTGCTCCACAACCCAGGCCTTGCTGAGCTGATCCACCAGCACCACCAGCAGGGCGAGGCCATAGGCGGCCAGGCGCCGCCGACCTGCCAGGGCGCTGCGCGGGGAACTGGACGGGTTCATCGGGGCTGCCTCACGGGGCCTCGATCAGCAGCAGGCGCCTCAGGCCCCGGGCCAGCACCGCCACCGCGCAGCAGAGCAGCACCTGGGGCAGCAAGGGGCCCACGCTGTAGCTCAGCAGCAGCTGGGGCAGGCCGCCGCCCCAGCGACCGGCCAGGCCGCCGAGCAGCAGGTTGGCGAGGCCGCAGAGCTGCAGCACCGCCAGACCCACCAGCGCCGCCATCGCCAGGCTGAGCACGTTGTCCATGCCCTGCTGCCTGGCCAGCCGGCCCGTGACCCAGGCCGCCGGCAGGAAACCCGCCAGGTAGCCGAAGCCGGGATCCAGCAGATAGGCCAGGCCACCGCCGGTGTGGAACACAGGCAGCTGGAACAGGCCCAGGCTGATGTAGGCCACCCCCGCCAGCAGGGCCGGCCGCGGGCCGCAGACCAGGGCCGTGAGCAGCAGGGCGGGCACCTGCAGGGTGATCGGCAGGCTCACGAGCTGGACCCCGGCCGCGCCCGGCAGGGGCAGGGCCGCCTGGATCAGTCCGCCCGTGAGGATCAGCAGCAGGCCGGCGACGGCACCAGTCCAGTTGGCAAGCGCGCGCAAAGGGGGGCCGAAGGCTGGGACCATCCTGCAGGAGAGTGGGTCAGCTGCAACCCCGGATCCCATGGACGGCACCGCCCCCGAGCCGCAGCCCACGCCCACGGCCCAGCCCCTGGCCATGCCCGCGGCTGCCGGGGACCAGCGCTCCCCTGCGGCGGGCTCAGCAGCAGCGCCGGCCCAGGAGGCCGCGGCGGGCGCCGCGGAGATGACCGTGGCGGTGGGGGCGACCGTGCGCCTGGTCGCAGCCCCCACTTACCTCAAGACGGCCGATCCGATGCCGATGCTGCGGCCGCCCGATCTGGTGGATGCGGATGAGCTGGGCCAGGTGGTGGGTCTGCGGGCCCTGGAGCAGCTGGCGGTTCGCTTCCGGCGCGGCACGTTCCTGCTGGAGCGCAGCCAGCTGGAGGTGGTGGCGCACTGAGTCAGCCCGGCGTCACGCAGCCAGGGCGTGGCCGCTCCAGGCCCGCTCCGCCTCCGCCAGGGCCTGCTGGGGGCCGCAGAGGCTGAGGCAGGGTCGCGCCAGCAGCTGCCGCGCCGCCGCCTGCAGATCCGCGGCGGTGAGCGCTTCGGCGGCGGTCAGCGACCGGTCGGCGAAGTCGAAGGGGAGGCCATGGCCCAGCACCAGGGCGTGGCGATCCGCCACCTGGCTGCAGGTCTGGCGACCCAGGGCCTCCTGGCCGCGGAACTTGGCCTTGGCCAGCGCCAGTTCCGCCTCGCTGAGGGGCTGGTCCAGCAGGCGCTGCCACTCGTTGAGCAGCTCCCGGGTGGCCAGCACGGCCCGCTCCGCCGAACTGGAGAGGTGGAACACGAACGGGGCCGCCCCCAGCCGGGCCGGATGGTGCACCCCCACGTCGTAGGCCAGGCCGTGCTCCTCGCGCAGGGCTACGAAAAGGCGGCTGGACATGCCGATGCCCAGGTGACAGTGCAGCAGCCGCAGGGCCAGGGCCTGGGGTTCGCCCAGGGCCGTGGTGGTGGCCCCAAGCATCAGCACCAGCTGCTCGGTCTCATCGATCGCCGTAGCCAGACGCTCGCCGCTGTGCCCCGCGGGCCCGGGCCGCCGCGCCGGGGCCTGCACCGCCCAGGGCCCATCGCCCTGGCCCTGCAGCAGCAGCGGCTCCAGATCCGCGGGCGCCTGGCCGGCCAGCACCAGCACGGCCCCCGCCTGGCCCAGGGCGCCCGCCTGGCGCTGCAGCGCCTCACGGCCAAGGCCCTCGAGCTCCGCCTCCACCCCCAGCGGGTCGTGGCCGTAGGGCCCCGTGCCGTAGAGCAGCTCCCGCAGGCCGTCATGGGCCACCTGGAAGGGATCCTCCTGCTGGCGCTGCAGGGTCTGCAGGTTGAGCTGGCGCTCCAGATCGATCTGATCCGGCACCAGCCAGGGCTGCTGCACCAGGCTCAGCAGCAGCGGCAGCAGGGCCGGGGCGTCCGCCGAGGCGCACTTGAGGCTCACCAGCAGGCCGTCCTCGGCGGCCTCGCAGCGCAGGCCGGCACCGCGGCCCTCCACCAGGTCCGCCAGGGCCTCGCCGCTCCAGGGCCCGCAGCCGCGGCTGAGCACGCCGGCCAGCAGCTGGTGCACGCCGCGCTCACCCCCGGGGTCGGCACTGCTGCCGCCGCGGATCCAGAGCTTGGCCGAGAGGATCGCCGGACCGGCGCGCTCGATCACCCACACCGGCAGACCGCCGGGCAGAGCGAAGCGGCGCAGGCCGGGCCCCTCCACGGCGGGATCGGCAAGCGCGGGGGTGGGACGGGTGCTGGTCATGTCGGCAGGGCCCGCAGGGTGAAGGCGTGGCAGGGATCGAGCTGCGGCACCAGCTCCCGCCAGAGCCGCTCGGCGCTCCAGCGCTGCATCAGCTCCAGCGGCGCCGCCAGCCCCTGGCGCCGGCCCCAGACGCTGTTATTGCCCAGCAGCCCGGCCACCGAGCCGGCGGCCTCGAGGCCGAAGCGGTAGCCGTTGCCCACGAGCCGCTGGGCCCGCTCCAGCTCCGCCTCCGACGGTGGCGCCTCGGCCAGCTCCTCCCACACCTGCTGCACCTCCCGCTGCACCGCGTCGAGGTGCTCGGGGTCGGCCACGGCTTCGAGCAGCACCAGGCTGCCGGCCTCCAGCACGTTCAGATCCAGGTCCACGCTCTCCACCAGCCGGCGCTGTTCCCGCAGCCGCTCCACCAGCCGGCTGCGGCGCCCCTCGGCCAGCAGGGTGGTGAGCAGGTCGGCACCCACCACGGCCTCCTGGTCGTGGGCAGGGGCCAGCTGCCAGGCCATCAGTAGCCGGGCCGCCTCCAGCCGCGGCAGCTCCAGCGTGTGCTCACCGGGTTGCAAGTTCAGGGGCTCGGGTCCGTCCGCGGGCGCCCCGGAGCCGAGCGCCACCGCGGGCTGCAGGCCGGCCAGGGCGGAGTGCCGCACCCCCTCCAGCAACCGTTGCCCGGCGGCATCCCCCAGGGGCCCGGCCAGGGCCAGGCAGACCCGGTCGGAGCGGTAGTGGCGCCGCTGGAAGGCGGCCATGCCGGTGGGGTCATGGCCCTCCAGGGCCTCGCGGCGCCCCAGGATCGGCCGGCCGTAGGGGTGGTCGGGGCAGGCGCGGCGCAGCAGCTCCTGGAAGGCCACCTCCTCCGGCTGGTCCTCGCTCTGGGCCAGCTCCTCGAGCACCACCTGGCGCTCCATGGCGAAGTCGCCGGCGTCGAGGCGGGGGTGCAGCACCAGATCCAGCAGCAGCTCCAGGGCCTCGCCGGCCGCCGCCGGCGGGATCAGCACGTGGTAGTGAACGTCGTCGAAGCCGGTGGCGGCGTTGCTGGTGCCACCGAGGGCCTCCACCTGCAGGTCGAAGTCGCCGGCGGCCAGGTGCTCGCTGCCCTTGAACACCATGTGCTCGAGGAAGTGGGCCAGCCCCGATTCCGCCTCCCGCTCCTGGGCACTGCCGGCCCGGCACCAGAAGTCCAGGCACACCACCGGTGCCTCGGGCAGGTCGAGGGCCACCAGCTCCACCCCGTTGGCCAGCTGCTCGCGCTGGGGGCAAAGCCGGTGGGACCGGGTGAGACACCGCATTCTGCTGGCAGGATCGCGGCAGTGTTGCCGCTGCCCGCGCCATGACGTCTTCCGCATTGGGGGTGCACCCGCTGGTGGACGCCCTGGCCGAGCGGATCCGCCAGTGCTGGGCGGAGCTGCCGGAGCTCGAGCCCCTGGCGGTGGATCCGGCCCTGGAGGCGATCAGCGGCAGCCTCGACGGCGAGGACCTCTACATCCGCAACGAGCTGCGCCGCAGCCGGGGCCTGCGCAAGCTGCACCTGGAAACCGCCCGGCTCGGCGCCGGCCTGCAGATCCTGCACTGCGTGTTCTTCCCCGATCCCCGCTGCGACCTGCCGGTGTTCGGAGCCGACATCGTGGCCGGCCGCGGCGTGGTGTCCGCCGCGATCGTGGACCTGTCGCCGGTCACCGGCAGCCTGCCTGAGGCGGTCGTGACGGCCCTGGAGGGCCTGCCGCCGCGCCCCTTCAGCCAGGAGCGGGAGCTGCCGGCCTGGGGCACGATCTTCTCCCCCTACGTGCGCTTCATCCGCCCGGCCGATGCGGCGGAGGAGCAGCAGTTCGTGGACCTGGTGGCCGACTACCTCAGAGTGCTGGCAGAAGCCAGCCGTCGTTGCGAACCGCAACCCGTGGGGCATCCCTCTAGCGTTGAACGCCACCAGGGCCAGCTCTCCTATTGCCAGCAACAGAAACGCAACGACAAGACCCGCCGCGTGCTGGAGAAGGCGTTCAACCCCCAGTGGGCGGACCGCTACATCGAGGAGCTGCTCTTCGACGACCCGGCGCCCCTGGCCTCCTTCGCCCCATGACGGGTGAACAGGGCTGGCCCAGGCCGCTGCTGATCGGCGGCGTCGCCGTGCTGGCGCTGCTGACCGGTGTTGTGCTGCTGCGCAGCCGCCCGCCCAGCAAGCCGGCGCCGGCGGTGGCCAAGGCCCCGGTGGCCCGCATCGAGGCGGTGTCAGCCCTGGGCCGGCTCGAGCCGGCCGGCGACGTGCGCAAGCTGGCGGCGCCGATCAGCGGCCCGGGCGGCAGCCCCCGCATCAGCACGCTGCTGGTGCAGGAGGGCGACCGCGTCAGCCAGGGCCAGCTGCTGGCCAGCTTCGACAACCGCCCCGGCCTGCTGGCCGATCGCCGGGTGCTGCAGACCCGCATCGCCAGCCTTGAGCGCCAGCTGGTGCTTCTGGAGCGCGACACCGCCCGCTACCGCCAGCTGGCCAGCCGCGGAGCCACCGCCGCCGGCGACCTGGAGAACCGCGAGATCAAGCTGCTGGAGCTGCGCGGCCAGCGCGATGAGGCCCGCGCCTCCCTGGCCAAAGTGGAAACCGACCTGATCCAGAGCGAGCTGCGGGCCCCGATCGACGGCACCGTGCTGCGGCTCCATGCCCGCACCGGCGAGCGCCCCGGCGACAACGGCATCCTCGAGCTCGGCGCCGGCACCGCCATGGAGGCGGTGGCGGAGGTGTACGAGAGCGACATCGGCCGGGTGCGCCCCGGCCAGTCGGTGACCCTCACCAGCGAGAACGGCGGTTTCAGCGGCAGCCTGCGGGCCCGGGTGATCCGGATCACGCCCCAGGTGCGCCAGCGACAGGTGCTCTCCACCGACCCCACCGGCGACGCCGATGCCCGGGTGGTGGAGGTGCGGCTGGCGATCGATCCGGCCGATGCCGAGCGGGTGGCGCGGCTGGCGGGTCTGAAGATCATCGCCCGCTTCCAGCCTTGAACCCCCTGGCCTGGCTGACCGCCTGGTGGGGATCCCGGCGCATCCCCCTGGCCTGGCTGCTGCTGACCCGCCAGCCGGTGCGCCTGGCGGTGGCCCTGGCGGGCATCAGCTTCGCCGGGATCCTGATGTTCATGCAGTTCGGCTTCCGCGACGGACTGTTCGACGCCAGCGTGACCATCCACAGGCTGTTCGACGCCGATCTGGTGCTGATCAGCCCCCGCTCCAGCAGCTCGGTGAGCATGGCCGGCTTCCCGCGCCGGCGCCTGGTGCAGGCCCTGGCCGACCCGGAGGTCACTGGCGTGACCCCGGTGCACTGGAGCCTGCTGCTCTGGCGCAACCCCGAGACCCGGGCCACCCGATCGATCCTCACCCTGGGCTTCGAGCCCACCGATCCCCTGTTCACCGACCCGGGCCTGGCCGCCAAGGCGCGGGTGCTGAGCGAGCGGGGCCGGGTGCTGTTCGATGAGCTCTCCCGGCCGGAATTCGGCCCGGTGGCCCCGTGGTTCAAACAGGGCCGCACGGTGGAGAGCGAGATCTCCGGCAAGCGCATCCGCGTCGGTGGGTTGGTGAGCCTCGGCACCTCCTTCGGCGCCGACGGCAACCTGCTCACCAGCAGCGAGACCTTCCTGCAGCTGCTGCCCAACACGCCCCCCGGCAGCATCGAGGTGGGCCTGGTACGGCTGCGGCCCGGGGCCGATGTGGCGGCGGTTCAGGCCCGCCTGCGCCGCGAGCTGCCATCCGATGTGCAGGTGCTGACCAAGGCGGGCTTCATCGCCTTCGAGCAGGACTACTGGCGCACCAGCACCTCGATCGGCTTCATCTTCACCCTCGGGGCCGGCATGGGCTTCGTGGTGGGCTGCGTGATCGTGTACCAGATCCTCTATTCGGATGTGAGCGATCACCTGCCCGAATACGCCACCCTGATGGCCATGGGCTATCGGCTCACCCACCTGCTGGGCGTGGTGGCGCGGGAGGGTCTGCTGCTGGCGATCCTCGGCTACATCCCCGCCTTCGCCGCCGGCCAGGGCCTCTACCTGGTGGTGCGCAACGCCACCAACCTTCCCGTGGCGATGGACACCGGCCGGGCCACCCTGGTGTTCAGCCTGATCCTGATCATGTGCATGGGTTCGGCGGCCCTGGCGATGCGCCGGCTGGGCGATGCCGATCCAGCGGAGATCTTCTGATGGCCGACAGCCTGCTCAGCCTCGACCCCCAGGCGCCGGCCAGCGGCGCCCCGATCGCCATTGCGGTGGAGGACCTCAGCCACTGGTACGGCCACGGCAGCATGCGCCGCCAGGTGATCGATGGGCTGCAGTTCCGCGTAGCCGCCGGCGAGGTGGTGCTGCTCACGGGCCCTTCGGGCTGCGGCAAGACCACCCTGCTCTCCCTGGTGGGGGCCCTGCGCTCGGTGCAGCAGGGGCAGGTACAGGTGCTGGGCCAGGAGCTGAACGGATCCGGGCGGCGGACCCGCCAGCAGCTGCGCCGCTCGATCGGCATGATCTTCCAGGGCCACAACCTGCTGCGCTGCCTCAGCGCCGAGCAGAACGTGCAGATGGGCGCCGACCTGCTGCCGGGCTTCAGCTACCGGGCCCGCCGCGATCAGGCGCGGGAGTGGCTGCGGGCGGTGGGCCTGGGCGATGAGCTGCACAAGCTGCCCCACGACCTCTCCGGCGGCCAGAAGCAGCGGGTGGCGATCGCCCGTGCCCTGGCGGCCCGGCCGCGGCTGCTGCTGGCCGATGAACCCACCGCCGCCCTCGACAGCCGCACCGGCCGCGAGGTGGTGGAACTGCTGCAGCAGCTGGCCCGGGAGCAGGGCTGCGCCGTGCTGATGGTGACCCACGACCCCCGCATCCTCGACCTGGCCGATCGCGTGCTGCGCATGGAGGACGGCCGTCTGGTGGAGCCGGGCTCGGGTCAGCGCCTGTGGAGCCGGGAGCACCTGGCGGATGTCCCGGTTCAGTAGGGTGGAGGTTCTTCCACCCGATCCACCGCCGCCATGGCCAAGCGCCGCAACCTCAAGAAGGAAAAGCAGGAGCGCAACCGCGCCTACGCCCGCAAGTTCAAGAAGCGCAAGCTCCGCAACGACGGCCGTGGTGAAGGTGCCGGCAACGGTGTGACCGGAACCGCCAACAACGGCGGCGCCGCTGATTGATCGGCAGCGCTGATTGATCGGCAGCGCCGACTGATCGCCGTCGCCGACTGATCGCCGTCGCCGACGGAACCATTTCCGATCGTGCGCATCTGCCGATCACGGAGCTGGCTCGGGGATCCTGCGGGATCCCCTTTTTTTGACCCGTTCACGTTGACCCGTTCACACCTCAAGGGCCCGGGCCATGTTCTTCAGCGTCGTCATCCCCACCTACAACCGCCGGTCGATCCTCGAGAAGTGCCTGCGGGCCCTGGAGCAGCAGCAGCTGCAGGCCCGCCTGGAGGGCGAGGCGATCGAGGGCTATGAGGTGGTGCTGGTGGACGACGGCTCCACCGACGACACCGTGGCCTGGCTGCAGCGCGAGGCGCAGCAGTTCCCCCACGTGCGCCTGGTCCAGCAGGACCACGGCGGCCCGGCCGAGGGCCGCAACCGCGGCGTGGAGCAGGCCCGCGGCGATGTGATCGTGTTCATCGACAGCGACCTGGTGGTGACCGAGGGCTTCCTGGCGGCCCACGCCGAGGCCCTGGCTGCCCACTGGCGGCGCAGCGGCAACCGGCTCTGCTTCACCTACGGCGCGGTGATCAACACCGCCAACTTCGAGCACCCCAGCAGCGAGCCCCACAAGCTGCGGGACCTCTCCTGGGCCTACTTCGCCACCGGCAACGTGGCGATCGACCGCCAGGTGCTGGAGACCAGCGGCCTGTTCGACACCCGCTTCCGCCTCTACGGCTGGGAGGACCTGGAACTGGGCGAGCGGCTACGCCGCCTGGGGGTGGTGCTGGTGCGCTGCCCCGAGGCCGTGGGCTACCACTGGCACCCGGCCCTGAGCCTGGAGCAGATCCCACGCCTGATCCAGGTGGAGCGGGAGCGGGCCAAGATGGGGTTGGTCTTCTACCGCAAGCACCCCACCCGGCGGGTGCGCTTCATCATCCAGTTCACCGTGCTGCACCGGCTGCTCTGGGAACTGCTGACGCTGGGGGGACTGCTCAACGAGCGCAGCCTGCGGCCGCTGCTGGCCTGGCTGATCCGCCACGGCAAGCCGGGGCTGGCGATGGAGCTGCTGCGGCTGCCGCTGAACCGCATCGGCGTGCGGGCCCTGTTCGCCGAGGCCCGGGCCGAAGGCCTGGCCTGACGGCCATTTGATAGGGTGCCGAGGTCCAACTTCACTCCGCACACCTGCGTGTTTCGGGTGATCTGAGACCAGCCCCAGCCCCGTTCCGGGCCGGTGGCCTCCCGGATCCCTAGGCAGGTGGAGGCGAACCCGAAACCCCCACTGAAATGGCTGTCGTTACCCTCGCCGAAATGATGGAGGCGGGTGCCCACTTCGGGCACCAAACCCGCCGCTGGAACCCGAAGATGTCGCGCTACATCTACTGCGCGCGCAACGGTGTCCACATCATTGACCTCGTGCAGACCGCCGTCTGCATGAACAACGCCTACAAGTGGACCCGCAGTGCCGCCCGCAGCGGCAAGCGCTTCCTGTTCGTGGGCACCAAGAAGCAGGCCTCCGAGGTGATCGCCCAGGAGGCGACCCGCTGCGGCGCCGCCTACGTGAACCAGCGCTGGCTGGGCGGCATGCTCACCAACTGGACCACGATGCGCGCCCGCATCGACCGCCTCAAGGACCTGGAGCGCATGGAGTCTTCCGGCGCCATCGCCATGCGTCCCAAGAAGGAAGGTGCCGTGCTGCGCCGCGAACTGGAGCGCCTGCAGAAGTACCTGGGTGGTCTGAAGAACATGCGCCGCCTGCCCGACGTGGTGGTGCTGGTGGACCAGCGCCGCGAGACCAACGCCGTGCTCGAGGCCCGCAAGCTCGATATCCCCCTGGTGTCGATGCTCGACACCAACTGCGATCCCGACCTCTGCGACGTGCCCATCCCCTGCAACGACGACGCCGTGCGCTCGGTGCAGCTGGTGCTAGGTCGCCTGGCCGATGCCATCAATGAGGGTCGCCACGGCGCCAACGACCAGCGCGGCGGCTACGAGGACGAAGAGGGCTGATCCCTCTCCGGTGCTGCTCTCGCACCGGCCTCCGCCTCCCATGTCTTTCCTGGAGCTCCCTGGTGGGGGCTCCATGTCTGTTTGCAACCGCTGCCGGCAGCCCGGTCCGCGGCGGCTCCACGACCCAACCCATACCCCCTCCCCCCTTCCTCCCATGGCTGAGATCTCCGCCAAGCTCGTCAAGGAACTGCGCGACAAGACCGGCGCAGGCATGATGGATTGCAAGAAGGCCCTCACCGAGAACAACGGTGACGCCGCCAAGGCCACCGAGTGGCTGCGCCAGAAGGGCATTGCCACCGCCGAGAAGAAGTCGGGCCGCACCGCCGCCGAAGGCGCCATCGGCAGCTACATCCACACCGGTGCCCGCGTGGGCGTGCTCGTGGAGGTGAACTGCGAGACCGACTTCGTCGCCCGCGGCGATGTGTTCCAGGAGCTGCTGCGCAACGTGGCGATGCAGATCGCCGCCTGCCCCGGCGTGGAGTACGTGACCACCGACGAGATCCCCGCCGCGGTGGCCGAGCGCGAAAAGGCGATCGAGATGGGTCGTGACGACCTGGCCGGCAAGAAGGAGGAGATGAAGGTCAAGATCGTTGAGGGCCGCATCGGCAAGCGCCTCAAGGAGCTGGCCCTGCTGGATCAACCCTTCATCAAGGACAGCAGCCTCACCGTGGGCGAGCTCGTGAAGCAGGTGGCCGGCAAGGTGGGCGAGAACATTCAGGTGCGCCGCTTCACCCGCTTCAACCTGGGCGAGGGCATCGAGGTGGAGAAGGCCGACTTCGCCGCCGAAGTGGCCGCCATGGGCAAGGCTGCCTGACCTTGCACCCCAACGCCCGGCCCCTGGCGGAGGCCCAGCGCCAGTTGCAGCTGCTGCTGCATCAGCAGGAACAGCTGGCGCCGGGTCTGTACCGCGACCTGGCCCTCTACCTCCAGGTGCTGCGTGAAGGCCTGCTGCCGGCTGTGCAGCAGGCCTGTTTTCATCTGGCCACCCAGGTGCACCCCGAGCGCTACGCCCGCCTGGATGGCGAGCAGCGTCGGGGGCTGCAGGAGCGGCTGCGGGAGCTGAGCCAGCGCTGCGGCTGTCTGCTCACGGTGGAGCAGCTACTGAGCCTGGCCGGCCAGGTGGAGCGGCAACGGCAGCGCCGCGAGCGGGCCGAGCAGCGCCGCCTGCTGGAGGCCCTGGCCGCCGATGCCAGCGAACCCGACGCTGGATCCGACGGCGACGGCGAGGACGACCACGAGGACGACAACGAGAACGACGACGAGGCAGCCGCCCTGCCGCAGGGGTCCGTGAGCCTGGGGCTGGATCTGCCCCTCTCCGCCGACCTGTTCCTGCAGGGCATGCCGGGCCTGGCCGATCTGCTGGGCCTGACGGAGAGTGTCGCGGCGCCGCCAGACCTGGACGTGGCTGGCGCGCCGCTGCCCGACGAGGAGGAGGCTGCGGCAGAGGAAGCTCCTGAAGAGGAGACTCCCGACCAGGAGCTGCCCGAGGAGTGGGCGCCGGAAGCCGCTGCTGCGGACACGCCTGTGGCTTGGCCTGACGCAGCAGCTGGGAACCCCCCTGGGGCCGCCTCCGAGGGCCCATCACAGCCGCCCCGGCGGCCGGCGCGCTCCTCCAGCCCCCAAGGGTCCGGGGAGCAGGACGCGCAGCGGCAGGCCGTGTTCGAGGCTCTGTTCGCCATGGCGGCCGAAGGCCTGGGCCAGCCCGTCAACGCAGGCCTGCGCCCGCCAGGCGAGCCGGAGGGTTTCGAAGCAGACGACGAGGAGAGCCCGCTGGACCCGGACGCAGGCGCCAGGCCGGAACCGTCGTCCGCTGCGGAGGCGCATGACTGCAGCGACGGCCTGCTGCCCCGCGATCCGGCGGCGCTGCTGCGCTGGTGGCACCAGCTGGATCGGGCCCTGGATCGGCGGCTGCGCAACCTCTCCCACGCCCTCAACCTGGAGCTGATGCGGCTGCGGCTCAGCCGCAGCCTGCTGCCGCCCAACCTGCTGGATGCGGTGCTGACCGGGCAGGTGGAGGCCCAGTCCGCCCCCGCCAACCTGCTGCGCCTGCCGCTGCCCTTCCCGGAGGGCAACGGCCCGCAGGGCACGCCGCCGCAGGTTCTGGCGGTGCTGCTGCGGGCCGGCGATCTGGAGTACGAGCAGCCCAGGCTGCGCAGCTGCCGGCGCCGGCTGGAGCAGCGGCGCCGGGAATTGCGCACAATGGCCCAGCGGCACCGCTACTGGCAGCAGCGGGCGCTGGCCCTCCAGGCGGAACAGCAGTGGTTGCAGGACAGCGTCCCGAAACCGAACCCCTAGGCGGGTCCGCTCCGGCGAGCCAGGCCTGGATCCGGCCGCTGCAGCAGGCCCTGCAGCTGGAGGCCGAGCGCGGCTTCGACGACCTGCAGGGCCGTCGCGAGCGCTTCAGCGCCTTCCTGGCCCGCCAGTGCCTGGAGCCTCCGGCCGGCCTGAATCCTCCCCAGCGCCAGTTGCTGCAGGAGCTAGCCGCTGCCTACGCCGGCTACGGCGACCTCAACCTGGCCCGCCGCCAGGGGCTGGTGCGGCGCACCCGCCAGGCCCTGCACGAGCTGCAGCGGGCCCTGGAGCCCCCAACCCCCGTGGCGCCACCGCGGCTGCGGCTGGCGGCGGCACCGGAGGTAGCACCGGAGCAACCCGCCCGGGAACCGCTGCGCCCCGGCGCCACCCCAGCCCTGCACCCCGACACGCCCCTGGCGGAGATCCGCGGCGTCGGCCCCAGGACCGCCCAGAAGCTGGCGGCCCTCGGCCTGTTTGTGGCCCGCGATCTGCTGCGCTACTACCCGCGCGACTATCTCGACTACGCCAACCTGGTGCGCATCGCTTCCCTGGAGCCGGGCCGCACCGCCACGATCGTGGCCACGGTGCGGCGTACCAACAGCTTCACCAGCCCCCGCAACCCCAACCTCTCGATCCTGGAGCTGCAGCTGCAGGACATCACCGGGCGGCTGCGGGTCTCGAAGTTCTTCGCGGGCAAGCGCTTCTCCTCCCCCGGCTGGCTCAAGGCCCAGCAGCGCCAGTACCCGCTGGGGGCCACCGTGGCGGTGAGCGGCCTGGTGAAGGAAACGCCCTACGGCCCGGTGTTCCAGGACCCGCTGATGGAGGTGCTGGAGGGCTCCAACGCGCCGCTGCAGAGCCAGCAGATCGGGCGCCTGCTGCCGGTGTACGGGCTCACCGAGGGGCTCACGGCCGAGCGGGTGCGGGCGGCGATCCAGCCCGTGCTGGCGGCGGCCGCCGCCTGGGGCGATCCACTGCCGGCGGAGCTGCTGGAGCAGCAGGGGCTGGTGGCTCTGCCCACCGCCCTGACCCAGATCCACCAGCCCGCCAACCAGGAGAGCCTCAGCGCCGCGCGGCGCCGGCTGGTGTTCGACGAGTTTCTGCTGCTGCAGCTGGGGCTGCTGCAGCGCCGCCGTGAGCTCACCAGCCGACCCGCCCCCGCCCTGGCACCAACGGCCCCGGCGCTGGCCGGCACGGGTGCCGGCCGCAGCCTGGTGCAGGCCTTCCTGGAGCTGTTGCCCTTCCCCCTCACCGGGGCCCAGCGGCGGGTGCTGGTGGAGATCCGCGCCGATCTGGCCCAGGAGCAGCCCATGGCCCGGCTCGTGCAGGGCGACGTGGGCAGCGGCAAGACCGTGGTGGCCATCGCCGCCCTGCTCACCGCCATCGATGCCGGCTGCCAGGGGGCGCTGATGGCCCCCACCGAGGTGCTGGCGGAGCAGCACTACCAGAAGCTCTGCGCCTGGCTGCCCCAGCTGCACGTGAGCTGCGCCCTGCTCACGGGCTCCACCCCGGCCCGGCGGCGGCGGGAACTGCTGGCGGATCTGGCCAACGGCAACCTGCAGATGCTGGTGGGCACCCACGCCCTGCTGGAGGACCCGGTGCAGTTCGCGCGCCTGGGCCTGGTGGTGGTGGACGAGCAGCACCGCTTCGGGGTGGCCCAGCGCAACCGGCTGCTGGACAAGGGCCTGCAGCCCCACCTGCTGACGATGACGGCCACGCCGATCCCGCGCACCCTGGCCCTTTCGCTGCACGGCGACCTGGAGGTGAGCCAGATCGACGAGCTGCCGCCGGGCCGCACGCCGATCCGCACGGCGATGCTCAAGGGGGGCGAGCGGCACGAGGCCTATGGCCTGATCCGCGAGGAGGTGGCCGCCGGCCAGCGGGCCTACGTGGTGCTGCCCCTGGTGGAGGAGTCGGAGAAGCTGGATCTGCGCTCGGCGGTGGAGGTGCACCGCCAGCTCAGCGAGGAGGTGTTCCCCGAGCTGTCGGTGGGCCTGCTCCACGGCCGCATGGGCAGCGCCGACAAGCAGGCCGCCATCGGCGCCTTCGCCCGGGGCGAGAGCCACGTGCTGGTGAGCACCACGGTGGTGGAGGTGGGCGTGGACGTGCCGGAGGCAAGCGTGATGGTGATCGAGCACGCCGATCGCTTCGGCCTGGCCCAGCTGCACCAGCTGCGGGGCCGGGTGGGCCGCGGGGCGGCCGCCAGCCACTGCCTGCTGATCAACGACAGCCGCAACGCCGTGGCCCGCCAGCGGCTGGAGGTGCTGGTGCACTCCACCGACGGCTTCGAGATCGCCGAGATGGACCTGCGGCTGCGGGGCCCGGGGGCGGTGCTGGGCACCCGCCAGAGCGGCCTGCCGGACCTGGCCCTGGCCAGCCTCACCGACGACGGCGAGGTGCTGGAGCAGGCCCGCCGCGTGGCCCAGGACCTGATGGCCTCAGATCCCGAACTGCACCGCCATCCGGACCTGGCCCAGGTGCTGACGGATCAGCGCCAGCGGCTCAGCCAGGGGGCGCGGCTGAACTGAACGCCCAGCAGAAAGCGGCGGCTCACAGCCACTGCACCCCGGGGATCTCCAGCATCTCCCGGGTGGGCCAGTTGCCCAGGTCGCCGAACAGGGAGCCCAGCACGCCCCAGGGGCCCTTGCGGGCGGTCAGCTCCTGCTCGGAAGCCCATTCCACCTCCTGGATCTGGGCCTCACCCAGGCCCAGACCCTCCACGAGCCGTCGGTAGGCCGCCTTCTCCTGGCTGTTGATCGGGGAGCTGTCCTCTGGGCGCTGGCCGACCCGGGCCATCAGGTAGCCGAGCTTGAGGGCGAGCAGCCGGTCTTCCTCGCTCTCCAGCCGGGCGATCAGCCCGTCCAGCAGGGCGGAATCCTGGGCCCAGGCCGTGAGCTGTTCAGCGGCGGACTCCAGGGACTCCTGATCCGGCTCCGCAGGGAAGTAGCGGGCCACCAGTTTCAGCAGCAGGCTGCGCTCCTCCGGCGACACCTCGCCATCGGCCCAGGCCACGCTGCAGGCGATCTTCAGCAGGGTGAGCTGGCGGTCGGCGCCGGGATCGCTGCTGGGGGCCATAGGAGCGGAGGGGGCAACGGGCCCATTCTGGGCGGAGTCGGGCGATCCCTAGCGGAACTGCGGCTGTTTGTGTTCGGCGAAGCTGCGCTGCAGGATCTTGCCGAGGGTGAGGCCCACCGGCAGGGTGCCATCAAAAGCCGTGCCGGCGATGTTGCGATAGAGCTTGGCCGCCACCAGGCGATAGGTGGAATCGGGCAGGGGGATCACACCGGAGCGCTCGGCCACAGCCGTTCCCTGCTGCAGGGTGGCATTGACGAACTGCCGCACGAGGGGCTGCTGCTGAAGATCACGCTCATTCACGTAGAGGAACAGCGCGCGCGAGAGGGGGATGTACTGCGACTGCTGCACCGTGGCCTGGGACGGCAGAACCGGGCCCCGCGGTCCCACCACAGCCAGGGCCTTCAGGGCCTTGCGGTTGGACTGGTAGTAGTCGAAGCCGAAGTAGCCGAGGGAATCCGGGTTGGTGGCCACGCAGCGCACGAGAACGTCATCGTCCTCGCTGGCGGTGTAATCACGTCGGGAATTGTCCTCCTGGCCATTGATCGCCTTGTTGAAGGTGTCAAAGGTTCCCGAATCCTGGCCGGGTCCGCACAGACGAATCGCCAGATCCGGCCAGGTGGGATCGACCTGCTTCCAGTGTCGGATGGTTCCTTCGGCCTTGCGGTTCCAGAGCCTTCTGAGCTGGGCCGTGGTGATCTGAGCGAGCCAACGGTTGCTGGGATGTACCACCACGGTGATGGCGTCAAAGGCCACGGGAAGCTCGATGAAACGCACCCCGCGGGCTTCACACTGCGCGAGCTCGGTGCCGCTGATGGGCCGTGAGGCCGTGGCGATGCTCAGCCGACCTGCGCAGAACTGGCGGAAGCCGGCACTGGTGCCGCTGGCTCCCAGCTCAAAGCGGCTGCCGCGGTTCTGGCCGCTTGCCTGAAAACTGCGCACGGCCTCACGGGCCAGGGGCAGCACCGTGCTGGAGCCATTGATCCGCACCGTGCCTGCCGGCTTTGCGCTGGCGGGCTTCGAAGCGGCGGTCTGGGCAGCGCCGGGGCGGACGCTTACCAGCAGCACCACCAGAAGACAGGCCAGGGGTCGTCCGCGCATGACGCCGAAGAGGGGCAACTTTGTACAACTCTGGCCCACAAACAGGCCAGAGAGGTTATGCCTGGGTTATGGCCGGGCAGGTTGATTGAATGAGCAACACAATCAAACCTTTAAGGGGTTCTTAATCCTCTGGAAGCGTCAATCGCGCAGACTGCCCCTGACCCGCCCGGTGGACCATGTCGCTCGATGCCCTTCGAACCGTGCAGGCCTTCACCGACGCCAGCTCTGTCCGCGACCTTCAGGCCGGCGCAACGCTGTTTCGCGAGGGCGATCCGGGGGAACGGCTCTATGGGCTACTGGAGGGGGTCATCGAACTGCGCGAGGCCAGGGGCTCCGCCGCAGAACGGATCACGGCAGGCCACGTCTTCGGAGCCGCCGCCCTGGTGACGGGCGGGCACCGACGCCAGGCCACGGCCGTGGCGCTGGAGCCCTGCCGCCTCCTGGAACTGGACCGGGAGACGTTCCTGTTTGCCGTTCAGGAGACACCGATGTTCGCCCTGGCCCTGATCGCCGGCCTGGAGGAGCGGCTGGAGCAGGTCAAGGGCGGAGGCGCCTGAGCCGAGGCCGCCCCGGACCCGGGCCCCCTTGACCGAACAGCCCCCGGCTGTTGCCCAGACGTTGATCGGTCGTTAATCGGCCCTTAAACCCAAGAGAACTTCTGCGTGGGAGATTGGTGAAGTCAAGCTGTTCACAGCCGTTCGCCATCGTGCCGATGCGCTTGGATTCAGGCCCTGATCTCTTCACCCTGCGCCGCCGGCCGGTCAGCGACAAGCTGGCGGATCGCGGCTTCCGCTGGTTGACCGTGGCCCTGGCCTCTCTGGTGGGCCTGGTGCTGCTCGGCATCCTGCTGACCGTGATGGGCGGCTCCCGCCAGGCCATCAGCGCCTACGGCCTGGCCTTCCTCACCACCTCCAACTGGGATCCGGTGGGCGATCAGTACGGCGCCCTCACCGCCATCTACGGCACGATTGTCACGTCGGCGCTGTCCCTGGTGATCGCCGTGCCCCTCGGCGTGGGCACCGCGATCTTCCTCACCGAAAACATCATTCCCACCAAGCTGCGCGACATCCTCGCGCTGATGGTGGAGCTGCTGGCGGCCATCCCCTCAGTGGTGCTCGGCCTGTGGGCCATCTTCGTGATGGAGCCCTTCCTGCGGCCCTTCCTGAGCTTCCTCTACACCAGGCTGGGCTGGTTGCCGGTCTTCTCCACCGATCCCCAGGGTCCCGGCATGGCACCCGCCATCCTGATCCTTGTGGTGATGATCCTGCCGATCATCACGGCCATCGCCCGGGATTCCCTGCTACAGGTGCCGCCCGAACTGCGTCAGGCCGCCTACGGCATCGGCACCACCCGCTGGGGCGCCATCCTGCAGGTGATCCTGCCGGCCGCCGTCTCCGGCATCGCCGGCGGCGTGATGCTCGCCCTGGGCCGCGCCATGGGCGAAACCATGGCCGTGACCATGATCATCGGCAACTCCAACAACTTCAGCTGGAGCCTCCTGGCACCGGGTAACACCATCTCCTCGATGCTCGCCAACCAGTTCGGTGAAGCGGATGGCAACCAGGTGTCGGCCCTGATGTATGCGGCCCTGGTGCTGATGCTGCTCACCCTGCTGGTCAATGTGCTGGCCCAGTGGGTGGTGCGGCGCCTCAGCCTGAAATACACCTGATCCGGCTCCGATGCACACCTCTCTCTCTCCTCAGGCACCCGGATCCCGCATCCCCGCCGCCAGTGCAGGCGGGTTCCAGCGCGGCTCACTCACCTTCCGCCCCCAGCTCTCCCGCAACCGCTGGAATGCCGTGCTCACGGGGCTGGCCGGCCTGGCGACCACCATCGCCGTGCTGCCCCTGGTGCTGGTGCTGGCCTACGTGCTGATCAAGGGTGGCTCGCTGATCAGCTTCTCGCTGCTCACCCAGCTTCCCCCCGCGCCTGGGCTTGAGGGGGGCGGCATCGGCAACGCAATCGTTGGCACCCTGCTCGTCACCGCCATCGCCGCCCTGATCGCGATACCGGTGGGGGTCGGCGGTGGCATCTACCTGGCCGAATACTCCAGCGGCGGCTCCTTCGCCAGCTTCGTACGCTTCGGCACCAACGTGCTGGCCGGTGTGCCCTCGATCATCTGCGGCGTCTTCGTCTACGGCCTGATCGTCAGCACCCGCATCTTCTTCGGCCAGAGCTACAGCGCCATGGCCGGCGGCATCGCCCTGGCCGTGCTGATGATTCCCACCGTCATCAAGACCACCGACGAGGGGCTCAAGCTCGTGCCCCAGGAGCTCCGCCTGGGGGCCCTCGGGGTGGGTGCCAGCAAGATGGTGACCATCACCCACATCACCCTGCCGGCCGCCTTCTCCCCCATCGCGACCGGCATCGTGCTCGGCATTGCCCGCGCCGCCGGCGAAACGGCTCCGCTGATCTTCACGGCCCTGTTCTCACCCTTCTGGCCCGAGGGGGTCTTCAACCCCATCGCCACGATGTCGGTGCTGATCTACAACTTCGCGATCATGCCCTACCAGGCCCAGATCTCCCTGGCCTGGGCCGCTTCGTTTGTGCTCGTGCTGATGATCCTGGCCGCCAATCTCCTGGCCCGCTGGCTCAGCCAACTCGCCCGCGCCTGACACCCGCACTCGCCATGACCTCCTCCTCTCCCACCACCAGCGCCTCCTCCAGCAGCCAGTCGGACATCTGCCTGTCGCTGGAGAATGTGGGCATCAGCTACGGCACCAACGAGGCCGTGCGCAATGTCTTCATGGACATTCCCAAGGGCCAGGTGACGGCCTTCATCGGACCCTCCGGCTGCGGCAAGAGCACCGTGCTGCGTGCCCTCAACCGCATGAACGACCTGATCGAAGGATGCACCCTCAAGGGCCGGGTGCTCTTCCATGGCCAGGACCTCTACGCGCGTGACGTGGATGCAGTGGAGGTGCGCCGCCGCATCGGCATGGTGTTCCAGAAGCCCAACCCCTTCCCCAAGAGCATCTACGAGAACATCGCCTTCGGTGCCCGCATCAATGGCTACAAGGGCGACATGGATGAACTGGTGGAGCGCTCCCTGCGCAAGGCCGCCATCTGGGACGAAACCAAGGACAAACTCAAACAGAGTGGCTGCGCCCTCAGCGGCGGTCAGCAGCAGCGCCTCTGCATCGCCCGCACCGTGGCCATCGAACCGGAAGTGATCCTGATGGATGAACCCTGCTCGGCCCTCGATCCGATCAGCACCCTCAAGATCGAGGAAATGATCCACGAGCTCAAGAAGAGCTACACCATCGTGATCGTCACCCACAACATGCAGCAGGCGGTGCGTGTCAGCGACATGACCGGCTTCTTTAACGTGCAGGCCAAGGCCGATATCGACGGCAAGGTGGGTTGCCTGGAGGAATTCGCTCCCACGGAGCAGATCTTCAATGCACCCAGCCAGCAGGCCACCCAGGACTATGTCTCTGGGCGCTTCGGCTGAAGCCCAGGAGCCGCCGCCATGAGCAGCAGCCCAGCGACCCACGGGGATGAACCGCTAGGTTCCGCTGAAGGGGTCCATTCGCCGATGGAATCCTTCAGCTCGTACCACGGCAGCCAGTGGAGCCCCAACCGGCTGGCCTTCCATCAGAATCTTGAGCAGTTTGCCGAGCGCGTGGGCCTGATTGTGGGCCTTCAGGGCAATGGCAAGATGAGCCAGGAGGATGCCTACAGGCAGATCAAAGACCTGCTCGCAGAACTCAAGAGCAGCCGCAAACAGCTGCTGAAATAGATCTCCTGCCGATCCGGGCGGCGCAGCTCTGACCAAGACACGGCGTTCAGCGCTTCGGGCGACTGCCGGTCCAATCCACGAACCAGCCCCGCCGCCACAGCCAGGTGGCCTGAACGCTGGCGATCAGGGCCATCACCGCCAGACAGGCGGGATAGCCGTAGCTCCACTTCAGTTCGGGCATGAACTCAAAGTTCATGCCATAGATGCCAGCCAGGAAGGTTAGGGGTGCAAAGATGGTAGAGACGATCGTGAGCGTCTTCATGATCTGATTCATGCGATTGCCGGTGCTGGCCACGTGGGCTTCCGTCACCGAATCGCACTGGTGCCGCAACATTTCGCAGGTGTCGAAGAGATGGGCCACCGTCTGGATCATGTCCTTGAATCCCTTCAGGCCCTCCGGACCCATGATCGGTTGGTTCTGGCGCAGGAACACCATCAGTTGGTTGCGCAGCGGCCAGAGCTGGCGTCGGATCTCCCGCAGGTTGCTGCGGATCTGAAAGGCTCGGTTGAGCAGCTTGGGGCTGGGGTCACGCAGGGCGGCCTCCTCCAGATCATCGAGCCGATTCGCCATCTGCTCCAGCATGGGCAGCAGGGGATCCAGCAGGCTGTCCACCATGAAATGCAGCAGATCATCGAGATCCTCGGCGCCGGGTGGGGGCGTCTTGGTCTGCAGCCACTGGATCAGCGGAGCGAAGGGATGCTCCGAGGGACACTCCTCCACCGAGATCAACACGTGCGGCAGCAGCACCATGCCCACCTGATCGCTCACCAGCACCGTCGGATCCCGGGAGAGGCGCAGGCGATGCATGACCACAGTGATGACATCACCCAAGGAGTCCACCCGGGTGGCCTGGGGCACATCGAGCAGCAGGGGATGAAACAGATCGGGAACCCCCAGTATGGTGAGGGCCTCCTGGATGGCATGGGGTTGTGCCAGGCCCGTGATGCGCAGCCACATCGGCCGGCCCGACTGGCAGTGCTCCCGCAGGGCCGAGACCCGGGCCAGGGGAATCAACTGCACACCAGCCGGATCCAGATCAACCACGCAGAATTCAGTCTTGGCCCGCCCCCCGGCCACGTAGAGCGCGGTGGGCATCGTGCCGGGTCGCTCTTCCAGCCGCCGCGATTCAAGGGAACCTGGAGTGGGCCTCAGCTGCCGTAGATCGGGGATCAACGAACTCCTGAATCAACCGGCAGTTTCATCCTACTGCCGGCCTCCGGATCGTCACCCTGCACAACCGCAAGGGCCGCGATTGCTGGGCTGGGAGGTGAGTGTTCGCAGGGAGCTTCAGGCTCTCTGTGGCATCGCTAAGCTGACACGAAAGTTCAGGGCCGATGAGCCACCCGCTGCACCCCAAGGGTGGTGAGAATCCCCCACCCCCTGATGCCACGCCATTAGCCGGAGTCCACGCACCCCTGGAGGGCTTCAGCCGCTATCGCGGCGCCGACTGGTCCCCCCAGAAGCTGGCCTTTCACCAGAATCTCGAACAGTTCGCCGATCGCATCGGCCTGATCGTGGCGCTGCAGGCCGGTGGCAAGCTCGAGCAGGATGCTGCCTATGAGCAGATCCGCAGCCTCTGGAAGCAGCTGGATGCCAGCCGCTCGCAGCTGCTGGACTTCGAAATCTGAGCAAACGGGTCTCAACGGCCCGTGGCCCTGGCCATGTGGCGGCAGATCTGCTGCAGGTGGCGGCTGACCCGCTCCAGCCAGCGGATGGCTTCAAGGCTGTGGGTTCCCTGCTCCAGCTCCAGTTCGCCCGTGGCGATGGCCGCCATCACCCGATGGCGCAGCGGCTGCACGCTGACCTCGATCAGCCGGGCCGCCGCAGCAGTGCCCTGGCTCGCCGCCGTCCAGTGGTCCATCGCCAGGATGTCGGGCAGCGCACGCACCAGGCCCAGGAGCTCCTGACGCAGCCCCGCCAGGGCTGGATCCGTGCGCACGGTGCGGGCCCGATCGGGCTCCTCCTCCAGCCGCTCATGCAGCCGTTGCAGATGGTCCAGGCCGTGCAGCAGGTGCAGCAGGCGCCGGCCTTCGGGGGCCTCCAGCTGCTCCACATGGATCTGATCGAGATAGAGCTCAATCCGATCGAGCTCCCCCTGCAGTCCGTTGAGGCCCGTGGGCTGGGGTGGCGCCGGGCCGGACTCTGCCCCGAGCAAGCAGCCCAAGTGCACCACCAGATCGCCGAAGGTCTGGCGCAGGGCATCGGCGGCCGGTTCGAGGGCCTGGTCCGGTTGCGGCGGCGGAATGGCGTCGAGATCGTCGACCTCCCGCTCCTGGGAGGTACGCACCAGCCGGCGGATCAGGCCGGCGAACGGCCCCGTGAGGGGCAACAGCAACGCCAGGCCCAGCAGATTGAAACCGCTCTGGAACAGCGTGAGGGCAAAGGCGGGCTCCAGCTGACTGGACGGCAGCGACGGCGCCGCGAGCAGCCGCAGGTAGGGCGGAAGCAGCACGAAGGCCAGGGCTGCCGTCACAACGTTGAACAACAGGTGGGCCGTGGCGGTGCGGCGGGCGCTCAGACCCGAGCCGATGGCGGCGATCTGGGCCGTGATGCTGGAGCCGAGGTCCATGCCGATCACCAGGGCGCAGGCCTGGCCGAGGTTGAGGCCACCGGCCGCCAGGGCCGTGAGGCTGGCGGCCACCCCCGCCCCGGAGGAATGGGTGACCAGGGTGGTGACGAACCCCAGGGCCAGCAGCTGCAGCCGCCCCGCGGCCGTGGCGGCGTCGAAGTGGCCGGGGTCGAGCAGCAGGCCCCGGCCGGCCATCGCCCCCTGCAGGGTGGCCAGGCCGAGAAACAGCAGGGCAAAGCCGGCAAGGGTGAGGCCCAGGCGGGCGGCCCGACCCCGGCCGAGCAGCTTCAGCCCCGCCCCCAGCAGCAGCAGCGGCAGCATCAGCTGGCTGAGCTGTAGCCGGATCCCCACCAGGGCCACCAGCCAGCCGAGGCTGGTGCTGCCCACATTCGCCCCCATCACCAGCCCCAGGGAGGAGGGGAAACTGATCAGCCCGGCGGCCACAAAGCCCACCGTGGCCACCGTCACCGCCGTGGACGACTGCAGCAGCGCCGTGGCACAGGCGCCGGTGATGGCACCGGACAGCGGAGAACGGGTGAAGCGGAGCAGCACCCGGCGCAGCTGCTGGCCCGCCAGGCTGCGCAGGCCCTCACTGAGCAGGGCCAGGCCCAGCAGGAACAGGCCGAGCCCGCCGAGGGCATTGAGCAGGGAGCTGCCTTGGTCCAGAGCGCTGCCCCCATCGCTGTGTCCGGTCTAGGTGCGGTGGGGCCGATCGGCAGGATTTCAGCCGGTCCATGACCAACAAAAAAGAGCCCCCGCAGGGGCCCCAGGTGCAGTCGTAAAGCGGGTGGATCAGATCCCGAAGGTGCTGAGCTGCTGGATCAGATCGATCTGGCCGCCTTCCACCAGATAGTTGGCACCGCCGATGTTGCCACCACCAAGGCTGTGGGCCTGGATGTTGGCGAGGAAGTAGGTGCCAGCAGTGGCACCATAGAGAGCCGAAACATCAATGATGCCGGAGGACTCCCAGTTGCCGACGCCGTTGGTATCCAGGCCCGCAAACGAGGGCTGGCTCTGGCCGTAGGCGGTGGGCACCGCCGTGCGATCGATCTGGGCCCAACGCTCGCTCAGGGCCTGGCCAGTGACCAGATCAAAGTCGTTGGGGTCCAGCTTCCAAATGGATGCCTCCGCGGCACCGAAGTTGCCGTTGGCGATGTTGGAGCCACCGCCATTGGCCCGGTCCTCCTGCAGGTAGATGAACCCGTCGGGGCTCCAGGTGAGATTATCGGGGTTGCGCAGGCCTGTGGTGGGATCGACAAGGCGATCGCCGTCGTAGATCACCCGGAGGTCAGTGAGGTTCACACCGGCCTTGAGCTGACCAGAGGCGTCAAATGCATTGGTGAAATCCAGGGTGTAGACGTTGCCATAGAGATCCCCCTTGTCAAAGGCTGTGGTGCCCGTTGACACAAACGCCGCTTGTTTTCCGTTGAGAGGATTGACCTCACCATCTTCAATCCGACTGAGCTGAATCGCTCCGGCATTGACCGCGAGGGTGCGCAGGTCGCCGGCACCAAGGGCAGCGTAATTGGGATTGAGGGTCTCGAGATTGACCCACTGACCGCCCACGGGCGCATTCAGACCGAGGCCCTGCAAATCCTGAGAGTTCAGGCCAGGCAGACCCGTATCCGCCAGATCGGCCACGAAGGTATAGAGAGAACCGCTGCTCTCGGCCAGACCATTGCGCTCCAGGAAGCTGGCATTGGGATCCGTGCTCTTGGTGCCAACCCAGAGGTAGAGGGGGGCGTTGGCATCATCGAACAGCAACACAGCCACCGTGTTCGGGTTGCCAGTGTCGATAGCCGTGGCCGACTCCCAGGTGCCCTTGCCGAATCCGGCCACCTGATGCAGTGAGCGATCATTGACATCGAGCGCAAAGAAGGAACCCCCATCCCCAGCGAATTCCTCCTCGCCCACTAGGTAAATGCGGTCGCTGAAGCCACGACCACCACCGAAGCTCAAGGCTTCCACCAGGTTGGCGGAGCAGAAGCGCTTGAACCCATCGAGATCCTCGGTGGCGATAGCGCTGAGCTGGTCCACATCGGTGATCTGGGAGCCGGAGCGATCAAAGATCCGGTCGTAGGCGAGGCCGCCAGAGATGACGCGACTCTGGTAGCCGTTGCTGGCCTTATTATCGATGTCGACATCAACCTTGTAGGAAGCGATACGGGCACCAGTAAACACACCTTGCACCCCTTCCAGCTGATAGCCATAGCCCCGGTCGGCCGCCAACTCGTTGTTCACGAGCAAGGTGTAGGTGCCATCGCCGTTGGCGTAGGCACCCATGCCATCAAAAATGCCAATTGGCGCATAGACGCTGTCGCCCGGATTCAGACCATTGGTGAATTCGCCGTTGGTGATCAGGCTGCTGATTTTGAGGGCGGAGCCACCATCCACGTCCTTCAGCATGGTGCCGTCGAAGGTGCCCGCACCCGCAACAGGAGGCGCAGCTATCAGAGTCTCCAGGTCAAACAGATTGAGGGTGTTGGACGCTTCATTGGACACCACCAACTGTGCCCGACCCGTGGGACTCTGCTTGGCATCCACCACTGTCAGGCCTTCGGGAGAAATGCTGCCGGCGATCACCTGGCTGGTCACGAACTGACCGGCGGTGGGATCAGTCACGTCGAACACAGCCAGCATCGAGCTGGTGGTGCGCTCAAGACTCACGATCGCGTAGCTGCGCCCATTGATCCGGACCACAAGGACACCTTCGGGCTCCACCCCCTTGCTGTCGCTACGGCCATCGGCATACACGCCCGCCGCGAAGGCAATCGTCTGCAGGGTGTTGCCGCTGTCCCAAAGCAGGGCTCCAGTGTTGGCATCGAAGATGCTGATGCTGCGACTGCCGAACGTGGTAGCGAGACCAGTACCGACAGAGGCATCGTCCGTCAGGGTACGGACGTTGGGATCTGGCCCATTGCCGGACTCATCCTTGTATCCTCCATAGTCGCGACCATCACCCTCGTTAGCAGTGATGAAGTAGTCCTTGCCCTTGATGCTGTAAGCCGCAATGCCATCAGCCATGCGCAGCCCTTCGAAGGCCTGGCCCAGAAGCGGCTTGAAGCCGCCATCCTTATCACTCAGGTCCACCAGCTGGTTGCTGTAGTCGACCGTGCCTAAGGCAAAGATTTTTTCGATCGTATTGGTGGCCAGCTTCACCTTGGCCACGCCGTTATTTTCCTGCAGGGTCACGTAGGCATATTTGCCAAGCACCGTGACGTACTCCGGCTCGATGTCAGTGATCTGGGTGGTGCCAGCAGGGCCGGAGATGCGGATACCCTCCTGCGGCAGTGTCACCCCAGAAAAGTCGAGGTCGGTGTAGCTGAAGCGCTCCTTACCATCGCGGGGCTTGATATCGATGATGCCGATGCTGCCAGGCCGATCGATTGCATAGTTGGCAATCGGTTCACCCTCATTGGCGATCACCAGCTTGGTGCCCTGCGCGTTGAAGGCCAGACCGTCGGGGAGGTAACCCACTTCCACATCGGCGATCTGGGTGAGCTTGCCCTCCTTACCGAGGCGGTAGAAACGCACCAGGCCCTTGCCGGAGCTGGTGCCGTAATCGCCCGGAGACAGGGCGACCGCCACCAGGTTGCCGTAGGTAGCCACCGCCTGGGAGACGTAGCCGTCGCCGTAGCTCAGACGCTCCAGAAGGGCCGGTGCCGAGGGATTGGTGGCGTTGGTCACCTGCAAGGTGGTGCCACCACCGCTGGAAAGAACAAACAGCTTGCGGCCAATTGTCACGGTGGCAGAGATCTCGCTCTGGAACTGCTCGCCACTCGTGCCAGTGGGAGTCAGGTTGAGGGAGCTCAGGGAAGGATTGGCACTGGTGCTGGGGCCAGGCATGGATGTCTTGCCGTTGTCCTTGCAACCATCTCCTTACCCCAGGCGCCCGTCTTTAAGGCGGAACAAGGATCGGGTTAAGGAAGTATCAAGGCGATTCCCAGATCACCGGCACCTGCATCCCAGACGACATGGCCCGGACCTAGGGCCCCTCTCCTGTCGGCTGGCCGACCAGCAGCTGGTGGCCTCCAGCACCGCCGCTACACGGGATCGTCCTCTGAAGTGGTGCAACCAGCCATTGGCTCATGGCGCCCCCCTCCGCTGACCGCCTGACCTCGATCGGCACCTGCCTGGCGATTCAGGGCACGATCCTGCTGCTGGGTTCCTGGCTGGTGTCGCTGCATCCCGAGCTGCGCCAGCCCCTCGACAGCCATCTGAGCCTGCCGGCAAACCTGAAGAGCTGAAGCCGGGGTTCCCCCTCCTGCTCGGCGGCCATGGCGACGGGACGCTGAGCCGTCCTGGGACCGTCATCCGTATCCGTCCTAGAGAGAGGAAATGGAGAGGTTCACGCTCGACCCCCGAGCCAACCCCCGCCCCATGGCCGTAACGCGAGAGCGCTGTGACGCGAGAGCGACGATGACCGCCATCCCCGTGCTCAGCGGTGGGGCCTACGCCGCCGAACTGGTACAGAGCCACCTGCGGCGCATCGTGGAGCTGCAGACCCCGGTGCTGGAGGACACGGACCCCGAACCCCTGCACCAGCTGCGGGTGCGGTTCCGACGGATGCGGGCCACCCTGGCCCAGTTCGCGCCGGCCCTGGAGCTGCCGGAGGCGGTGACGGACCAGCGGCTGGCGAAGTTCGGCCGCAGCCTGGGCCTGGCCCGCGATCTCGATGTGCTGCGGGGCCGGCTCGAGGGGGAACTGCTGCCCCAGCTGCCCCCGCGCGAGCTGGCCAATCTCAAACGGGTGCAGAAGCAGCTGAAGCGGGAGCGGCGGCTGGCCTTCGAGGCACTGGTCGACACGCTCAAGGGCAAGCGCTACCTGCAGCTGATTGCCGCCCTGCAGGGCTGGCTCAAGCAGCCCCGCTACACAACCCTCGGCGAGGAGCCGGTGCGCGCCTGGCTGCCGGAGTGGAAGGCCGACGCCCTGGCGGGGCTGATGCTGCACCCCGGCTGGCGCTGCCGCGGCTACGGCGCCGCGGGCGATCACGAAGCCCTGCACGACCTGCGCAAGCGCATCAAAGCCGCCCGCTACGCCCTCACCAACCTGGAGGCGCTGGAGGGTGACGCGCTCAGCCCCTGGATCGAGCGCTTCAAGGCCATACAGGAGCAGCTGGGGGATTTCAACGACCTGCTGGTGCTACAGCGCGCCCTGGAAGACCAGGTGGAAGGTGATCTGGATCGGCTGTTGCCGACGCTCTGCAGCCTGATCCTGGAACAGCGGGCCCAGACCTGGGGTCTGTGGCAGACCTCCTCGGCGACCATGCTCAATCCCCAGACCCAGGAGCAGTTCCGCCTGATGCAGCTGGGCCTGGGGCCCAACCAGCCGTCAAGTGCGATCGCTACCGCGGACCCTCAGGGCTGATACCGGGGAACAGACGGGTGAGTCGATAACATCTCCGCGGCCAGAGCCCTTCTCTCCCGCCCGGAGCCATGTCCCTGTTGAAGGCCTGCGGGGCTGTGGCCCTTCCCCTGGCTCTGCTCTCGCTGGCGGTGTTCACCATTGCCTTTGAGCGGATCTCGTTCTGGTGGCGCTGGTGGCGGCCGCCGGCCCGCCAGCGCGACAGCCTGCGGCGCGAGCTGGCGGACACCCTGAATCCGGCGGCGGCCCGCCTGCTGCTGGAGCGGCGCCAGCGGGCGATGGCCTTCGGCGAGCCGGTGCTCCAGGCCGCCGTGCTGCTGGCACCGCTGCTGGGGCTGGTGGGCACGGTGCTTGGCCTGATGGGCGTGCTGAGGGAGCTGGGGCCCCAGTTGCTGCTACCCCCCGCCAACCCCCTGGCGGGCTATGCGGATGTCCTGGCCAGCACGGTTGTGGGTCTGGAGCTGGCCCTGGCGGCCCTGGCGCTGCTGCTGCTCAACCAGGGGCTGCGGCGCTGGCAGCGCGGTCTGCTCGACCTGGAGCTGCGCCAGCGCGAGGTCGGCCCGTGACCGGGATGCTGGCCCTGGTGATGCCCGCCACCGCCACCACCCTGGTGGTGCTCACTGCCACGGCGAGCCTGCCGGCACTGCTGGTGGGATCCCCGGAGCCCGCGGCCCAGGCAAGCCAGCCCACGGCCGGCGCCGAGACCCTGCTGATCGTGCGCAGTGCCATCGGTGCCTGGAGCGTCAACGGCAGCCCCCTGAGCGAGGCCGTTCTGGGGGTACGCCTGCGCCGCCAGCGGCTGCGCCTGGTCCAGGCCGGCCCCCAGGGCCCCAGCGTGCGACTTCACTTTCTGCCCTCACCGGGCCTCGGCAGTGGGGAGGTGAGCCGCAGCCTCACCTGGCTGCAGCGCCAGAGCGGCAGCCCGGTGCAGCTGCAACTGGCGGGGGGCGGATGACGCGCTTGTGGCTGCCCTCCCTGGGCTACGGCCTGCTGGGCACGGGCCTGGCCGGCTTCGGCCTGGCCCTGCTGCTGCTGCCCCAGCGGCTGGCCCAGCGCCCCATGGCCCAGGGCCTCCTGACCCTGCAGGTGGCCCCCGGCGGGGTGCTGCGCCTATGGAACCAGCCCGTGTCGCGCCCGGAGCTGGTGGCGCTGCTGCGCCAGGCGCGCCAGCGCCGGCCCGACCTGCACCTGCGCCTGCTGCCCGATCCAGCCACCCCCTGGGGTGAGGTGCTGGGCCTGCTCCACCAGCTCGACGACGGAGGCCTCTCCCTTGAACTCCAGCTTCCCCAGGGTTGATCCCAGCCAGTGGCCACGCCACGGGCAGCGGATGTGGGCCCATCCCCTGGGCCGGGCCTTCCTGCTGGCCCTTGGCGTCAACGCGCTGCTGCTGGTGATCGCCGCCCTCACCCCGGCGAGCCGGCCCACGGGCGGCGTGGCCCGCTCCGGACAGGCCGCGTCCCGACCGGTGGATGACACGCCCCAGCTACTGCGCCTGGGGCGCCGGCTGCAGGCCGCCCAGGCCCGCCTGGAGGCCCAGGCACGGCCGGGGGCGGGGGGACTGCAGCCCCTGAGCGTCGCCTCGCTGGCGGCCCTCGATGCCCTGCCGCCGCCGCCGCCCGATCTGCTGCCGGAGGCCGGCCAACCCAGGGCCGGGAAGGCGAAGCCCGCCGCCAACCCGACGGCCAGGTCCGCCACCAGAGCGGCCGGCAGCAGCAGCCAGCCCCCGGATGGGGAGGCGGACCTGCCCGCCCAGCCCGCCGAGGTGCTGGAGCTGGCCCGCGGCTGGATGCCCGGGGCCAGGGAAGGTGCCTTCGACAGCTTCAGCGCCCCCGCCCAGGCGGTGCGCCGGCGCCTGCTCTGGCCCGATGCGCCCCTCGGCCAGCGGCTGCAGACCCTCTGGCGCCGTGCCCAGCCCGCCAGTTCCCCCTTCGGTGACCTTGGCGCAGGCACAGAAGTACGGCGCCTTGGGCCTGGAACCGCTGCCGAGCTGGGCCGCACCCAGCCCCAGGGCCTCACCGTGGTGGAGCGCGACGCGCTGCTGCTGCTCTGGCGCGATGGTGAGGCCCTGTGGCTGATCCGCACCCCCCTCAAATCCAGCCCCCGCGAGGACACCGCCGCCGCGCCTTAACCGGCGGAGGTGGGGTGTTCAGCCGGCTCGGCAGCACCCTGGAGCGACGCCCCCCGCAGCCCCAGACGGCTGGCGATCCGCTCGGCCTGCACATAGAACACCGGGGTGATGTAGAGGGTCACGAGCTGGGAGAGCACCATGCCGCCCAGCACCACCAAACCCAGCGGGCGACGGGACTCGGCACCCGCGCCCCAGCCCAGGGCGATCGGGATCGTGCCCACGATCGCCGCCACGGTGGTCATCATGATTGGGCGGAAGCGCACCAGCGACGCGCGGTGAATCGCCTCCACCACCTCCAGTCCGTCGCGGCGATTGGCGATGGCTGCATCCACCATCATGATGCCATTCTTCTTCACAGTGCCGATCAGCAGCACCAGGCCAATGATGCTGTAGATGTTCAGCTCCGAGCCGAACAGCAGCAGGGCCAGCAGACCTCCCACGGCGGCTGAAGGCAGGCTCGTGAGGATCGTGAGCGGGTGAATCGCATCTTCGTAGAGGATGCCGAGTACCACGTAGATCACGAGCACCGCCGCCAGGATCAGCCAGCCCATGCCGGCCAGCGATTCCTCGAACACCCGGGCGCTGCCCTGGAAGGAGCCGGTGGTGCCGGGAGGCAGGGCTTCGCGGGCCAGAGTGCGGATCCGGGCGGTGGCCGCATCCAGCGATACCCCCGGGCGCAGGTTGAAGGAAAAGGTGACCGAGGGCAACTGCGACGTGTGGTTGATGCTGGCGGCACCGCTGCCCTGCTCGAGGGAGGCGATGGTGGCCAGCGGGATCAGCTTGCCTTCCCCGTTGCGGATCGAGAGGCGATCAAGATCGGCCGGTTCGCTCTGGGCCCCGCGCTTCACACCCGCGATCACGGGGTATTGGCCATCGGGCTTGTAGATCGTGGAGACCTGGTTCTCGCCATAGGCATTGCGCAGGGCACCCTGCAGGGCAGCGGCGTCAACGCTGAGGGCCGCGGCCCGGTCACGGTCGATGCGCAGCTGGAGTTCCGGATTGTTGGGCAGCAGATCGCTGCTCACATCCGTGAGCTCGGGCAGGGCCCGCAGCCGCTGCTCAAAGACCGGGGCCTGCTCCAGCAGCGCCTCCAGGTCGATGGCCTGGATCGTGTACTGGTACTTGGCCCGGGTCTGGCCCACACCGATGTTCACGGCGGCCGGGACCCGCACAAAGGCCCGCAGGCCCGGGATGCCGTTCACCGTGCGCCGCAGCTGGGTGCTGAGCTCCTCCGCGCCGATGCCGCGCTCGGAGCGGGGCTTGAGCTTCACGAACATCCGTCCGGTGTTGGCGGAGGCATTCGGCCCTCCGGAACCGATCGTGCTGTTCACCCCGGCGATGGCGGGATGGGCCTGGAGCCTGGCGCTGAGGCGTCGATGCAGGCCTGACATCTCCTCGAAGGAAATGCCCTCGGCGGCCTGGGTGATCACCGTGAGCTGGCCGCTGTCCTGGTCGGGGATGAAGCCCTTGGGCACCAGGGGCACCAGCACCACGGAGAGCAGCAGCAGCGCCACCGAGATGAGCTGCACCGGCCGGGGACGCCGCAGGGCCGCCAGCAGCGTGCGGTCGTAGAGGCGGGTGATGCGGGCGAAGAGCGCGTCGAAGCGCAGCAGCAGGGGATTGTCGCGCCGCTCGGAGCCAGGAGCTGGCAGCAGCCGGGCCGCCATCATCGGCGTGAGGCTGAGGGCCACGAGGGCCGAGAAGGTCACCGCCAGGTTCATGGTCACGGCGAATTCCCGGAACAGGCGGCCCAGCAGCCCGCCCATGAACAGCACGGGGATGAACACCGCCACCAGGGCCAGGGTCATCGACACGATCGTGGGCCCGATCTCGCGGGCGCCGTTGATGGCGGCCTGCCAACGGCTTTCGCCCTGCTCCTGACGCCACACGATCGCCTCCACCATCACGATCGCGTCGTCGACCACGAAGCCCACGCTCAGGGTGAGCGCCATCAGCGAGATGTTGTCGAGCGAGAAGCCCAGCACCGCCATGGCCCCGAAGGTGGCCACCAGCGACACCACCACCGCCAGCGACGGCAGGGCCGTGGCGATGCCGGTGCCCAGGAACAGGGCCACCACCGCCACCACCAGGGCCACGGTCACCACCAGATTGATCTGGACGTCGTGGATGGCCTCGCGGATCGATTCGGAGCGGTCGAACAGAACGTCGACCTGGATGGCGCCGGGAATCTGCTGCTCCAGCTCGGGCAGCAGCGCCCGGATCGCATCGGCGATGGCCACCGTGTTGCTGCCGGGCTGCCGCTGCACCGCCAGCACGATCGAGCGCGTGCCGTTGTACCAGCTGGCCAGCCGCTCGTTGGCCACGCTGTCGATCACCTCGGCCACATCGCCCAGGCGCACCGGCGAGCCGTTGCGGAAGGCCACCACCAGCTGCCGGTAGGCGCCGGCATCCTCCAGGCGGGTGTTGTCCTCCACGCTGTAGGTGCGCTGGCGGCCGTAGAGGTTGCCGGTGGGCAGGTTGGAGTTGCCGGAGCGGATAGCTCCCGCCACCTCGTCGAGGCCGATCCCCTTGGCGGTGAGGGCCTGGGGATCCACGCGGATGCGCACCGCATACTTCTGGGCCCCGAACACCTGCACCTGCGACACCCCGTCGAGCATCGAGAGGCGCTGGGCCATCTGCACCTCGGCGGCCCGGCTCACCTCCGAGAGGGGGAGCACCTCGGAGCTGAGCACCAGGTAGAAGATCGGCTGCTCGGCGGGGTTCACCTTGCGCAGCGACGGCGCCGTGGGCATGTCCGGCGGCAGCAGGCGCGAGGCCTGGCTGATGGCGGTCTGCACGTCCTGGGCAGCGACGTCGATGTCGCGGTCGAGGTTGAACTGCAGGCTGATCTGGGTGCTGCCCTGGCTGCTGCTCGAGGTGATCGCACTGAGGCCGGCGATGCTCGAGAACTGCTGCTCCAGGGGTGTGGCCACCGCCGTGGCCATGGTCTGGGGGTTGGCGCCGGGCAGGGAGGCGCTCACCTGCAGCGTGGGGAAATCGATGCTGGGCAGGTCGCTGATCGGCAACCTCAGGTAGCCGACAACCCCGAACACCACCAGGGCCAGGCTCAGCAGGATGGTGGTGACCGGCCGGCGGATCAGGGCAACGGAGAGCTTCATGGCTGGCGTGGCGACGCGCCCGGACCTGGCGGTTGCGGAGCGCCACCGCCAGGGGGGCGCGTGAGGATGCGGGCGCCGGGGCCGAGGGCGAACTGGCCGCGAATCACCACCTGCTCACCGGGGACCAGGCCGCGTCGCACCACCACCAGGCCGTCGTTGGCGGGGCCGAGCTCCAGGCTGCGGGCCTCCACCGCGCGGCCAGGCCTGGCCGTGGCGCCGGCGCCGGCCGAGGCGGGAGCGGACCCGGGCGCCGCGCCCTGGGCAGGGACCGCCACGTACACGAAGCTGCCCTTCTGACCGCTCTGCACGGCGACCTGGGGAATCAGCGTCACGCCGTTGAGCCGCTCCAGCTGCAGCGCCCCCTTCACGAACTGCCCCGGCACCAGGCGCAGAGCCGTGTTGCTGAAGGAGGCCTTGATCGGCGTGGTGCCGGTGCTGGGATCCACGGCGTTGTCGATGGAGCTGACGCTGCCCTGCTCGCCCCCCTCCAGCCGCACGGCCAGGCCCCGCCGCACCTGGGCCAGCATCCGTTGGGGCAGGGCGAAGACCACATCGATCGGGCGGAACTGGTTCACCACCAGCAGGATCTGGGCGTTGCCCTCCTGCAGCAGGTTCCCGGGTGTGACCCGCAGCTGGCCGGTGCGGCCGCTGATCGGCGAGCGCACGGTCGTGCGGTCGTAGCGCAGGCGGGCGGCGGCCTCGGCGGCCTGGGCGGCGGCCAGGTCGGCGCGGGCACTCACCACCTCGCTGTCGCGGCTGAGGGCCTCGGCCTGCCGCGAGTCCGCATCGCTGCGGAACTGATCCTCCTGGTCGCGGCTGACGGCACCCTGACTGCCGAGCCGCGAATAGCGGTCGGCCCGCAGCCGCGCCGTGCGGGCCAGGGTGTGGGCGCTGCGGGCCTTGGCGGCGGCCACCTGCACGGCGGCGGCGGCCTTGCGGCGGTTGGCAATGGCCTGGTTCAGGGCCGCCAGGAAGGGGGCGCGATCGAGGCCGAGCAGGGGCTGGCCCGCCCTTACCTCCTGGCCCTCGCGGAAGTAGACCCGCTCGAGGATGCCGCTCACCTCCGGGCGGATCTGGGCCGAGGCCACGGCCCGCACCTCGCCGGTGATCGGGTAGGTGACGCTGATCGCCCCCACCCGGGCCGTGGCCAGGTCCACGGGCACGGGCGGGCGCTGGCGCGGGGCCTCCTGGCGGGGCCACAGACCCCGCACCAGGGCTATGGCAACGACGACCCCCGCGGTGGCGGCCGCCATCTGTCGCGATCGGGAGAGACCTTTCACCGCGGACCTGTCACCGCAAAACCCTAGACAGATCCCCAGGCCCGACCGCTGGTCCTCGATCACGCCAGCCGCTGATCCCCTCGGCGCGACAGCGGCCGGGCCGATGAACTCAGCCGATCACCTCAGCTGCCGCTGCAGCCCTGCACCGAGATGCGGTAGCTGAAGCCCAGGGCCCCGGGATCGTCGCTGGCGCCGATCTTGAAGTTGGCCTGGCTGGTCTGCTTGCCGGGGATGGCGGGGAAGGGGCCGAACATGCGGCCCGTGCCGATCGGCGGGCTCATGATCTCGTTGAACACCTGCAGGTTGGTGCCGTCGCTGAACTTGAGATAGCCGGTGACGGGGTACTGGGCGCTGCCGCTGGAGGAGTTGGCCGTGAAGAAGAACTTGTAGCTGTCGTAGGGCCGATCCACGATGAAATCGGTGTTCCAGTTGGTGCGGCCGAGCAGCTTGCCACGGCCCACCTGCTTGGACACGATCGGCGTGGCGCCGTTGCCACCGATGGGCTGCAGGAACGTGCACAAGGGAGCGGCCTGGGCAGGCGCTCCGCCGGCGAAGGGCGAGGCAAGCAGCGCCGCAGCCGTCAGCAGGGGTGCCGCAACCAGGGAAGCGCTCAGCCGGCGGGACGGCGCGACAAGGCGGTGACAGGACATGGCATGCCGTTGAAAAACCGGCGCCAGACTAGGGGGCACCTGCCGTTCAGATCCGCTCAGAACCGTTCAGTTCCGCTCATCGCGCAGGGGACATTCCATCAGGGTCGGCACCTGCAGCCGCTCCAGCACCCGCTGCAGATCCACCGGCGAGAGCTCGCCGTCACGGCCCCATTTGAGACTGGTGCTGACGCGGTCGTCAGCCGGACCGGAGCCGGCAGCGGGGAACTGGCTCATGCGGATGCGCCTGTGCTGGTTCCCACACTAGATCGGCAATTGGCAACTTGGCCGTGGTAAGAGATCAGGCAGCCTGCAGCTCGGGCTCCCGGTAGGGGATGAAGTTGGCCTTGCGGGTGCCGCAGATCGGACAGACCCAGCCGTCGGGGATCGCCTCGAAGGGGGTGCCGGCGGCGATCCCGGAGTCGGGGTCACCCACGGCCGGGTCGTAGATCATCGAGCAGACCTTGCAGATCCACTTGCCGGCCACCGGCTCGGCGGCCTCCCCGGCCACCCCCTTGCCCTGCAGGGCCTCCAGGGCCACGCCGTAGCGCTCGGCGTGGTGCTGCTCGATCGGAGCCAGCAGGCCGAAGTTCTTGGCGGCGGTGCGGAACACGCCGGCATGCTCCCTGGATTCGTCGATCTGCTCGTTGAACTCGGCCTCGGCGCCGCCGTCGTGGTCGGCGTGGGCCTGGGCGGCGAACTCCGGGTACATGGTGGTGTACTCGTAGGTTTCACCCTCGATCGCCAGCTCCAGACAGCGGGAGAGGATCACCTGCCTCTCGGCCTCACCGAGGCTGGCGGGATCGCCGATCACCAGCTCGGGATGGAGCAGGCGGAAGTGGGCGAAGGCGTGCTCGGTCTCCTGGGCGGCGGTGTCGCGGAACAGCTTGGCGAGTTCGGCGTTGCCGAGCTGCTTGGCCACATCGGCGAAGAACAGGTATTTGCGGTTGGCCATGCTCTCGCCGCCGAAGGCGGCCTCGAGGTTGGCGTGGGTGCTGGGCTTGGAGAGGTCCATGGGCGCCCTCAGGCGGGATGAAGAAGCCCAACCTAGCAACTAAGTCGGAGTGACTATGAGTTAGCCGCCTGCACGTCGCCTTCGGCCTGGGGCGCCGCCGAGCCGGCCGCCACCTGCTGGCCCCAGGCATGCAGCCCCTCCAGCACGGGAATCAGTTCGCGGCCCAGGGCCGTGAGCCCGTACTCCACCCGCGGCGGCACCTCCGGATACACGGTGCGCTGCAGCACCCCATCGGCCTCCAGCTCCCGGAGCTGGGCCGTGAGCACCTTCTGGCTCACCCCCGGCAGGGCCCGCTGCAGCGCCGAGAAGCGCTGGATTCCCTCCATCAGTTCCCGCAGCACCAGCAGCTTCCAGCGGCCCTGGATCACCCGCAGGGCCAGCTCCGCCTTGCAGTTGGTGTGGTCGTGGCTGGCGCTGAACCCCATCGGCTCATCCATGGGTTACCCACAGGTGCCTCGGCCACGTTGCGGTGCGTTCTTGCGCCGCCACCCTGGGAGGTCGGAGCATCGGCTGATCCGTCACGGGCCCCATCCTCGCCCCCATCCCCTGAAGCGCCCCGGCGCTGCCTTGCGCCCGCTCTCCCCTCCTCCACGGCCATGACCGACCTCTTCTCTCCCATGCGCCTCGGCTCCCTGGAGCTCCCCAACCGCATCTGGATGGCGCCGCTCACCCGCTGCCGCGCCGAGGAGGGGCACCGGCCGGGGCCGCTGATGGCGGAGTACTACGGCCAGCGCGCCAGTGCCGGGCTGATCGTGGCCGAGGCCACGATGGTGATGGAGGGACATTCCGCCTTCTGGCATGAGCCGGGCATCCACAGCCAGGCACAGATCGAGGGCTGGCGGCTCACCACCGAGGCGGTGCACCGTGGCGGCGGCCACATCGTGCTGCAGCTCTGGCACGGCGGCCGCGCCTGCCATCCCCTGCTCAATGGCGGCGCCCAGCCGGTGGCCCCCAGCCCGATCGCCATCACCGGCGATGGGGTGCACACCCCCGAGGGCAAGCAGCCCTACGTGCTGCCGCACGAACTGCGCGACGACGAACTGCCCGCCATCGTGGCGGGCTTCCGCCGGGCGGCCCGCGCCGCCATGGACGCCGGCTTCGACGGCGTGGAGGTACACGGCGCCAACGGCTACCTGCTGGATTCCTTCCTGCGCGATGGCAGCAACCGTCGCTCCGGCGCCTATGGCGGCGCGCTCGAGAACCGGGCGCGGCTGCTGCTGGAGGTGCTCGAGGCCGTGGCCCAGGAGACGCCGCTGATGGGGCTGCGCCTCTCGCCCCTCAACAGCTTCAACGCCATGGCCGATTCCGATCCGATCGGGCTGATCTCCTGGCTGGCCCAGCGGCTCAACGCGCTGCCGCTGGCCTATCTGCACCTGATGCGCGGCGACCTGCTGGGACAGCAGCACGGCGATGTGCTCACGCCGGCACGCCAGCAGTTCCGGGGCGTGCTGGTGGCCAACATGGGCTACACGGCGGCGGAGGCCAACGCCGCCATCACCGCCGGGGCCGTGGATGTGGTGGCCTTCGGCACCGGCTTTCTCGCCAACCCCGACCTGCCGGAGCGCATCCGCCGGGAGGCGCCCCTGCAGGCGCCGGATCCCGCCACCTTCTACAGCCCTGGCCCGACTGGCTACACCGATTACCCCACCCTGGAGCCCCAGCCATGAGTGCCCCCACCTCGCCCGATGTGCTGGTGATCGCCGCCAGCAACGGCCAGAACCTCCAGCTGGCGGAGCGTTTCGCGGCGGCCGCCCGCCAGCAGGGCCAGCGGGCGGAGGTGCTCGATCTCACCGCCATCGACCTGCCGCTCTTTACCCCCCGGGCCCAGGCCGCCGGTACGCCGCCTGAACTGGCGGGGCTGCAGACCCGGCTGGCCGCCGCCCCCCGCTTGGTGATCTGCGCTCCGGAATACAACGGCTCGATTCCGCCCGTGCTCACCAGCGCCATCGCCTGGCTGTCGGTGCAGGGCGACGACTTCCGGGCCCTGTTCAACGGCCGCCCCGTGGCAATCGCCAGTCACTCCGGCGGCGGCGGCCACACGGTGCTCACGGCCCTCCGCCTGCAGCTGGCCCATCTCGGCGCCCATGTGGTGGGCCGCCAGCTGGTGAGCAACAGCAGCCATCCCGCCAAGGACGACTCGATCGCCGATCTCGTGCGCCGCCTGCAGCACCTGTCCATCCCCCTGGCCTGAAACCGATGACCACCACCCAAGCCCCGGACCCGAGCGCCACCGACACCCTGGTGTTCCGCCCCGCCGCCGAGCGCTTCCACAGCCAGCTCGACTGGCTCGACAGCTGGCACAGCTTCTCCTTTTCCAGCCACTACGACCCGGCCTGGATGGGCTTCGGCCCCCTGCGCGTGATCAACGACGACACCATCGCCGCCGGCCGAGGCTTCGGCATGCATCCCCACCGCGACATGGAGATCATCACGGTGATGGTGGAGGGCCAGCTCAACCACCGCGATTCGATGGGCCACGCCGAGGTGCTGCGCGCCGGCGAGGTGCAGCACATGAGCGCCGGCACCGGCGTGGTGCACAGCGAGGTGAATGAGGGCGATCGCCCCTGCCGGCTGCTGCAGATCTGGATCGAACCCAGCGAGGCCGGCATCGCCCCCGCCTACGGGCAGCAACCCTTCGAGATCGGGGCCGGCTGGACGCCGCTGCTGGATCCCGAGCAGGCCGGCGGCGCCATGGCGATCCACCGCCCTGTGCGGCTGTGGCGGGCCAGGCCCAGCGCCGGCGAACAGTTGCCGATCGCGCTGGCGGCCGGCAGCCAGGGCTGGATCCAGCTGATCGACGGCAGCGGCACCATCCAGCGGGCGGGCGGTCAGCCGAGCGCGGCCCTGGTGCGCGGCGACGGCCTGGGCTTCCACCCAGCCGCCCTGACGGGCTTCACGGCCGGACCCGAGGCCGCCGACCTGCTGCTGTTCGAACTGCACTGAGCGCCATGGGGGCGACCTGCCGATGTTGTGACGGTCACCACCCCCCAAGGCGATGGGGGCCAGCCTGAGGCCTACTCACGCCGTTCGCCGCGCCCCGGCCGCGCCTCCCTTGCCCGCCGCCACGCCTCCCTCCCCCGCCGACCCTGGCCGGGTCTACCGGCTGGTGGATGCAAGCGGCCAGCCCCATCCGTTCCTCGACGACCAGTTCGACTCGATCGAGGCGGCCTGGGACGCAGCCCTGGCGTGGTGCGAGGGCCAGGGCCTGCTGCCCGCCGAGACGGCGCCCCTGGATCGGATCCTGGTGCTGGGCTCCCACTTCGGGATGGAGGTGAGCACCCGCCGCGGCGACTGGCGCACCCTGCGCCATGCCGCCCCGCCGGCGCTGGCCGCCCCGAAGCGGCCCCTCGCGTTGCCCCATGGCTAGGTCGCCCTCAGGGGCGGGGCTGGGGCCGGGTGCTCAACCTTGTGGGGCTGGGCTGGCGCTTTGCCTGGGCCGGCGACTGGTTGGCGAAACGGCAGCCACGGTGACAGTGGGGAGGGTGGCCAGCGCGGGATGGTGAAGCGATCCCGACAGCCTTGGCCGCCATGGCTTTCTCGCTCCAATCGCCCCGGCTCTACCGGCTGGTGGACCAGCAGGGCGCTCCCCACCCCGTGCTCGATGGCCTCTACGACTCCCTGGAGAGCGCCTGGGGCGAAGCCCAGAGCTGGTGGCAGAGCCAGCTCGGCCCAAGCGTGGATCCACCTGGCAACAGCGCCGCCATGGCCATCGGCGTGGAGGTGAGCACCACCAGCGGCGACTGGCGCACCCTGCGCCCGCCGGGCGCCTGAAGACCCGGCGCCAGCCGCATCAGTCGATTTCGGTAACAGTTGATACCAAGCAGGGCCCCCTCCGGGGCCTTGCATGCCACCACACTCCCTTGAGCCCTCATGCCCAGTACCGAGCGTTTCGCCGCCCTTCAGTCGATCTTGCGGCGCAAGCCCGCGGCTGTCGAGCCGACACCGGCCCTCGAGAAGATCTGGGCGAGTGACGTCTTCACCCTGGGCAAGATGAAGGCGGCCCTGCCCAAGGAGGCCTTCAAGTCGATCCAGCGCACGATCCGTGAGGGCGGCAAGCTGGATGCCTCCGTGGCCGACGTGGTGGCCCAGGCGATGAAGGAGTGGGCCACCAGCCGTGGCGCCCTCTATTACGCCCACGTCTTCTACCCGCTCACCAACCTCACCGCCGAGAAGCACGACGGCTTCATCGCCCCCCAGAGCGACGGTTCCGCCATCACCGAATTCACCGGCAAGCTGCTGGTGCAGGGCGAACCCGACGGCTCCTCCTTCCCCAACGGCGGCATCCGCTCCACCTTCGAGGCCCGCGGCTACACCGCCTGGGATGTGACCAGCCCGGCCTACCTGATGCCGACGCCCAACGGGCTGACGCTCTGCATCCCCACGGTCTTCGTGTCGTGGACCGGTGAGGCCCTGGACAAGAAGACGCCGCTGCTGCGCTCCAACGCGGCCATGAACCAGCAGGCCCAGCGCCTGCTCAAGCTGCTCGGCAACAAGGAGATCGCGCCGGTCAACTCCAGCTGCGGCGCGGAGCAGGAATACTTCCTGGTGGATAACGCCTACCTGGGCCTGCGTCCCGACCTGCTGCTGGCCGGCCGCACCCTCTTCGGCGCCCCGCCGGCCAAGGGCCAGCAGTTCGACGACCACTACTTCGGCGCCATCCCCGAGCGGGTGCAGGTGTTCATGCAGGACGTGGAGCACCAGCTCTATCGCCTGGGCGTGCCCGCCAAGACCCGCCACAACGAGGTGGCCCCCGGCCAGTTCGAGATCGCACCGGTGTATGAGGCCGCCAACGTGGCCACCGACCACCAGCAGCTGATCATGACCGTGCTCAAGAGCACGGCCAAGAAGCACGGCTTCACCTGCCTGCTGCACGAGAAGCCCTTCGCCGGCGTCAACGGCTCCGGCAAGCACGTCAACTGGTCGATCGGCAACGCCAGCCAGGGCAACCTGCTCGATCCCGGCCACACCCCGCACGACAACATGCAGTTCCTGCTGTTCTGCGGGGCCGTGATCCGGGGCGTGCACAAGTACGGGCCGCTGCTGCGCTCGGTGGTGGCCACCGCCGGCAACGATCACCGCCTGGGGGCCAATGAGGCGCCGCCGGCGATCATCTCGATCTACCTCGGCAGCCAGCTCGAGGACGTCTACAACCAGATCCGCGACGGCGAGCTCAAGGGTTCCTCCAGCGGCGGTGTGATGCAGCTGGGCGTGGACACCCTGCCCGAGTTCCCCAAGGATCCGGGTGATCGCAACCGCACCTCTCCCTTCGCCTTCACCGGCAACCGCTTCGAGTTCCGCGCCGTGGGTTCGGGCCAGTCGGTGGCGGGGCCACTGGTGGCGATGAACACGATCCTGGCGGACTCGCTGAGCTGGGTGGCGGATCAGCTGGAGGCGCGGCTCGGGGCCGGTGAATCCATTGCGTCGGCCGCCTTCGCGGTGCTCAAGCAGATCACCCAGGAAAATGGCGCGGTGGTCTTCGGCGGCGACGGCTACTCCAGCGAGTGGCACGAGATGGCCGTCCGCGAGCGCGGCCTCGAGAACCTGCGCACCAGCGCCGATGCCCTGCCGGTGCTGCGCCGCCCCGAGGTGCGCGACCTGTTCGCCCGCCACGGCGTGCTCAGCCCGGTGGAGCTGGAGAGCCGCTACGAGGTGTACGCCGAGCAGTACATCCTGGCGATCGAAGTGGAGGCCAAGCTGGCCCTGCGCATCGCCCGCACCCAGGTGTACCCCGCCGTGACCGCCTACCTCGGCGATCTGGCCGGCTCCCTGCAGGAGCAGGAGGCCATCGGCCTCTCCCCCTCGCGGGCCATTGCCCAGGAGATCGCCGGGTTTGCCCAGCAGCTGCTCGACAAGACAGCCTCCCTGGAGGCCGCCCTCGGCTCGGCTCCCCACGGCAGCGAGGCCCACATGGCCCACTGCGCCAACGGCCTGCTGCCCCTGATGGGTGAGCTGCGGGCTGCCGTGGACGCCCTGGAGTCCCTCGTGGACGACGGCGCCTGGCCCCTGCCCACCTACCAGGAGATGCTGTTCATCCGCTGAGGCCGCCGCGCTGAGGCCACCGAGCCTGGGCCGCCAAGCGGCCCCCCAACACCAGAAAACCCCGGCGCGAGCCGGGGCCGTGGTGTGAGGAATGGTGCGTCCGTTCTGGAGGTGATCCGATCTGGATGCCCATTGCAGCCGGCCTGGAACAGCGGGGGCACTGGTGGCCGCGCCCCGACCTCGGCTGTGAATCCGGTCTAACCAGGGGGGCGGTGCTTCAGGGCACCGCCCTTTGCGTTTCTTCGCAACCCTTCAGATACGGGCGTCGGGCCTGCGGCGGCTCCGGAACAAGACGATCACGGCTGTGACGGTGAGAGCCAGCACACCAACCAGCAACTGCACCCCATCGTAGTGAGCCAGCTTCAGCAAGACCCAGATTCGGCCCTCCGAGCAGCCCGATGGAGATCTTGACCAGCCCTGCCGTCACCAGGCCTTGGGAGCCTGGCAGCTGGACCAGCAGACCAGCAAAGATGCACCTGATATTATTTTGCTCAATCTGAAGAGAGTGGGGAGGGTCATTGCATGTGCAGAGTCAGTCCCACATACCGCCCGCCAGGCCACTGCTCCCGTGCTGAGTGAAGAGAGGACCGCTCGCCTGAGCGTCCTGATCGACCCGAAGAAGAAAGCCTGTTTCGAGGAGCTCTGCCGCCGGGAGGACATCACCCCCTCCCAGGCGGTGCGCCAGCTGATCCGCGGCTTCATCGAAGAGCGTCTGGGTGCCGACTGGCGCGGCCAGGTGCTGGGCGAGGAGCCACCGGCGTAGCCCTGCCACCCGGCCCTCGCCCGCCTCGGCCCACACCACCCATCCCCTTGCACACCAGCCCATGAGCGGCGATCGCATCGGCCACCGCTATCAGGTGGGAGACAGCGTGATCAAGCGCAATCCCAACGGCCGCTCCCGGCGCGGCTGGATCCTGGCGCCCGCCGAACAGCGCACCACCCGCGGCACCCGCATGCCCGCCTACGTGATCCGCTGGCGCGACAGCGAACGGCCGGAGCGGGTGCTGCAGCACATGCTCGTGGACGATCCCGAGGGCACCCCACCCGAGGATCGGAGCGTGCTCCAGGTGGAGGTGCCCGCCAAGCTGCTCAGCGGCAGCTGAGCGACGCAGCACGATCAGGCCTGCCGATCGGTCCGTTCCCGAACGGGGACGTCGAACGGGGACGCGGGCAGTGAGCCGGCCAGCCCCTCCCGCAGGGGCTTCTGGCGCCGCAGCCAGCTCGCCTTGGCCAGTGGACCCAGCAGGGGTGCCGCCGCCGCCAGCAGCCGGCGCAGCTGGGCCTGGTGAGCGATCAGCCGGCCCTGGCGGGCTTCGGCCGCCTGCAGCGCCTGCATGCGCCGGATCTCGGGCTCACGGCGAGCCTGGATCGCCGCCAGGGTCCGATCGAGACGCTCCCAGACCAGAGGCGGGCCGGCGGCACCAGCACCGTCGGGAGCGCACCACAGCGGGATCAAGGCCTCCGCGGCCACCAGGCTGTCGCGCAGGGCCATGTTGATGCCCTGGGCCCGCACCGGGCTCATCGGGTGGGCGGCATCCCCGAGCAGCAGCAGCCCGGGCCGCCACCAGCGCGGTGCCAGCCCCACCTGAACCCGCAGCCGCAGAGGCCCCTGCAGCGCCGCCGCCGAGCGCTGGCAGTGCTCCGCCAGCCAGGGGGGTGCCAGAGCCGCAAACCGCTCGCACCAGGCCGGCGCCGTCAGCTGGGGCTGCGGCTCCCCCGGGGCCACCACCCAGCCGATCTGCAGGTGGCCATCGGCCCCACCGAAGGCGCTGGCGATGGCGCCGCCGCCCACCAGGGTGAGGAAGTCGTTGCGGCGCTCAAGCTGGGGGTGGCCCGGCAGCCGGAACCACAGCACATCGATGGGCGCCGCGGGCCGGTGCAGGGTCAGGCCGGCCTGCTGGCGCAGCGGCGAGTCGCGCCCATCGGCCACTACCACCAGCGCCGCCGGCAGCTCCTCACCATCCGCGAGGCGCACCCCCACCACCCGCTCGCCCTCGCGCAGCAGCCCCGTGACCGCCACGCCGGAGCGCCACTGCAGCGTCGGCAGCCGCCGGCCCTCGGCCAGCACCGCCTCGAGCAGATCCTGCTGGCGCACAAGGGTGCAGGGCTGCAGCGAGCCCAGGGGCTCCGCCACCCAGAACAGCTCGCGGCCCTCCACCCGCACACTCCAGCCATCGAGCGGTCGCCGCGGCAGGCGCTCAACCAGATCCCAGAGGCCCATACGGGCCAGCGCCTCCAGGCCCGAGGGCATCAGGGCATCGCCGCGGAACTGACGGGCAAAGCCATCGCGGGCCTCCACCAGGGTGACGGGCACAGCAGCACGGGCCAGCTGCAGGGCCAGGGTGGCGCCGGCCGGGCCCGCCCCCACCACCAGCACGCCACACCGGTTCATCGCGTCCCTACAGCCGGGAGGACGGAGCGGGGACGGAGCAGCAGCAGCACCAGGGGGATCGCCTCTGGGACCAAGGGACTCCTCCGCGGGAGACACGGCGACGGGGAACTGACCGCCCATGGCACAGGCCTGCAGAAGGTCACTCTGACAAGCCGCCAACGATGGCCGCCACCACGAGCTGGATCCCGATCACCATGGAAGGATCCACAGCGCAGGATCCACCGCTTCAACCTGCCCCACCCCTGCCGCCCCCACGCCCATCCCGACCGCGATGCGCATCCTGTTGGCTGAAGACGACGATCGCCTGGCGGAACCGCTGATCGACTACCTGAGCCGAGATCAGCACCGTGTCACCTGGGTGTCCAACGGCGACCGGGCCCTGGAAGCCCTGCTGGGCGACAGCTACGACCTGGCCCTGCTCGACTGGATGCTGCCCGGCCGCGACGGCCTGGCGGTGGTGCAGGAGCTGCGGCGCCAGGGCAACGGCACCCTGGTGCTGATGCTCACCGCCCGCGACGCCGAGGCCGATGTGGTGGCCGGGCTTCAGGGCGGTGCCGACGACTACGTGGTGAAGCCCTTCCGAATGGTGGAGCTGGCGGCCCGGATCCACTCGCTGGAGCGCCGCAGCGAGCGGCCCTACCTGCCGGCTGAACTGGGCTGGGGAAGCCTGCGGCTCGATCCAGTGGGGGCAAGGGTGAGCCTGGGGGAGCAGGAGCTCAGCCTCACCGCCAAGGAACTGCAACTGCTGGAGTGGTTCCTGCGCCATCCCGGGCAGCTGTTCAGCCGCGCCCAGCTGCTCGAGCAGCTCTGGTCCATGGAGGTGGAGTCCGGCGAGAACACCGTGAAGACCCACCTCAACAACCTGCGGCGCAAGCTGCGGGCGGCCGGCAGCGAGGATCCCATCCAGACCGTGCACGGGCTCGGCTACCGGCTGGCGGCGCCGCAGCCATGAGGTGGCCCCTGCGCCGCTGCCGGCCCACCGGCCGCCCCGCCCGCTCCCTCAGGCGCCAGCAGCGCGAACTGTTCCTGCTCTACCTCGGCAGCCTGGCGGCCCTGCTGCTGATCGTGGCGGCGGTGGTGCGGGGGGTGTCGCGGGAGACGGAGCTCGCCGAGCTGCGCAGCCAGCTCAGCCTGATCGGCGAGGACCTCGCCAGCCTGCCGGTGCCGGATGCCGGCCATGGGCAGCCGCTGCAGGACAGCCACAGGAACTTCACCACGACCCACAAGCAGGTGGAGTGGTTCGTGGAGGGACGCCAGGAGCCGGTGGCCCGGCTCGGCGAGGCGCGCAGCCTCGGGGCCCTGCCGCCGCAACTCCCAGGCCGGAGGTTCAGCTGGCAGGAAGGGCCGGGCTGGCTGGCCCTGGTGCGCCCGATGGATGGCGGGGGCCGCGCTGTCTGGCTGCGGATCAGCGCCGGCCTGGAGCCCGTGGAGGAGCATCTGCGCCAGCTGGATCTGGCCCTGGCCCTTGCGGTGCTGCTGGCCCTGCTGCTGAGCGGCCTCTGCTCCTGGGGGCTGACGCGCCGGGCCGTGCAGCCCCTGGAACGCAGCCTCGATCGTCTGCGCCAGTTCAGCCTCGATGCCTCCCATGAACTGCGCGGGCCCCTGGCGGCGCTGGCGGCCAATGCCGAGATGGGCCTGCTCGATTGCGACTCCAGGCCCACAGACCCACCGGGGGCCGCACCGCCCTGCGACGACCGCCAACGCCGCCGCTTTGACGCGATCGCCAGCGCCACGGAGCAGATGCAGCAGCTCGTGGACGACCTACTGCTGCTGGCCCGCCAGGACACCCAGCGCCTGGAGGCCCCACGCCCCCTCGATCTCTCCCTGCTGGTGGCCCAGCAGCTCGACCTGCACCGCGATGGCCTGGCCCTGGGGGGGCACCCGTTCACCGTGGCGATCGACCCAGGTGTGAGGGTGCTGGGCCAGGGGCCACTGCTGCAGCGGCTGGTGCGCAATCTGCTCGACAACGCCCAGCGCTACACGCCCCGAGGCGGCGCCATCGGCGTGGGGGTGGAGGCCCAGGGCGGCCAGGCTGTGCTGGCCGTGAGCGATGCCGGCGTGGGCCTCAGCGCTGAGGAGCTGCCGCGGGTGTTCGACCGCTTCTGGCGGGCCAGCGCCGAACGGGGAAGGGGCGGCACCGGCCTGGGGCTGGCGATCGCCGCACTGATCTGCGAGGCCCATGGCGGCACGATCCAGGTGTCGAGCCAGCCGGGGCAGGGCAGCTGTTTCCGGGTGGAGCTGCCGCTGCTGGGCTGAAGCGGCAGGGGCTCAGGCCTCGGCCGCCGGTGCGCCGAGCAGGCGCACTCCGGTGAAGAACAGGGAGATGCCGAACAGCGTGCCCACGGCCCAGAGGCTGTCGGTGGGCCATTCGGCCACGAGCAGCCCGCCCAGCAGGGCCGTGATCACCCCATCGGCGAGCACCAGCGGGCGGGCTTCGGCCTGGCTGGCGGCGGCCGCCGCCAGTTCCATCACCCCCTCGGCGATCAGCAGCAGCCCCACAAACAGCGTGAGGCTCACCTCGCTCTGCACCGGGAAGGCCACCACCCAGAGGCCGGCCACCAGATAGAAGAGGGCGGTGAGGCCCCGGAAGATCCTGGCTTTGGCGCCCTCCACCTGGCCGAGGCGCAGCAGCTGACTCACGCCGGCCACGGCCGCGATCACACCGATGCTGAGGGTGAGGGCCGTGGCGGAGAGAAAGGGCAGGGCCACCGAGGCGGCCGCCGCCAGGAACAGCAGGGCGGCGGTGATCCAGCGAAGGGTCTTGGGGGTCATGGCGTGCGGGTCTGCGGGCCCAGGCTAGGCAGAGGCGACGACGCTGCCCCGCTGGCCCACCCGGACGCGGTCCCGGTACCCCCTCTCAGGCTCTGATTGCCTGGAACAGCCCCACGGCCGCCAGCACCAGAAGCAGGGTGGAGGCCAGAAAGCTGAGGCCGAATCCGGGGGCCCGCTTCTCCGATGCCTGGGCGTAGCCCACGGCGTAGGCGATGCGAGCACCCACCCACACCATGCCGGTGATGCCGGCCACGCGGGGGTCGGCGTAGAGGCTGGCCAGCCAGAGGGCCGGCAGAAACACCGGCAGCTGCTCGAGGGTGTTCTGCTGGGCCCGCAGCACCCGCTCGAACCCGTCGGGGCCTGTGGTAGCGGGCGGTCTCACGCCATAGCGGAGGCGGGCCCGACCCACGGCCATGACCAGGCCCTGGTAGGTGATCAGCGCCGCCAGGGTCACCAGGCTGGCGCTGGCCAGTGCAGGGCTGGAGAGATCGAGACACATCGCCGAACCCTAGCGGCCGTCCCCCGTTGGCCCGGCTCGACGCCATCCTTAGGCTTCGTGCAGAGTCACCTGCTCCCCCTTCATGGCCGCGATCTACAGCGACAACAGCCTGACGATCGGCAAGACGCCGCTGGTGCGCCTGAACCGGGTGAGCGCCGGAGCCAAGGCCCAGGTGCTGGCCAAGATCGAAGGCCGCAACCCCGCCTATTCGGTGAAGTGCCGGATCGGCGCGGCGATGATCGCGGCGGCCGAGCGCGACGGACTGCTGGGCGAGGGCAAGGAGATCATCGAGCCCACCAGCGGCAACACCGGCATTGCCCTGGCCTTCGTGGCGGCCAGCAAGGGCATCCCGCTCACCCTCACCATGCCGGAGACGATGAGCCTGGAGCGCCGCAAGCTGCTCACGGCCTACGGCGCCAGGCTGGAGCTCACCGAGGGCCGCCTTGGCATGACCGGCGCCGTGAACCGGGCCAAGGAGATCGCCGCCAGTGATCCAGCTCGCTACGTGCTGCTGCAGCAATTCGTAAATCCGGCCAACCCCCAGATCCACCACGACACCACCGGCCCCGAGATCTGGAACGACACCGAGGGCCAGGTGGATGTGCTTGTGTCGGGCGTGGGCACCGGCGGCACGATCACGGGGGTGAGCCGCTACATCAAGACAACCCTGGGCAAGCCCCTGGTGAGCGTGGCGGTGGAGCCCAAGAACAGCCCGGTGATCAGCCAGACCAAGGGCGGCCTGGCCCTGCAGCCGGGCCCCCACAAGATCCAGGGCATCGGCGCGGGCTTCGTGCCCGGCAACCTGGATCTCGGCCTGGTGGACCGGGTCGAACAGGTGAGCGACGAGGAGGCCGTGGCGATGGCCCGCCGGCTCACCAAGGAGGAGGGGATCCTGGCGGGCATCAGCTGCGGGGCGGCCGCGGTGGCGGCGGTGCGCCTGGCCCACGAAGACACCTACGCCGGCAAGACGATCGTGGTGGTGCTGCCGGATTCCGGTGAGCGCTACCTCAGTTCAGTGCTGTTCGAGGGGATCTTCAACGAGCGGGGCCTGCCGGTCACGGCCTGAGCCTCGGGCCCGGCAGGCCACCTGCCCCCCTCCGGATCAGCCCGGCAGGGGGGTGATGCTCTTGAGCCGCTCGTTGAGCTGCACCGCCAGCGACTGGCGGCCCACGGCCAGCACCTTGAGCGTGTCCTCATGGATGCGCAGCTGGGTGTCGGCCACCTGAAGGCCCCGCACCAGTTCCTTGAGGTCCTCCGGCAGGCCGTTGAGGTCGTAGCGCTTGCCCTCGAAGGTGAGCACGGGCGGTTGCTGGGCGGAATCGGTCACAGGAGCTGGAAAGTCCAGATCCCAGCCTAGGCCTGGCTCGGGGAGCTGTCCGTGGAACCTATGGACCGGGCCGCCGGCAGGCTGGGCACTAGGGGGCGCTTGAAGAAGAACATCAGCAGCGGTCCCACCGGTGAAGCCTCCACCATTTCCCAGCCCTCCTTCCCCAGCAGATTGAGGAAGTACTGAAGCTGCTCAGCCGGGTGCTTCGGAACCTGGGCCGAGGCGCTGCCGTACTGGTCGGGGAACTCCCGGGCGATGAATTCCGGACTGAGCACACCGTGCAGCTTCTCGCTGGCGGCCTGGGGATCGGGCGGTTGGGGGGGGCTATTGCTGTCCACGTTGATGTGGATCACCCGGTATTCCCACTGCGCCATGGATCGCACCGCCGCTGTCGTCCTGGAGGGCAGGCTAAGGCGATCAGCTGGCCCCGCGGATCAGCTGGCGCTCGCACAGATCGCGGTAGCGGCCGGGCCGGCTGATCAGCAGGTCGTGGCTGCCCTGATCCACGATGCGGCCCTGCTCCAGCACCACGATGCGATCGGCCTCCTGCACGGTGGAGAGGCGGTGGGCGATCACCAGCACGGTGCGGCCGGCCATCGCCTGGTCCAGCCCCCGCTGCACCGCCTGCTCCGACTCGGCATCGAGGGCGCTGGTGGCCTCATCCAGCAGCAGGATCGCCGGATCCCCGAGCACGGCGCGCGCAATGGCCAGGCGCTGCAGCTGGCCTCCGGAGAAATTGCTGCCCCGCTCCTCCACGCGGCTGTCGTAGCCACCTGGCAGGGCCTCGATGAAGCCATCGGCGTTGGCCAACCTGGCGGCGGCGAGGATCTGCTCGCGGCTCACCTCGCGGCCGAAGGCGATCGCCTCGGCCACAGTGCCGGAAAACACATTGCTCTGCTGGGGCACCAGAGCCACGGCCCGGCGGAGTTCGGCGGCCCGCAGGTCCGCCAGATCCTGGCCGTCCAACAGGATGCGGCCCTGCTGGGCGGTGTTGAAGCGCAGCAAGAGGGAAAACAGGGTGCTCTTACCGGCGCCAGAAGGGCCCACCAGGGCTACCACCTGGCCGGGTTCGATGCGCAGGTCGAGGTCCTGCAGCACCGGCTGGGCGTGGTCGTAGCCGAAAGCCACCCCCTCCAGCACCAGCTCCCCCTGCACCTGCCCGAGGGCCCGGGCATCGGCATGATCGGGGGGCTCCACGGGCTCCTGCTCGATCTGACGCAGACGCCGCAGTGAGGCCTGGCCCTGCTGAAACTCGTTGTAGTTGGTTGTGAGGTGGCTGATCGGGTCGATCAGCATCAGCAGGGCCGCTACGTAGCTGCTGAAGCCCTGACCCGTGAGCTCGCCGGCCTGGATGCGCGCGGCGCCCATCAGCAGCACCGCCAGGATGCCGGCGGCCTCCAGGAAGCCCACCACCGGGAACTGCAGGGCCAGCAGCTGCTGGGTGCGGTAGCGGGCTCGGCGGTGCAGGTCGATCTCGGTGTCGAAGCGGCGCTGCAGCCAGGGCTCGGCCGCGAAGGCCCGCACCAGCGGCAGACCGCCGATCGCCTCGGCCAGCAGGGCGGCCAGCTCGCTCACCTGTTTCTGGCTCCGCTCCGCGGCGCCCATCACCCGGGCCCCGAACAGGCTCACCAGCACGGCCACCAGCGGCGCCAGCAGCAGCGTGCCAACGGACAGCTTCCAGTCGAGCCACACCATGTAGCCGAACACCACCAGCAGCTGCAGGGCCGATGGGGTGGTGTCCTGAATCGTCTTGTAGATCACCTCGCCGACGCGGTCCGCGTCCTCGGTGAGGCGGTAGGTGAGATCGCCCGAGGAGAGCTTTTCCAGGGCGCCGAACTCCAGCCTCTGCAGCCGGGCGAACAGCCTGCGGCGCAGCTCCTGGCTCACCTGCAGGGCAGGGTCGGCCAGCAGTGTGTCCTGGCCAAACTGGGCCAGCTTCTGCAGCAGGAACACCGAGAGGGCCAGGCCAACGACCCGCAGCACCCGGTTGAAGTCGCCGGCGCCGATGGCGGGAATCAGCTGGCCCGCCAGCCAGGCGAGCAGCGGCCAGCAGACCACGAACACGAGGGTGCACAGCCACCCGGCCACCAGGCTGCGGCGATGGGGCTGCAGCAGCGGCAGCAGGCGCCGGAAACCGGCCGATGGGGGTGCGAGCATCGGGGCAAGCTATCAGCGCTGTTTTGGCGGACGTTCCCGAACCCATCCGACTCGATCAGTTCCTGAAGTTCCAGGGGCTGGTGGGCACCGGCGGCGAGGCCAAGCAGCGCATCCAGGGGGGCGAGGTGCGGGTCAACGGCTTCCAGGAGACGCGCCGGGGCCGCAAGCTCAAGCCGGGCGACCGGGTGGAGATCGGCGGCCAGACGCACCCCGTGCCACCGGCGACCTGAGTCCTGACGCGGGTGCTGGGCGTCCGGGAGCGCCCGGAGGGCCGGCCTTTAGGTTAATGATCAGTTTTTTCCCTGGACGCCGTGGGCAAGTCGGTCATCGCGGGCAACTGGAAGATGCACATGACCTGCGCCGAAGCGCAGGCCTTTGCGGACGCTTTCAAGCCCCTGGTGGCCAACCTGCCGGCCGGCCGGGATGTGGTGCTGGCTCCCCCCTTCACCGCGATCGCCACCCTGAGCGCCGCCCTGGCCGGCACCGGCATCCGCGTCAGCGCCCAGAACGTGCACTGGGATGGCTCCGGCGCCTACACCGGCATGATCTCGGCGGCGATGCTGCTGGAGCACGGCGTGACCCACGCGATCGTGGGCCACAGCGAGCCGCGCAAATACTTCTCCGAAACCGACGAGCAGATCAACCTGCGGGCCCGGGCGGCCCAGAAGGCCGGGCTGATCCCGATCCTGTGCGTGGGTGAGAGCGACTCCCAGCGCGAGGGCGGTGAGGCCGAGCGGGTGATCCGGCGCCAGGTGGAGCAGGGCATCGACGGCCTCGATCCGGCCCGGCTGATCGTGGCCTACGAACCGATCTGGGCCATCGGCACCGGCAAGACCTGCGAGGCCGCCGAGGCCAACCGCATCTGCGGCCTGATCCGCCAGTGGGTGGGCTACCCCGAGGTGGTGATCCAGTACGGCGGCTCGGTGAATCCGGCCAGCATCGACCAGCTGATGGCCCAGAGCGACATCGACGGCGTGCTGGTGGGCGGTGCCTCCCTGCAGCCCGAGAGCTTCGCCCGCATCGCCAACTACCAGGTGCCGGTGGCGGCCTGAGCGCCGCCACCGGCCGCAAGGCAGCCACCATGGCCCTGGCCTGGGGATCGCAGACCTACGTGATGGGGGTGATCAACCTCACCCCCGACTCCTTCAGTGACGGCGGCCGCTTCAACGCGCCGGAGCGGGCCCTGGCCCAGGCCCGGCGGCTGGTGGCCCAGGGGGTGCACCTGCTGGATCTGGGGGCCCAGAGCACGCGCCCCGGCGCGGCGGACATCGGCACCAGCGAAGAACGGGCCCGGCTGCTGCCGGCGTTGCAGCTGATCCTGGAGGCGCGCGCCGCGGGCGATCTGCCCCATCCCGAGGGCTTCACCCCGCTGCTCTCGATCGACACCTTCCGGGCCCCCGTGGCAGCGGCGGCCCTCGAAGCCGGCGCCGACTGGATCAACGACGTGGGCGGCGGCCAGCTGGATCCCGCCATCCTGAAGGTGGTGGCCGCCGCAGGCTGCCCCTACGTACTGATGCACAGCAGGGGTGACAGCCGCACGATGGACCAGCTGGCCCAGTACGACGCCGTGGCAGCCGAGGTGCTGGAGGAGCTGCGGCGCAGCACGGAGCGGGCCCTGGCGGCGGGGATTCAGCGGGAGCAGCTGATCTGGGATCCGGGCCTGGGCTTCGCCAAGACCACCCGCCACAACCTGGAGCTGCTCGACGCCCTGCCCCAGCTGCGAAGCGAAGGCTTTCCGCTGCTGGTGGGCCCCTCACGCAAGCGCTTCATCGGCGAGGTGCTGGGCGAGCCCAGGCCCCGGGCACGGCTGTGGGGCACGGCCGCCGTGGCGGCCAAGGCGATCGCAGGCGGCGCCGACATCCTGCGGGTTCACGATGGGGGACCGATCGTGCAGACGGCCCGCATGGCCGATGCCCTCTGGCGGCTCAGGCAGGGGTGAACTCGATGTGGCCGTCGCTGCTGATCCGGGCATTGGAGAAGAAGCGTGCGGTGGCATCGGAGATGTGGCCTTTGGCCGCCAGCACCTCACCGAGCAGGCCGCCGCCGGCCTTCTGGGCCGCCAGAGCCTCCTGCAACTGCTCCTGGCTGATCACGCCACTCTCGACGAGCCGCTCCCCTAGGCGCTTGTCGTTGAAGCCGGCTTCATCGAACAGGGAGGGGTTGAGAAGCAGTTCCAGCAGAGCCGGGGGAATCTGCAGGTTGAGCTTGAGGAATTCACCAAAGCGCTGGCTGCCGGAGAAGGGCCGGTAGTCCTCCAGCAGGCGATCGAGTTCAGCGGCATCGATCACGCCGGCCTGAACGAGCTTGTCGCCCAATGTCTTGCGATGGAAGGAGGCTTCCTGCTGCTCGCTGACGGCGAGATCACCCTCCACCACCTGGGGTTCGGAGAACTGCTCGCGCACCCAGGGGTCGGTGGAGAGGAACTGGAGGAGCTCGGTGGGGTTGATGGTGAGGCTGCCGAACTGCTGCTCCAGCAACTCCTCCACGAAGGCCACCTCGGTGCTGGGGCCGAGCACCTGGAAGGGCTGGCGCTGGCCCCGGCCGGGAGCAATCAGCTCAAGCTGAACCTGGGGGGCAGGCAGACGGATGCGGAGCATCGCGGGGTAGAGACGGAGCGCTGAGCGGACCCTAGCGGGGACAGCCAGGCCTGACAGCGCGCGCCGATCAAGCGGCTAGAACTACCCCAGGCGTGGTATGGAGGGAATCAAGCCTAATCCCAACGCCTGCATCACAGAGCTGCAGTTGTGTCAGCTCCTGCAGGGGTGCGTTGCCAAGCGCCCAAAAAGCATCTAGATAAGGCTGAAATAGAAGGCCAAGGGGCAGGAGAACGTGGTCGGATCATCAGCCGTCAGCACCGCAGGATCCGCGGCCCGGCGGGCCGGCCGATCGCTGCAGAGCTTCTTCAACCACCTCCTCGACCTGCTCGAGGAGCTTTGGCACCACAAGTTCTTCTCAAGTCTCAAGCAAACCAACTGGAGCGAGTATCAGGTTGGACCCATTGTGGTCAGCTCAATCCTGATCAACCTGCTGGAGCTGGCCTCACCCGTCTACATCAACCTCGTCTACACCACGATCCTGCCCACCCGCTCGGTATCCAGCCTGCTGGTGCTCACGGTGGGGATCGTGGTGCTGCTGGGCCTGGCCGGCTGGCTGCGAGCGGTGCGGGGCAACCTCACGGGATTTGACGGCGCACGCATCGAACACCAGCGACGCATGGAGGCACTGGCCCACTTCACCCAGCTGCGCCTGAGCGACTACCTCAAGGACTCGCCGGCCACCCATGCCGAGCGGCTCAACAGCATCAACCTGCTACGGGACGAGAGCGCGATCCAGGCCTTCACCACGGCGATCGACCTGGCCTTCTCGCTGCTGTTCGTGCTGGTGCTCTTCTTGATCGGCGGCAGCCTCGGCCTGATCGCCCTGCTGGCCATTGTGGTGTACCTGTTCCGGGCCCTGCAGTTCGCCCGCGAATTCGAGGCGATCTCCCGGGGCAAGGATCAGCTGGAACTGGAGCGCATCAACTACCAGTCGCAGATCATGGGCTCGATTGATCTGATCAAGTCCAACGGCCTAGGCCGGGTATTCCTCACGGGGAACGAAGAGCGCCAGGAGCGGGTGGCCTGGCAGCGGATGCAGAACAACATGTTCTCGGGCCAGTACCAAGCCTTCGGCAGTCTGATGAGCCAAGTCACCATGGCCGCTCTCGTCACCTGGGGGGCGTTTCTGGTGATCACCGGCCGTCTGCCAGTGGGCGGCCTGGCGGCAGCCCTGCTGCTCGGGGGCAAGATCCTCCAACCCTGGCAGCAGGCCCTCGGCCTCTGGAGCAGCTACCGCCGCCTGATCCACGCCCGCGACGAGCTGGAGACACTGATGGCCCTGCCGTCGGAACCGGACGGGGGACCTGAGGCCCTGAAGGCCGGCCTACCCCTTGAGATCACGATCCAGGGCCAGACCTTGAGCCCCATCCAGGCAGGGTCGGCGGTGCTGGTGCGCGACCTGAACCTCGGTGGCGATGCCCGGCGCCTGTTCCTGCAGCTACTGCAGGTGCAAGACACCAGGGAGCTGACGCTGAACGGTCAACCGATCGGCGAGTACGGCCGCGAGCGCCTGCGCCAGGACGTGGTGTACGTGGATCCATCACAGGACTTCTTCGACGGCACCCTGCTGCAGAACATCACCGCCTTCCAGCCCAACCGCTACGGCCGCAAGGCAATGTTCTGGTCGGTGCTCATGGGTGTGGATACAAAGGTGCGCGCCCTCTCGGAGGGATACAGCACCCCCCTGGGCACCAGCCAGCCCAGCGGCCTGTCCCGCGACAGCCTGCACCAGTTCCAGGTAATCCGCGGCATCTCCCGAGACCCACTGCTGCTGTTGATCGACCTCAGCGACAGCTCCTACGGCAAGGAGTTCATCGACGGCCTAGCGCGGCTCGTAAAGCGCACCAAGGGCCGCACCACTGTGCTGATCTGTGGCGCCGGTAACGCCCTCAAAGCCGTGACCGACCAGGCCATCGATCTGCCCCGCCTCGCTGTGGAGGTGACCCCATGACCAGCCGTAACCTCCTGCTCCGCGACCTCACCCTCAGCCCCGAGGCCCCGCTGGCCTTCTGCCTGCGGCTGCTGCTGCAGCAGCTGATGTGGACAGGCCAGCCCGAGGAGCTGTTCGAGCTGATCGGCGACGATCCACGCGCCATGGATCTGGTGGATGTGCGCAACGTGCTGTTGCGCCTGGGCTACGGCAGCCGCAGCGAGACCCTGCAGAGCTGGAGCCAGCTCAACCCCAACCTTCTGCCATCGCTTTACCTCGCGCCCGACAACGTCCCCTATGTGCTGTCACGCGACACCAAGGGTGAAATCGTGGCCGGCAACGTGGGCGGGAGGGTGGATCCCACCAGCCTGACCTGCGGCGGCCAGCTGGTGGTGCTGCAGGAGCGCTACGCAGTGGAACGGGTGGGCCTGCTGCAGCAGATCGCCTACCGCTTCACCAACCGCATCACGGTGCTCTACGGCATCAGCTTCGCCCTGGCGTTGCTGGCCCTGGCGCTGCCCTTCTACATCCGGGCGATCTACAACATTTCGATCCCGAGCAACAGCATCGTCTCCACGGTGTGGATCTTCATTGGGGTGCTGGTGCTGTTCGGTCTCGACTGGGTGCTGAGACAGTGGCGCGCCAGCCAGCTAGCCCTGCTCTCGGGCCGGATCGAGAGCCTGATGGGAGTGAGCATCGTCGAGAAGCTGTTCTCGCTCGATTACCGCCAGATCGAGTCGATGGGCCGCAATGGCCTCTACTTCCGGCTGCGCAACCTCGAGAGCCTGCTGGGCTACCTACAGGGACCCTTGGCCCTGGCCTGCCTGGACTTCCCGTTCATCTTGATCTACCTGGCCGCCGTGGCCCTGATCATGGGCTGGCTAGTGATGGTGCCGATCCTGCTGATGATGGTCACGGCCGTGGTGGTGCTGTTCCTCACCCGTTACTACGCCGGTGCTGCCGACCTCACCCAGAGCACCGGGGCCGGTATCGGCCTTGCCCAGCAGGAACTCGTCTCCCGCTTCCTGGAGGTAAAGACCGCCAATATCGAGTGGGTTTGGCTACAGAAACTCCGGGGGCTCTCGGCCCAGAGCAGCATGAGCAGCCTGGCGCTCAACAAGCAGGCCAACCGACTGCAGGCCCTACTCAGCACAATGTCGCAGCTGGCGGGGGTGTTGACCCTCTCGCTCGGTGCCTGGATGGTGATCGGCAACAGCCGGCCTGATCCTGCTGCGATGGGCTCACTCATTGCAGCGATGTTCTTCGTGTGGCGCATCTTCACACCTTTCCAGCTGCTGATGAATGCGCTACTGCGCTACGCCAACATGAATAGCCAGTACAAACAACTGGATCAGTTCCTCAAGCTACGCAGCAGCGGCTCGGGGAAAACCGGGTTTGGCACCAGCACCCCACGCCTGCGGGGCAACGTGATCCTGGATTCAGCCGCCTGCCGGCTCAGCGCCGATGGTGGTCTTGCCCTTAGCCGGGTCTCCCTGTCTGTGGCGCCAGGACAGATCCTGGCGGTCACCGGAACCGCAGGGTCTGGCAAGAGTGTGGCCCTCAAGGTGATCGACCAGCTCTACCCGCTGGCCACCGGCACCCTGCTGTTCGATGGCAACGACTACCGCCAGTTCAGCACCGAGGCTCTCCAACGCAACATCGCCTACCTCATGCCAACCGTGGAACTCCTTCCTGGCACGATCTGGTCGAACCTTACGGCAATGAACCCCGATGCAACGGTGGAGGGTGTACGACGGGTCTGCCAGCAGCTTGGAATACTTCAGCTTCTCGAATCTCTTCCTGACGGGCTCTATACACCTCTCATCAAGGACATCTCCTACAAGATTCCCTTTGGGGTCCGTAAATTGATCGCCCTGGCCCAGGCCGTCATCAAGGACACGCCGATCCTACTGCTCGACGACATCAGCCAGGGCTTGGCTCCAGATCAGTACCAGCGGGTTCTCGATGTGCTCCCCAGCCTTCGGCGCTGCGCCTTCAGCGGCCAGGAACGCAGTGTGATCCTCTCCACCGAGAATAAGGCCCTGCTGGAGTTAGCCGACAGGCTCTGCATCCTCGACAAGGGGGTGACCGCCTTCCAGGGCACCGCCGAAGAGCTACGGGCTCAGATGAAGCAGCGCACCGCAGTCTGATTTTTCCCCATTCACCGTTTCCGTTCCCCTCTCCCTCTGCGGCCATGAGCGACACCCCCACTAATCCAACCACCAACCCAGACAGCTCCGCGATCACAGAGTCGAGTCATAGTCGCGGGGGCCAGCTGGCTCTCCCACCCGGAGGTGCCCTGCTGCGGCAGTTACCGGGCCTCGACAGCCCGGATGCCATGGGCCTAGTGGGTCGCAACCGGCTGAGCCAAGCGCTTGAACTGGAGGAAAAGCCCGATAGTCGCTACCTGCGCATGGTGCTCTACGGGCTTGGAGCAGCGTTTTTGATCTTCATTCCCTGGGCTGCTCTAACCCCTGTGAATGAAGTGGTGATTGCCTCGGGCGAAGTGGTGCCGGAGGGCAATGTGAACACCATTCAGCACCTCGAAGGCGGAATCGTGGAGCGCATCGCCGTACAAGAAGGGGATCAGGTGAAGAAGGGCGATCTGATCATGCAGCTCCGTCCCAACCTGGTTGACAGCGAATACAAGGCGACACGTCAGAAGCTGCAGGCGCTCACACTGCAACAGGCGCAACTGCAGGCTGCCATACGTGGCGATAACACCCTGCCACCTTCGCTCAAGGAACTGGGTGCACTCGGCAACAAGGTACAGACAGCCCAGCTCAACCTGCTCAACAGCCGGCTCGACAACACCCAGGATCAAATCGCCACAGTGCAGGCCCAGATTGATCAGAAACGCGCCGAGATCGCTCGCTTTAACGACCAGGAAGCCAAGTTCCTACGCGAGCAGGATCTGCTACGTCAGGGGGTGAGCATGTACGAAAAGCTCGACAACCAGGGGGCCGTGTCCAGGCTGCAGGTGGTGAATGCCCAGCGGGAACTGGCAGCGTCCAACACACGCCTGGCCGAGCTGCGGGGCAACCGGGCTGTGTCGTACAAGCTCCTGACGGAAGCAGAGGCGAAACTGCGCAGCCTGCGATCCGGACTGCGCCTGGAGGACAACTCCAAGATCGCCGCCCTGACCAACGAAGAGGCCGTGGTGGCCGAGGACATCCGCAAGGTGCGCAACCGGCTGGAGCGCACCAGCATCCTGGCTCCGGTGGGCGGCCTGGTGCAGGACGTGCGCTACAAGAATGAATCCGCGGTTGTGGGCCCTGGCGCGGTGATCGCCTCTGTGGTGCCCGATGGCACACCACGTCTCGTGGAGGCCCGGGTGCGGCCAGCGGACATCGGCTTTGTGAAGATGGGCCAGAAGGCCGAGATCAAGCTCCAGCCCTACGACTACTCCATCTACGGTGCAGTACCCGGCCAGGTAATCGCCATCTCCCCCACAACCTTCCAGAATCCGGACGACCGACAGTACTACTACCGGGTCAAGATCGCCCTGGATGAGCAGTATGTGGACCCCAAGAACCGTCGCTACCCCATTCTGCCGGGCATGACCCTCACGGCCGATATCCAGGGCCCCAAGCGCAGCGTGCTGCGCTACCTGTTCCAGCCGCTGACCCGCACGATGAACTCGGCTTTCCGCGAGTCGCGCTGAGTCCAGCTAACGTGACCCCCTTTGTCGGTCCAGGTCTGATGAGAGTGGGTGGTTGTGGTCATGCACCAGCTCCCTGTTGAGCGCCCTCCAGGGGCTGACGCCCCTGGAGGGCCGAGTGCCGGCCTGATTGAATTGCTAGCGCCAGCGATCGGCCAGGATCTGCGCCTCCGGGGCTGTAGGGAATAGCTCAGTGTTGAGGAACTCATCCCGGCAGCGGGGCTATTGAAGGATTCCGCGAATCCGTTCTCCCATGGGGATCCCGGCGCGATGTAGGCCTTGCTGGTGGTGGAGCTGACCTCACACCAGTTCCGTAGGGCCTCGGCGATGAACTCCGGACCATTGTCGCTGCGGATGAACGCCTGTGACGTGGACCCCGGAATTCGGTCGAGGGTGAATGAGAGTCCTCGGCCCAGTCTGGCCGGCTGAGGACTCTCATTCACCCTCAACCAGATTGTCGTCGGACACCACGTCATCACCAACTCCGGACTACTCCGTGATCGAGTTGGTGGAGACCTTCTTCGAAGCCCTTTCCTCAGCAGCCGATCTCGGTACCGCAGCCGCCGACAGCCCAGCGGAACTGATGCGTGCACTCGAACAGGTGATCAGCACCTACCTTGAGGAGAATCAGTTCTTAGCAGAGACCTACAACGCAGCGCAGCAAGATGTGTTCAACACCATTGCGGCCAATCTGCATGAGCAACATCTGGCCGAGTCGTCGGCCATTGGCTTCGACAGCCATGGCAATGCCAATGCTGCCGATGTGATCGCAGCCCTCGACAGCCATTGCCACGAGATCGCTTCCACCCCCATCGACGACAACGCCTTCAACATCATGGGCCATAGGGAACTCAGCGAGAGCTTCTGACGTGGACCCCGGCAATCGGTCCAGGGTGAATGAGAGTCCTCATCTGGCCAGACTGGGCCGGGGACTCGACCATGAAACGCACCAGGCACACGGCGGAGCAAATCATCCGCAAGCTCAAGACCGCCGAACAGTTGAT
>NZ_JAGQBX010000069.1 GCF_024345855.1 Synechococcus sp. GreenBA-s | reverse complement strand
GCTGGCGCCAGGCAACTCAATCAGGCCGCACTCGGCCCTCCAGGGGCTGACGTCCCTGGAGGGCGCTCAACAGGGAACTGCCGCATAACCACAACCACCCACTCTCATCAGGCCTGGACCGATAAAGGGGGTCACGTCATTCGGCTGTGATCGGAGCTACCGGCACTGGCACCTGGGGCTGTCCGCTACACAGTCAGTCGTGAACGGTGGTATGAACGCTGCCTCGGCTACACGTCTGCAACCTCAGAGAACCGCCCTGAGGGTGGGAGCAGGGCCGGATCGTGGCGGTGATGGTCGCACCCCTGTTCAGCATCACCAGCTCGGCACGGGCCCCCATGGCGGCATCGGTGAATTCGGCCCGGATGGGCAGACATGTCCGGGCCATGGCATCCAAATCCTGAGCAGGTGAGGATGGTTGTCTAGGCCCGAGGCACCATGGTGATGAGCAGACCATCGGAGGCAGCGGATCCCCTCGCTGTCGCCTTTTTCGGGCTCGGAGCCGTGGGCTCCTCCATGTTGATCTGCCTCGCGGAACTGGCCGAGCGCGATGGCGTGCCCATGCACTTTGTTGTGGTGGTGCTGGAGCCGGAACTTGCCCGCGATGCCCTGTTCCATGCGGAGTGGCTGTTTGATCGCATCGATTTCGTTCAGGCGTCAGACTTCGACGTCCTCTTCAACGGAACAGATGGCCAGTTGCTCCACCTGGAGGGCGTCCATCTGCTGGTCAATGCGGCCCATCCACGCTTCAACCAGCCGATGTTGAAGCTTGGGCTGGAACTCGGCGCCAACGTGCTCGATCTGGCCTCGGATATGTACGACGCCGAGACCGAACGCACCCATACCTTTTCCCAGTATTCATTCGACCAGGCCTACCGTAAACGGGGCCGTGCGGCCCTGATCAACTTCGGCATCTCACCGGGGGTGACGAACTTCCTGATCGGCCTGCGACTGCATCAGCTGCGTGCAGCACGCCGCCGCGATCTGGAGATCGAGAGTGTTGATCTCTTTCTGCTCGAAGACATCGATGCCGATGAGATCGTTTTCTCCTGGTCTCCCCTCGTTGCTCTGGAAGAGCTTGCGGCTCGGCCCCGATTGCTGCGCGAGGGTCGCCTCCAGATTCTGGAGCCGTTCAGCGCTGCTCGCGATCATACCTTCCCCGGCGAGATCACACCAACGCGTCAGTACCCCCTCTACCAGGAAGAGCTGCTGTCCCTGCACCGTTCATTCCCGGAGATCGAGTCCATTGGCGTCTATACAGGCGGTTCTGAGGTGGAGCTGGTCAAGGCCTTGTTCAAACTCAATCTGCTGTCCAAGCGCACCTTGCCGCAGCAGAGCGAACTCACTGTCGAGGCGATGGTGCGCGCGATCCTGCCGGGCATGAACAAACCCCGCCGCATTGAAGAATACCTGCGCAACGGCGTAATCCGTCGAGCCCATTTTGCAGCCGCCGCTGAAATTCGCTACACGGAGCAGGTGCGAAGCGACCGCCAGGAAACGATTGAAACCGTGGGCTTCAGCTACTTGCGCTACAAAGGCCTGCTGCACAGCCCCTATGCCGGGGCCACCTATATCTCCTATCCCACGGCGGTGGGTGCCGCGATTCTGGCCTGGCATGCCATGGCCTTTGTGCGGGAGGATGGTAGAGAACTACAGGGCGTGATCACCGGCGAAGATCTGGCGCGATTGCTTCCCAATGCCCGCGTCGAAGCGATCCGCCGCGACCTCGTGGCCTGGGATATCGACCTGTTTGAGAGCGTGCGGGATGCGACAACGGTCTGAGCCGCTGCCGCAGAGCCCACGCCCATCAGACCCTGCTCAGTTCAGCGTATAGGGTTCGCGCTCCGCTCCAGCGATCTGGCAGGGCGTTTCCCTTCGGAAGCTCTTGAGCAGATGACTCTGAGCCTGTAATTCCTCCACCAGCACCTGGCAGGCGTTCTCCGGCATGGTGTGGTCTCCGCAGGTGAAGACATCCACGGCTGCATAGCCCGATTCCGGCCATGTGTGGATGGAGATATGGGATTCGGCCAGCAAGGCCAGGCCCGTCACCCCTTGCGGTTCAAAGCTGTGGGTGATCAAATTGAGAAGCGTCGCGCCTGCACGCAGTGCTGCGTTCGTGATGGCGGACCTGAGGAAGAGTTCGTCGTCGAGCCTGGCACCGTTGCAGCCGTAGAGCTCGAGGATGCAGTGCTTGCCGACGGTATCGGTGACTGGATCTTGCGCTTGGGTGGTCTGGGATTGGGTCTGCTGGGCGGTCCATCCAGGGTTGGGGTGGAAGCGTGCAAAGGCTTCGCTCATCAAGGGTGCTGCGATTAGCACTCCTACCTAAGCACGGCTACCGCTGGGCTGCAGCTCAAGGGCGCCGCAACAGCAGCAGGGTGCAGTCGTCCTCCAGGGCTTCACTGCCGCTGAAGGCGGTGAGCGCCTCGCGCACGTCATCCAGGATCGTCGGGAGCGCAGCCTCCCTCCGCGGGATGAGCAGGTCGCGGCATGGCTCGATGCCGAAGGGCTGGCCCTCGCCGTTCTCCGCTTCACTGAGCCCATCGGTGTAGGCGAACAGCAGATCGCCACGGTTCAGCTGCACGGTCTCGGCCCGGTAGGTGGCCCGGGGGGCGACCCCGGCCAGCAGACCGCGGGGCAGGGGGAGCTCCGTACAGCGACCGTCCTGGATCAGCAGGGGAGGCAGATGACCGGCATTGGAGTAGGTGAAGCGTCCACTGTTCGGCTCCAGGTAACCGCAGAACAGGGTGGCGAACAGGCAGGTGTCATTGCCCTCGCAGAGGAAGGCGTTCAGTTGCTCCAGCACGGCCTCGGGAGCGGTGGCGGTCATGGCCAGGCTGCGCATCAGCCCGATCGTGCGCGCCATCAGCAGGGCCGCGCCGATCCCATGGCCCGACACGTCGCCGATGCAGACGAACAGCCGGTCGTCGGCGGTGAGAAAACTGTCGAAGAAGTCGCCCCCCACACTGGCTGCCGGTTCCACCCGGGCGCACACATCCAGGTCGGGGCGGTGGGGGAAGAGGGGATGGCCCAGGGGCAGCATGCTGGCCTGCAGCTGCCGCGCCAGGTCGAGCTCCTTGCGCAGATGCTCCAGTTCGAGCCGCTCGCGCAGGTTGCTCAAGGCCAGCTGGTTGGTGGTGCGGGCACGTTCCGTGAGCCCCCGCATCATGTTGCGGGCCACCCCCGGCAGGGGCACCAGCCGCTTCCAGAAGAACGGGCCGCTCAGGTGCAGCACCTCCGCCTCCCCCTCGCAGCGCACCAGCGCCGACACCGGCAGCCGATCGATGGCGGAATACTCCCCGATGCAGTGTCCCGGCTGGATCGGAATGCCCTGGCCCGCTGTGATCTCCGCTGACAGGTACACCATCAGCTCTCCCTTGAGCAGGATGTAGAGGCTGTCGTTGGTCTCCCCCGGCCGCAGCAGGTCGGTGCCCGCGCTGAGCCGGCGCACCTCGCAACGGCTGAGCAGCCGCAGCAGTAACGCTTCATCCACCTCCCGGAAGAGGGGAATCCAGCCATAGCCCTGGGGATGGCGGGGGCCGGCGTGGGTTGCGGCAGCGTCGGGGCTCAGGATCCTGGCGTCCAGTGCATCGCGATTCTGAGTTCGTTGCGCCCATCCACGACCCGGTAGGCCAGGCCATCGCTGAAAGCCTTCACCAGGCGCAGCCCCAGGCCGCCAGGGGAGGCCTCGTCCAGGCTGCCCGGGATGGCCTTGACGCCGGCCTGGCCCGAGTCGAAGGGCTCTCCCCGATCGGACACCACCAGCTGGGCGCCGCAGCCACCGGCCAGCGGAACGGCCTCCAGCAGCAGCTGGATCGGATGCTGCGCCGTCGCCGCACCGCCATGCTCCACGAGATTCGCCAGGACCTCGTTGAGGCAGAGCTCGAGCCGGTCGATCTGCACATCAGGAACGGCCAGAGATGCACCGCTCTGCCGCAGCCAGGAGGAGGCGCGACGGAACTCCAGGGGATCCGCGTGGATCTCCAGGGACAGGCTGCCGGGCACGGGAGGAGCGGTCATCACCTCAGAGGTCGCCACGCCCCAGAGAGTCCAGAGCCGCAGCCTCTTCGGAGAACACCGGGATGATGTCGGCGATGCCGACGGTCTCCAGCGTGCTCTGCACCAGGGCGTTGTCCCCCACCAGCAGGGCCATGCGGCCACCTTTCTGATCCAGCGCCTTGGCACTGTGGATGATGCAGCGCAGGCCCACGGAGGCCAGGAACGTCACACCGGTCAGATCGACAAGCACGCCGACAGGCTTGCTCGCCGCCAGGGAGGTGAAGCGCATCTCCACTTCGCCGACCCCCACCATGTCCAGTCGGCCGCCCAGCCGGATCCGGCGCAGACCCTCCGCCAGATCCTCGTGCTCCAGGGAAACGCTGCTCATGGTGATCGAGGAAGGGCCGACGGTAGCCCGCCGACCGTAGACATCACCTGGAGTGGTGCCAAGAGCTGATTCGTGCCTGGTATCCGGCAACACATCGGCAGGATCGAACTGGACTGCCTGCCCCGGATTCGAGCCTGAATTGATGCCACCACTGCCTAGGCAGAAGCCTCCGGTCAGACTCCTGAAGTGCCAAGCCCATCCCTTCTGTTGCTCAAGGCCCTGCTGCTGTTGAGCGATCTGGTCGCACCCCCCGGCCAGGCCCAGGACGCCGCAGCCACGGTGGCGTCGATCGGCGATGGCGACACGATCCGCACGCGCGTGGAAGACGGACTCGCCTTTGCCTATTGGCAGAACCTGAGCAGCTGTACGCCAGGGAGTCTCTTGATGCCGACTATCGGGCCAGCCGCCTGCGTTATGGCGTCTGGCAGGAACCGGGGGGAACCCCAGCGCTGCGCCCATGGACGCTGGCCCGCTTCTTGAGCGCCTTCATCAACCCTTCATCCACCCCGCGCACCAGCAGGTCAGTCATGGCGCCACCAGATGACTGATGGCAGCGCTAGCGTCGTCAATCACCGTTGAGCCAGAGGGTGGTGCTCTCTGCTGAGGCTTTCCAACACCAGCACGACGGGGAGTGGCTGGTAGCTTTCATCCGTCGCTCACCGCTGGTGGAGGCCGAGGAGCTCGACTAGGAGCGGCACCCCGATATCACCAGGGACCTGGATCTCCGAGCCATGGCGGCCCGCAAGGTCAAGGATGCGGCGGACCTCCCAGTACCGGTCGCCAATCCCTGGGAGGACGACGGCACGGCGTGAGGGGCTGCGGTTTGCCCTGCTGACACCAAGGACAGGAGGAGTTAGTCCATAGGTAGAAACCCAACCGGGGGATCACCAACAGCTCCCGCAACCGGTGCAAGGGCCTTCAGCACAGGGGGTCCTCCTTCATGTCGTGGCCCCAAGCTCGGGGCGCTGCCCCCGGGGAACTGTCTTCTCAGCCGTGGTGCCGCCCCAAGGGAGTCGGGCGCAGTTATGCGATGGGATTGCTTGGCAACAGCCGTGATCGTCAGATCAACAGGAGCAGAGGGAGCGCGATCGCCACTGGCAGATTCTCTCGCCCGGTGCACGCGCTTTCTGGGGATGGCCCCCGCCAGGTGTGCGCTTCGACCCTGAGGCAGCCTTCCTCGAGCAGCCTCCAGATGGATCGCCGCTGCCGGATCACTTCCAGCTGGTGCGCATCGCCCTGAGCCAGGTGGAACTGTTGGAGCTCACGGGCCATACCCAGTTCCTCCGGTGCTGGAGGGAGAGCACGGGGTCGTTAGGGAGGATCTGCATGCCCACGACATCGCCGTTCTGCTCGATTCAGCGGGCATCTGCATCCGCAGCGGTCACCACTGCACCCAGCCGCTGCACCGCCACTACGGACTGAGCGGCATAGCGCGGGACAGCCTGGCATTCACCAGCAACATTGAGGAGATCGACTGCTTCGCCGAGGAGCTGCAGAGCACCATCGGCTTCCTGCGAGAGCACAGCTGAGCCGCGATGACGGCCCTGGCCCTTCTGGTGGCGGCGCTGGAGGTGCTGGCCAGCCTGGTGGTCGATCTGTCGCCTAAGCAGATGCGCGCCTAGGACCCGGAGGAGCACCTGATCTATCGGGCCCCGGTGTCCACCGGACTGCCCGCCAGTCCGACACCCACAGGCCGTTTTCAGGTGGCGGGGCGCTATGACGCAACCTCCCTCATCGGCAGCGGCTACCGCATCGCGAAGGTGCACGACGTCCTTTGCCTGGGCGGCGGTGGTCTCAAGCCGGATGCGATCTGCCTGCACCTGGCGCCCTGGCAGTAGCAGGCGAAACAGTGCTTCGGGGTGCGGTGCAGTTACGATTGCTGGCGGCTGAGCAGCGCCACGGCCCGCTGGCTGTTCGAGCGCACGCCGGTGGTCATTCAGGACTGGGCCTCAGTTGTGTTGAACTCGTCCGCGCGCAGGTGGCGGGAGCCGTCGATCGGCTTGGCGTGGCCTGCTGACCGGTCTAGAACGTACCCAGCCACTGTTCCAGTTGCTCCATGAACAACAGCCGCCGGGGTCGCTGACCCGCCGCCGAGGATGATGCGCCCCAGGGTACCGCTCCGGCCGCTGGCTCCCCTGCGCGCCCATCCGGTTGCCATCGTGGTGGCGGCGCTGGTTGGGCTGGGGGCATGGGTGTGGGTCGCTCCGTTGCAGTCCTGGGAGCTGGCGATGACCGGTCTGGCGCAGGAGTGGCGAGGTGCCCGCAGGCCGCGGACCCCGGTGTCGATCGTCGCGATTGACGATTACAGCCTGCAGCAGGGTGCCAACGCCGATCTCAGTGGCGATCCGCTTCTGCGGCAGCTGCAGAGCTGGCCTTGGCCCCGGGCGATCCAGGCCGTTCTGCTCGATCGGCTGCAGCAGGCCGGGGCCAGGGCCGTGGCGATCGACCTGCTGTTCGACGCCCCCAGCAGCCATGGAGCCGTCGATGACGGGCACTTCGCTGAGGCGCTGCGACGCCACCGGCCCCGCACGGTCCTTGCGGCGCAGGTGATGGAAAGCAAGGGGGATGTGGCCGGTCTGGCCCTCAGCCCTCCTATTACCCTGCTGCGAGAGGCGGCGGGGGAGCACGCGCAGGGCCTGCTCAACGGTCCCACCGAGCCGGATGGCTCGATCCGGCGCCGCCCGGGTGATCAGGCCTCTACCCTGCGGCGTGAACTGGCCGCGGCCCCCCAGGGGTTTGCCATCAGCCTCCTGCAGGCGGGCGGCCTGGCGGATCGCAGCCGCCCTCCGGCCCTCGGTGGCCGCTGGTTGCCCCTGCTGGATCCCTATGGGCCTCCTCGCACGATCCCGACCCTCTCGGTCTGGAGCCTGCTGGAGCCGCGCTCCTTCCAGGCGCTACGGGCTTCGGGCCGGCTGCGCGACCAGCTGGTGCTGATCGGTCCCACCGCGACGTTGTTCCAGGATCTGCACCGGGGGCCGTTCGCCGGCGCCGAAGGTATGCCCGGCGTGGAACTGCACGCCACCGAGCTGGCGAATCGGGCGGAGGGCCGGGCCCTGTGGCTGTGGCAGCCGCCCCGGGCGCTCTGGGCGCTGGGGCTGGCTCTGCTGTCCTTGCTGGTGATGCTGCTGGCGGAGCGCTGGGAGCGGCCGTTACAGCGGCTGGCGCTGGTGGGCGGCTCTGCTCTAGGGCTGGCTGTGCTGGCGGTGCTGTTGATTGGTGGGCTGGGCCTGGCGCCCCAGCTGTTCGGTGCGGCCGGGGTGCTGCTGCTGTGCGCGGTCGTCAGTAGCGCCGACGCGACGCTGCGGCTGCAGTGGCAACGCTTCCGGCTGCGCTCAGCGCTGGAGCGCTACCTCTCCCCCTCGGTGGCGGCTGAAATCGCGTCTCAGCCCCGTGAGGCGGATGGGTTGCTCGGGGGGCGCAGCGTCGATGTGGTGGTGATGTTCACAGACATCCGCGGCTTCACCGCCCGCACCCGCCGCATGAGCGAGGCGGGCCGGGCGAAGGATCTGGTGCAGCAGCTGAATGCCTATTTCAGCGAGGTGGTGGCCGCCGTCCATGGCGAGGGCGGCACCGTCGACAAGTTCATCGGCGATGCCGCCCTGGCAGTGTTCGGTGCCCCCCTCAACCGGGGAGCACGCCAGGAGGCGGCGGCGGCCTTGCGCGCCGCGCGCGATCTGCAGCGGCGTCTGCGTGCGCTCAACGAGGGCTGGCGGGCCGAAGGCGTGGAGCCCTGGGAGCAGGTGATCGTGCTCAACTTCGGTGCTGTGATCAGCGGCAATGTGGGATCCAGCACTCGCATGGATTACACGGTGATCGGCGATGCCGTCAACGCCACCAGCCGCCTGGAGGGCGTGGCCAAGAGCACGAACCGGCCGCTGGTGATGAGTGCCGCCTTCGCACAGCTGCTGCCTGAGCATGAACGGTTGGAGCCCCTCGGCAGGTTTGAGCTGCGGGGCTTCAAAGAAACGGAGGCCTTTGGCCTGCCCACGTCCGATGAAATGTCCACTGAGAACGGTCCGGAGCAGGAATCGGGTTAAATTCTCTAAACTTTTAGATCGGTGATGACCTATCCAGCTGAGATGAACCGTGTCTCCCGCCGTCTGCGGCGCTGGATTCACGGGGTGGCCATGCTGCTGTGGCTGCCGGTGCCTTTGCCCACCCTCGCCGCGCCCTTCAACCAGGCCACTGTGCGGCGCATGGTGGAAGGCCGTGAGGTGTTCATCGACGCAAAGGCCGCACGCCTCAACCAGACGGCGGGCCGGGGCCAGCAGATCAGCACCGGCAAGAGCCGCGCGGAGCTGCTGTTCGACCGTCAGGCGATCGGCTTCCTGGGCCGGAACAGCCTGATCACCCTCGGGCAGCAGTGCTTCAGGCTGAAATCCGGGGCAGTGCTGGTCAATGGTCCCCAGCCCAGCTGCCTGGGCGGGCGCCTGCTGGGGGTGCGGGGCACCACCTATGTGCTGTCGGTGCTCGATGACGGCGGCTATGAGGTGGCGGTGCTCCACGGTGAGGCCGAGCTGGGCGAGCCTTCCGCATCCGCACTCTCCAGCGAGGTCGCGTCCGGCGGTTCCGCCAGCCCCTCGCTCGACATCCTGAGCCGTTACCCACGGCTCAGTCCAGTGATCGACATCTCGAGCAGCGCCTTCGCCAGTGTCGGTGGCGGCGGCGATTCGGGGGTCTCCGAGGGCCTGGTGCTCGGCAACATCGGCCTGTTCCTGCCTCTGGTGCAGCAGGACGGCAGCCGCGTTCTCTACAACTACTCGCGCACCAACACTAACTTCGACGGGTTCTGGGGGATCAGCAGCGAAGTCGGCTATCGCTGGTTCGATTCCAACAACCAGAGCCTCAATGGTTTTCTGGTCGGCTATGACGGCTGGCGCGGACTGGTGCGAGGCGAGGGGTGCTTCCACTCGCAGCTGGCCGTCGGAAGCCAGTGGGAGCGCAATGGCTGGCAGCTGTCGGCCCTAGGCGGCGTTCCTCTCGATGGCTGCCAGGACTCCCTGGGCTACGCCACCGCCGGTGTCGGCATTCCCCTGGCAAACCTGGGCACCAACAACGTGGTGCTTGGGCTGAGTCCCTATCTGCTCACGGGCATGGGGGACACCTACGGCGGCGGCCGGCTGTCACTGGATGTGCCGCTCGGGTCCCAGGTGGATCTGCTGGCCTACGGCCAGTACGACGGTCTGCTGGACACCACGATCGGGGGGCAGATCCGCATCCGTTTCGCCACCAGGGGCGGTTTCGTCTCCGATCCCAACGCCAAGCCCGCGGCCGTGCAGTCGCCCCTGCCCTGGCAATCCTCCCAGAGCCGGCAGACGCCTCGCGATGCCGGCCTGGTCGCCCAGGCCCCTGGCCAGCCGTTCGGCGCCAGCACGGTGCGCTGGGATCCCACCCTCTGGAGTCAGAAGGATGGTGATCGATGGCTGCAGGCCGATGGGGGCGGGAGCGTGCTGATCCGCGCCGGCGAATCGGCCCGGTTTGATGCCAACGGCCTGCTCCTCTCCCGGTCTCGCTTGAGTGAGGAGGCCTTCCGTCAGCTAATTGTCACCCACCTCCAGGGACAGAACCTGCTGCCGGAGAGCTATGCCATCGGCATGCTCTATACGCAGCTCTTCAATCGCTACATCCCCTGGCTGCTCTCGATCACCGGTGTCAACTGGTATGTGAAGGCCCGTGATCCGATGCCCAGGCTGAGGGGGGCTGACAACTACGTGGTGCCCGAGGACAAGCTGCCTCCCGAGCCGACCCCTGAACCCTGCAGCAATCCGGATCTCTGCCCCACGCCAACTCCAACTCCAACTCCAACTCCAACACCATCTCCCACGCCAACTCCAACTCCAACTCCAACTCCAACACCATCTCCCACGCCAAAGCCAACTCCAACACCATCTCCAACGCCAACGCCAACTCCCACGCCATCACCCAGGCCAAGACCAAGGCCAACACCATCTCCAACGCCAACTCCTACCCCCACGCCAACCCCAACCCCAACTCCTACCCC
>NZ_JAGQBX010000068.1 GCF_024345855.1 Synechococcus sp. GreenBA-s | reverse complement strand
CCTCCAGCCCCTCCCCCAGAAACGCCAGCCCCAGCACCAGCACGAACATCGCCACCCCGGGAAACAGTGCCGTCCACCAGATCCCCGTGGGCACAGCCGTGAGAGCCTGCTGCAGATCACTCCCCCACTCAGGGATCGTTTCCGGCAGCCCCAGCCCCAGGAAACCCAGCCCCCCAAGCACCAGCACAGCATCGGCGGCGTTGAGGGTGAGCAGCACGGGTACCGAGGTGATCACGTTGCGAAACAGATACTTGCGCAGGATCCACAGCGGCCCGGCGCCGAGGGAGCGCGCCGCCTCGATGAACAGTTCGGCCTTCACCTGGGCCGTCTGGTTGCGCACCACCCGGAAGTACTGGGGCACATACACCACACAGAGGGCAGCGGCGGCGTTGGGGATGCCCCGGCCCAGCAGGAAGGCCAGCACCACCGAGAGCAGCAGCACCGGCAGGGTGTAGAGGGTGTCCATCACCAGCACCAGGCCCCGATCCAGCCAGCCGCCCAGGTAGCCGCTCAGCATCCCCAGCGGCACGCCGATCGCCAGCGCCAGGGTGAGGGCCAGCAGCACCACCTGCAACGCCACGCCGCTGCCCGCCAGGGTGCGCACGCACACGTCGCGGCCCAGACGATCGGTGCCGCACCAATGGGCGGGCGAAGGGGCGGCGTAGATCGGGTTCTCCAGGCCGGCATTGGCATCGGGCAGCACACCCGCCTGGATCAGCGCCGGGATGGCCAGGGCCACCAGGCCGTAGGCGAGCACGATCAGCAGGCCCCAGCGGGCCAGGCGGTGGGCCAGAGTGGCCTGGCGGTTGGCCCGCCAGACCCCCGGGGCGGCCCGCAGGGCCCGGAGCAGGGTTGAAGCCAATGGTGCAAGCCAGCGACAGCGCCTAGCTTGGGCCCAAACGGCGCACCTGGCCCGCTCACCTGGCCGCTACCCGCCATCCACGCGAGCATTCACGCGCACCCCAAGCACCTAAGTGGCAGGCGAGGCGGACACCCAGCAGCACCAGCGGAACAACTCCAGGCAGCACCAGCTCCTGATCGTCGACGACGATCCCGAGCTGCGTCGCTTCCTCGCCGGTGAACTCGAGGCGGAGGGCTACGCCACCAGCGAGGCGGCCAACGGACAGAGCGCCCTGGTGAAGATCCGCGAGAGCCCCTGGGATCTGGTGATCCTGGATTGGACCCTGCCCGATTTCAGCGGCGTGGAGGTGTGCCGGCGCCTGCGCAGCAGTGGCGGCACCGTGCCGGTGCTGATGCTCACCGCCCGCGACGACGTGCGCGAGCGGGTGGAAGCCCTCGATTCAGGCGCCGACGACTTCATCACCAAGCCCTTCTCGATCGAGGAGCTGCTGGCGCGGGTGCGGGCCCGGCTGCGGCGCAGTGGGCTCATCAGCGCCACCGCCAGCGGTGAAAGCCTCAGCTTCGGCGGGCTGGTGGTGAACACCGGCAGCCGCGAGGTGAGCCGCAACGGCGCCCCGATCCGCCTCACCGTGCGCGAGTACGACCTGCTGCTCTGCCTGCTGCGCGAACCCAACCAGGTGCACGAGCGTGAGGCGATCCTCAAGGCCGTGTGGGGCGAGAACCACTACGGCGACGACAACCTGCTGGATGTGTACATCCGCTACCTGCGCAGGAAGGTGGAGCAGGCGGGCCAGCCCACCCTGATCCAGACCGTGCGCGGCGTGGGCTTCATGCTGAAGGAGGGTGCGGTGCGCTCCTGACGGGCAGCACCAGCTGGAAATCGGCACCGCCCCCCGGCGCCTCGGCCACCTCCACCGAGCCTTCCATCCGCTCCATCAGCAGCCGCACCACCGACAGCCCCAGGCCGCTGCCGCTGCAGCCCTCCGCCGCGCTGCCGCGCACGAAGCGCTCGAAGATCCGCAGCCGCTCCGGCTCCGGCACCCCCGGCCCCCGGTCGCGCACGTGCAGGCGCACGGCGCTGGCGCTGCCCGTGGCGAGCAGCTCGATCGGGCTGCCCGGCGGCGCGTACTTGAGGGCGTTCTCCACCAGGCTGGTGAGGCACTGCAGCAGCCGGTGCGGATCGCCGCACACCTGCCCCAGCTCCAGCTCCTCGCCATCGCCAGGGGGAAGCAGCCGCAGCCGGCCGCCGGCGTGCCCGGCCAGGCGCTCGTAGGCCTCCAGCAGCAGCTGCTCCGGATCCAGCGCCTGGAGCTGCAGCTCCAGGCGGCCGGCATCGTCGCGGGCCAGGTCCAGCAGATCCGTGACCATCCGCGCCATTCGCTCCGCCTCCGACTGGATCAGCGCCAGCTGCCGCCGTTGCTCGCCGCTCACCACGCCCTGGCGCTGCAGGCTCTGGGCATAGCCGTTGATCAGTGTGATCGGCGTGCGCAGCTCGTGGGCCACCCCGTCGGCAAAGGCGCTCTGGCGGCTCCAGGAGACGGCCAACCGCTCGAGCAGGGCATTGAAGGCCTGGATGATCGGGCGCAGTTCGCGCGGCTGGTTGTGCAACGGCAGCCGCTCCGTGGCCAGGCTCTCGAACTCGATCCGCTCCAGCCGCGCCCCCAGCTGGTTGAGGGGCGCCAGGCCGCGATCGAGCACGGGGCGCAGCACCACACCGGTGAGCAGCGTGGCCGAGCCGGCCGCCGCCAGCAGCAGCAGCGCGTTGGTGCGCTCGGATCGCTCCCGGCTGCTCACGGCCTCCAGCACCAGCAGCCGGGCCTCGGCGCCGGCCGCGGGCAACGGCAGCGCGCTGAGCAGGTAGCTCTCGCCGCCGATCCGCACCAGGCGGCCCCGCTCCTCAGGGCCGGCGCCACTGGCGAGTTCCGCCATCAGCCCCCACAGCGTGCGGTCCGGCGGCAACGGGAACTCCGGCGAGAGGCCCGCCAGCGCCAGGGGCAGGCGACCGGGCCGCTCCAGCCACACCAGCAGCGTGGGGGGCAGGAGCAGCACCGGGGCGGAGGCGGCGCCAGCAAGCCCCGCCGCCGCGGGCAGCTGCTCGGCCAGGCGCACCAGGGTCTGCAGGTGAGCCCCACGCCGCTCCCGCACCGCCAGCAACGACTGGGTGGCGAACAGCGCCCCATAGCCCCCCAGCACCGCCAGCAGGCTCGCGCCCAGCAGCCACTGGCGGATGGAGGGCCGTGGCCGGGCCCGACGCAGAAGGGATCGCAGCGGCAATGGGCTCAAGCGAACGCCGTACCTAGCATCGGGGCAGGAGGCCGCCCCTGCCCGGGACGGAGGCCATGGAAAAGCATCTTCTCGATCTGCTCAGCCAGCTGCACCGCAGTGGCCGCAGCCCGAAGGCGGGCTTCTCGATGGTGCTGGTGATCCTGATCGCCCTGGCGGTGCTGCTCGGCGGGGTGATGCTGATCACGCGGGTGAGTTTCGGGCAGCTGGGCTCCGCCTACCAGAGCCAGGGCCGTGAGGCGCGCGAAGCCGCCGAGATCGGCATGGCTCGGATCATCGCCGAGCTGAACCGGGAGCGCAACCGCCGCCTGCTGGTGAACGCCCCGATCCTCAACAGCCAGGATCGCACCTACATCGAGAGCTCCACCAACCAGGGCAAGCTGCGCTCGGTGTGCACCTTGAGCCTGCCCCACCTGGCCAACACCTTCCCCAGCGCCAACCTCAAGGCCGAGCAGACGCTGGATACCGATCGCCGCTACCAGCTGATCTCCATCAGCCAGCCCGCCGGCTCCAGCCAGACGGAGGCCACCAGCCCCTACGCCAAGAAAGCCAACACCGCCGCCAACCGCTTCGCGGTGACGATGGGCTACGACCCCAGCGGCGCCACCACCCCGGCGGCCAATCCGCCGACGTCCGAGCCGCCGCGGGCGGGAGAACTCACGATCAGGGTGCGGGGCACGGCCTACCGGAACGGCGTGCTGGTGGCCAGCAGCATCCTCACCCGCACCCTGGAGGTGGTGCCCAAGTGCTGCCGCGGCTCCCTGGGGGGCTACGGGGGTGCCTTCGGCAACGACAACGGCGCCTGCGCCAACACCCTGGGCTTCGGGCTGGTGGGCGGCGCCGCCGAGAACGACACGGGCGTGATCACCGTGCAGAGCACCTCCAGCGACATCGTGGATGGCTTCGGCAACAACATCGACTTTGTGTATTGCGTGGCCACCACCAACTGCAGCGCCAACATCAACAACAACGTGGGCACTCTGGTGAATGTGGTGGACATCGACATGCCTGACGTGAAGGCCGCCGCCAACACCGGCTGCGACAAGGCTGTGGTGGGGAACTCCCTGCCGGCCAGCTGCAACGTGTCGCTCGACGCCAACGCCTCCGATGGCTCGCTGGTGAGCGGCACCCTCACGCTCACCACGCCGGTGAGCAGCAGCTGGCCGGCCAACTTCAGGGCCGTGTGCAGCGCCAGCACCAGCACCCCGCCCCTCACCACCTGCAGCCTCAACAGCCTCGACTTCAGCAATCCCAACCGCACCCTCAAGATCGACAGCCGCGGCGGTCCGATCCGGCTGCACTTCCCCAACAGCCAATCGGGCAACGCCAAGACCCTCAACCAGCGCAGCGGCGGCGGCTTCCTGCACGTGAACAGCGCCAACACCAACGGGCTGCCCACCAAGATCACCGACTTCACCCTGTTCGGCTGCCAGAGCTGCAGCCCCGAGCAACTGGTGGACCTGGGCCAGGGCGGCGGCGAAGCCCTGCGCTTCTTCGCCTACTTCCCGCGGGGCTCGATCGAGATCGGCGGCGGCTCGGGCTATGCCGGCGTGATCTGGACCAACAAGGTGAAGGCCAACGGCAACGTGCTGATGACCATCCCCGGCTCCGGCCTGGGCGATGTGCTCGACCTGATGGGGATAGGAGGCCAGACGCCGGCCGTGAATCCACCGCTGGTGGACTACGTGCTGCGGGCCACCCGATCCCTGCAGTTTTTCTAGCCATGGCTACGCCTACCAGGCCAGCCACGCGCGCCAGGCAGGCCCGGGGTTTCAGCCTGATCGAGATGGTCCAGGCGGCGGCGATCCTGCTGATGGTGGCGGGGGCGGCCGCCACGGTGGTGATCCGCACCAGCTCGATCACCCGCGCCACCCAGCTGCGCTACGCCCTGGAGGCGACGGTGGATGCCGACGTGGCGGTGATCCAGCAGCTCAACGACCGCTACGCCTGCGCCAATGCCGCCGGCACCTGCGCCGTGGCCAGCGGCCAGGTGGACCGCAACAGCTACTTCCCACCCCGCAGCGGCGTGGACGACGACCACAACAACCTCGACGACGGCACCCAGGCCTTTGAACTGAAGTGCCTCTCCCCCACCGCACTGGTGAGCCCGCTGGTGGCCGTGATCAACGCCCTGCCTAATCCCAACGGGCTCACCCGCAACGCCGCGGTGGACACCGTGCCGAGCAGTGGCACGGCCCTTGCCTACCATCGCTACACGGTGACCTACACCGCTACAGCCAGCGGGGAAGTGATGCGCCAACTCACCCTGACCCCCACCACGGTGGCGTGGTGCCCGAGGGTGTGATGGGCCGTAGCCCGTGGCGCCGGCCTCCCACCGCCTTCACCCTCACCGAGCTGATGATCACGGTGGCAGTGCTCGGCATCCTCAGCTCCATCGCCCTGCAGGTCACCGGGATTGAGTGGCGGCGTGGGCGCGTGAATGCCGTGGCGGTGGAACTCACCGGCTGGCTGGAGGCGGTGCGGCGCGCCTCGCTCAAGGGAAACCCCTGCGAGGTGACGATCCACACCACCAGCTCCGCGCCCGCCGGCAGCACCGTGGCCAGCGCGGCGGTGGACCCGAGCGTGGCCAGCGGGGCAGCGATCGTGAACACGTGCCTCAACCAGGACCCGCTGCAGATCACCTCGATCAGCGGTGGCAACGACCGCTATGCGATCAGCGCCAACCCCGCCAGCTTCACCTTCACGCCGCGCGGCACGGTGGTAGGGCTCGATCCCAGCACGGGCCTGGAGGTGCGCATCAGCCTGAACAACACGGCACCGATGCGCTGCGTGCAGATCAGCTCACCCCTGGGCCTGATCCGGGTGGGGATTGACGAAGAGGGCAGCGGCAGCTGCACCTACCCGGGGGTGTTCTGATGCCGGGCCGTCGAGCACAGGCCGGCTTCACGCTGGTGGAGCTGTTGATTGCCCTGGCCCTGGGCGGCATGTTGATCGGCCTGGCCTCCTCGGTGATCACCAGCCATCTGCGCACCACCCAGAAGCAGGCCGAGCTGCAGCGCATGCGCGACCACTGGGGCCGCATCAACTTCTTTCTGGAAACGGAGATCCGCGAGGGCCAGAGCCTTGGCACCGAACAGGGCGAGGGGACCTGCGCCGATAAGAGCCGGGTGCTGACGATCACGGTGCCCAACCCGGCGGCACCGGGCAGCCCCGGCCGGATCCTCTTTTACAACAACGGCGTGAACCTGTGGCGCTGCGGCCCATCCGTGAATCGCGACGGCACGCTGGATTTCGCCAACCAGACGGACGGAATCCTCGTGGAGAACGCCAGCCTCTCGCTGCCGTCGGGCTTCACGGGGCCCACCGACACCACCACCTACACGGTGACGCTGCGCAGCTGGGACGGTGGCAGCCTGTTCACCTTCGAGGAGTCGAGCTCGGCGCGCACCTCGATCCGCAGCTTCTGAGGCCTCAACCAAAATCGGCGCGGACGCAGCGGCTGAAGACGCGGATCGCATCCGGCTCCAGGGGCAGACCGCCGCGCATCGGCTCCGGGATCAGGCGGTCGAGTTCGGCCAGCGCCTGCTCGTAGGCCTGGCGGGCCGCCACCACGTTGGGCGCGCTGGGGTCGGGCGCGCCTGAGAGCCTCATCCAGGGGGCCAGGGCCCGCTGGCGGGCTCGTTCAGCCTGCTGCACCTCCTGCTGATGGGACACGCAGAAGGCATAGCTCTCCTCCGCCGTGGGCCGCGCCTCTGCCGCAGGCGGCACGGGGGGCTGCTGGCGCTGCTGTTGCTCCCGCTGCAGCTGCACCAGGCGCTGATCGATCGTGAGCAAACAGCGCTCCAGCGCTGCCACCCGCCCCTTCGGAGCGGCGGTGGCATCCACCTCCTCCTGACAGGCCAGCAGCCCCTCGGCAGACACCCGTGCGCGATCAGGTGAGCGGGGCCCGGTGCAAGAGGCGAGCCAACCGCCCACAAGCCCCAGGGCCAGGAGGCGGGTGATCGGTCGAGATCCCTCAGACCAGTTCACAGCGAAGGCAGGGCCACCCAGACGCCTGAGGAATGCCTGCAGAGTATGGGGCCAGAGCCCTTGTCGCCATGGGAAACGCCCAACCGCCGAAGGGCTGCGGTGACAGGCGGATGGGAACCTGATGGGGCCTGGAGAGCCGGGAGCAGGCGTGACCCTGCGGAATCTCGTCGCGGTCAGTTGCGGCGACCGAGGAAAAGATCCGCCGGGTCGCTGCGGTAACGGGCACCGACGCCATCCGGGAAGGGGGAGGAATAGAGGGTCTGCCAGTTCTGCTGCCCTTGGCTGCGCTTGTCGCGTAAGTCGCGCTTGCGCAGTTCCAGCAGGATCTTGTTCTGGAGGGCGGCCACATCGCTCCCCGAGCCAACATGCACAACAGACCGGATCAGCACCTGCCCAGACTGGGCACCAGTGTCACGCACCAGCACTAGGACGTGGCTGGCTCGCTTGAAGGCCCAGAAACCCACCAGGAGACTGATGAGGCCAGCCACACCAACCCTCAGCCAGGGCCCAGGCAGCTGCCAGAGCACGACAACCACGGCACCAAGCAGCAGCAGGCGCAGCAGTGAGGCCAGCCGGTTGGCCGCAGGGTGGGACCCGGTGAGCCGATTCAGCAGGGAGGCTGGGCGATGCAACAGGACATACGACAACGACGAAAAGACTCCCAACCCCTCAGTGTAGACAGAGCGGATCTCAGCCAAGGAGAAGTAGCGCACATGGCCACTAATAGCTATTCGATTGTTATCAAGGAGCAGCTCTGCCAACAGGCCCAACCCAATGACGCGCCTTGATTCTAGACCAAAAGTGCAACTGGACAACGACTGGTAGAACTGGAGCAGATCAGTGGCGTTGCAGCGCTCGGGACCAGCGATGAATCTAGTCTCGCAAGGCGAACCAGTCAGCCTTAGGCCACCGAGAAGCCAAGCCAGAGCGCAGATCACCCCAGTGCCATGTCCAGCGTCAGGGCGCCAAGGGCCCGCCACACCGGCGGCATGGCCCCCACCGACGAGAGCACAGTCCCCGTACCGAGGCGCGGCACGACCAGCACGGGATTGGCCTGACCCCTCTGGTTCAGGGTCAGCAGGCCCACCCTCAATCAAGGCCGAGGCAGACGGCAGCCCGAGGAGAGGGATGGGAGGGGGGTAAGCGCCCCAGTGATGCTCTACGGAAGAGTGCTTAGACTGGCAAAACGAGGCTCAGCACCAAGGCGCGATCGTGAACAACCTTCTACAGACCTCCGAGCAATCCCCACGCAGGGTGAGGCCATCAATCCAGAACCGTCTTCAGATTGCTCTCCTGCTGCACTGCAGGCAGGGGGAGCAGGGCTCGTTGATGGTGGGGCTTGTTGTTGCCTTAGGGCTGGTGGTCTCGGCTGCCGGAGCGGTGTGGCTGCTGCAGAGCGGCAAATTGGGGGGCTCCTTGGCCGGTGACGCCAACAATGCGCAAGCTGTCGCTGAGGCTGGCGCCGATCAGATCATCGGTGTGTGGAACGTACCGGAAAACCGAAGACTCCTCGTGTCGGGTGATGCAGCCCCCTCCACCTGGACCTCGACCAATCAGACCAGCCCTTGCCTCTCCTCAACCAACACACGCCCAGGTGCCAACAACGGCAACCCATCAGCCGATGCCAGAAACCTGGTTGATGGCAATTTCCGAAATCTCGACAACATCACCCAAACCAATACGGGTGATCGACGCTTCCGACTAAGGGCCGTTCGGTATTCCACCGGTGTCTCCGGCAGCACCGATCGCCGCACGATCACACGCACCTTCACCGTACCCAGCGGCACGGCCACAACCTCGCAGGGAGCAATCCCAAGCGGCCAAACCTTTCGAGATCTGATCAATCTTAACGATCCTGATGGATCCGGAACCCTCAGGGCCGGTGTCCACACTGGTTATATCGCCGTTGAGGTGGAAAGCCAGGTGTTCCGCAATGGCGTGCAGGTGGGAACCGCTACCGTCACCAAAGAGTTTCAGGTGATGCCCAAGTGCTGTGGGGCCTCCTTCGGCTCCAACAACAGCGGAGGGAGCAATTGGTCTGGCAGCGGAACTTTCGGCTCCGTCCCGGGATCGCTGGGCTCCGACAGCCGCTTCTGCGGCGTGGACTTTGGCATGATCGTGGGCATCAATGGCGGCAAATTCTGGACCTATTACGCCAATGATGTCTACAGAACAATCAATCCCTCAACGGGGACCGAAGTTAATTCGTCGAGCATCCTGGGAGTCGTCACCAACGCCAGCTATAAGTTTGAGCGGAATATTGCCAGTGCCGACAGCAACAACGGCTGCCGGGTGATCCCTGGGCCTTGCTCCACCAGTGCTGATATTTATGTAACAAGTGGGGCATCGGACCAATCGCTCTACGGCACCGGCGGCGCAACAATTGCTAGTTGTGCGGACTGTGGCACGACAAGCGACAAGGCGGGCAACTCCGCCTCGGGGGTCCCGATCGTCCCTCTGTTTATCAATGGCGGCCTGCCATCGGTGAACACACGCTTTGGCTACACCTGGACATCGGGGGGGCGCCCTGCAGCCGTTTTCGCAACCGCAACGCCTGGTCCCACGTTCACATCTACCGCAACGACCACGACGTTTCGCCTACGCACCCGAAAAGATAACAGCAATCCAATGGTGGAGTTCTGCGACGGCACCTATCCAACGCTCTCAACAACTTCCACCAACTGCACATCCAATTCATGGGCGCAGATCTCCCTACCACGTGGCACCGCGACCGGAACCCTTACGATTGGTGACGATTTCACCAGTAACAGCTATTCCGGCAACAGCGGAAGTGTGAACCGCTGGCCCACCTTCTGGGTGGAATCCGAACCGACTACAGCCGCGGGCACCACGGTCGCCACCACCCAGACGCCCACCACCGGCAGCGTGGCGATCATCAACGTCAGCGGGAACCCGAGCCTGCGGCTCACCGGCGGCAGTACCGCCACCCGCTCGATCGAGCGGGTGATCAACCTGCACGCGCTGCAGAGCCCAAGTCTGCAGTTCACCTACACCCGCTCCAACCCCCTCGGCACCAACAAGCCCTTGATCGTGGAGTACTCCACGGACAACGGAGCCAACTACGTCCAGCTCGCTTCCTTGCCCTCCTCCACGTCCACAAACAGCACCCAGCGCTTCGCCCTTGCAAGCACCCTGACCCCCAACCCCCAGACCGGCTACACCAAGATCCGTTTCCGTCTCGGCGCCACGTTCACGGCATCCGAGTGGGTCGCTGTCGATAACGTCGCTATCACCAATTCATCTGGCGGCGCCGTATCCATCGACAACTGGTGTGAGTACAGCGATATATCCCCCGCTACCGCGCAGTTCACAGGAGGATTCCACTGCCTTGGTCCGTTGTTGAATATGGCCAATGGCGGCCGATTCATTGTTGACACCAGTGGTGGCAATGTGAGCTTTTACTACAACTCCGCCAGTGACACCAGGGGACAATCGTTCGGTTCACCGTTGATCAACATGGCCGCTGGTGCAGAGTTGCTGCACGTCAACTGCCCCACACCTGGCCCCCTCACGGCCCCCCCAAGC
>NZ_JAGQBX010000067.1 GCF_024345855.1 Synechococcus sp. GreenBA-s | reverse complement strand
ACCCGACACCCACCCGACACCCATCCGACACCCACCCGACATCCATCCGACATCCGCGCTCTCCACGGTGTCGCCACTCCTCCTCGGAGTCGTCGCAGCCGCTCAGGTGTCGTCGCAGCCACCTAGGTGTCGTCACTGGCACGCCTGGGTGGTCGCCGCCTTGCCCCCAAGCGCCAAGGCCATAAAAAAAGCCCGCACGGAGGCGGGCATGGAACGAGAGTTCTGGGCGGAATCTCTGGAGAGGAGGCGCGGCTAGGGCGGCCCTGGCTCCTTGCTGGTCAGGGTCACGACGGTCGGCACTGGAGGCAGGCTCCGAAGGGCTTCGCCGAAGTCTTCAGGGACGGAAGCCAGCTGGCTCGATCAGGCGCACCTGATTGCCGCGGGCGGTGAATTCCCGGCCTTGGTCGCTCTGGACCACCACGCGACCGCCGGATTTCACGCGGATCACCCGGGCACGAACCCACCCCAAAGCGGCGGATTCGAGAACCTTGACCACATCACCGGGCTGTAGATCCAACTCCATGTCCGGAACCGAGAGACTGCAGTGGGGAGACATCAACGCGCCGTGGAGGACTTGAACCCCCGACATCAGGTTTTGGAGACCTGCGTTCTACCAACTGAACTAACGGCGCAGGGCGATGTCTCCCCGTCGATGCAATGAATTGCATCGTCTGGCTGGTTGATAGACCAGCCAGGTTTGAGGGTGCGGAAGAACCGGGTGGAACCCGGAACCGACCTCAGCGATCGAAGCGCTGCTTGACGCGGGTGGCTTTGCCCACTCGGTCGCGCAGGTAGAAGAGCTTCGCTCGGCGCACTTTACCGCGCCGCTCGACCTTCACGGAAGCCACCTGGGGGCTGTGCAGCATGAACACCCGCTCCACGCCGATGCCCTGGAAGATGCGGCGCACGGTGATGGTCTCGTTCAGACCGCCGTGGCGCTTGGCGATCACCACGCCCTCGTAGGGCTGGATGCGCTCCTTGTTGCCCTCGCTGATCCGCACGCCCACCTTCACGGTGTCGCCCACGTAGATCTCGGGCAGGTCGCTCTTGAGCTGCTCGGCCTCGAAGGCGCGCAGCAGGTCGTGGGCGCTCAGCTTGCCCGTGGTGGCTTTGCTGGCGGGGGTGGCCGTTGCGGTGTCAACAGCCGTAGCAGTGTCAACAGCCGTCGCCGTGGCGCTGGTGGCTTCGGCAGCCGTGTCCTTGATGTCGTCAGTCATTTCCTTCGAGTCAGCTGCCAATCCGGCTGGAGAAAGCGCCCGGCCAAACAGCGAGTGTACCGGCTCGGGGTTCAGCGTCCCGGCTCCCCGGCCGGTCGCCCAGGCCGCCGCTGCCACCGTTGCTGCAGTTTCTGGGCCAGCAGCAGGCCGCCGCTGCCCAGCATCCACAGCAGTCCCAGGCCGTTGAGCAGCACATAGACCGGCTCGGCGGCCTGCCCCAGCCACTCGCCCTCGTGCACCACCATCAGCCAGTGCAGCTGGTCGCGGCCGAGGCCGCCCCAGTCCTTGAGCAGCCGGTAGGCCATGCCGCTCAGCACCGTGAGCAGCAGCGGGGCCAGCACCACCGGGGCCATGGCCCCGTGGACGCGGCGCGCCTGGGCGAAGAACTGGGGCGAAGGCGCCATGGTGGCGGTGGCTATGGCGGTTGTGGGGCGGGCGGCAGGCGAGGCGAGGCGAGGCGGTGGCAGGCGATGCGAGGCGGTGGCAGGCCGGCGCTGATCCGGGAACCGTCAGCTCCCGGGCCGAAGTTCTAACTTGAACTTCGGCCCTGGACTGACCCGATGAACCTCTTTGCCGATCTGCTGGCCAGCTCCAACCGGGCGGCTGGGGCCAATGGCAGCGCCGGCAAGGGGATCACGGCCCCGGTGGCCACCGCCGTCGCCACCGGCCCGCGCATCCAGAAGAGCCGCCGCGGCGTCGAGATCAAGAGCGCCCGCGAGATCGAGACGATGCGCCAGGCCAGCCGCATCGTGGCCACGGTGCTGCGCGAGATCCTGGAGATCGCCGCCCCCGGCATGACCACCGGCGACCTCGACCGCCACGCCGAGAAGCGCATCCGCGAGCTGGGTGCCGTGCCCAGCTTCAAGGGCTACCACGGCTTCCCGGCCAGCATCTGCGCCTCGATCAACAACGAGGTGGTGCACGGGATCCCCAGCAGCAAGCGGGTGATCAAGGCCGGTGACCTGGTGAAGATCGACACCGGCGCCTACTTCGACGGCTACCACGGCGACAGCTGCGTGAGCCTCTGCGTGGGCGAGGGCGCCACGGAGGAGGCCCAGCGGCTCACCCGCGTGGCCCAGGAGTCGCTGATGAAGGGCCTGGCCCAGATCAAGGCCGGCAACACCCTGCTCGACATCGCCGGCGCCGTGCAGGACCACGTGGAGGCCCATGGCTACGCGGTGGTGGAGGACTACACGGGCCACGGCGTGGGCCGCAACCTGCACGAGGAGCCATCGGTGTTCAACTACCGCACCCGCGACCTGCCCAACATGAAGCTGCGGGCCGGCATGACCCTGGCGGTGGAGCCGATCCTCAACGCCGGCAGCAAGGCCTGCCGCACCCTCAAGGACCGCTGGACGGTGGTGACCGTGGACGGGGGCCTCTCGGCCCAGTGGGAGCACACCATCGCCGTGACCAGCGACGGCTGCGAGATCCTCACCGACCGCGACTTCTGAGGCGGAGCTGAGCCCCACTGGGACCGGCGGGGCTCAGCTCCCGTCGGCAGGCAGCCGCGTCAGCAGGCGGAAGTAGAGCCAGCGGCCCAGGGTTGCCACCGGCATCAGCACGTAGGTGAGCGGGTTGGGGGTGACGATCACCAGCCCCAGGTTCCAGCCGGCCTGGCGCACGATCTCGCGGGCCACGAAGTCGGCCCCCATCACGCCGATCGGGTTGAGGGCGGAGCGGAAGGGTCCCAGCACCAGGCGCCGGATCCGCAGCCCGGGGCCGGCCAGATCCAGGGCCCGCAGGCTCAGCAGCTGGCCCAGCAGCCGCTTGCTCAGCTCGTAGAGGGGGCTCAGGGCCGGCTGGATCTCCGCCTCCGAGGTGTTCACCCACACCTCCCGGGCCCGGCCGCCCGCCGGGCTGGCCGGCCTGCCGGGCTCCAGGCCGGCGAACAGCTCCAGCAGCCGCCAGCTGCTCAGGGCATTCACCTCCAGGGAGAGGGCCGTGGCCTCGGCACTGCGGGCGCTGAGCACATTCACGCCGTGGTTGAGCACCAGCACGTCCACCGTGGCGAGCACGGCCGCCAGTTCGGCCTCGGCGCCGCAGCGCCAGTTCACCTGCTTCAGCGGGATCGCCGCGCCGGCGTCATCCCGCTCCACCAGGGGCTCGCCGGCGCCGGCAGCGCTGCTGGTGAGGGCCAGGATCTGGGCCCCCTGGCGATGCAGCGCCCGGATCAGGGCCCGGCCCAGACTGCCGTTGGCGCCGGTGATGGCGATGCGTCGCCCTTGCCAGGGACCGGTCGGCGAACCTGGGAGCGGAGCCACGGATGTGCTGTGGGGGGTGGTCTTGTGGCCAGCATGCGCCATCCTTGACCCATGCGTGCTGGGCTGAATGGCAGCGGGCCTCGGTGAACAGCTGGGTCATGACCAGCCCCAGAATCTGAATCAGGAGCTGGGCAGCCTGGCGGCCCTGGTGGCCCTTTATGCCCCTTACTGCGAGGGCGTCAACCGGGCGGCGCGGCTGGAGCAGGCCCTCGACCTGATGGCCCGCGGCAGGACCAGCGGTCGCCGGGCCCTGCGACCCGGTGGCGGCCACGACTTCGAGTTCAGCTGGTCGGCGGCGGGCTCGCCCCAGGAGCTCAGCAGCTGCATCCTGCGCTTCCCGGGCCTGCCTGAGGTGAGCTACACCTTCAGCCTGCCCACCTACCTGCTGGTGCTCTGGCTGATGGATCTGCTGGAGGCCCAGCAGGGATCCGCCACCCCGGCGGACCTGCCCGAGAGCTTCTGGCGCTGGCTGCTGGTGGGCGCCTTGCCGCCTGCGGCGGCCGCCTAGATTCCCCCGACCCGCACCTCCGGCATGGGCCAGGCCAGCCCCTCCGCTCCCGGCGCCGCCCTCCTGGTGGGCTCCTGCGAGCCCTTCAGCGGCAAGTCGGCCGTGGTGCTGGGCCTGGCTCGGCAACTGCTGCAGCGGGGCCTGCCCGTGCGCTTCGGCAAGCCCCTGGCCACAAGCCTTGACGCGGCGGCACCCGCCGCCGGGGACGCTGCCCCCGAGCTGATCGACGACGACGTGCACTTCGTGGGCCAGATCCTCGGCCTCGCCGACGACCAGCTGCTGCCCTCCGCCCACCTGCTGGAGCCCGCCGCCGCCCAGGCACGACTGCTGGCCGGCGATCTGGAGGCCGGTGCCGGCTTCGAGGCCTTCCGGGCCCGCCTGGCCGCCGCCGGCGAGGGCCTCACCCTGCTGGAGGCCGCCGGCAGCCTCAGCGAGGGGCTGCTCTATGGCCTCAGCCTGCCCCAGCTGGCCCGCGCCCTGCAGGCGCCCGTGGTGCTGGTGCACCCCTGGAGCGACGCCAGCAGCGCCGATGCCCTGCTGCAGGCCCATGGGCTGCTGGGCAGCCTGCTGGCCGGCGTGGTGCTCAATGCCGTGACCCCCGAGGCCGTGCCCCAGCTGCGGGCCGAGGTGGCGCCGGCCCTGGAGCGGCTGGGCATCCCCGTGCTGGGCGTGATGCCCCGCAGCCCGCTGCTGCGCAGCGTGACCGTGGAGGAGCTGGCCCGCCGCCTCGATGCCCGTGTGCTCTGCTGCCGCGAGCGGCTCGACCTGCTGGTGGAGACCCTCTCGATCGGCGCGATGAACGTGAACTCCGCCATGGAGTTCTTCCGCCGTCGGCGCAACATGGCCGTGGTGACCGGCGCCGATCGCACCGACATCCAGCTGGCGGCCCTGGAGGCCTCCACCCAGTGCCTGATCCTCACCGGCGCCGGTGAGCCCCTGCCCCAGCTGATCTCCCGGGCCGAAGAGCTGGAGGTGCCCCTGCTCAAGGTGGAGCACGACACCCTCACCACCGTGGAGGTGATCGAGCGCACCTTCGGCCATGTGCGACTGCATGAGTCGGTGAAGGCCAGCTACGCCTTCCGCCTGGTGGAGGAACACTGCGATTTCGAGCGCCTCTACCGCCAGCTGCGCCTGCCGGTGGCGGCCTGAGCCGGATGCCGGATCCGGGGCGTCATCAGGGGTGCCGGGACGGCGATTTCCCTTGCGGCACTGCTAGTTTCGAGCCAACGGCTATGGGCGTGCAGTGACCCGGTCCCTCGATCTACCGGCACTGGACCGGATTGACACCCTTGCCCAGGAGCTGGCCATGCTCCAGGACCGCAGCAAACGGCGCATCGCCATCCTCGGCAGTCGCCACGTGCCGGTGGTGTCGGTGCATCTGGTGGAGCTGGTGGCCCGCTCCCTGGCCCAGGAGGGCCACAACCTGATCACCTCCGGCGCCCAGGGGGTCAACTCCGCCGTGATCCGCAGCGTGCTGGAGGTGGAGCCCTCGCGGCTCACGGTGCTGCTGCCCCAGAGCCTCGACCGCCAGCCGCGCGAATCCCGCGACCAGCTGGAGCAGGTGCTGCACCTGGTGGAGAAGCCCGAGCACGACGAGCTGCCGCTGCCCATGGCCAGCAGCCTCTGCAACCAGGAGATCATCAGCCGCTGTGACCAGCTGATCTGCTACGCCTTCCACGACAGCGAGACGCTGCTGGCCAGCTGCCGCAGCGCCGAGGACATGGGCAAGGTGGTCAGCCTGATGTTCTTCGACTGAGCGGGGGGCCATCCAGGGAGGCCTGGGGCAGCACCTGCAGCCGCGTGCCCTCGCGGCCCAGCACCGTGACCAGGCTGCCGGCCGGCAGGGCCCGCTCGGGATCCAGGTTCTGGGCGGCCCAGCTCTGGCCCTGCCAGCGCACCCGGCCCAGGCTGCCGTCGCCGGGGCGCGGGCCGCTGGCCTCGGCGCCGAACCCCTCGATCACCTCCGCCAGCTCCGCCTGGCCGCTCTCCAGCTCGCGGCCGGCGCTGCGCCGCTGGGACCAGCGCCAGATCACGGCGGTGCCGGCCACCGTGAGGCCCACGAACAGGGCCCACTGCAGTCCGGGCGCCAGGGCCAGGCCCGCCAGGCTGGCGAGGATCAGGGCGGCCACCGCCCCCATCAGGAAGCCGCCGAAGCCCGGGGCCGCCAGTTCGATCAGCAGCAGCACGCCGGCGAGGGCCAGCCAGAGCAGGGAGGACATGGCCTGATTCTGGTCCGTCCAGGCCACACTTCCTAGCCTGAGACCACGTCAGGCTGTTCACCCGTCTCCGATCGCGATGGAAACCCTGTTCTCCCTGCCGGCCCTGGCCCTGCTGGCCTTCCTCGGCTTCGGCAGCGTGCGCGTCACCAGCGGCGGCCAGTCGCGCCTGGTGGAGCGGCTCGGCAAGTACGACCGCCAGCTCAAGCCCGGCCTCTCCTTCGTGCTGCCGGTGGTGGAGAAGGTGGTGAGCCACGAGTCGCTCAAGGAGCGGGTGCTCGACATCCCGCCCCAGCAGTGCATCACCCGCGACAACGTGTCGATCGAGGTGGATGCGGTGGTCTATTGGCAGCTGCTGGAGCACGCCCGCGCCTATTACGCCGTCGACAACCTGCAGGCGGCGATGGTGAACCTGGTGCTCACCCAGATCCGCGCCGAGATGGGCAAGCTCGACCTGGATCAGACCTTCACCACCCGCAATGAGGTCAACGAGGCCCTGCTGCGGGACCTGGACCAGGCGACCGACCCCTGGGGGGTGAAGGTGACCCGGGTGGAAATGCGCGACATCATTCCCTCCCAGGGCGTGCAGCAGGCGATGGAGCAGCAGATGACCGCCGAGCGCGAGAAGCGCGCCGCCATCCTGCGCTCGGAGGGGGAGCGCGAGTCCCAGGTGAATGCGGCCCGGGGTCGGGCCGAGTCGCTGCTGCTCGATGCCGAGGCCAAGGCCAAGCAGCAGGCCCTGATGGCCAAGGCCCGGGCCGAGGCGGCCGCCGAGCTGGCCAAGGTGATCGAGACCCATCCGGCGGCGGCCGAGAGCCTGCGGCTGCTGCTCGCCAAGGACTGGATGGCCATGGGCGAGGAGCTGGCCAAGGCCCCGGGCGGCAGCGTGCTGCTGGTGGATCCCCAGAGCCCTGCCTCGCTGCTCACGGCCCTGCGCAACCTGCAGGAGAAGGGCTGAAGCCCCGCGCTGGGGTGGTCAGCCCGGCTGCCCTGCCCGCTCAGCCCGCTGCCAGCACCGCCTTGAGCCCCTCCAGATAGAGGAGGCCGCTGCAGGTCAGGCCCAGGGCCCAGCACAGGGCCCGCAGCGGTGGCACGTTGGCCACGTAGGCCGGGATGTAGAGCAGGCGCAGCAGGGGGTGCAGCCAGGCCGCGGCGATCGCCAGCGGCGTATCCACGCCGGCCAGCAGGCAGAGCAGGGCCGCCGGGGCGTGCAGCGTGAATGCCTCGAAGCTGTTCTGGTGTGCCCAGCTGGCCCGCTTGCCCCAGTCCGGCAGGCGCTCGAACATGGCCCGGGGCGCCGCCAGGTCGGCCACCTCGAAATTGGCCTGGGAGCGGGCGGCGCCGAGGGGCACCACGCTGGCGATCACCGTGGCGCTGGCCAGCAGCAGCGACCAGGCGAACGCTGCCCCGGCGGCGCTCACCAGCTGGGGAGGCAGGGCCAGGGCGAGGACGGACAGGGCGGAGGCGCCGCTCAGGAGAAGCATGGGCATCGGGGCCAGGCCGGCGAGGGGAGCTGGGCCTTGGACCATCCCTTTTCTAGGCTGCGGAGGAGCTGCCCCCTGTCCCGCACCCCATGGCCGATTCCTACTCCTTCGATGTCGTTTCGGATTTCGACCGCCAGGAGCTCGTGAACGCGGTGGATCAGGTGCGCCGCGACGTGGCCACCCGCTACGACCTCAAGGACTCCAAGACCGAGATCGACCTGGAGGACACCAGCCTCACGATCACCACCGCCAGCGACCTGACCCTGCAGGCCGTGGAGGACGTGCTGCGCCAGAAGGCCACCAAGCGCAACCTCTCGCTCAAGATCTTCGACTTCCAGACCCCCGAACCCGTCGGCGGCAACCGGGTGCAGCAGGTGGTGAAGCTGCGCAAGGGCCTGAGCAAGGAGCTCGCCAAGGACCTCAGCAAGACCGTGCGCGACAACCTCAAGAAGGTGACGGTGGCGATCCAGGGGGAGAGCCTGCGCGTGACCGGCAAGAACAAGGACGACCTGCAGCAGGCCATCCAGCTGCTCAAGGCCCAGGACGTGGAGGTGCCGCTCCAGTTTGAGAACTACCGGTAAAAGCACAGCTCCCTGGGTGTCGGAAATCCCAGGGAACCTGCCATGAAGGGGGATCGAAGGACGCGCCCCCTTCAGGGAGCCGGAGTTCTCATAGGTTCGTCAGCACACTGGTTGGGTCAAAACTGGCAATATCGAGATTGACGAGCCTGAGGGAGCCAAGTTCATGGCTTAAGACCAGATCGTTGCCGACTTGAGCGAGGGAGAAGTTGCCCGTCGGGACAAAGATTTGATCCCCTTCCGCAGCGTTGAAGTCGGCGACAACATCATTTCCGGGAGCGGCTACAAAGAGATCGGCGCCCAGTCCGCCTGTCAGTAGATCATCACCTAAGCCTCCGCTGAGCTTGTCACTGCCGTCATCGCCGGTCAGGGAGTCGTTGTCTGCTCCACCACGGAGGTCGTCGTTACCGAAGCCGCCGAACAGGTCGTCTGAACCCAGGTTGCCGCGCACATCGTCGTCTCCTGCACCGCCAAAGAGGCTGTCATCACCTTCGCCTCCAAAGAGGTCGTCATCGCCGAGACCACCCCTGACGACGTCGTCGTCGAACTCTCCCCTTAGAACGTCGTCGTCTTGACCGCCGAAGAGGGCATCACGGCCGCTGCCTCCCAGCAGGTTGTCATTGCCCTGGTTGCCGCGCAGATCATCGTCACCGTCACCACCATTCAGGTCGTCGGATCCACTGCCACCGCGGATGCTGTCGTCGCCTAGGCCTCCCGAGAGGTCATCGTCACCGTCACCACCATTCAGGTCGTCGGATCCACTGCCACCGCGGATGCTGTCGTCGCCTGAATCACCGAAGATGTCATCGTCTCCATCGTCCCCATCCAGATCGTCAGAGCCCCCGCCTCCTTTGATGCTGTCGTCGCCTAGGCCTCCTGAGAGGTCATCGTCACTGTCATCACCGCTCAGGTCGTCGGAGTCATCGCTGCCGGAGGAGTCATCATCAATTCCCCCGCCTCCAGATAGATCATCGCTTCCGTTGTCCAGGTCGCTGTCATCGGAGCTGCTGCTGATGTCTTCAGGCTTCAAAAGGGACATGGACAGATCTCTCTTTTTTTCTTCCTAGCATCCAGACACCCCTGTGGACCAGCGCCCTCACGACGAACATTCCTGCCGCCGGGCGAGGCGTCGGCGCGGCAGGGCCGCGCGATCCGGGCGCTGCGTGATGCGTCCATCCCCGGCTTCACGTTGGTTCACGGATCACCGCCCCTGATGGGCCCCTCAAGGGGTGGGGCCGACAGCGAGGGGACCATTCGCGGGCAACCAGCGCGTGCTCGGTACGGAGAGCGCCCGTTTGGTTGGAGAGCTGCTGTTGAGTTCTCGCGGTTATGGACCTGTGCCTGGTCGCGGCTGCCCGTCGCCCAGCCTTAAGACATTCCCGAGAAAGTCGGTCCCGCCGGCACTCTGCATAGTTTGACAAGGCGGTCTGGGCGCTGGGCTTGGCGGTCTGGAGACGGAGGACGGGGCAGGCTGCGCAGCGGCGTCCAGCCCAGGGATTGGGCTGGTTCCAGGGCCTGCGGCTGCGCTGGTTTCTCGCCAGCCACGGCCTCGGCAGCTGTTGTGACTTTGTGCAGGTGCTCTATCGCATCTATCTCAACCACAGCAAGATCATCCATGTGCGGGATGGCTATCCCGTGTATTCCCTCTCCACGCCGGCACTGTTCAGCCCTCCGGCCGCCCATTTCATCGCGCGGACGCTGTATCGGGGTATTCAGAACCGCAACCTCCCCAACCTGATGAGCCTGGCGGTGACCGACGGCTGCAATGCCCGTTGCGGTCACTGCAGTTTCTACGAAGGCATTGAAGATTCCAGCCGCTCTCCCCTGGATCTGCCGGAGCTGGATCGGGTGATCCGTGAGGCCCAGGAGCTGGGGGTCTCGATCATCAACCTGGTGGGAGGTGAGCCGCTGCTGCGGCCCGATCTGGCCGCGATCATCGGCAGCGTGGACAAGTCGCTCTCCACGGTGCTGCTGTTCACCAACGGCTGGCACCTGGCGGAGCGGGCCCGGGAGCTGCGCCGCGCCGGGCTGGACAGCGTGTACGTGAGTCTCGATGCCGCCGATGCCGAGCGGCACGATGCCCTGCGGGGCACGCCCGGACTGTTTGCGCGGGCCCTCGATGGCCTGCACCAGGCCCGGCGCCAGGGCCTCTCGGTGGGGATCTCCGCCACCCTCACCCCCGAGGCCTGGGCCGCCGGCGAGCTGGAGCGCCTGGTGGAGCTGACACGGCGGCTGGGGGCCCACGAGCTGCTGGTGTTTGACGCCCTCCCCTGCGGACGCCTCCAGCACCGCGACGATCTGGTGGATAACGGCGATTGGGTGGAGGCGATGATCCGCTCGGCCGACCGCTGGAACGCCGATCCCAGCTACCCCGGCGTGGTGTTCTCCGCCTACATCAGCAGCCATCGCAGTGTGGGCTGCGCCTGCGGCACGAGCTACTTCTACCTCTCGCCCTACGGCGATGTGATGTCGTGCGATTTCAACCACGCCATCTTCGGCAACGTGCGCGTGGATCCGCTCTGGCGGGTGTGGGAACGGCTCAGCAGCGACCCCGATTTCCAGCAGGCCAAGTGGGGCGGTTGCAAGGTGAAGGACGGCGACTGGCTCGAGCGTCCCACCGTGCAGCCGGGTCGGGCCAGGCCCGTGCCGCCGCTGTCCGTCTGAGCCCATGGAGTCGCCGCTGCTGCTGCTCACGGTCTGCGGGTTCGACAAGACCCCCACCCCCGCCGTGCTGGTGTTCCAGGCGGTGGTGCTGGCGGCCACGGCGGCCGGGCTGGTCTGGCTGGCCCGCTTCCGCGATCGGATGCCGCTGCGCTTCGCCGTGATGGCCCTGGGGGTGCTGATCTTCGAGCTGTTTACGGCGCCGATGTGGCACAACGAGCACCTCGGCTGGTGGGCCTACCTCTACCGCGATGTGAGCTGGGTGCTCACCGCGGGCTGGAGTCTGCTGTTCCTGTTGGTGGTGGAGCTGGGCGACCGCCTGCTGCCCCGCTGGCGGGCCTGGCAGCGCTTCGCCCTCAATCTGCTGGTGCTGACCCTGCTGGCCCTGCCGCTGGAGCTGCTGGTGGTGCAGCTCGGCATCCGCAGCTATGCGCCGGAGGTGCGCGAGGCGGTGCGGGGAGCCTGGGTGGGCGGGGTGCCGCTGGAGGTGCTGTTCTACGTGCCGGTGTTCGCCTCCCTGGTGATCGGCTTCTACCGCTACTGGAGTTTCGTGATCGACGACACCCTGCTGATCCCGGTGCGTCGCATCCGCTGGGGCCGCGGGCTGCTGCTCACCACCATCGCGGTGTTGCTGTTCGAGCTGATGGTGGAGCCGATGGTGCTCAACGTTGGCTTTCCAGGTTGGTCTTTTGTCTACAGGGATGTGTCGATCCTGATGACGGGCCTCTGGGTGCTCGTGATCGCGATCACCGCCGCGCTCGTCTATGGCCTGGCGGCACACCTGCCCATTGCCCTGCGCTACCTGCTGGCTCTGGCCATTGCCACCGCCATCGCCCTGCCGATCGAATACGGCCTGGTGGCGGCGGGTTGGCGGGTCTATGGCCCCAGCGCCCTGGCCAACTTCTCCGGCTTCACGATCCCGGTGCTGGGGGCGCCGGTGGAGATCGCCTTCGCGATTCCCTGCTATCTCGCCCTGGTGATCGGCTTCATCCGCTACTGGGAGATCGTGCTCGACAACCACCTGTGAGGGTCGACGCCCTCCCGCTTCACGGTTCCCTGCCGTGGCGCCTCCCCACCCCCGCCG
>NZ_JAGQBX010000066.1 GCF_024345855.1 Synechococcus sp. GreenBA-s | reverse complement strand
GTGTGGGAGCAGGCGGAGGGATGCGAGCCCCTCGAGGGTGGTGGGGGTGGGCCAATAGCGTTGGCGGGATTGAGCCCAGGGGGGCGCGGTGAGCTCGACCCAGATGCAGATCCAGCGTTGTGACGTGCTGCTGGTGGGGGCCGGGATCATGGGCGCCACGCTGGCCAGCCTGCTGCGGCAGCTGGAGCCGGGGCTGGAGCTGGTGGTGCTGGAGCGGCTGGAGGGGGTGGCGGGGGAGAGCAGCAGTCCCCTGAACAACGCCGGCACGGGCCATGCGGCCAACTGCGAGCTCAACTACACGCCCGAGGCCGCCGATGGCTCCATTCCCACCGGCAAGGCCCTGGCGATCAACACCGCCTTCGAGCGCAGCCTGGAGTTCTGGAGTTCGCTGGTGGAACGCGAGCAGCTGGCCGATCCGGCGGGCTTCATCCGGTCGGTGCCGCACCTGAGCTTCGTGTGGGGGGAGGCCAACGTGAACTTCCTGCGCCGTCGCCACCGGGCCCTCAGCGCCCTGCCCCAGTTTGCGGACATGGCCTGGAGTGAGGATCCCTCCCAGCTGCGGCAGTGGATGCCGCTGGTGATGCAGGGGCGGCCGCTGGACCAGCCCATGGCGGCCACCCGCGTGGCCCGGGGCACGGATGTGAACTTCGGCGCCCTCACCCACCAGCTGCTGGAGGGCCTGGAGCGCGGGGGAGCCGGTGGCGGAGGCATCGGCGGCGGCATCGGCATCGGCGGCGGCGTGCTGCGGCGCGGCCTGGAGGTCACAGGGCTGGAGCGCTGCCAGCTGGCCGGGCGCCCGGGCTGGCGGGTCGAGGCGCGCACGGCCGCCGGCCGGATCGAGCGGTTCGAGGCGCCGTTCGTGTTCCTGGGGGCCGGCGGCGGCAGCCTGCCGCTGCTGCAGCGCTCGGGCATCGCCGAGGCGAAGCCCTACGGGGCCTTCCCGGTGAGCGGGCAGTGGCTGATCTGCCGCAACCCGGCGGTGATCGCCGCCCACGACGCCAAGGTCTACGGCAAGGCGGCGGTGGGGGCGCCGCCGATGTCGGTGCCGCACCTGGATACCCGCTGGATCGACGGCGAGCGGGCCCTGCTGTTCGGCCCCTACGCCGGCTTCAGCACCCGCTTCCTCAAGCGGGGGTCGCTGCTGGATCTGCCCCGCTCGGTGCGGGCCTCCAACCTGCTGCCCTCGCTGCAGGTGGGCGCCCGCAACTTCGATCTTGTGCGCTATTTGGTGGGCCAGGTGCTGCAGACCAAGGAGCAGCGCCTGGCCACCCTGCGCCAGTTCCTGCCCGAGGCCGCCGACGACGACTGGCAGCTGGAGACGGCCGGCCAGCGGGTTCAGATCATCAAGCGCCTGCCGGGGGTGGGCGGCAGCCTGCAGATGGGCACCGAGCTGGTCACCAGTGCCGATGGCTCGCTGGCGGCGCTGCTGGGGGCCTCGCCCGGGGCCTCCACGGCGGTGCAGACCATGCTGGAGCTGCTGCAGCGCTGCTGGCCGGAGCGGCTGGCCTCCGCGGCGTGGCAGGAGCGGCTGCGGCAGTTGATGCCCTCCTGGGGCCAGCCGCTGGCGGCGGATCCGGCGCTGCTGGCCCAGGTGCGGAAGCGCAGCAACGCGGTGCTGGGGCTGGAGACCTAGGGGTGCCCCGGCTCTCCACCAATGGCTCGCCATGGCGAGCCATTGGTGGACACATCGCCCGACCCCATCGAGGCGGTCAGACGCTCAGACGCTCAGGTGGTCAGACGATCAGACGATCTGGCCGTCAGGTCGCCGTCAGGCACTCGGCGCCGAAGTAGGGCGCCAGGGCGGCCGGCAGGCGCACGCTGCCATCGCTCTGTTGGCCGTTCTCCAGCAGGGCGGCCATGGTGCGGCCCACCGCCAGGCCGCTGCCGTTGAGGGTGTGCACCAGCTGCGTGCCCTTGCCCTCCTTGAGGCGGATGGCGGAGCGGCGGGCCTGGAAGTCGCTGCAGGTGCTGCAGCTGGAGATCTCGCGGTAGGCGCCGGCGCCGGGCAGCCACACCTCCAGGTCGTAGGTGCGGGCGGCGGAGAAGCCCAGGTCAGCGCTGCAGAGTTCGATCGTGCGGTAGGGGAGCTCCAGGGCTTCGAGCACCGCCTCGGCGTCGGCGGTGATCTGGCGGTGCGCCTCCGCCGACTGCTCGGGGTGCACGAACCAGTAGAGCTCCACCTTGTTGAACTGGTGCAGGCGGATCAGGCCGCGGGTGTCGCGGCCGTAGCTGCCAGCCTCGCGGCGGAAGCAGGGGGTGAAGGCCACATACTTCAGCGGCAGCTGATCGGCCGGGATCACTTCGCCGCGGTGCAGGGAGGTGACGGGCACCTCAGCCGTCGGGGTGAGCCAGAGGTCGTCGTCGGCGCAGCGGAAACTCTCCTCGGCGAACTTGGGTAGCTGGCCGGATCCGGTGAGGCTGGCGCTGTTCACCAGGATCGGCGGCAGCACCTCGCGGTAGCCCTTGCCGCCGTGCAGGTCGAGCATGAAGTTGATCAGGGCCCGCTCCAGCCGGGCGCCCTGGCCCAGCAGCGTCACGAAGCGGCTCTGGGCGATGCGCACCGAGCGCTCCGTTTCCAGCAGCCCCAGGCGCTCGGCGATCTGCCAGTGCTCCTCGAGGGTCTCGCCGGCGGCGGCCTGGCGCGGGCTGCCCCAGCGCTTCACCTCCACGTTGTCGGCCTCGCTGCGGCCGTCGGGCACCTCGGCGGCGGGCAGGTTGGGCAGGCCCAGCAGCTGCTCGCGCAGCTTGGCGTCGAGCCCCTTCTCCTCTTCCTCCAGCACCGCCACCTGCTGCTTGATGCGGTTGCCCTGCTCGCGCAGCCCCTGCACCTCGGGCCCGTTGGGGGCAGCGCCGCCCTTGATCAGGCTGCCCACCTCCTTGCCGATGCGGTTGCCCTCGGCCTGGAGGCTGCTGCGCTGCTCCTCAAGGGTGCGGGCCTGCTGGGCCACGAGTTGCAGACCGGTGAGGTCGAGCGTCATGCCGCGGCGGCCGAGCTGGCTGACGATGCGCTCGGGGTTGTCGCGCAGCAGGCGCTGATCCAGCACGGTCCTAGGGCAGGTGGGGCGAGCCTACGGGCCGGGGCTCGACTCCGTCAGCCCAGGCCAGGCGCTGCAGATCAGGCTGGTCAGCCCAGCCAGGCCGCCAGGTCAGCCGGTCCGCGGAAATCCAGCACGGCATCGCCGAGCTGCTCGAGGCGCTCGAGATCCAGGCCGCGGATGCGATCACATTGCGCCTCGCTCAGCGGGCCGCAGCGGCGCTGCAGCAGGCGCAGGAGCAGGGCGGCCGCCTCGATCTGGCGTCCTTGCGCAAGCCCCTGTTCCAGGCCTTGCTCCAGGCCTTGCTCCAGGCCTTGCTCGAGGCCCTGTTCCAGCCCCTGCTCCAGGCCCCGCTGCCGGCCTTCCGCCAGGCCCTTGCGCACGATCAGTTGATAGACGGAGGAATCTTCGAGGATGCTCATGGCGAGAAGACGCTGGATTACGTCTGGGGAAAAGGCTAGGCCGGCCAGCAACTGGCAGCCGGTGGTGGTGGTGCGGCGCTGATCGGGATCGGCGATGGACTGCAGCCGCTGCCGCACCCGAGCCAGCAGCTGCTCCGGGGGCTGGCTGGAGGCCCGGGCCAGCACGGCCAGGGGCAGCAGGGCCGGGTCGGCCAGGAGGGGCTCAGGGTCCTGCTCCCACAGCCGCAGGCTGGTGAAGTGGTGGCGGGTGCGGCCCACGGCCAGGTGGTCGATGCGGGCCAGCCGACTGGCGGTGGGCTTCAGGTGAATCACCGCCTGCTGGATCGGGCGATGAAAGCGGCGGTGCAACCGGATCCAGTACTCGAGCATCCGCTCCGCCATGGCGGCATCGGGGCGCGTCTGGAACTCCAGATGCAGGATCGGGGCCGGATCCTCGGGCAGCAGGATCACCGAATCGGCATGGAGGGGATCGCTGCTGAGTTCGCGATCCAGCAGCTGCCACGCGCTGCTGGGGGCTGGCGGGGGTGCGGCCGGAGCGATGAGGCCCAGCACCCAGCCCCCCACGCTCGCCGGGTGGCGGGCCACCAGGCGCTTGCAGAAGTCGTCAATCACAGTCGTCGATCACAGCCCAGCGCCATCCCCACGCAAGAAAAAAGGCACCGATGGGGGAGCGGTGACCCGCTCCTCATCCATCAGTGCCACCGCTGTTCGGGCCGGGTTGGCCGATCCACTGGATCTGCCCAGGCTGCAGTCAGGGGCCCTGGCCCCAGGCGTTCAGAGCACCTGCACCACTTCCGCCACCTCGGGGATGGCCTCGCGCAGCTTGCGCTCGATGCCCATCTTGAGGGTCATGGTGCTGCTGGGGCAGGAGCCGCAGGCGCCCTGCAGACGCACCTTCACGATCGGCCCGTCGATCTCCACCACTTCCACGTTGCCGCCATCGGCCATCAGGTAAGGGCGCAGCTCATCGAGGGTGCGCTCCACGTTCTCGAGGGTGAGGGCGCGGGGATCGGCGGCCTCGGCTGTGGGGGCGTCGGAGCCGGTGCTGGCGGCAGTGTCAGGGGCTGTGTCAGTGGCGGTGTCAGTGGTCATGGCGATGCAGCCGGCGGGCTGTGGTGGGGTGGGCTTGAGCTTAGGAAGCGGGCCTCGGAGGCTGGCTGGTGGGCCCTTCAGCCGCCAATCCCCCGCTCCCTAGGATCGGCCCAATCCCCAGCGCGCTCCGCCGCCCGCCGCGCTTCAGCGTTTCCCACCCGCACCGGCCGCCGCGCCCGAACCCCGCCCGATGACCGACGTTCCCGTTTCCAGGATCCGTAATTTCTGCATCATCGCCCACATCGACCACGGCAAATCGACCCTGGCCGATCGGTTGCTGCAGGACACGGGAACGGTGGCCGCCCGCGACATGCAGGAGCAGTTCCTCGACAACATGGAGCTGGAGCGGGAGCGCGGCATCACGATCAAGCTCCAGGCGGCCCGGATGGAATACAAGGCGGCCGATGGTGAGATTTATATCCTCAACCTGATCGACACCCCCGGTCACGTTGACTTCTCCTATGAGGTGAGCCGCTCGCTGCAGGCCTGTGAGGGGGCGCTGCTGGTGGTGGATGCCAGCCAGGGGGTGGAGGCCCAGACCCTGGCCAATGTGTACCTGGCGATCGAGAATAACCTCGAGATCATCCCGGTGCTCAACAAGATCGATCTGCCGGGGGCCGATCCCGAGCGCATCGGTGAGGAGATCGAGGCGATTATCGGCCTGGACACCTCCAACGCCATCGCCTGTTCGGCCAAGACCGGCCTGGGGGTGCCCGACATCCTGCAGGCCGTGGTGGATCGGGTGCCGCCGCCGCCCGACAAGGTGGCCGAGCCGCTCAAGGCCCTGATCTTCGATTCCTATTACGACCCCTACCGGGGCGTGATCGTGTATTTCCGGGTGATCTCGGGCTCGATCAGCAAGAAGGACAAGATCCTGCTGATGGCCAGCAAGAAGACCTACGAGCTCGACGAAGTGGGCGTGATGGCGCCCGACCAGCGCCAGGTGGAGAGCCTGCATGCCGGTGAGGTGGGCTACCTGGCGGCTTCGATCAAGGCGGTGGCCGATGCCCGCGTAGGCGACACGATCACGCTGCTGGCCAACCCGGCCGACGAGCCGCTGCCGGGCTACACCGAGGCCAAGCCGATGGTGTTCTGCGGCCTGTTCCCTACCGATGCGGATCAATATCCCGATCTGCGCGAGGCGCTCGACAAGCTGCAGCTCTCCGATGCGGCGCTGAAGTATGAGCCGGAAACCAGCAGCGCCATGGGCTTCGGCTTCCGCTGCGGCTTCCTGGGCCTGCTGCACATGGAGATCGTGCAGGAGCGGCTGGAGCGCGAGTACGACCTCGACCTGATCGTGACCGCGCCGTCGGTGATCTATCAGGTGAACCTGCTGGATGGCTCCACCATGATGGTGGACAACCCGGCCACGCTGCCCGATCCGCAGAAGCGCGAATCGATCGAAGAGCCCTACGTGAAGCTCGAGATCTATACGCCGAACACCTACAACGGCACCCTGATGGAGCTGTGCCAGGAGCGGCGCGGTGAATTCATCGATATGAAATACATCACCACCGACCGGGTGACGCTCCACTACGAGATGCCCCTGGCGGAGGTGGTGACCGACTTCTTCGATCAGATGAAGAGCCGCACCAAGGGCTATGCCTCGATGGAATACAGCCTGATCGGCTACCGCAAGAACGATCTGGTGCGCCTGGATGTGCTGATCAACGCCGAGAAGGCCGATCCGCTCACCACGATCGTCCACCGCGATAAGGCCTATGGCGTGGGTAAGGGTCTGGTGGAGAAGCTCAAGGAGCTGATCCCCCGGCAGCAGTTCAAGATTCCGATCCAGGCCTCGATCGGCAGCCGCGTGATCGCCAGCGAAAGCATCAGCGCCATGCGCAAGGACGTGCTGGCCAAGTGCTATGGCGGCGACATCAGCCGCAAGAAGAAGCTGCTGCAGAAACAGGCCAAGGGCAAGAAGCGCATGAAGGCCATGGGCAAGGTGGACGTGCCCCAGGAGGCGTTCATGGCGGTGCTGAAGCTCAACCAGTAGTGGTTGCCGGGCAGACTGGCCCCATGGCTGAACGCTCCGCCGACTGGCTGAATCAGGCCCTGCGGGACCTCGATCAGGCCGAGGCCTCCATGCAGGCGGATCGGCATGAGTGGGCCTGTTTCGCTGCCCATCAGGCCACTGAGAAGGCCTTGAAGGCTCTGAACCTGGCCATGGGCCAACAGGCCTGGGGCCATACCCTCACGCGACTCTGGGCGGCAGTCCCGCCGGAGAGGGACGCGTTCAACCCTCCTCCCCCGGAAGCGCTCGACGATCGCCTGCGTCTCCTGGATGGCTTCTACATCCCCACCCGCTATCCGGACAGCTACCCGGAAGGCACCCCCGGGGAGCATTTCGGCAGACTGCAGAGCGAACAGGCCCTGTTCCATGCCACCGCCATCGTCCAGTGGGCCCGTGCTGCGCTGGCCCAGCTCCGCCGAGGTCCTTGAGCAGGCCCACCAGTGGGCCCAGCGCCAGGCGGCCGGCCATGCGGAGCTGGAGGCCGTGGGCGTGTTTGGTTCCTACGGCCGTGGCGATGCCGGCGTGGGCAGCGACCTGGATCTGCTGCTGATCCTGAGCCGCTGCGACCTACCGATCTGGGAGCGCCTCCGCCCCTGGGATACCGCCACGCTCCCCCTGGCCACGGATCTGCTCGTGTACAGCCGTCAGGAGTGGCAGACCCTGCCGAGCTGGAATCCCAGGCTTGCGGCCACCCTGGCGCGCGATGTCCACTGGCTGATCCCCCCGGCGGGCGCCGATGGCGGGGCAGGAGCCGACCCAGTAAAAGGGGGCAATCACCGCTGAGGCGTCTGTTGTCGATGCTGGCTTCCAGGCTCCTGCCTGCCCTGTTGATGGCGCCGCTGCTGCTGCCCCTGGCTCCGCTGGCCCCGGCCCGGGCCGGGGCGCCGGCGCGCCTGAGCACCGACTCCGGCGTGTGGACCACCGGCAGCGAGGAGTTCCGCCAGTTCCTGGCCACGGGCCGGATTGAGGACCGGGGCCTGGAGGCCCTGATCCGCGGCTCCGGCTGGACCCCCCAGGAGCTGCGCCAGGGCCTCACCCGCCGCTATCCGGTGGATGTGCTGCAGCTGTCGCGGTTCCTCAATTCCGAGGCCGGCGAACTCTTCCTGCTGAACCAGACCCGCAGCTACATGCCCTTCGCCACCCTGGGGACCTACCGGCTGCGGGCCCTGCGTTCGGCGCTGCTGGCCGACGCGGCGGCCGATGGAGAGCTCTCGGCCGAGGGCATCCTGGCGGCCCTGCCCACCGATTTCCGTCTGGCCCGCATGGAAGGGTTTGACGGCGTGCAGAACACCTGCGCCGAGCTGCGCTGCATGGGTGCCGACCAGTGCACGTCGCTGCTCTCCTGGTATCTGTACCTGCCGGCCTGCCTGCAGGCCAACGTGCCCCGCTGAGGCCTCCACCCGGGCGGTTCGAGGGGCCTCGGAGCGGGAACCCTCGGGGGGTCGTGCTGCGGACAGTTCCGTGCTGCGTTCCCTACGGTCTGCGTCCCTTCGAGGCTGGCCCCAGCCCCAGCCCCAGCCCCTGCCCCTGCGGCGAAGGCTGCGAGCGGCCCACCCCAACGGCTTCACCCTCCCGCTGGCCACGGTCACGGCGCTGGTGATGGTGGTGTCGAGCAGTTCGCTGCTGGGCATGGCGCTGGCCGGGCGGCAGGCGCAGCTGGCGGAGTTGCGGCGCCGCCAGGCGGAGGACGTGCTGCTCAGCGCCGGCCGCCAGGTGGTGGAGCAGCTGCAGACCACGCACCAGCCGCTGCTGCAGAGCTGGCCGCAGCCACCGGCGGCCTGGCCCGTGCCGCAGCCGGCCACCACCCGGCTGGGCAGCCTGCACCTCACGGCCTTGCAGCCCACCGCCAGCTCCGCCCTGCTCACCCTGGAACTGCGCGACGCCAGCGGCCGTGCCCGCACCGCCCGCTTCCGGGCCCGGCGCGACCCGAGCAACGGCGCGATCGTGAACCTGCGCCTGGAGGGAGCATGAGCCTGGCGGAAGTGCTGGTGAGCACGGCGGTGCTCTCGATCGCGGGCACGGGCTCGCTGCAGCTCACGGCCAACCTGGGCCACACCCTGGCGAGCCAGCGGCAGCTCGATGGGGTGATGCAGCAGCTGGATCAGGCGGTGCAGGCCAGCCACGAGCGGATGGCGCAGGAGGGCGCCAGCGCCAGTTGCGCGGATCCGGCGGCGTTGCTTGAGGTGCTGGCCGCGCGGGCGGCGGCGGCCACCCCGGAACCGGTGGTGCTCACCTCCCTGGGCCACGAGGGCCAGGGGCTGCGTCTGCGCTGGGAGCCCACGCCGCAGGCGGCCGCGGCGCTGGACCCGTCGCTGCGGCAGGCGGCGAGCCGTGAGCAGCTGCTGACCACCGCCGCGCTGGGTATCTGTCCGGCGGGAGGCGCGTCATGATCCGCCGCCGCGACACAAGCAACACCCGCAACACCCGCCACCGCTCCACCGGCCTCTGCCAGGCCGAACTCCTCCTCACCGCCGCGATCCTGGGCCTGATCGGCGCCCTGGGCTGGGTGCACGGCAGCCAGGCCCTGGGCCAGCAGGCGGTGGAGGCCACCACCCGGCTTGTGCTGGAGGGGGTGCAGAAGGCCCGGGCGGAGGCGGAGCGCACGGGAATTCCCTGCGCGATGGCGCTGGGCGAGCGGGGCTGGCAGGACTCACCTGTGGCCGCGGCGGACCCCTGCCGCACGGCCCTGGGCCCGGTGGCGGCGGGCGTGGCTGGGCCGGCGACCCGCTGGCGCCACAACGGCCCGGACGCCTGGCGCTTCACGGCCACGGGCCTGGTGCTCGATGGCGGCCTGGTGGTGGTGTGGGCGCCGGGGGTGCCGCTGCGGCGCTGTGTGGTGATGGCCCTGCCGCTGGGGGTGCTGCGCCAGGGCGTCTACGGCTCCGACCCGGAGGCGGCCCTGAGCAGCGAGGCCTGCCGGCCGGAGGCAGGCTGATGGCGCCCTGGAAGCGGCGCTGCCGCGGCGGCTTCACGCTGGTGGAGCTGCTGGTAGCCCTCTCGGTGGGCCTGGTGGTGATGGCCGGTGCGGCCCAGGCGCTGGTGGGCAGCGTGGCGCTGTCGCGTCGCTGGGGGGATGAGCTGCGCCAGCGGGAGTTTGCGCAGCGGGCCCGGCGGTTGATGCAGCTCGACCGCCAGGCGGCGGATGAGGCCCTCGAAGGTGCCGTAGCGGAGGCGGCGGCCGGTGAGGCCGCCTGCGGGCTGGCGGGCCGCACGCCACTGCTGCACCTGCGCCTGCCCGATGGCAGGCCCCCGATCACCTGGACCCTGGGCTCCGCCCCCTCGGCGATCTGGCGGGGGCCGGTGCTGATGCGCTGCGGACCGGCCCATGGCCTGGACGGGCGCCTAAGCCTGGATGGGGCCTGGCAGAACCGGGTAGTGCTGGATGGGGCTGTCAGTACGCCATGGCCGGGGACCCAACCGACACCGTGAGATTGCGGTCAAAGGTGATGCCCTGGGCGGCATTCGTGAACTGGAACGCGATCGTGGCCGATAGGCAATTTGTAGTCACGGTGGGGACGAACCCAGCGGCACCATTGGTCAGGGTGTCGATCAGCACCACGTTGGCCACATCGGCTGTTGTGTTCAAGGCGCCGGTGGCTGTGATGGGTGGCCCAGTGCGCAGCAGTTGATCATTGGTGCGCGAGTAGGAGATGACCCGGTAGGTCACGGTGCCATTCGTGAGGGTGACAGGAACCAGCAGGAAGAGGGTGGTGCCGGTGGTCGTGGTGCAGGGGGTTGCACTGGCCGGGGTGCAGGGCGTTGCCGGCAGCGTGGCGGTGGTGCTCGGGCTGCCGCTCACTTGCACGAGACATGCTTCGCTGATCTCCGTCTTCATGAGCCTGGAGATGCGGCCGTAGTCTTGTTCCATCTGCCCCGTCCAAAGGGCTCGACCGGTGGATCGGATATAGCTGCCAACAAGGATGGCGGCCATGCCGAGGGTGATGCTCCCCAAAACCAAACCGATCAAGAGCTCCACCAAAGTGAATCCCTTGGCTTGCTTCAACCATCTCCTTGGGGGATTAGATACTGTTCCAGTTGTTGCAGGTGCCATTGACATCAGAGGTTGCGTCATTGCGGCCAAGGCGAATCAGGCCCGAAATGGCCTGTACCCTCACACATCGAAGGGCAGTAAAGTCATTCAGGCTGAGTTTGATGATCACATTGTTGACCGAGTCGATGGCGGTGCGGCGGGTGAACGACCAGGTTGCTTGAGTCGTTCCTACGTTAAATGTAAGACCTGTGAAATTACCGGGTAATCTAAGCGTAGGCGTGGTGGAGCAGGTCGTTGGTAAGACACTGGCGATCTGGCCACCTGTTGTGATCGTCCCAGTGCTGATGGTTATTGCACATGACTGACCTGTTGTATCGGGCTTGTTGGCGATTTCCAGTAGCCAGCCTCTTAAAAGTAGGCTGGCCTCATTGAGTTTGTCGCGATTATAGGCACTGCCTGATTCCCTGATCGAGATGCCAAGAATAATGCCAATCAGTGCAATGGTCACCATGGCTTCAACCATCGTGAAGGCGTTGGTACGCCGGTATTGAAGCCGTCGCTTGGCTGGATGGTGCAGTGAAGGGCGTGTCTCCTGGATCATGAGCAGAAATTCGCCATGCGCGGCTTCACGTAGAGCGAACGAACAACCCCATTGGCACTGGGCTCAGTAAAATCAACACGGAGCATTTTGAAGTCCAGAATGACCGCAGCGTTGCGGGTTGCTGGAGTGGGCTGAGCTAGCGCATCAATGGCATCTTTTAAAGGAGTCATGAACGCTGTATTGGCCGCGGCAGTGTTCTGGCAGCGTTGGTCCACCGCGATGGGCTCGGATGGTGTGGTGGTGCCGGTAATATTCGCGGTAGTGGAGGGATTGTCGAGCTGGGGGAAATAATAGCGATCGTCGTTGGGATTGTTAGTGGCGCAGGGCAGGTTGGCGCCAAAGGTTCCAGATGCCGGCGGCGTTGTCGTGCAAATGCCACTGCAGCAGGTGAAATTACGGGCCAATTGATCAATCAGAGCCTTGTTGGCTTCAATGGAGGCCTGCACTGAATAGGTTGTTCTCGTGTCATTGAGCCCCCGCAGAGCCACCGTAAACATGGTGGATGAGGCGGCCGCGGCGATACCAATAATGACCACCACGAGCAAAGCTTCCAGGATGGTAAATCCCGAATCATTGGCCTTAGATGATTGGAGGATTGCTTTCATGTCAAAGGCTCGAGTTGATCAGGGTGGCTGTTGAGGTGCTGGCCTGCCAGTCCGTGCCGGTTGACCCCACGAAGCCCGTGGTATTGAGGTTGACGTTTGAGTTGATTCCTAGGGCGGCCAGATTCAACGTAGAAGAAGGTGGTGTGAGGAAATAGTTTCTACCGCAAGCGATCAGAAAGCGTGACCACACCCGACCGTTAAAGTTGTAGGTTGTGGGGACCGTGCCGCCTCCGTCACACCCATCTGCGATCAGATAAACCGATCCCCAGGGCATGTAAAAGAAGGCGCCAGAGATTTTCCCGGGCGACGTGCTGGTGGAGCCGATGCGTACCCACTGCATGTTGGTGCCTGAGGGGCTCGTATCACGACCAAAGAAGTTAAGGAGGTCGTTCTCGCCAACAGCGGCATAAATGTTGCTAGGAATGCCAATGTTGCAATTGTCAGTTGGCGTGACAGCGGCGCCGGAGGTGGGGCTTGGGGGGGCCGTGAGG
>NZ_JAGQBX010000065.1 GCF_024345855.1 Synechococcus sp. GreenBA-s | reverse complement strand
AACGCTTGTTCATGAAGCACTTAGAAGGAGTTCCTAAATCTCAAGGAACGGATAACAAGCCCCTCGAGTGGACAGGCCACCACATGCATTCTGCTGCGCCACCCCAGGCGACTTGCCTGCCACTCAGGGGCAGCGTTAGCTGCACAGGAAGGCCGAGGTCGGTATCGTTGATGTGATGGTGGCGCTTTCGGATGCCAACAATCCTCAGAAGCGGTCCTTATAGGGTCTACTTCTACAGTCACGAGCCAAGCGAGCCTCCCCATGTTCATGTCGACAGAGATAAGGCGTCTTGCAAAGTCTGGCTTGTTCCTGTGGCACTGTCCTCAAGCCTTGGTTTCAGCGCCAGAGAGCTGCGTGAAATTGAACGGCTGGTCAGCTTGAACAGAGCTATCCTGCTGAAAGCATGGGAGGAGTTTCATGGCTAACCCTGGTGAGCAGGTCACTGACGTTGCTTTGACAGAAGACAGGCTGATCGTCGACCTGGCTGACGGTCGTTCTATCTCGGTACCGCTGGCTTGGTTCCCAAGGCTTCTACATGCAACCTCCCAGGAGCGTGACAACTGGGAGATTGCAGGGGCTGGCTACGGAATCCACTGGCCAGAGGTTGATGAGGATTTAAGTGTGGAAGGCCTGCTTCGAGGTGCTCCAGCGCCCCAGGCAAAGGCTCTGGTCAGCTAACACCGCCATGCACCTGAGCCGCCGCCGTAACGTTCTATTCTTCGCCGAGAAAACCTTGCGGCCAGGTGATGGCGAGCGTTCGGCAGTGCAATCCCCAAGGAAGCGAATTCAGACCGTTGCGGATTCTTCGGATCGGACCATGGATGGCCTTTCCGGCGTGCAAGGCTGAACTCGCTGAGATCAACCGATCCCTTGGCTTTCTATCGCGTCGGCTACCGGCTAAAGGCTTGCTTTGCCTTTTCGCTGGCCGTGGCTCTGCTCCTGCACCCCCTGCCCGCCACGGCGGCCGACCCGTGCCCCGCCTCCATGGCGCTCATTCCCAGTGGCAGCTACCGCATCGGCGCCGGTGCCCAGCTGCCGGAGGAGCAGCCTGGTCGCAGCCTGCGGATCAGCCCCTTCTGCCTAGACCGCACCGAAGTCAGCAACGACCGTTTTGCGGCCTTCGTGGCGGCCACCGGCTATGTCACCGTGGCGGAACGACCCATTGCGGCCGACCAGTTCCCCGAGTTGGCGGCCAGCGAGCGTGCCCCGGGTTCAGTGGTGTTTCAGTCCGTTACCGGCAGCGGGCCGATCGAGGAGCTCAGCTGGTGGCACTGGGTTCCAGGGGCCGACTGGCGTCACCCCGAGGGCCCCGGCAGCGATCTGAGCGGGCGGGGCCAACACCCGGTGGTGCAGGTGGCCTACGAAGACGCCGAGGCCTTCGCCCGCTGGGCCGGTCAGTCCCTGCCCAGCGAAGCCCAGTGGGAATTCGCGGCCCGGGGTGGCCTCAAGGATCAGGTCTTTGCCTGGGGCAACACCTGGAATCCCCGCAGAGCCAATACCTGGCAGGGGTCGTTTCCAAGCAGCAACACCACCGAGGATGGCTATTCAGGCACGGCGCCAGTCGGTTCATTTCCTGCTAATGGTTACGGCTTGTACGATATAATTGGCAACGTCTGGGAATGGACCCAGGATTGGTATGCTGTGGGCCACGTGCCCCTCGCCGCTGGCAACGATCCGATGGTCAGCAGCGCAGCCGCCACTGGCGATCCCCGTGATCCGGGCGTGGCCAAGCATGTGATCAAGGGCGGCTCCTTCCTCTGCTCGCCGGATTACTGCAGCCGCTACCGGCCTGCGGCACGGGAAGCCCAGAGCCCCGACACCGGCACCTCCCATATTGGCTTCCGCCTAGCGGCCCCCATCGCCGCTCCAGCGGCAAGCACCCTCACCACCGCACCTCCTCTTCGTGGCTGATTCCCACTCCAACCCCGTTTCCGCCGTGCTTCGCACCATGCGCGGCTGGTTCGGGGTGAGCGGAGCCCCCGGCTTGCTGCGTCGCCTCGGTGCCCTCGCCCTGGTGGGGCTGCTGGTTGGCTGGCAGGCGGGCTGGGCGCCCGTGTTGGCGCAAACAATCACCGGCACGCTCGGTGCCGCCGATGCCACCACCACGCTCAGCGGCAACCAGTTGCCGGCCCCGGCGCCGCCCTTCGGCGGTGTGATCAACTCCGCCGCGCTGCAGTCCAGGCCCTGGTGGGCGCCGCGGATCACGCCGCCGCAGAGCGCCCCCAATGTGCTGTTGATCATCACCGACGACGCCGGTTTCGGCGTGCCCAGCACCTTTGGTGGCGTCATCCCCACCCCGGCGATGGAGAGGGTCGCCAGGAATGGGCTGCGTTACAACCGCATGTTCTCAACGGCGCTGTGCTCCCCCACCCGTGCCGCCTTGATCACCGGCCGCAACCACCACTCGGCCGGCTTTGGCGTGATCTCGGAGCAGTCCACCGGCTTCCCCGGCTACAACAGCATCATCGAGAGGGATAAGGCCACGATCGGCCGCCTGCTCAAGGACAACGGCTACAGCACCGCCTGGTTTGGCAAGGATCACAACGTGCCTGCCTTCCAGGCCAGCCAAAGCGGGCCCTTCGATCAGTGGCCCACCGGCATGGGCTTCGAGTACTTCTACGGTTTCGTGGGCGGCGACGCCAACCAGTGGCAGCCGAACCTGTTCCGCAACACCACCCAGATCTACCCCTTCGAAGGCAAGGCTCCCGGCAGCTGGAACCTAGTGACCGCGATGGCCGATGACGCTATCGACTACATGACGCGAATGCATCAGACCAATCCCGCTAAGCCGCTGTTCATCAAGTACGCCCCCGGTGCCACCCATGCGCCCCACCACCCCACCAAGGAGTGGGTGGACAAGATCCATGAGATGCACCTCTTTGATGATGGCTACGAGAAACTGAGGGAGCGCATTTTCGCGAATCAGAAGAAACTCGGCGTGATTGCCAAAGACGCCAAGCTCGAACCTTGGCCCGCAGACCTGATCACTCCCTGGGAGCAATTGACCCCAGACGCCAAGAAACTGTTCATTCGCCAGGTGGAGGTGTTTGCCGCCTACGCCGCCTACAGCGATTATGAAATCGGTCGGGTGATCCAGCAGTTCGACGACCTCGGCAAGCTTGACAACACCTTGGTGATCTACATCAATGGTGACAACGGCACCAGCGCCGAAGGCGGGCCGTTAGGCACCCCCAATGAGGTGGCCTTCTTCAATGGCCTCAACAAGCTGCCGGTTGAGGTGCAGTCCAAGTTTTACGACGTCTGGGGAACCGACCAGACCTACAACCACATGTCGGCTGGCTGGTCCTGGGCCTTCGACACTCCCTTCAGTTGGTTCAAGCAGAACGCCTCCAAGCTCGGTGGCGTTAACCAGAACATGGTGGTGTCTTGGCCGGCGCGCATTAAAGACAAGGGCGGCCTGCGTCAGCAGTTCGTGCATGTGATCGACGTGGTGCCGACGATCCTCGAAGCAGCCGGTCTGCGGGCGCCTGAGGTTGTGGATGGCATCCCGCAAAAACCCATCGAGGGCACCAGCTTTGCCTACACCTTTGACTCCAACAACGCCAATACACCTTCGCGCCACAAAACCCAGTACTTCGAGATGTTCGGCCAATGGGCGATGTACAACGAGGGCTGGTTGCTTAGCACCAAGGTGAACCGGGCCCCCTGGGATGCCTTCGGACCGGCCAACCCGGATCCGCTCAACAACCAGGTTCTGGAGCTTTACGACCTCAAACACGACTTCAGCCAGACCACCGATCTTGCCGCCAAGAACCCGCAGAAGGTGAAGGAACTCAAGGCGGATTTCATCAGCGAAGCCAAGAAGTATCAGGTGTTCCCCCTCGATGCCTCGGTGGCGGCCCGCATCGTGGCGCCTCGGCCCAACATCACCGCCGGCCGCAACACGTTCGAGTACACCCACCCGATGGTGGGCCTGCCCCAGGGTGATTCGCCTGGCCTACTCAACAGCTCCTACACCGTGACCGCCGATATCGATGTGCCGGCCGCTGGCGCCGAGGGCATGCTGCTCACCTCGGGCGGGCGCTTCGGTGGCTACGGCTTCTATCTGAAGAACGGCAAGCCGGTGTGGCTCTGGAACATGGTGGATCTGGAGCGGCTCAAGTGGGAGGGAGCCGAACCGCTCTCGCCTGGTAAGCACAAGGTTGAATTCGATTTTGTTTACGACGGCAAGGGGGCGGGCACCCTGGCCTTCAACAACTTCAGCGGCGTCGGCGGCCCCGGCAGCGGCACCCTCAAGGTGGATGGGAAGGTGGTCGCCACCAAAACCATGCCCAAAACCCTGCCGATGACCCTGCAGTGGGATGAAAGCTTCGATATCGGTTCCGATACCCTCACCAGCGTCAACGATGCCGATTACCAGCCTCCCTTCCGCTTCACAGGAACCCTCAACAAGCTCACGATCAAGATTGATCGGCCCCAGTTGTCTGCTGCAGATACCAAGAGCCTGGAGGCGGCGATGCGCACCAAGGCGATTAGTGAATGAGCTGCAGCATTCCACCTGAGCTGCCGAACAAGCCCCTCGAGTGGACAGGCCACCAACAGCTTCATGCCTCGCCACCCCAGGATCCATGCCTTCCACTCAGGGGCCGCGTTAGCCTGACCACAAGCCAAAGGTACATAGAGCACAGATTTACCCAGACTTGCTTTGACTGGAATCAATGCGGAGGTGGCCATGATTAATGCTCTCGAGAATCAAGAAGATCCCGTCGCCGAGTTGTGTCGCACGTAGAGCCTTGAGAAACTGTTTGCATTTGGTTCGGCAATTCGTGACGACTACCGAACGGGAGACAGTGATTTGGATCTGCTTGTCGAACTTGCTCCGATTGGCGGACACGCTAAATTTCATGCAATCGTCCTCGGTCTGAACCGCCCTCAGACCTTCCTTCACCGAGAGCCATGACCAGCACGGCCCCGCATGACAAGATTGAGCGGCTCAGGCGAACCAGTATCTTCGCCTCCACTCCCGACAACGTGTTGGCCGCTGTGGCTGATGCCGTGGAGGAAGTGCAGCTTGCCCCCAGCCAGCAGCTGTTCGCCAAAGGCGATCTCGGCACCTCGATGTACGTCATCGTTGCTGGCCTGGTGCGGGTACACATCGGCGACCAGACCATAGTCGAACTTTCGGGCGGTGAGATCGTGGGCGAGCTGGCCGCTCTCGACCCGGAACCCCGCTCAGCCTCAGTGAGCGCGATCGATCCGAGCACGCTCTATCGGATCGAGCAGTCGACGTTACAGAGCCTGATGGCCGATCACCCCGAGATTGTGCAGGGGATAATCAAGCAGTTGGCCCACCGCTTGCGTGAAACCACCGCTCCCTACGGATTGAGCTTCTGAATGTCCTTCAGGCAATGTTTACTGTGTAGCGATGGCCTGGCTAACATCAAGATACAGAAGACAGGATCAGCGGGCAGACTTTCATCATCACAAAGGCGTGCCCGCTTCTGATCTGGGGCGTTAGAGAGATGGGGGCACAGCCCGTCGATGCCAATGGTGGTATACTCTGCGTATAGCCGCAGCTCGGGTGTGCAGACGAAGGTTCAGAAGTGGGGAAACAGCCTTGGTGTGAGGATTCCACGCGGCTTGGCTGAAGAGGTGGGATTGGGAGCTGGTACTGAGGTCAGCCTGACCGCGAAGGATGGTGAACTGGTCTTAAGGCCCGCCGTGCCAAGCCGGCTCAGGCTTGCGGATCTCCTCGCGGGGGTCACGCCAGAGAACATCCATGCCTCTGTTGATACAGGGGATGCCGTAGGGGCCGAAGCATTCTGATGTCGTCCTACGTTCCCGATCATGGCGATCTGGTGTGGCTGGAATTCACACCGCAAGCCGGAAGTGAACAGCGCGGGAGAAGACCAGCTCTCGTCTTATCTCCAAAGTCCTACAATGGCAAAGTCGGACTAGCCTTATTCTGTCCCTTGACTTCAAAGGTCAAGGGGTACCCATTTGAGGTGGAACTTCCTGATGGATGCGCCGTGAGTGGCGTTGTTCTGTCCGACCAACTCAAGAGCCTTGACTGGCGGTCGAGGAAAGTGAAGTTTATCGAGCGGGTCAGCCCAGGTGTAATGGCGATGGTGACTGCCAGGGCGTTACCGCTTCTTGAACCCGATACTCCTGTCACTCTCTAACACCGCCATTCACCTGAGCCGCCTCCGCCTAGCTGTCTTCTTCGCCGAGAGCACCTTGCGGCCATGTGATGGCGAGCGTTCTGCCGAAATATGCCCACTTACACAGTCAGAACTGTGATCCGCTTGGTTCCATTGCGTGAAATAACCAAAAAGTATCTCTACGAAGAGAGGATAACGGCCTGGAATACGGATTCAATTGAGACAGCTATTGACCTTGCCGAAAAGGAACTCAATGAAGAAGACGCAATCGATGGACATGAAGCACTCGACCTCTTTCAGTCGTTCTGACTTTTCGATGAGATCAACCTGATACCGAACGGAACAGAAGTGTTTTCCCTTCTCCGAGAGAGCGATATTGAGCCAGATTCCTACATTAATTCATTCTTTGACACCGGTTTAGAGAATCAAAGCAACTACATTCCATCTGAGACAAACGGGGGGCAGAGCAAGGCGGCGATGGACAAGTCCGATCCACGCTTCGAGTTGTTTGACGTTCCTCATTCGATTCTGTATTATACCGTCAAGGTCGCGGTCTCGGATCGGGTTGCCATGCCCCGACGTTCTTCCAAAAAATATGTTTCTCATTCGAACCTTCTTGGAGAAAAGCACGATTCACGGCGTCGGCGTTTTCGCCGCCGAGGAAATCCCGGCGGGTCGGCTCGTTTGGGAATTCAATACAATTATTGATCGGATGATACCTTTGAGCGATTTTCATAAGCTTCCTGAACCCGCCAAGGAGATCGTGCGGCGACATGCGGAATTCCTCGAATCAGCGCAGTCGTTTGTGCTGAGTGGTGACAATGACAGATTTATGAACCACAGCGAATCTCCAAGCATTCGAGACGAAGGGCTCAAAATGTATGCGAATGAGTTCATCCCAGTAGGAGCGGAGCTAACGTGTGACTACCGGCATGTAAGAATTTTAGACTTTGTGCCAGTTTGATGAAAATGCTGAACCCCTACCTAATCGTGACGTTTATAGTCTTTACAACTGTGGGCGCCGACTACTTTCTCAAGGTCTCCTCAGGGATGACCCAATCTTTTGTGTCGCCTCAATTTTGGATCGGGGCTTCGCTGTACTCCGTGACGGCAGCTGGTTGGATGCTCGCTATGAAGCATCTAAGTCTCGCCACGATTGGGGTATACTATTCAATCCTAACTATTCTTTTTTTAACGATCCTTGGCGTTTTTGTCTTCAAAGAATCCGTGACTCTTCGCGAATTCATTGGAATTGCCTTGGCGATCGCATCGATATCTCTCATGACGAAATTCAATTGATCGCGGAGTATTCGAAAGAGCACTCTACGATGCACCGACAAAACTCAGAAACCCGGAAGAACAAGGCGGCACAGACAACGGCTTCGCCGTCGTCTGGCCTTTGACGTTCTGCAAAATAGGTTTCCCGCGAAAAACGATGATCGCCAACGGCCACGGCAACCCCTGATCGGCACCCCCGAACTTCGGGCGACCTATCACGAATCGTATTTCACCGAACGGGATACAAAGATCGTGCCACCATCGCGTATTGGATCGGACAGGGATCAGGAACACGCTGGTCACGCCATTCCACGTTTCAACGCACCCCTTCCTTACCCACTTCGCCAGATCGCGCCCGTATGGTGGTGGATTGCACCAACACACGCCAGACCAAGGAGTGTTGAGTACATCATGTGATAGGGTTAGATATTTTTCACATTTCGCGTTCGTGGAGTCTGCCGCCACATCAAGCGTAAATCCAAATTCATCATTGAGCGGATCGAACAAGTCGAGCGGTGGTTCCCATTCTACTTCTTCAGATGAAAACTGTTTGTCTATTCGTGCCATAATCGTAATTCGTAATGCAGAACAAGGCGGTGGACTCAATCGGCTACCGCCGATGAGTCACTTGATCGTTATCCGTTTGCAGCAAGCCGTTGAGAGGCAGCCCCATCTGGTACCGAGCGGCAGTACCATGCTGGGATGAAGCGGAAGCACCAGCGCACTCTTGAGCTGATCTTCTCCCGTCCCGTAAGCGGCACCTTGCCGTGGAGGGACATCGAAGCCCTGTTGCAGGACCTTGGTGGGGATGTCAGCGAGAGGGCGGGCAGCCGAGTCGCGGTCGTTCTGTTTGGCGAAGTCAGGGTCTTCCACAGACCCCATCCATCGCCTGATACAGACAAGGGTGCTGTTGCTTCGATCCGCAAATGGCTTGAAGAACACGGAGTGTCCCCATGAATCTCATGAAAGTGGATGGCTACCACGCCAAGATTGAGTACGACGAGGAAACAGATCAATTTCGAGGGGAAATTCTTGGGCTTTCTGGAGGAGCGGACTTCTATGGTTCTAGTCCGGCTGAGCTTCGTCGTGAGTTCAAAAATTCATTGGACGTTTTTCTAGAAGTCTGCAAGGAGCAAGGAATCGAGCCCCGTAGAAGCTTTTCAGGTAAATTCAATCTTCGGATACCGCCTGAACTGCATGAGAAGTTAGCTATCACTGCGGAGGTGCAAGGAAAGAGTCTTAACACGCTCGCTCAGGAAGCACTCCAGAGAAGTGTCACGGCATAAAGGAACGGATAACAAGCTCCTTGAGTGGATAGGCCACCACCGATTCCCTGCTCGCGCTCTACAGTCCCTGCCTGCCACTCAGGGGCAGCGTTCCGTATAGAAAATCCAGGTATTCCAGTCCTTCCAATCCATTCCCGTGACCCACTACGGCCTGCTCTGCCCCGCCGCCAGCGGCCATCTCCTGCCGATGACGACCCTTGGCCATGCCTTACGCCAGCGCGGCCACCGAGTGAGCCTGATCGGCATCGCCGATGCGGAAGAGCGGGTGAGGGCTGCCGAGCTGGAGTTCGTGCCCATCGGCCGGGACGCCTATCCAGCCGGCTGCACCCAGCAGCTGTTCAACCGCCTGGGTGAGCTGACCGGCGCGGCGGTCTTCCGCTCCACGCTGGACCACTTCCAGCGCTCCACCGCCATGCTGCTGCAGGAGGCGCCCGCTGCCCTGCGCGGCCACGGGGTGGAGGCCCTGCTGGTGGATCAGACCTCCTTCGGTGGGGCCACGGTGGCCCATGCCCTCGATCTGCCGTTTGTGAGTGTGAGCTGCGCCCTGCTGCTCAACGCTGAAGCGGCCGTGCCGCCGGTGAACACCGGCTGGCGCTACTACCCGGCGGCCTGGGCCCGGCTGCGCAACCGCCTCGGCCAGCAGCTGCTCGCCCGGCTGACGCGGCCGATCACCCAGGTGGTGGTGGACTATCGCCAGCAGCACAATCTGCCAGTGCTGAGCGACAGCAGCCAGGCCTGGTCGTCACTGGCCCAGATCTGTCAGCAGCCGGCTGCCTTCGAGTACCCGAGGCAGGAGCTGCCGGCCTGGTTCCACTTCACCGGACCGCTGGTGGATCCGGACAGTCGGGCGGCGGTGCCCTTCCCCTGGGATGCGCTCAATGGCAAACCGTTGATCTACGCGTCGCTCGGCACGATCCAGAACCAGCAGCTGGAGGTGTTCGCCCGCATCGCCGAGGCCTGCAGCCACCTCGATGCCCAGCTGGTGATCGCCCTGGGCGGCGGCAGCAGTGCCTCTGCCCTGCCGCCCCTGCCCGGTAGGCCCGTGGTGGTGGACTTTGCACCCCAGCTGGGGCTGCTGCAGCGCGCCGCGCTCACCATCACCCATGCCGGCCTCAACACCGTGCTGGAGTCGCTGCGTTGCGGGGTGCCGATGGTGGCGATCCCGATCGCCAACGACCAGCCCGGCGTGGCCGCCCGCGCGGCCTGGAGCGGCAGCGGAGCAGTGGTACCCCTCAAGCGGGCCACCGTGGCGCGGCTGCGCGCAGCCATCGATCAGGTGTGGGGAGATCCCTCCTACCGTCAGAACGCCCAGCGGCTGCAGCAGGCCATCGCCGCATCCGGTGGCGTGGCCCGCGCTGCCGACATCGTGGAACAGGCGATCAACACCGGCCAGCCGGTGCTGTAGCGGGGCTGGCAAGAGCAGAGGTCAGCACCATGACCAATGACCACCCCGATGAGCGCCGAGCGGTTTGCCGATCGCTCCCGCTTCTACTCAGGCCAGCCGCAGCAGCAACGCGGCGTTCTGGAGCTGCATGCCGCCTTTAGCAGCAGCGACCAAGGCAGCGCGATCCTCGATGAGCAGGCCCCCTGGGCACTCACCTACAGCGAGCAGCCTCCGCGCCGCCGCTTTCTGCCGGGGGACTGGATCCCCGCGGCTCAGAGGAAGCCGGCATGGCCGGCCCGCAGCTGGCAGCTCCGGTCCAGCCCGTCGACACCTACCTGCCGTCGAAGAAGCTTGCGATCCCGGTGACGGTGACCGTTGACGAGGCCGCCTTCGACAAGACCGGTGGTAACAGCAACGCAGCTGACACCATCTTTCGTGAGATCGTCGCGCTTCTGGCGCCGGACGAGCCTCCGCCCGTCAGGCGCCCTTGAGCTTGCGTCATCGCACCTGGCCGCGGTTCAGGCCGCCTTCTCAAAGGCCAGCAGCCGCGAGAAGTAGAAGGGCGCCTGGTTGAGGCTGCGGCGCTTGAGCACGAAGCCCGCCTCCGCGGCCGCCGCCACGATCCCGGCTTCCCGCAGGGTGTAGGCGCGGGTCGTCTTGCTGGGGCCGGGGAACAGCTGGCCGATGCCCTTCAGTAGCGCCAGCAGTGGCGTGTAGGGCGCAAAGCTCACGAGCAGGTGCCGCTCAGCCATGGCGGCCAGATGGCGCACCATCTCTTCCGCCGGGGCCTGGGGGTAGTGGATGAACACGTCCAGGCAGATCACCGTGTCGTAGCGGCCACTGAGGCTCTCCAGGTCGGAGGCGGTGAAGTGCAGCTGTTCGCCGGGGATGCCGGCCTCGGTGGCACGGCGCTGGGCCTCCGTCACCATCGCTTCCGACAGGTCGGAGGCCTCCACGTGGCCGGCGCCCAGCTGGGCCAGGGGCAGGCTGAGGCTGCCGACGCCGCAGCCGGCGTCGCAGAAGCTCCGGTTGGCCAGACCGCCCTGCTCCTGCAGCCAATCCAGCACGTTGTCCACCGTCTTCTGGTGGCCGATACGGATGTTGCGCTGGACCCGGTTCACCTCCTCGCTCTCGCTGTAGATGCGGTTCCAGCGCTCGAAGCCGGTGCTGTTGAAGTAGGCCTGCACCTCGGCCTTCTCCGCCGCCTTGGCGTCCAGGGCCTGGCTGGGGTCCAGCAGCTGCTCGGGGGGCATCGGGAGGGAGCCTGACGGGTGGGATGTGGCGCGGATCCTAGGCAGTGCCGCCCGGGGCCCCGGCGCGCCGGCTTCAGGCGGAGCGCCGCCAGCGCAGCGCGCCGGCCGGTCCGCTCCAGCGCAGGGTCTCGGCCAGGGGCAGCCCCAGCAGCAGCTCCGGCAGGGGCCGATCGTCGCCCAGCACCCGCCGGGGCTGCAGCGTGGCGGCGGCGATGGCCCGCTCCGGCTCGCCGCTCCAGCCCGCCAGCCGGCAGGCGGCCTCCAGCAGCGGCAGGGTCACCCCCGCCAGGGTGCCGTCCTCCAGCCGGCAGCTGCCGGCGGCCACCGTCAGGGGCCGATCGTCCCAGCGGTAGGTGCCATCGGGCAGGCCGTAGGGGGCCAGGGCATCGCTCACCAGCACCAGCTGCTGCGGCGCCAGCCGTTGCAGCAGCACCGCCATGGTGGGCGCCACGTGCACGCCATCGGCGATCAGGCCCAGGGCCACGTCGCCCCGCAGCGCCGCGGCGGCCACCGGCCCGGGGGCGCGGCGGTGCATGTCGGGCATGGCGTTGAAGCTGTGGGTCAGCATCGTCACGCCGGCGTCGAAGGCCGCCATGGCCTGGACCTCATCGGCGGCGCTGTGGCCCAGGCTCACCAGGATCCCCAGCTCCCGCAGCGCCGCGATCACCTCCCCGGCGCCGGGCAGCTCCGGCGCCAGGGTCATCAGCTCGATCTCCGCCTCGTAGCCGCCGATCCGCTCCAGCAGCGCCGCCCGGCTGGGGGGTGCCAGGTGCTGGGCCGGGTGGGCGCCCCGCCGCCTGGGCTCCAGGAACGGCCCCTCCAGGTGGGCCCCCAGCAGCTGGCAGCGGCCCGGCTGGTGTTCGGCACGGGCCTGGCGCAGCACCGCCAGGGCCTGGCGCAGGGGGGCCACGCCGCAGGTCACGAGGGTGGGGCTGATCGCCTCCACCCCATCGGCCCAGAGCCGCTCCAGCAGTTCCAGCAGCTTCGGCAGATCGGCCGGCGTCAGTTCCGGAAAGGCCAGGCCCAGGCCGCCGTTGATCTGCAGGTCCACGGCGGCGGGGCTGATCCAGTCGCCCTGCCAGTTCTCGCCGGCGGCGGCGCTGCCGGGCGCCAGGGGCTCCACCGCGGCGATCTGGTCGGCGCCATCGAGGCCCACCCGCCAGCGGCGGGATGGGTGGTGGGTGGCGTCGGGCAGGCGGAGGTTGCTGAGCCAGCGCATGGCGGGGGGCACCGGGC
>NZ_JAGQBX010000064.1 GCF_024345855.1 Synechococcus sp. GreenBA-s | reverse complement strand
CCTGTGCCTCGCCCGGGCCTGCGTGCTGGGCATCGCCGCCACCGGCTCGGGGGTCGAGCTGGCCTACGGCGATCCCGAGCTGGGCCTGGCCACCACCCGCCTGATCCTGGCGGCGGCCAGGGCTGAGCCCGCCGGGGCGCGGGCTGAAGCCAGGGGGGGAATCGGGAGCATCGGGGCAGGGGGCGGCGGGAGTGGGGCGATCGTATGCAGGGCGATGGACGAACGCCAGCCGCTCAGGCCGGCTTGTTGATCCGGATCGCCACCAGCAGGCTCAGCACGGTGCCGGGCAGGGCCGCCGCCAGGATCAGGCGGGTGGTGGCCAGGCCCAGCTCGGGATCGCCGTAGGCCAGCTCGAACACCGAGCCGGTGGCGGCGATGCCCAGAACGCAGGCCAGGGCGAGGAACAGGCCCGCCAGGGGTTTCATCGGCATGGAGGTCTCCGGCTCAGGCGATGGGGCGGACGTCGGCGCGGTCGAAGCCCTTCTCGCTCAGACCCTCGCGCAGTTTCTCCTCATCGGTGACGCGATCGACGAACAGCACGCCGTTGAGGTGATCCATCTCGTGCTGGATGCAGCGGGCCAGCAGGCCATCGGCCTTGAGGCGCTTGGGCCGGCCCATCTCATCGCGGAACGACACCTCCACAACGCTGGGGCGCACCACGTCGAGGTAGACGCCGGGAATGCTGAGGCAGCCCTCCTCGTAGGTGCAGATCGTGCCGCCCACGCCGGTGATCTCGGGGTTGATCAGCACCAGCGGCGGGCTGGCGGGGTCCTCCAGCTCCAGGTCGATCACCAGCAGCTGCTGGTGCACGCCGATCTGGGGGGCGGCCAGGCCGATGCCGCGGGCGGCATACATGCTCACCAGCATGTCGCGGGCGAGGCTGCGCACGGCCTCATCCACCTTGCCGATGCGCCTGGCCGGGGTGCGCAACACCGCATCCCCCAGCTTGTGGATGTCGTAGGGAGGATTGTCGACAGGGTCCTTGGACACCTGCGGGCGCCCCGAGAGCTCTGCGGAACGCGCCAACTTGGCGAAGCTGCTGGCCACGGACCCTCATCGTTCAGGCGTGAAGCGATTCTAGAAGTCACCCCCCAGGAGAGTCGGTGAGCCAAGCCCGCGGGATTCCGCCCACCGCCACGCCGGATCCCAGGCCCCCCGCAGCGGCTCCCCGGCCAAGCACGCCGCTGCCGGCCGCCGCGGTGGTGGGGCGCACGCCGAGCCTGAAGGAACCCCAGCTGCTGGGGGGCTTCCTCTATTGGCAGGAGCAACGGCCCCAGGAGAAGGGGCGCACCACCCTGCTGCGACGCCGGGCCGGCGTTCCGGTGGACGCCGCACCCGAGGAACTCACCCCCGGCGACTGGAACCTGCGCAGCCGGGTCCACGGCTATGGCGGCGGGGCCTGTGCTCTGGGTCGGGTGGCCCCGCTGCCGGAGGCAGGAGCGGGCGGCGCCGGGGCCGCCATCGCCGTGTTCGTGCACGACGGCGACCGCTGCCTCTGGGCCCTCGACCTGGCGCCGGAAGGGGCGCCGGACGGGGCTGCGGGCGAGCCCCGGCGCCTCACCGAACCCCGCACGGACGACGGTGCCTTCGGCGGCGGCCTGATCGACGCGCATCGGCGCCGCTGGATCGGCGTGCTGGAGCTGGAGGGACGCGACCAGCTGGTGGCCGTACCCCTCGCCGGAGGTCCGCCGGAGCCGCTGCACACCGCGGCCGACTTCTGCGGCTACCCGGCGCTGAGTCCGTCCGGCACACACCTGGCCTGGCTGGAGTGGCAGCAGCCCTGGATGCCCTGGCAGCGCAGCCAGCTGTGGCTGGCGCGGCTGGAGGCCGGCGGCGCCCTGGGGCGGCCGCAGCTGGTGGCCGGCTCCGGCAGCGCCCAGGGCGAGGCCCTCTCGGTGTTTCAGCCCCTCTGGATCGAAGCCGACGGCGGCGCGGCGCTGGTGGTGGCCAACGACCGCAGCGGCTGGTGGAACCTGGAGTGCCTGGCGGACGCGGAGGCCCGAGGCGCCACGGGCGGCGCCGCCAGCGAGGCCAAAGGAGTCGGCGACACCTGCAGCGAAGCCGCCTCCCCCGAGCCCTCCTGGCGGCCGCTGCTGCCGATGCCGGCGGAATTCGCCATGCCCCAGTGGGTGTTTGGCATGGCCACCCACGCCTGGGACGGCCGGCAGCTGCTGGCCATCGCCTGCCAGGAGGGCCGCTGGCAGCTGGGGCGCATCGCCCCTTCCCCCGGCTGGCAGCCGCTCCCGATCCCCTTCGACGATCTGGCCTACCTGACGGCGGCGGACGGTCGGCTGGCCTGCGTGGCCAGCGGTCCCACCAGCCCGCCGGGCCTGCTGGAGCTGGAGCTGGCCACGGGCGCCTGGACCCACACCCCCGCGGCCTTCGCCCCGCTGGCCCCGGAGGCCATCAGCCAGCCGCAGCCGCTCTGGTTCAGCGGCCACGGCGGCCGGCCCATCCACGCCTGGGTTTACGCGCCGGCCGGCGGCGCCCACCCCCAGGCGCCGCTGCTGGTGAAGGGCCACAGCGGCCCCACCGCCATGGCCCGCACGGGCCTGAACCCGGCGATCCAGTTCTGGACCAGCCGGGGCTGGGGCGTGGTGGATGTGAACTACGGCGGCTCCACCGGCTTCGGCCGCGCCTACCGCGAACGGCTCGACGGCCAGTGGGGCGTAGTGGACGTGGCCGACTGTGCCGCGGCGGCCCAGGCCCTGGTGGAGGCCGGCCGGGCCGCACCGGGACGGATCGCGATCGAGGGGGGCAGCGCCGGCGGCTTCACGGTGCTGGCGGCGCTCTGCTTCACCGACGTGTTCCGGGCCGGGGGGTGCCGCTACGCCGTGACCGACCTGGCGGCCCTCGCCCAGCACGACGAGCACCGCTTCGAGGCCCGCTATCTCGACGGGCTGGTGGGTCCCTGGCCCGCCGCCGCGGCGACCTATGCGGCCCGCTCGCCCCTGCAGCATGCGGAGCAGATTCAGGCGCCCGTGATCTTCTTCCAGGGCCTCGACGACACGGTGGTGCCGCCGGAGCAGACCGAGCGCATGGCGGAGGCCCTGCGCCGCAACGGCGTGCCGGTGGAGGTGCACCTGTTTGCCGATGAGGGCCACGGCTTCCGCAGCAGCGCCACCCAGATCCAGGTGCTCGAGGCCACCGAGGCCTTCTTCCGCCGGCACTTCCAGCTTTGACCCACCTCATCGCCGCCCTCCCCGCCTGGGCCGCTCCCGCCGCCACCCTGCTGCTGGCCCTGGCCGCCCTGACCCTGCTGGTGCTGGTGGGCCGCCGGCTCGGCGGCGCGCTGGGCCTGAAGCGGTGGGGGATTCCGGAGGCCCTGCTCGCCGGCTCCCTCGGCCTGGTGCTGGCACCGGCGGGTCCGCTGCCCCTGCTGGCTGAACCGGTGATGGCCGTCTGGGACCAGCTGCCCCTGCCGCTGCTGACCCTGGTGTTCGGCTCGCTGCTGCTGGGCAAGCCGCTGCCGAAGCTCGGGGGGCTGTGGCGGCCCCTCTCCGCCCAGGTGCTGCTGGCCCTCACCCTCGCCTTCGGCCAGTTCCTGGTGGGCGGCCTGGTGGTGCTGCTGGTGCTGCAGCCCTGGCTGGGGATGAGCCCGGTGCTGGCGGTGCTGATCGAAGTGGCCTTCGAGGGCGGCCACGGCTCGGCGGCGGCCATGGGCCCCACCTACGAGCGCCTCGGCCTCGAGGGCGGGCAGGCCCTGGGGCTGGCGATGGCCACCGTGGGGCTGCTGGCCTCCACCGTGGTGGGGGGCCTGGTGGTGGTGCTGGCCCGGGGGCGGGGCTGGCTCAGCTTCGGCGCGGCGATCCCGCTGCCTGAGGCCATGGAGACGGTGGCCGAGGTCACCCCGCCCCTGGAGGCGATCCCCACCGGCCTGCCCCTGGAGGAGGGCACGGTGGAGGTACCGGCCGGGTGGCGCCAGGCCACCGACTGGGCCGTGAACCTCGCCCTGGTCGGGGTGGCGGTGCTGATCGGCTGCGGCCTGCTGGAGGCGCTGCGCTGGGCGTCCGCCCGCAGCGGCGGCGGCTTCGCCCTGGTGATCGATGCGCTGCCGGTGTTCCCCCTGGCGCTGGTGGGATCACTGCTGGTGCGCCTGGTGCTGGAAAAGATCGACCAGACGCGCTGGGTGTCCACTCCGATCCAGGCGATGGTCGGCACGATCTCGGCCGACCTGCTGATCACGGCGGCCACGGCCTGCCTGGATCTGGGGCTGCTGGCCGCCGACTGGCTGCCGCTCACGGTGCTGGCCCTGGCCGGCCTGCTGTGGAACCTGGCGGTGGTGCTGCTGCTCGGACCGCGGATCCTGCCCGCCGACTGGTTCGAGCGGGCGATCCTGGAATTCGGCCAGGCCACGGGCGTGGCGGCCAGCGGCCTGCTGCTGCTGCGCATGGCCGATCCGGACGACCGCAGCGAGGCGGTGACGGCCTTCTCGATCAAGCAGTTGCTGCTGCAGCCCCTGCTGGCCGGTGGGGTGATCACCGTGGTGGCGCCCCTGGTGGTGGACGGCTGGGGCCTGCAGGCCTGGACCGGCCTCTGCCTGGTGCTGGTGCTGGTGTGGATCAGCCTGGGGCTGTGGCTGGGCCGCCGCTGAGGCGGCTCAGCGCACCATGCCGGCGACGTTGCCGCCATCCACGGTGAGCAGGGCGCCGGTGCTGCGCTCCAGCCTGGCCAGGGCCACGAAGGCCTCGGCCACATCGGCGGCGCGCACCTCCTGGCCCAGCAGGTTGCCGGCCATGTACACCGCCTCGCTGACGCCGCGGGCGGCGGAGCGCTCGCGGATCATGGCGTCGTCGAGCAGGCCGGAGCGGATGCGATCGGCGTTGATGCCGTTGGCGCGGATGGCCTCGGCGCCCCCTTCCAGGGCGTACTGGCGCATCAGGGCCAGCAGGGCCGCCTTGGCGATGCCATAGGCGCCGAAGTTGGGGCCGGGGTTGAGGGCCTGCTTGCTCACATTGAACAGCAGCTGGCCGCCCAGCAGCGGCCGGTCAGAGGCGGCGGCGGGGTTGCCGGAATCCTGGGCCCGGAACACGGCCACGGCGGCCTGGGCCACCGCCTGGTGGGCGAACAGGTTGAGCTCGAAGCTGGCGCGCAGCTCGGCCTCGGGCAGCTCGGCGATGGGGCCGGTCCAGGCGGCACCGGCGTTGCTCACCACGATGTCGAGGCCGCCGAACTGGGCGGCCACCGCCGCGACGGCGGCCCGCACGGCGGCCGGATCGGTCACGTCGCCGGCGAGGCCCAGGCCGTGCCGGCCGCAGCCGGCGGCCACCGCGGCCGCCGCTTCGCCATCGCGATCGAGCACGGCCACCTCAGCTCCCTGGGCCGCGAAGGCGCGGGCCGTGGCGGCACCGATGGCACCGGCGCCGCCGGTGACGAGCACCACCTGGCGGGCCAGGGGCTTCTCCGCGGCCTTGCCGAGCTTGGCCTGCTCCAGGCTCCAGTACTCCATGTCGAAGGTGTCGGCCTCGTTCACCGGCGCGAAGCGACCCACGGCCTCGGCGGCCAGCAGGGTCTGGGCCCAGGCCTCGGCCACATCCGCCACCACGGCCGCCTCGGCCGCCGACTTGCCGAGGCCCACCAGCCCCAGCCCCGGGATCGCCACCAGCCGCGGCAGCGGATCGAGCGGCTTCTTGATGCCGCCGACGCGGGCGTTCTGGCGGGCGACATAGGCCTGGTAGTCGGCGATGTAGGCGGCCAGGGCCTGCTCCACGGCGGCGGCCCAGCCGGCAAGGGCCCCGGGCTCGGCGGCGGCCGGCGGGGGCGGCAGCACCAGCGGGAAGGCCTTGGTGCGGATCACGTGGTCGGGGGTGGCGACGCCGCGGCGGGCCCAGTCGGGCAGGCGCGGATCGTTGACCACCGAGAGCGCCAGGGGGGTGCCGCGCAGCGCCAGCAGCCAGCGGGCCGGGGCCCCCTCGGCCTCGGCGGCCCGGCCCAGGGCCCCCCGCAGGATCGGCAGCACAGCCGCCGCCCCACCGACGGGCTCCGGCACCGCCGCCGGCTGGCTCGGGGGCTGGGCGCTGGGCCGCTGGTGGACCTGCGCCTGGGCAATGCGCTCCTCGGCCTGCCGCACCAGCGCGATCATCCGCTCGTAGCTCTGCCGCGCCGTGGCGCCGAAGGAGAACAGGCCGTGCTGCAGCAGCACCATGCCCTCCAGCTCCACGCCGGCGGCGCGGGCGCGGGCCTCGGCCTCCTCATAGGCGCGGGCGGCGGCCAGGGCCAGGTCGAAGCCCGGCATCACGTAGGGCACCAGCGCCACCCGATCGCCGTACACCGCGCGGCAAAGGGCCTCGGCATCGGGCTGGTCCGCCAGGGCCAGCAGGGCGATCGAGTGGGTGTGGTCGACGAACTTATGGGGCAGGAAGGCGTGCAGCAGCGCCTCCACCGAGGGGTTGGGGGCCGCCGGATCGATCAGGTTCTGGCGCTGGGCCGCCACCATCGCCTCATCGCTGAGGGCCGGCAGGGCGCGCAGGGCCTGCAGCGGTTCCAGCCGCACGGCCGGGTGGCCCGGGGGCTCGATCGTGGCCAGGTCCCAGCCGGAGCCCTTCACGCACAGCACCGGGATCGTCTCGCCCAGCAGGCCAACGGCGGTGGTCTTCACCGAGGTGTTGCCGCCGCCGTGCAGCACCAGCTCCGGGTCGGCGCCGAGCAGGCGGGCCGAGTAGGTGCGCAGGGCCAGGTCGTCGCTGATGCCCTGGGCGCCGTAGTGGGCGATGGCGGCGGCGGCATCGGCCTCCGACCAGCGGTTCAGGGCGGGCATGGGCGGCGCCGGGGCGGTGGGGGTTCGGCGAGGCTACGGGCCGGGAGCTGCCGCGCCGGGCCGGGCCGCCCAGAATCGGTGCAGCCGTTGGCCACCGCTGGAGACGCTGCTGCTGGGGGGGCTGATCCTGGTGGGGCTGGCGCTGCTGCTGCCCACCGATCTGATGGCGCCCCGCCAGGCCCGTTGGCTGCTGGTGGGCCTGCTGAGCCTCGGCGCCCTGGGGGTGATCGGCGGACTGGTGGCCACGGGCCTGCACCTGGCCGAGATCGCCAAGGACGGCATCTGCCTCACGGTCCAGACCGTGGTACGGGTGGCGACCCTGCTGAGCGTGACGGTGCCCTGCCGGATCCGGCCTGAGGCCTACCTGGGCCTGCGGGTACTGCTGATCGCCCTGGCGCTGCTGCTGTTCGCCACCGCCCGGGTGTTGGTGCGGGAGTGGCGGGGGCCACGCGATTGACAGGGACAGGGCCTCTGCCCAGCATCCGCCCAGGAGTGGAGCGCCAATGAGCCGCCAACCGGCCCAGGATTTCCTGCTGTTCCTGATCGGCGGAGCCCTGTTCGCCGCCGGCGTCTTCCTGTTCACCAACCAGGTGATGGTGGGCACGGGCCTGGGCAGCTTCGGGCTTGGGGGCGGCAGCGGCGGTGGCTTCGGCGGTGGCTTCGGCCGGGGCCTGGGCGGCTGGTTCGGCGGTGTCTTCTCGCGGGGCGCCGGCCCGGGTTTCGGACTGCTGATGCTGCCCTTCGGCATCGGCGTGGCCCTGCTGCTGGCGGACGTCTACCGGCGGCTGGGCTGGTTCCTGCTGTGGGCGTCGTCGGCGGCGCTGGCGGTGGCGGTGCTGCAGAGCCTGCTGTTCAGCTTCCGGCCCACCAGCCTCTGGAGCCTGCTGGCCATGGTGGTGATGGTGGCGGGAGGCGGCGGCCTGATGTTCAAGGCCCTGGGCGGCTACCAGCGGGAGGAGCGGGTGCTGCGCGAACGGGAGGCCGAGGATTCGCGCCAGAGCCTGGAGGGGCTGCGGCGGGAGCTGGAGCAGCTCAGGCAGGAGATCCGCCGGGAGGGACAGGGGGAATGACGACGGGGGGCAAAGGTCCTGATCCTTCGTGGCGCGGGCGTGCAGCGGGGTCTCAGCACCGCACCCGGAACCCGTGGGACAGTGAAAGCCTGGACGCGGGCCACCTCCCGCCCCTGAGCCGCCATGCGCCGATCAGGATCGGACCTCCACGCCGCCGTGGCCGGGCTCGGCCTGGCCCTGCTGCTCACGGGGGTGGGCCTGCAGCCGCTGCGGGCCCAGGACAGGCGCGGGTACACGCCCGAGGGCTTCGAGTTTCCGCTCTCCACCGCGGCCCTCACTTACCACTTCCCCAGGGCCGGGCTGCGCGGCAGCCGCTACCGGGGAGTGTGGATCGCCGAGACCGTGGACGGGATCAACGGCGAGCAGGTGATCGACAGCGCCGAGATCGAACCGGGTTCCCTGCCGGTGGTGATCTTCACGCTGCGCAAGTCGAAGGGCGACTGGCCGCCAGGCCTCTATCGGCTGGAGATCTCCGCCGATGGGCAGCTGGTGCACCGCGAGCGCTTCCTGATGCGTTGAGGGCTACCGCCATGGCCGATCCGCTGGCGCACTCTCCGGGAGCCGAGGCCTCCGACACCACGGCCGAGGCCGTCGAGGAGCTGGTGCAGGGATTCCTCCGCGGTGATCTGCCCCGGGCGCGCTGGAGCCACCGGGCCCACCTGCTCGTGGGGCTCTGGCACCTGCAGCGGTATCCGGCCGACCAGGCCCTCGGGCTGCTGCGCCAGCGGATCCGCCGCTACAACACGGCCGTGGGCGTGGCCAACACCAACCACAGCGGCTACCACGAGACGCTCACGCGTTTCTACCTCGAGGCGATCCAGGCCGAGCTGAGCGGCTTCGGGGTGCTGCAGGCGCTGGCCCCCAGCCAACGGCCGGCGGCCGCCGCGGCCCTGCTGGCCTCCCCCCTGGCCGAGGTGAACTTCCCCCTGCGGGTCTACAGCCGGCAGCGCCTGTATTCGGTGGCAGCCCGCCGGCAGTGGCTGCCGGCGGAGGGCGCCGGGCACCAGCCAGATCCACGCCGCTGCCAGAGTGACGCCATGGACAGCAAGCCACCCCCCAACTGGTGGGGCCGCAACTGGCGCTGGGTGGTGCCGGCTGGCTGCCTCACGGCGGTGGCCGGGGTGGTGGGTTTCATCGCCCTGATCGTGGGCGCCGTGGTCGGGCTGCTCCAATCGGCCACGCCCTACCGGCAGGCGCTGGCCCAGGCCCAGGCGGATCCCGTGGTGATCAGCCGGCTGGGCCGGCCGATCAGCGCCGGCTGGCTCATGGCCGCCAGCCTCAACCGCTCCGCTGGCACGGGCCAGGCCAGGCTGGCCATTCCCCTGCAAGGGTCCAGGGGCCGCGGCACCCTGTTTGTGGAGGCCCGCCAGAACGGCCGCGGCTGGACCTACTCGACCCTGACCCTCCAGCCCGACGGCTCCGGCGAGCGCCTCAATCTGCTCAGGCCGACCCTGTGATCCGCCCGGGCGGGCGGGCGGCTCAGCGGGCGGCGTAGAGCGCCTGGAGCCCCGCCTCGCTGGCCGCAGCCACACCCCGCTCGGTGATCAGCGCCGTCACCAGACGGGCCGGGGTCACGTCGAAGGCGGGGTTGAAGCCGGGGCTGCCATCGGGGGTGAGCTGCACCGTGGTGATGGTGCCGTCGGGGCTACGGCCCTGGAGGTCGGTCACCTCCTCGGCGCTGCGGGCCTCGATCGGGATCTCGGCCACGCCGTCGGCGATGGTCCAGTCGATGGTGGAGGCGGGCAGGGCCACGTAGAAGGGCACGCCGTTGTCGTGGGCGGCCAGGGCCTTGAGGTAGGTGCCGATCTTGTTGCACACATCGCCCGTGCGGGTGGTGCGGTCGGTGCCCACGATCACCGCATCCACCTGGCCGTGCTGCATCAGGTGGCCGCCGGCGTTGTCGACGATCACGGTGTGGGGCACGCCCTCGCGGCCCAGCTCGTAGGCGGTGAGGCTGGCGCCCTGGTTGCGGGGCCGGGTCTCATCCACCCACACGTGGATGGAAAGGCCGGCGCGGTGGGCCTTGTAGATCGGCGCCAGGGCCGTACCCCAGTCGACGGTGGCCAGCCAGCCGGCATTGCAGTGGGTGAGCACGTTGAACGGCTGCCCCTGGCGCTCGGCCGGGCGGGCGGCCGCCAGCTGCTGGAACAGCGCCAGCCCGTGCTCGCCGATGGCCTCGCACATGGCCACGTCCTCCTCGGCGATGGCGGCCGCTTCCTGCTTGGCGGCCTCCGCCCGCTCGGCCTCGGGCAGCGGCGCCACCCGATCGCGCACCCGCTCCAGGGCCCAGCGCAGGTTCACCGCCGTGGGGCGGGTGGCATTGAGCTGCTCAAACGCCGCCGCCAGGGCGGCGTCGCCGGGATCGGCCTGCAGGGCCAGCATCAGGCCGTAGGCGCCGGTGACGCCGATCAGCGGGGCACCGCGCACCACCATCGTGCGGATCACCTCCGCCGCCTGATCGAGCGTGGCGATCGAGCGGGTGGTGAAGCGGTGGGGCAGCTGGGTCTGGTCGATCACACCGATCGAGCGGCCGCCCTCCTCCAGCCAGATGGTGCGCCAGGCCTGGCCGTCGATGTTCATGGGACGTGATGGAACCAATCCCCCATCATCGCCAGCCCTCACCGGCTTCCCCAGCGAGACAGGGCACGGAGCTGGCCGGCCGGGCCAGGGCCGGGATCGAACGCGAACCCTGGGGTGGTGCCAGGTCGTGGGCCCGTGGTGATCAACCGCGAACCGTGATCCTGGCCCACACGGCATCCGCAGCACCCTGGACGGGAATTCTGCTGATGGCCTCGATCACGACCCTGGACCCTTTGGCCAAACGGCCCGTCATGCGCGCTGGCCGCTGGCCGTTCGGAGCCGAGTCCCACAGATCAACGGCTCTGGCCAGGGTGACCACACCGCCCCTCACCGGGAGCACCGACGACGCCGTGATCCGCGCGTCCAACGGGGCGCCACTCCCCTCGGCCCCCTTCCCCAGATCCATCCAACCGCTCAGCACCCCCTGATCCCGCGTCAGGCGTTCCAGCAGCCTCTGTTCCGTACCCATCGGCCTCGCCGGACTTGCCTCAGCGGGATGCAGGCCGGAGCCTTCAACGGCGATGGCGAGCATCCTGCCGAGCTTCCGCCTGATCTGCTCCTTGAATTCGGGTGAGGCCGCGACATCCTCCAGAACCAGGTCGGCCATCGCATCCCTCAGCTCCTGACTGCCGCTGCTGATCGCGACCGTAAAGAGAATCGTCTTGTCACTGTCATCCTTGGCCAGCGCGTACAGGCTGGCCAGTGCCAGCTTGGCTTTCACGGAGTTGGGGCCCGTCAGGTTCTCGAGTTGCGACTGAATGCCGCCTGCGAATTGCTGCTTCCGTTCCGACTCCTGCTTCATCTGCTGAAGCTGCCCCTGGAGATACTGGGACTGGGATGTGTTCACCACCCCGAAAAACGGCACCATGATCGCAACGGCGATCTGAAGCTTTGCCGCCAGGGATTGGCGCCATCCCATGACCGACTCACCGCCGGGCCCTTGAGCGCCACCACGCGAATCGGGCTCCATTCGTGATTACACCAGTGATCAGACCCTATCAGAAGCCATCAGGACATCAAGCCATCTGATCAGCAACGCCATCCCATCAACATCCCACTGGCCAAAAAGGATCAACGGCGTCTTGGAGGCGCGACGACCGCCTCCATCCATCTGCCCTGACCCCAGCCGGGCAACCCACCGATCCAACGGAATCTGCTCCTAACGCCGATGATCAGACAGACCGCTGTCTCTGCGGCGGCGATACACGGGGGGCCATCCCAGATGGGTGACCACGGGGATCGCTTCGATCGGTCAGGCCTGGAGGCGACCCATCACGACGATGGCAAGGGCCAGGTTCGCGTTGATGGTGCGATCCTGCGGCTGGGTAGGTGGTGATGATGCCGCTCAATACGTCGCCCGCCCCGTGTCGTACGCCCGGAGATTGCAGAGGCTCACCGCCCGGCGGTAGGCCGGCAGGAAGCGCTCCCAGCGGAAGCTGCGCGGGTCGTAGCGGGAGTGGCTGCGGTCGGTGGCGGCATGGGTGGTGAGCCGGCTCAGCGGGATGCCGTGGCGCGCCTGCCACAGCAGCACCTGGGCCGCCGCCGCGCCGTACTGGGCCGGCGTATAGCCGGAATGGGCGTCCTGATCGCCGCGGCCATCGACCGGGGTTTCCAGGCTCAGATGCAGCGCCACGTTGTTGATCGACCCAACAGACGTCGGTCGGATCCGCACCGTCCAGTCGCCGAAGGCCGACATCCCGGCCCCGTAGGCCCGCTTGTCATCGGGCACGATCCGCAGCCGCTGGCCCGCGCGATCGATCAGCAGGTGGTAGCTCACCTGGTCGTCGTCCTTCGGGTGGGGCGTCTGGAACAGCCGCACCGTGGCCGGGGCGGAGACCACCGTTTCATGCAGCACGATCAGCGCCGGCTGGTGCGGCACCAGCCGGCCGAAGACATCCTCGGGCTGGCGCTCGCCGAAGTTCGTGGGATCGGCGGGCCGGGCCACCGCGTCGCTGAGACCCAGCTCGGCCCGGAGCCGGGTCTCGCAGTCGGCCAGCTCGGCCTCGGAGAGCCTGGGCAGCCCCGCATCGGGTAGCTCCTGCACCGGCCAGCCGGGCTTCGGCCCGCAGCCGCTCGCCAGGGGCAGCAGCAGCGTGATCGGGGCCATCAGCCGGGCGAGACGCCTCGGAGGGGTCGCAACGGAAACCATCGGCAGAAACCTCAGGGACTGGGCTGGGTCATGGGTGGGTCGGGGCTCACTCCGGGTGGTTCAGATGCGGCAGCAGCGGCGGTGGGCCCAGCTGGTCCAGACGGAAGGAGCGGCCGTAGCTCGGCGTGGGGCGCTGGGAGTAGAAGCATGGCGCGGGCTCGCCCGCCAGGGCCCGCCGCAGCTGCCGCCAGCTGCCGGTGATCCGGCTGCGGCTGCGCAGCGCCACCAGCACTAGGCCCTGGAGCAGGCCCGGGGCCGCGGGCCAGCCCAGGCAGCCGGCTTCGTCGCCAGCCAGCAGGGCCCGCAGAGCTCGGCGCAGCAGCGGCCGCAGCGGCGCCGGCCAGTCGTCCAGCAGCATCGCCAGCGTCGCCTCCGCGATCCGGTGATTGCTCTCCGCATAGCGGAAGATCTCCCGCTCCACCCGATCGTTGAGGGCCAGCAGCTCCGCCAGGCTGGCCGGGAGCGCCGTGATCCCCATCCGCTCGCCAACGGCCCGCCAGAAGCGAAACAGGTGCTCGCGCTCCTCGGCCGTCAGCGGACGCCAGCCATAGCGCTCCAGCCAGCGGATCGGCTCGGCCACGAAGCTGGAGAGCACGTAGAGGAAGTCGTCGTTGCCGATGGCGTAGTGGCCGTGGATCCGGTTCATGCGCGCGATCACCGCCGCGCCGGCCGGGCTGTCGATCCCGTGGCGCAGGAGCTCGGCCACCATCAGGCCGGTGTCGTCGTAGCGCTTGCGGGGCCGCTGCTCGAACTCCCCCGTGCGCGCCAGCAGGCCCGAGATCGCGGGAACGCAGAAGGTCTTCAGCAGGGCCAGCTCCAGGGCGCGGGTCACATCCCAGGGGAACAGCACGCCGGCCAGGCGGTGGCAGCAGGCCTCCGATGCAGCCAGGGGCTGGGGGCTGGGGGAATCGGGGTGCGGCGCTCCCATCGAAGGGCAGGGGGCC
>NZ_JAGQBX010000063.1 GCF_024345855.1 Synechococcus sp. GreenBA-s | reverse complement strand
CCCCCACCCCTCACCCCGCCGCCGCTGCGCAGCAGGGGGGGCGGGCGGCACCACTGGGGCCACGTCCCCACCCGGGAGCGGCTCCGGCAGGGGCGCCTGGGGCACGAGCACCACGGTGCGATCGGCGCGGGGCACCGGGCCCGTGCTGTCGGGCATGGGCAGCTGCTGCAGGGCCTGCAGCGCGGAGCCGGCCGAGGGGTAGCGGCGGCCGGGGTCGCTGGCCAGCAGCGGCTCCAGGGCCGCCTGGAGGGCGGGCTCGCCATCGAGGGCGGCGGGCCAGCGCCACTCCAGAGTCACCGGATCGAGCAGCTCGGCCGGTTCGTCGCCGCTGAGCAGCACCAGGGCCACCACCCCCAGGCCGTAGAGGTCCATCCAGGGCTCGGCCGGTTCGCCGCGGCCCAGCTCCGGAGCGCCATAGCCGGGGGTGACGCCGGCGGGCGTGGCCCCCTGGCCCCGCACCAGGCCGAAATCCAGCAGCACCGGCAGGCCGTCGCGCTCGCGGCGCAGCAGGTTGGCGGGGGTGAGATCGCCGTGCAGCAGCTCCTGGCTGTGCAGCACCGCCAGCACCGGCAGCAGCTGGCGCAGCAGCAGCAGCACCTCACCGGCGCCGAACACGAGCTGGCGCTGGCGCCTGGCCTCGAGCAGCTCGGCGTAGGTGCGGCCGTCCTGCCACTCGCGCGCCAGCCAGAGCGCACCCTCGGCCTCGATCAGCCCGCCGAAGCGCGGCACCTGGGGATGCAGCACCCCCTGCAGCCGCGGCCAGAGCTCGCGCACCTGGGCCTGGAGCTGCGGCTGCTCGGCCCCCAGCTGGCGCAGCACCACCGGCGCCCCGCCCGCCAGCTGGTCGCTGGCGCGCCAGAGCACCCCCTGGCTGCCGCGGGCCAGTTCCGCCTCCAGGCGGTAGCGCTCGCCGATCACCTCACCCAGCACGGCGCCGCTCACGACTCGCGCACAGGTTGCCGAAGCCCCTTGGCCGCCAGCCAGTCGTGGTCATAGAGCCGTGACCGGTAGCGATCGCCGCTGTCGCACAGCACGGTCACGATCGTGTGGCCGGGGCCCATCCGCCGGGCGGTCTCCACCGCCGCGGCCACGTTGATGCCCACCGAGCCGCCCAGGAACAGGCCCTCCTGCCAGAGCAGCCAGTAGATCGTGTCGAGGGCGGCCTGGTCGTCGATGCGCACGGCATCGTCCACCGGCGCCCCCTCCAGGTTGGCGGTCACGCGGCTGTTGCCGATGCCCTCGGTGATCGAGCTGCCCTCGCTGGCCAGCTCACCGGTCCTGGCCCAGCTGTAGAGGGCACTGCCATGGGGATCGGCCAGCACGCAGCGCACTGCGGGTTTCTGCTCCTTGAGATAGAGCGCCACACCGGCATAGGTGCCGCCGGTGCCGGTGGCCGCCACCCAGGCATCCACCTGGCCCTCGGTCTGCTCCCAGATCTCCGGACCGGTGGAGTTGTAGTGGGCGCGCCGGTTGGCCAGGTTGTCGAACTGGTTGGCCCACACGGCACCGGGGGTCTCGGCGGCGATGCGGCCGGAGAGGCGCACGTAGTTGTTGGGGTCGCGGTAGGGCACCGCCGGCACCGTGCGCACCTCGGCGCCGAGGCTGCGCAGCAGGCCGATCTTCTCGGCCGACTGGGTGTCCGGGATCACGATCAGGGCCTTGTAGCCGCGGGCATTGCAGAGGTGGGTGAGACCGATGCCGGTGTTGCCGGCGGTGCCCTCCACCACGGTGCCGCCGGGCTGGAGCAGGCCCTGCTCCTCGGCCTCCTGCAGGATGCCCAGGGCCGCCCGATCCTTCACCGAACCGCCCGGGTTCATGAACTCGGCCTTGCCGAGGATCTCGCAGCCCGTGAGCGCACTGAGGGCCTGGAGCCGGATCAGGGGCGTGTGGCCGACGGCGCCGACGAAGCCCGCACTGATGCCGGTGGTCCGGCCCTGGATGCTGGCGGGGGAACTGGCCGGTGTGCTGGCAACCATGTGGTCGGTGCCCACGTTCTGCTGTGGCGCGATCGTAGGGGCGCTGATGGGACCGCTCCAGAGGCCTAGGGTCTGCCCAGACACACCGCCCCGATGGCGCTCCCGCCCGCCGCCGCCCTGCTGCCACGGCTGCGGCGGATCCGTGGGCGCAGCGAGGCCCTGATCGCCGGCCTTGAACCGGAGGACCTCTGCCTGCAGGGCATGGCCGATGCCAGCCCCGCCAAGTGGCACCTGGGCCACACCAGCTGGTTCTTCGAGGAGTTCCTGCTGCGGGATCGGGCGCCGAGCCCCTACGAACCCGTCGATGCCCGCTGGCGCTACCTGTTCAACAGCTACTACGAGGCGGTGGGTCCGCGGCAGCCGCGGCCGCAGCGGGGCCTGCTCACCCGGCCGACGATCGCGGAGGTCCTGGCCTGGAGGCAGCGGGTGACGGAGGCCCTCGAGGCGCTGGTGGAGCAGCTGCAGGCGGCGGGCGATGCCGCCGGACTGGCCCTGGTGGAGCTGGGGCTGCAGCACGAGCAGCAGCACCAGGAGCTGCTGCTGATGGACCTGCTCGACGGCTTCAGCCGCAACCCGCTGGAGCCGGCGGCCTGGCCACTGGAAGAGGAGGAATCGGAACAGCGGACGGCCTGCAGTCCGGAACTGGCCTACCTGCGCAGCTGGGCGAAGGGCAGCGGGACAGCCGACGCGGCCCCGGCCAGCCCGAGCTGGCTCCAGGTTGCGGGAGGGCTGGTGGAGATCGGCCACCCGGGTGGTGGCGGCGGCCCGGAGGCCTCGCCCGGCGGCTTCCATTTCGACAACGAGGCGCCCCGGCACCGCGTCTGGCTGGAACCCTTCGCGATCGCGGAGCGGCTGGTGAGCAACGCCGCGTTCGCCGCCTTCATCGCCGACGACGGCTACCAGCGCCCGGAGCTGTGGATGAGCGAGGGCTGGGCGGCGGTGCAGCAGCGGGGCTGGCGGGCGCCGCGCTACTGGCGGGGCGACTGGGAGTTCTGCCTGGCGGGCCGCCGGCCGCGGCAGCCGGAGGCGCCGGTGCGGCACCTGAGCTGGTTCGAGGCCGATGCCTATGCCCGCTGGGCCGGGGCGCGGCTGCCCAGCGAGGCGGAGTGGGAGGTGGCCGCCGCCGCCGGCCTGCCCCAGGCCTACGGCAGCCTCTGGCAGTGGACCGCCAGCCCCTACCGGCCCTACCCGGGCTTTGCGCCGGCGGCAGGCGCCGTGGGGGAATACAACGGCAAGTTCATGACCTCCCAGTTCGTGCTGCGTGGCAGCTGCTTCCTGACCCCCGAGGGCCACGCCCGGCTCACCTACCGCAACTTCTATCCACCGGCGAGCCGCTGGATGGCCAGCGGCCTGCGGCTGGCGGCCGATGCCTGAGCTGCTCGACCTGCACCCGGCGCCCGCCGATGTGCGCCGGCTGGTGATCGAGGGCCTCAGCCGCAACCCGAAGCAGCTGCCGGCCTGGTTCCTGTACGACGCCGAGGGCTCGCGCCTCTTCGATCTGATCTGCCAGCAGCCCGAATACAGCCTCACTGCCACCGAAACGGCCCTGCTGGAGGCCCAGGCCCCCGCCATCGCCGCGGCCCTGGGGCCCGGCACCCTGCTGGAGTTCGGGGCGGGCAGCGCCCGCAAGGTGAGTCCGCTGCTGGAGGCGATCGAGGCCGCCGGGCGGCCACCGGCCTACGTGGCGCTCGACATCAGCGCCGCGCACCTGCAGCAGGCCTGCGGCCGGTTGCAACGGCGCCATCCGGCCGCGTCGATCGCCGGCATCTGCTGCGACTACAGCCAGCTGCAGGCCCTGCCGGAGCACCCGCTGCTGAGCGGCAGCGCCCATCTGGGCTTCTTCCCCGGCAGCTCCCTGGGCAACTTCGAGCCGCAGGCCGCGCGGGAGCTGCTGCGCCAGTTCCGGCGGCTGCTGGGGCCCGGCGGCACGCTGCTGATCGGCATCGACCAGCCCAAGCCGGTGGCTCGGCTCGAGGCGGCCTACAACGATGCCGCCGGCGTGTCGGCCGCCTTCGCCCTCAACCTGCTGGCCCGGCTCAACCGCGAGCTGGCGGGGGACTTCGATCCAGCCGCCTTCCGCTACCGGGCCCGCTGGATGCCGCAGGCCAGCCACATCGAGATGGCCCTGGTGAGTGAGCGCGCCCAGACCATGCAGGCAGCGGGCCGGCGCTGGAGCTTCCAGGCCGGCGAGCCGCTGATCACCGAAACCAGCGCCAAGTACGACCCGGAGGCCTTCCTGGCGCTGGCGGCCGCCGCTGGCTGGCGGGGGGCGCAGCGCTGGAGCGATCCGGCCGGCGATCTGAGCCTGCACCTGCTGGTGCAGGCAGACTCTGAACACTGAACAGCGCCGCGGGAGCAGCCATGTCGAGGGAGGAGCAGCGCCGGGCCGTGCGCGAGCTGCGCGAGGGCCTGATCGCCCAGCTGGAGGAGCTCTACATGGAGGCCTTCGACCGGGTCGCCGGCCAGGATCTGGGGGAGGGCGGCATCGCCCGGCTCACCCAGCTGCTGCTGCGCTCCCGCGAGGCCGCGATCACACCGCTGCAGGAGGAGATCGAGGCGCCGCTGATCACCCGCGCGCCAGACCCGGCCCCATGAGCACCGGCACGGATCCAGGCGAGGCGGCGGGCTGGTTTGAACGGCTGGAGGCCCAGCTGGAGCAGCAGCTCGAGACCTTCCTGGCCGCCAACCCGGCCCAGGAGGCCCTGCTGAGCGAGCAGGAGCAGCAGGAGCGCCAGCAGCGGCTCAAGCGCCGGCGGCTGGAGTTGCGCGGCCAGGCCGAGCAGGCCCGGGCCGGGTTGTTGCAGCTGGCCGCCGAGATCGCCCAGTGGCAGCAGCGGGTGGAGCGGGCCCGCGCCGCCGGGGCCAGCGACCTGGCCCAGCGGGCCGAGGCGCACCTGCATGGGCTCATGGCCCAGGGCCGCGACCGCTGGCAGGCCCTGGGCGAACTGGGCAGCCAGTTCCGCCAGGTGGAGCAGGAGCTCGACGCCCTGGCCCAGGCGGCGGCGAGCCAGGAACACGAGCAACCCCAAGCCAGCGGAGCACCAACCGACCCAGCCCAGGCGGATCGGGCCCCGTCAGATCCCGCCGATCTCGAGCAGGCCTGGGCGCGTTTTGAAGCGGAGCAGGACCTGGAGCAGCTGCGCCGGCGTCAGGGCTGAGGAGCCAGGGATGCAGGGGTGATCACAACACTCCAGCCTGCCGCTGGCAGGGCAAGCAGGCTCAGCCGCTGTCCGCCGATCCGTACAGCCTGTCCAGATCTCGCGGATAGGTGCGGACGAACGCCGACCACGCCGCTCCACGCCCGACGAGACCCTGCAACGCCCGACCAAGCTTCGAGCCGGGAACCCAGCCAGCATCCTGGCCGGACCCTTCCATGGGAGCTCAGCCCTTGGGCGCCGGCGGCACCAGGCTCACGCCTTCGGGCGGCGGCGTGGGGTCGGGATCGGCGATCAGCATGTGCTGGAGCACGATCTCCGGGCGTTCACTGTCGCGCCAACGGATCCGGTAGGCCGGCATCTTGGTGCCCCGACTGGTGGTCTGTTCGACCGGCTCCATCACCCATCCCCGGCGGGAACGGCCCTGGGGGTTGCGCTTCACCACCGCGTCCGCGTGCTTGAAGCGAAAACCGACGCGCTCACCGCTCATGGATGGGGGAGATTGCCTACTGTGATCGATTATCCCATTGCGGCCGGCCGGGGCTCCTGGCGCGACTCCGCAGCGGCCTCGGGCCGGGATTCCATCCGCGCCTCGGGCCGCAGCAGCGGGAAGGCGATCACGTCGCGGATCGAGGGGCTGTCGGTGAGCAGCATCACCAGCCGGTCGATGCCGATACCCAGACCGCCGGTGGGGGGCATGCCCACCTCCAGGGCGTGCAGGAAGTCCTCATCCACCGTCTGGGCCTCGTCGTCGCCGGCGGCCTTGCGCTCCTGCTGGGCCTCCAGGCGCTGGCGCTGATCCACCGGATCGATCAGCTCACTGAAGGCGTTGGCCGTCTCGCGGCCCACGATAAACAGCTCGAAGCGCTCCACCAGCCCCGGCTTGCTGCGGTGGGCGCGCGCCAGGGGTGAGTTCTCCACCGGGTAATCGAGCACGAAGGTGGGCTGGATCAGGTCGGCCTCCACCCGCTGCTCGAAGGCCTCCACCAGCAGCCGGCCCACCGAATCGGCCAGGGCCGGCACCTCCAACCCCTTGGCCTGCATCGCCGCTGCGGCCTCGTCGCGGCTGCTGAAGCCGGTGAAGTCCAGCCCCGTGGCGTCCTGCACCAGCGCGTGCATGGTGGCCCGGCGCCAGGGGGGCGTGAGGTCGATCTCCGTGCCCTGGTAGCTGATCCGGGTGCTGCCGCACACCTGCTGGCAGACGTGCGCGATCAGCTGCTCCGTGAGCGCCATCATGTCGGTGTAATCGGCGTAGGCCTGGTAGATCTCCACCGACGTGAACTCGGGGTTGTGGCGCGTGCTCACCCCCTCGTTGCGGAAGATCCGGCCCAGCTCGTACACCCGCTCGAAGCCGCCCACCACCAGTCGCTTGAGGTGCAGCTCCGTGGCGATCCGCAGCGTCAGCGGCAGATCCAGGGCGTTGTGGTGGGTCTCGAACGGCCGGGCATCGGCGCCGCCGGGCTGGCTCTGCAGCACGGGCGTCTCGATCTCCAGGAAGTCGCGCTCATCCAGCCAGCGGCGCATGGCGCTCACCGCCAGGGCCCGGCGCCGGAAGGTCTCGCGGGTGTCGGGCGAGACGATCAGATCCAGGTAGCGCTGCCGGTAGCGCTTCTCCACATCGGCCAGGCCGTGCCACTTGTCCGGCAGGGGCTGGAGCGCCTTGGTGAGCATGGACCAGCCCGTCACCTTCACCGAGAGCTCGCCCCGATCGGTGCGGCGCAGGGTGCCGCGCACGCCGATCAGATCGCCCGCATCCACCAGGGAGGTGAGGTGGGCGAAGGCGTCGGGATCCTCCGGCATCGACGCGGCGAGGGTGGCCTTCTCGATGAACAGCTGGATCGGGCCGGTCTCATCCGCCAGGGTGAAGAAGGCGAGCTTGCCCATCACCCGGCGGGTCATCACCCGGCCGGCCACGGCCACCGCCACGTCGCGCTCCTGGCCGTTGGGCAGGTCGGCGTGGGCCTGCTGCAGGGCGGCGGTGCGGTGGGTGGGCTCGAAGCGCAGGGCGTAGGGGCCCTGGCCCAGGGCGGCGAGGGTCCGGGCTTTCTCCAGGCGGGTCTCGCGCAGCTCCGACAAGGCTCCAGGGGTCTCAGCTGGGAGCCATCCTGCAGGAACGCCGGAACGCGGCGCTCCGGCCCGCCCGGCCCCAGACGGGACCGCTCAGACCGCCGTGGCCAGGGCCGGATCGCCCACCCGCTGGGAGGCGTAGCCGGTGCCGCGCACCGTGAGGATCAGCTCCGGGTTGCGGGGGTCGGGCTCGAGCTTGCCCCGCAGCCGGGCCACGTACACGTCCACCACCCGCAGGTCGGCGGCACGGCGGGGCGGATAGCCCCAGAGCTGCTCGAGGATCTCGGCCCGGGGAACTACCCGGCCGGGCTCGCGGAACAGCAGCTCCAGCAAGCTGAATTCGGTGTAGGTGAGGCCGATGCGCTCACCGTCGCGGGTCACCTGGCGGCGGTTGGTGTCCACCACCAGATCCCCCACCCGCAGCACCCCCTGGCCGGCCGGTACATCGCGGGGCTCGGCGCCGGCGGAGCCGCGGCCCACCCGCCTGAGGATCGTGGCGATCCGGGCCTCCAACTCCTTGGGGCTGAAGGGCTTGGGCAGATAGTCGTCGGCACCCAGATCCAGACCCGCCACCCGCTCGGCGATGGCATCGAGGGCCGAGAGGAAGATGATCGGCACACAGGATTCGGCCCGCAGCCGCCGGCACACCGCGAAGCCATCCAGCTTCGGCAGCATCACATCGAGCACCACAAGATCGGGCTGCTCCTTGTGGAACAGGGCCAGGGCCTCCTCGCCGTCCTCGGCGCACACCACCCGGTATCCCGCCAGCTGCAGGCGCATCACCAGCACCCGCCGCACCGCGGCCTCGTCGTCCACCACCAGCAGGGTGGCGCGGTGCTCGGCCTGGCCTGGCCCCTCCTCGTTCTCGCTCGCGCCCTGAACGCTCACGCCTCGCCCGGTCCGCTCAAAACCCTGCCGGGAAAGATCCTCCAGGGGCATGCGCGCAGGGGGATGAAGAAGCGCAACACTACCGCTCACACAGGGCCCCACGCGCCGCCAGCGCGGTGCGAAACACCCCCAATCCCGAACTCTTAAGGTTTTCTTTGGGCTGACTCTTGCCCCGTCCAGCGGGCGGCGGCGTAGGCGTTCCACTGGCGTTCGGCTTCGGCCAGGGCGGCGTCGCTGCTGAGCTGGCCGAGCATGGCCCGCTGCAGCTGGGTGTAGACGATGGCCTGCAGCCGCTTCACGCCGGGGCTGGCGGGCACCAGCACCCGGGCGCGCTCCAGGGTGTCGGCGGAGAGCAGGCGGGCCTGCTGCACCAGGGCCTCGTCGGGGTTAGCGGGGCGCTCGCGGCGCAGGCCGGCCTCAAGCTGACGCAGGGCGCCTTTCGAGGAGGGCAGCACCCGGGCCTGCTCGGCGAAGCGGGCCTGGTTGGTGGCGTCGGTGAGGAACAGGGCGAAGCTGAGGGCCTCCCTGGGGAGCCGGGTCTGCTTGGGCACCGCCAGGTTCATCACCGCCACGTTGGCGTCGCCCGAGGCACCGGTGAGCGGCGGGAAGGGGCGGGTGACGGCGGCGATGCGGGGGGCGTTGGTCTGGATGCTGCGCAGGAACTCGGCGCCGCTGCCCACCTGGGCCAGCTCACCGCTCTGATACAGCTCGATGGCCCGGCGATAGCCCTGGCTCACCACCTCGCGGGGCAGCAGGCCGCGGCGGTAGAGGTTGGTCCAGAAGGCGAAGGCGCGGCGGCCCGCCGGGCTGTTGAAGGCGGCCCGCTGGCGCCCGTCCAGCAGGGTCACCCCCATCTGCACCATCGACTCCAGCAGCTCGGCCGAGTCGTCGGGTACCACGGTGACGAACAGGGCGTAGCGGCCGGTCTTGCGCTTCACCGCCTCGGCGTAGGCCGGCACCTCCTCCCAGCGGCGCGGCGGCGCCGCATAGCCCGCCTGCCGCAGCAGACCGGTGTTGGCCAGGGTGATCCGCACCGTGAGATACCAGGGCACGGTGAACTGCTGGGGCCGGCCGTCGGGGCCGGCGCTGCGGCCGGCCTGCCAGAGCCGGGGCAGGTAGCTGGCCTCGGCGCCGGGCGGCAGCAGCGGATCGAGGGGCAGCAGGCCACCCTTACTGGCCAGGTTGGCGGCGAACAGCGGGTTGAGGTTCACCACGTCCGGTGCGGTGCGGGCGAACACGGCGGCCAGCAGCTTGCGCTCCACCGAGCCCCAGGGCACATCGGTCCACACCACGTCCACATCCGGGTGCTGACGCTCCCAGGCGGTGATGGCGCCGTTGATGGTGTCGTTGAACTTGGGGGCCAGATCCAGGGTCCACACCTGCAGCTGGCGCCGCTCGGGCTTGGGCCCGCCGCAGCCTGCAAGGCCCAGACCCAGCCCCGCCAAGACCAGGCCAGCGGCCAGGACGGAGCGGCGGCGGCACTGGGTCAGCGCCACCTGGAGCGGGAGCACGGGCTGGGATCGATCGGCCATGGAGTCAGTTCCGCAGCGACACCTGCTGGCGCCAGAACAGGAGCAGCAATGAGCAGACCAGCGGCGCCAGCAGGGCCGTGATCAGCCCTTGGGCCAGGAGGGTGTGCAGGCCGGAGAGCCGCACAGCCTCCGCGCTCCAGCCCCCCAGCCCGGGCAGACCCAGCTGCAGCAGCAGACTGGCACCCAGCAGCAGGCTGCCAAGGGCCGCCAGCAGCCCCAGGCTGAAACTGCGCTCGATCGGGGGGCCGTTGCGGCCCAGCCGGCCCCACCACCAGCCCAGCAGCGCCAGGGCCGGAACCTGGCTGGCGCCACCCAGCTGCAGGCCATCGAGGGCCAACCCCAGGGCCAGGCCCGCCACGGCGCCGGAGCGGGGCCCGTCCACCAGGGCCCAGGGCAGCAGCCACAGCACCGCCCAGCTGGGCCCCACCCCGCCGACCGTCAGCAGCCCGGGGGCGGCCAGGCTGAGCAGCGGCACGGACAGGCCCGTGGCACCGCACCAGAGCTGGGCAGACAGGCGGGCCATGGCTCAGGCCCCGGCGCGGCGGGGCACCACCTGCACCCAGTCGACCGCGTCGAGGGGGGCGCTGAGCTGCACCACGGCCTCGGGGGCGGGCACGGCCTGGTCGTTCACGGTCTGGATCACACCCACGGTCACGTTGGCGGGCAGCAGGGTGCTGGCGGGGGAGGTGGACACCACGTCGCCGGGCCGCACACCGGTGTCCTTGTCGAGGAAGTGGAGCACGGGGCGGGCCGTGCCCTGGCCGATCAGCAGACCATGGCGCTTGGTGCGGCCCACCCAGACCCCCACCTGGCTGCCGGGGTCGGTGAGCAGGCGCACCCGGGCGGTGCTGGGGGTCACGCTCTGCACCACACCCAGCAACCCGCCGGGCCCGAGCACCGGATCCCCCGCGGCGAGGCCCTCGAGTTGCCCCCGACCCAGCTCCAGCTGCTGCCACCAGCCACCGGCCTGGCGGGAGATCACCGGAGCCGTGACGGCAGCACCGCTGCTGCGCTGCAGATCCAGCAGCCCCCGCAGGCGTCGGTTGTCCTGCTCCAGCTGGGCCAGGCGGGTCTGGTCCGAGAGCCCGGCGGCGGCCTTGATCCATTCACCCTGGGCGGTGCCGGGCCAGAAGGGCCGGCTCAGCAGGGCGTAGGCATCGGTGAGGAAGGCCCCCTTGCTCAGCCGCACCCCCACCAGGGCCAGCACCAGCAGCCACCAGGGCCAGGCCTGCAGCAGCTTCTGCAGGGTGGGGACGCGGGGCAGGCGCCCGTTCATGGGGTTCAGATCGACTGCCGGGCGAAGTCGGGCGTGTCGAGCACGCGCTCGAGGCGCTTGTAGTCCTCCAGCACGCGGCCGCAGCCGTTGACCACGCACAGCAGCGGATCCTCGGCCACGTGCACCAGGATGCCGGTCTCGTGGCTGATCAGATCGCTGATGCCGCGCACCTGGGCGCCGCCGCCGGCCAGCATGATGCCGCGATCCACGATGTCGGCGGCCAGCTCGGGCGGGGTGCGCTCCAGGGTGCGCTTCACGGCCTCCACGATCACGTTGAGGGGCTCGGCCATCGCCTCGCGGATGTCGCCGGCACGCACGTTGATGGTGCGGGGCAGGCCAGAGAGCAGGTGCAGGCCACGCACGTCCATTGACGTGTTGTCGTGGGCGTCGTCGGGGAAGGCCGAGCCGATGCGGATCTTGATGTCCTCGGCGGTGCGCTCGCCCACCACCAGGTTGTGCACCTTCTTGAGGTAAACGCCGATGGCGTCGCTGAGCTCGTCGCCGGCCACCCGCACCGACTCGCTGAGCACGGTGCCGCCGAGGCTGAGCACCGCCACTTCGGTGGTGCCGCCGCCGATGTCCACGATCATCGTGCCCACGGGCTCGGTCACCGGCAGGCCGGCGCCGATGGCGGCCGCCACCGGCTCATCGATCAGGTGCACGGTGCGGGCGCCGGCCAGGCCGGCCTCGCGCACGGCACGGCGCTCGACGCCGGTGACGCCGCTGGGGATGCCGATCACCAGGCGGGGCGCCACGATGCCGCGGCCCTCGTTGGCCTTCTGGATGAAGGTCTTGATCATCTGCTCGGCGGCGTCGAAGTCGGCGATGACGCCATCGCGCAGGGGCCGCACGGCGCGGATGTTGCCGGGGGTGCGGCCGAGCATCAGCTTGGCCTCGTCGCCCACCGCCAGGGGCACGCCGCGCTCGAGATCCAGGGCCACCACCGAGGGCTCCTGCAGCACGATGCCCTTGCCGGACACATAGATCAGGGTATTGGCCGTTCCCAGATCGATGCCGATGTCACGGGAGAGCTGGAAACGTCGAAAGAACACGGAGCAGCCACCAAGCGGGGCGAATCATAGGAGGGGCCTCCACGGCGACCCCGACCAGACCCCCCGACCAGACCCCCTGACCAGGCCCGCGGTACAACCGGGCCCAGCGGTGGAACTCTCTGGAGGCGACGCCCGAAGCGGGTGGCGCATCATTGACCAACCGAACATCCAGGAGAACGCCATGGGCGTCAATTCCGTAACCCTCGTCGGCCGGGCCGGCCGCGACCCCGAAGTCCGCTACTTCGAGTCCGGCAGCATGGTGGCGAACCTCACCATCGCCGTGAACCGCCGCAGCCGCGACGACGAGCCCGACTGGTTCAACCTCGAGATCTGGGGCAAGCAGGCCCAGGTGGCCGCCGACTACGTGCGCAAGGGCTCCCTGCTGGGGATCATCGGCAGCTTCAAGCTCGACCGCTGGACGGACCGCGCCAGCGGCGAGGAGCGCAGCAAGCCCGTGGTGCGGGTCGACCGGCTGGAACTGCTCGGCTCCAAGCGCGACGCCGAGGGCGGCGGCTTCGGCGGCGGCGGCGGCAGCTTCGGCGGCGGCGAGCCCAGCGAGGAGGAAGTGCCGTTCTGACGTCACCCCGGGCCGAGACGCCCTGAGAAGGAGGGGCACCCCAGGCCAATCCCTCGGGGCCTCCCCTCTGCCCTGGCAGGAGCTAGTGGGAGTTGTTGCGCTTGTTCCAGGTGCGCAGCCCCAGCCAGACGGCGAAGCCGGCCACGGCCAGCACCAGCAGCACCTTCACCGCCTTGGCCACCGGCTCGATCCAGTGCTCCACGTTGGTGTAGCCCTGACCGAGGGCCAGGCCCGCCAGGGTGAGCAGCAGGGTCCAGATCAGGCTGCCGGCGGTGGTCCAGATCAGAAACGGCGTGAAGGGCATCATCTCGATGCCCGCCGGCACCGAGATCAGGGTGCGGATGCCGGGCACCAGCCGGCCCCAGAACACCAGGGCCGTGCCGTAGCGGGAGAACCAGTCGCGGCTGCGGTGCAGCTCCTGGGGGCTGATGCCGATCCAGCGGCCATGGCGCTCCAGCCATTGCTCGATGCGCTGCTCATTGATCAGCCGGCCGATGCCGTACCAGGGCAGGGCCCCCAGCACCGTGCCGAACAGGCCCGCCAGCACCACCGGGATCAAGGCCAGCTGGCCCTGCTGCACATAGAACCCCCCCAGGGGCATGATCAGCTCCGAGGGAATCGGCGGGAACAGATTCTCCAGGAACATCGCCGCGAAAATGGCGCCGTAGCCCAGCAGGGGATTGGCCTCCACGGCCGAACCGATCAGCTGCGGCAGCTGCTGCACCAGTTCAGTGATCCCCATCGCGGTTCCTGCTTGCTGCGGTGATTGTCCGGCATCAATCCCGAAGCCCCCAGCCGAACCGCCCCAACCAGGGCCACAACAAAGCCCGGCCGCTCCCTCGCCGGGCCTGCCACCCCAGGACAAGTCAGGCACCCCGCTACCACCCCACCAGCCGTGCGGTGCCAGAGGGTCTCCAAAGTCAGGCCATCAGCCTCACCCCACGCCCCAAAGCCATCCCTGGCGGGATCGGTCCGGGGCAGGCGTCACGCAGTGGGCCTGCCC
>NZ_JAGQBX010000062.1 GCF_024345855.1 Synechococcus sp. GreenBA-s | reverse complement strand
GGAGGGCGGTCGGGGGGACAGCCAGGGGGCCTGGCAGCCGGGCAACCGGGCAACCCGGCGGGCGCGGGAAAGCGACGGCACCCTGGCGACCCGGGGCCCCACGACCCTGTGCCCGTTGTTACCGGAACGCGGCTGGCGCGACCCCAGCATGGCCCCATGAACGGACCGGCCTGGGGGCTGGTGGGAGCTGGGGCCGGTCCGTTCATGGGGCCATGCTGGGGTCGCGCCAGCCGCGTTCCGGTAACAACGGGCACAGGGTCGTGGGGCCCCGGGTCGCCAGGGTGCCGTCGCTTTCCCGCGACCGCCGGGTTGCCCGGTTGCCCGGCTGCCAGGCCACCTGGCTGTCCCGCCGACCGCCATCCCGTTCGTTCCCCCTTCCCCCCGTGTCGTCCGCCCTGCCCTCCGCGTCGTCACCCGCCGGCAGCCCTGATGCGGGGGCTCCGGCCCTCGAGGCCCAGGAGCCCCTGCTGCTGGAGCAGCGCCTCGGCCGCGATCCCCAGGCGGCCGCCGCTGCCGCCCCGCTGCTGTTGCCGCTCACGGCCCACGAGCGCACCAGCCTGCGGGGGCGCCGCAGCAGTGCCAGCGGCCGGGCGCTGCTGTTGCAGCTGCCCCGGGGGGCGGCCCTGGAGCCGGGCGAGTGGCTGGGTGGCCCCGGCGGCGTCCGCGTACGGGTGGAGGCGGCGCCGGAGTCGCTGCTGCGGGTGCGGGCGGCCGATCCCCTGGCCCTGCTGCAGGCGGCCTATCACCTCGGCAACCGCCATGTGGCCCTGGAACTCCATCCCGGTGAGCTGCGGCTGTTGCAGGACTCCGTGCTGGCGGAGCTGCTGCGCCAGCGGGGCCTGGAGCTGGACGCACTGCACGCCCCCTTCCAGCCCGAGGCCGGCGCCTATGGCGGTGGCCCGCACCAGCACCACCATTCCCACGCCTGATGGCGGACGCCGCGCGGCTGCGTCTGTTCCAGCTGGTGAGCCCGGCGCTGCCGGTGGGCGGCTTCAGCTATTCCGAGGGGCTGGAGGTGCTGGTGCAGGCCGGGCGCCTGGCCGACGCCCAGGCCCTGCGGGGCTGGCTGGAGGCGGAGCTGCGGCGCGGGTCGGTGGCGATCGAGGCCGCGGCGCTGGCGTCCCTGACCGCCGCCCTGTGCCACTGGCGGGACGCGGAGGCAGCGGGGCCGGGCCTGGAGTGCGGCGCGGCGGCACGCCAGACGCTGCTTGAGCTGGACGGCTGGCTGCTGGCCCAGCGCGAGGCGGCCGAGCTCCGGGCCCAGCAGCTGCAGATGGGCCAGTCGCTGCTGCAGCTGCTGGCCGACCTGGGCTGGCCCCTGCCCGCGGCGGGGGGGCCAGCCCCTGGCGCCCCCGCTCGCCCGCCTGCCATGGCCTGGCCGGCCGCCTTCGCCTGGGCCGGCCTCTGCCTGGAGCTGGCGGCCCCGGACCTGGAGGAGGCCTACCTCTACGGCTGGGTGGCCAACCAGATCAGCGCGGCGGTGCGGCTGGTGCCCCTGGGGCCCACCGACGGTCAGCGGCTGCAGCTGGCCCTGGCGCCGCTGATCGCCGAGCAGGCGGCGACCCTGGCCGCCGCTGATCCCCGGGATCTGTGGAGCGGCGGGGTGGGCGCGGGCCTGGCTCAGCTCCAGCACGCCGAGCTCTATTCGCGCCTGTTCCGCAGCTGAAGCGGCCAGGCCCCACCTGGGCCCCTGCCCGGATTGCCGGCACAATGCGCCGATGCTCTCCCTCTGGATCGGCGCCCTCGACCAGGGCCTGGCCTACGCCGGCCTCGCCCTCGGCGTGTACCTCACCCTGCGGGTGCTCAACTTCGCCGACATCACCGTCGACGGCTCCTTCGCCCTCGGCGGGGGCAGCGCCGCCCTGCTGATCAGCCGCGACGTGGCCCCGCCCCTGGCGCTGCTGGCGGCCGTGGCCCTGGGGGCCCTGGCGGGCGCCGTGACCGGCCTGATCCACACCCGCCTGGGGGTGAACGACCTCTTTGCCGGCATCCTCACCACCACCGGCCTCTACACCGTGACCCTGCGGCTGATGGGCCGCTCCAACATCCCGCTCACCGATCCGCCCCTGGCGATCGGCCACCTGCCCGATCTGGGCCTGGGCCCCGACGGCCAGTGGGCCCTGGCGCTGCTGTTGGTGGTGGCGGGCCTGATCGGCTTCCTGGCCCTGATGCTGGCCACCGACCTGGGTCTGGCCCTGCGGGCCCTCGGCAACAACCCGGTGATGGCCCGTGCCAACGGCATCAGCACCCGTCGCGGCCTCACCGTTGGCATTGCCGCCGGCAACGGCCTGGTGGCCCTCGCCGGTGCCCTGGTGGCCCTCTACAACGGCTTCGCCGACTCGGCCATGGGCATCGGCTCGCTGATCCTCGGCCTGGGGGCCGTGATCGTGGGCGAGTCGGTGCTGCGGCCCCGCAGCGTGCCGATGGCCCTGCTGGCGGTGGTGGTGGGCTCGGTGCTGTTCCGGGCGATGATCGCCCTGGCCCTGCAGCTGGGCATGGAGCCGGTGGACCTCAAGCTGGCCACGGCCCTGCTGCTGCTGGCGGCCCTGGCCCTGGGCCGGGTGCGCATCCCCGGCCTCTCCGACTCCGGAGGCCGCCCATGAGCCTGCAGGTCAGCGATCTGAGCTGGGGCCACCCCCAACCCGGCGGCGGCTGGCGCCAGCTGTTCGACGGCTTCCAGCTCGCCTGCCCCACCGGCCAGTTCGTGGTGGTGATCGGCAGCAACGGCTCCGGCAAGTCGACGTTGCTCAACCTGATCGCGGGCACCCTGCGGGCCGGCGGCGGCTCGGTTGCTCTGGATGGGCGGGACCTGGTGGGCTGGCCGGACTATCGGCGCGCCCGCGTCATCGGTCGGGTGATGCAGAACCCGCTCGATGGCACCGCCCCCAGCCTCACCATCGCCGAGAACCTGCGCCTGGCCGAATGCCGTCGCCGCAGCGTGTTCGGTCGGCGCGGTCTGCTCGGCGGTCTGCACCCCAGCCGCTCCGATCGGCGCCGTTACGCCGCCCTGCTGGAGGAGCTGGGGCTGCCCCTGGCCGATCGGCTCGACACCATGGTGGGCCAGCTCTCCGGCGGCCAGCGCCAGACCATCAGCCTGGTGATGGCCACCCTGGGGCAGCCGCAGCTGCTGCTGCTCGACGAGCACACCGCCGCCCTCGATCCCCGGGCCGAGGCCACGGTGATGGAGCTCACCGAGCGGCTGGTGCGCCGGCTCGGCACCACCACCTTGATGGTGACCCACAGCCTCGACCAGGCCCTGCGCTACGGCGACCGGCTGGTGATGCTGCAGGACGGTCGACTGATCGGCGACTGGAGCGCCGCCGAGCGGCAACAGTTCACCCCGGCCTCATTGCGGGCCCTCTACGGCAGCGCCACAGTTGGCAGTGGATTCTCCCCCTCCCCATGACCCTCGGCCGTCGCGCGTTTCTCGGTCTGATGGGCGCCGGTGCCGGCAGCAGCCTGCTGCTGGCCGCCTGCGGCAAGCTCGGGGGCGATCGCGGCGCCAAGAAGGGGCCGGTGATCGGCATCCTGCAGATGGTGGATGCACCGCCGCCCAACCAGACCCGCGACGGCGTGATCGCGGCCCTGGCCGAAGCTGGCTACAAGGACGGCTCCACCGTGACCCTGATCCGCAAGGACGCCGCCGGCGAGCTGCCCAACACCATCCTGGTGATGAAGCAGTTCCTAGGCGAGCCGGTGGACATGGTGGTGGCGGTGGGCACGCCGCCCCTGCAGGCGGCCATGAAGGTGATGCCCGCCTCGGTGCCGGTGATCTTCACCTACACCTCCAACCCCTGGGGCGCCGGCGCCGGCACGCCCCCCGGCGGCGTGGGCCAGCACAAGCCCAACGTGGTGGGCACCATCGGCACCAACCCGGTGGGCAAGGAGCTGGACCTGGCCAGGGCCGTGAACCCCGCCCTTAAGACCGTGGGTCTGATCTTCAACCCCGGCGAGCCCAACTCCGAATACGAGGCCAAGGTGCTGCGCGCGGAGGCCGCCAAGCGCGGCATCACGGTGGTGGAGCAGGCGGTGGCCAACTCCGGTGAGGTGCTGCAGGCGGCCCAGGCCCTGGCGGAGAAACAGGTGGAGGCCTTCGTGAAGATCGGCGATTACGCCACGATCCAGGGCTTCGGCTCCATCGCCAAGGTGGGCTTGGAGAAGAAGATCCCCGTCTATTCGGTGGATGCCGACGACATCAAGCTGCCGGGCACCCTGGCCACGATCGGTTGGACTTATCACGCCGATGGCTATGCCGCCGGCAAGCTGGCGGTGCGGGTGCTGAAGGGCGAATCCCCCGCCAAGATCGCCTTTGAGCCCCTCACCAAGACCGACCTGCTGGTGAGCAAGACCACCGCCAAGGCGATCGGCGTCACCCTGCCGGAGTCGCTGCTCAAGGAAGCCACCCAGGTGGTGGGCTAGCCATGGCCAGCGGCGGCAGTCGGCTGCGGGTGGGGGTGGCCGGACCGGTGGGCTCCGGCAAGACCGCGCTGGTGGAGGCCCTCTGCCGGCGGCTGCGGGAGCGGCTGCAGCTGGCGGTGGTCACCAACGACATCTACACCCAGGAGGATGCCCAGTTCCTCACCCGCGCCGGTGCCCTGGAACCCGAGCGCATCCGCGGTGTGGAGACGGGCGGCTGCCCCCACACGGCGATCCGCGAGGACTGCTCGATCAACCGGGCGGCCGTGGAGGAGCTGGAACGGGCCTTCCCGGGGCTGGATCTGGTGCTGGTGGAGAGTGGCGGCGACAACCTGGCCGCCAGCTTCAGCCCCGAGCTGGTCGACCTCTGCATCTACGTGATCGACGTGGCGGCCGGCGACAAGATCCCCCGCAAGGGCGGCCCCGGCATCACCCGCTCCGACCTGCTGGTGATCAACAAGACCGACCTGGCGCCGCTGGTGGGCGCCAGCCTGGAGGTGATGGAGCACGACACCGAGCGCATGCGCGGCGGCCGCCCCTGGTGCTTCACCAACCTCCGCAGTGGTGAGGGGCTGGAGCAGGTGGAGCGCTTCTTGATGGCGCAGCTGCCACCGCCGGATTGCAACCCCTGATGCGCCTGGTAGCGATCTGTTGAGACGGCTCCAGCGGCTCGTGGTAACACTGCTCCAGCTTCAGCCAGCCGCAGTGGCTCCCAGGCCCGTCATCAGCTCCCTTTCGCGTGTCTTCGCACCCGGTTGCCGGCGCCCCTGGCCCATGCTGCCTGCGCTGCTGGCCCTGCTCGGTGGCTGCGCCGCTGGCGGCTCCACCCTCAGGGTGCCGGTGAGCCAGTGGCCCGGTTACGAGTACTTCCCCCTGGCTCAGCGGCGCGGGCTGGACCGGCGAGAGGGTATCCGGCTCGAGCTGCCCGCCTACGCCAACCCGCAGGACATCGTGCATGCCTACCTGCGCGGAGATCTGAAGCTGGCCCAGCTCACCACGGTGGAGGCGGTGGATCTCTGCAGCCGCGTGCCGAAGCGCTGCCCGGTGGTGATCCTGGTGCTCGACGAATCCCGGGGTGGCGATCAGGTGGTGGTGGATCGCCGGCTGGGTTCGATCGCGGAGCTGCGCGGCCAGCCGGTGGCCATCACCCCCTCCACCCTGGGGCCCTTCGTGCTCAGCCGTGCCCTGGCTCGCCATGGCCTCAGCCTCGGCGACGTGGACCTGCGGCCGATGCCGCTGGAGGAGATGGGCGGGGCCATCGGCCGCGGCGAGGTCAGGGCCGCGGCCCTGTTCCCACCCTTCTCCGAACAGGCCGTGGCGACCGGTCGGGTGCGGCCCCTGTTCACCAGCCGCGAGATCCCCGGCGAGATCTTCGACATCCTGGTGGTGGATCCCGCCTTCCTCAAGGACCATCGCGCCAGCCTCACGGCGCTGCTGCGCACCTGGCAGGCGGCCCAGGATCTGGCGGTGGCGGAGCCTGGCCCCGCCATCGCTGTGATGGCTGCCCGCGAGGGGGTGAGCGCTTCCGAGTTCCGCGCCTCGCTGGAGGGGCTGGTGTTTGTGCCCCTGGCGCGCCAGGTGCCCCTGTTCGCCCCGGGCGGGGTGCTGGAGCGCAATCTCAAGGCCCTGCGCTCGGTTCAGGCCAGCCTCGCCCTGCTGCCCGGCGATGCACCGCTGCCGCCGGTGGATGGTTCGCTGTTACGCGAGGCTCTCCAACCGACGCCCTGAGGCTTCGGCGGTGGCCACACAGACGCCGTGCCGGCCCAGATCCTGCTTGCGGCGATACAGAGCCGCATCGGCCCGTTGGATGAGGCTGGTGGGGGTCTGGTGGGGGCTGGGCACGCCGCTGGCCACGCCGATGCTCAGGCTCACATGCGGGGCCACGGAGCTCTTGGCATGCGGGATGGCCAGGCGGTCGAGGGCGGTCACGATGCCCTGGGCAAGACGCACGGCATCGGCCTCGGCCGTGGCCGGCAGCAGCACGGCGAACTCCTCGCCACCGATCCGGCAGACCAGATCGGTGCTGCGGCTGGCCTCGGCCAGGAGGGTGGCTGCCACCTGCTGCAGGCAACTGTCGCCCTGCACGTGGCCGTAGTGGTCGTTGTAGAGCTTGAAGTGGTCCACATCCAGCAGCAGCAGGCTCAGCGCTTCGCCGCTGCGCAGGCTGCGCCGCCATTCCTGATCGAGTGCCTCGTCGAAGCGCCGCCGGTTGGCCAAGCCGGTGAGGGCATCGGTGCTGGCCTGGGCCTCCAGGCGGTTCAGCAGCTGCTGCACCTGCAGCAGCAGCTCCCGGAAGCTGTGGTTCAGGCTGGCGATCTCCTCGGGGGCCCGGCTGAAGTCCTCCTCCTCCCCGGGTGCCGGCAGCACGTGGGGGGATGAGGTCCGCATCAGCTGCTCCAGGCGCAGCAGTGGCCGCAGGATGCGGTCGGCGGTGCGCCAGGCGAAGCGCAGGCCCACCGCCCAGGCCAGCACCAGCACGGTCAGGAAGATGCCCAACCCAAGCTGCCTTGCGTGGCGTTCCCGCTGGGCGAGAACGGTCAGCTGAAGGTCGAGCTTGTCGTGGAGGCTGGCCAGCAGATGGCTGTGTCGGCGCATCACGGCCAAGCTCGGCTCCTGCACCGCCTTCGCCAGTAGGGCCGGCTGGATCGGCCGTCGCTGGGCTGCGGCGGCCAGGGCCTCCTGCCGGGTTGCCTCCAGATTGCGTTCGGCCTGCACCGACAGCAGCCGGATCGTCTCCAGTTCGCGGTGGATGGCGGCGTCGTGGGAGGGGAGTTCGCGATTGGCCAGATGGCCGTCCAGGTTGCGGCGGAAGGTCTGTAGCCCCTTGAGGTCTTGCTCGATCAGGGCGACCACTTCTGCGGCTGAAGAGGTCAGCAGGTACTCCCCGGTGGCGGGAATGGCGCCCAGCAGATCGAAGCTGGTGTGGGCCAGCTGGTCCACCTCGAGGGCCACCCAGGCGGCCTGCTCATCGGCCCGCTGGCTGATCAGCGTGTTCACGCCCCAGCCGAATAGGGCGCCGACACTGACGATCGCCAGTGTCGCTGCCTGCAGGGTGAACAATCGCCGGCGCAGACCCAAGCGCCTAGGTCACGGTTGCCTCAGCCTAGGCCAGGGGCTCTGACTCGCCCTGAGGCCAGCCCCGGCGCCCTGCCGCTCGACAGGTTCTGCAGCGCCCGCGCGGTTAGCGCTTGGTCAAACGGTTTCAACCGCTACAAAGCCCAAGGATCCTCGCTGGGTACGTTCTCCATCACCGCTGAACAACAGCGGCAACATTCAGCGGTTTTTGTAGGAGTTTTCATGGATCCCCTTCAGATGCGTAAAATGGCTGTCCGCTCGATTGCCGGCGCAACAGCTGTTGCGGCTAGCTTGTCGCTGGTGGCCTGCGGCGGTGGAGAGAAGGGGGCTTCCGGTGGCTTTGACGGTGAAGTGAAGGTGGGCATCCTTCACTCCCGCTCCGGCACCATGGCCATCTCCGAGAACACGGTGGCCGAAGCCGAGCTGATGGCGATCGACGAGATCAATGCCGCCGGCGGCGTGAAGGTGGATGGCAAGAAGCTGAAGATCGTGCCGATTGAAGAGGATGGAGCCTCCGATTGGCCCACCTTCGCGGAGAAGGCCAAGAAATTGATCGACCAGGACCAGGTGGCCGTGGTGTTCGGCGGCTGGACCTCTGCCAGCCGCAAGGCGATGCTGCCGGTGTTCGAGGCCAAGGATCACTTCCTCTTCTACCCGATTCAGTACGAGGGCCAGGAGTGCTCCAGGAACATCTTCTACACCGGTGCCACCCCCAACCAGCAGGCCGAGCCCGCTGTGTCGTGGCTGCTGAAGAACAAGGGTAAGGACTTCTTCCTGGTGGGTTCGGATTACGTGTACCCGCGTACCGCCAACACCATCATGAAGGAGCAACTCAAGGTTGAGGGCGGCAAGCTGGTGGGCGAGGACTACCTGCCCCTCGGCAATACTGAGGTGGCTCCGATCATCGCCAAGATCAAGCAGGCCCTGCCCAAGGGTGGCGTGATCGTCAACACCCTGAATGGCGATAGCAACGTGGCCTTCTTCAAGCAGATGAAGGCTGCGGGTATTACTCCCGCCAACGGCTACGCAATCATGAGCTTCTCGATCGCTGAGGAAGAGGTGGCCGCCATCGGCCCCGAGTACCTGGAGGGCACCTACGCCGCCTGGAACTTCTTCCAGAGCCTCGACACCCCTGCCTCCAAGAAGTTCACCGCTGACTTCAAGGCCAAGTACGGCGACAAGCGGGTCACCAACGACCCTGCTGAATCTGCCTACAACATGGTCTACCTCTGGGCCAAGGGTGCCGAGAAGGCCAACAGCGTCGACGACAACAAGGTACGTGACGCCCTGATCGGTGTGCAGTTCGATGCCCCCCAGGGTCCGATCGAAGTGCAGCCCAACCACCACACCACCGAACTGGTGATGATCGGTGAGGTTCAGAAGGACGGCATGTTCAAGATCATCGAGAACAAGGGCATCCTCAAGCCTCTGGCCTGGAACCAGTTCGTGCCTGAGACCAAGGGCTACACCTGCGACTGGACTCAGAAGCGTCCTGACGCCGGCAAGTTCAAGCTCTGATCCGTTGGCTGGGGGGAGGGCGACCTCCCCCCTTCTCGTTCATTGCGCTCAGCCATCGCCTTTTGGCTGCCCCGGCCTTCGGTCGGGGTTTCCCTTTTGTCTGCTCCCTGCGGGTCCTGATGGATCTTCTCTACGACACACTCTTCAACGGCCTGGCCATCGGCTCCGTTCTGGTGCTTGCGGCACTGGGCCTGGCGGTGGTCTTTGGCCTGATGGGTGTCATCAACATGGCCCACGGCGAGTTGATGATGCTTGGTGCTTACACCACCTTCGTGGTGCAGAACATCTTCAAGGCCTCCCTGCCGGATGCGCTGTTCCCGATCTACATCCTGGTGGCGATCCCCCTCGCCTTCCTGGTGAGTGGCCTGGTGGGCCTGTTGCTGGAGAAGACGGTGATCCGCCGTCTCTATGGCCGTCCCCTGGAGACCCTGCTGGCCACCTGGGGCGTCAGCCTGATCCTGCAGCAGTTTGTGCGCTCCGTGAGCAGCGCCTTTGCCCTCGGGCTCGTGCTCGCGGTGGTGCTGGGTCTGCTGGCGCCCCGGTTCACGCCCCGGGCCTGGTGGCAGAAGCGCTGGACTCCCCTGCTCGCCGTGGGCCGCTGGATCGTGGCCGGCGGGCTTGGCATCGCCCTGGCCTCGGTTCTGGGCAGCGTGCGCAGCCTCGATCAGCCCTGGTTCAGTGCCCGCAACATCGATGTGACAGCCCCCACCTGGCTGCGGGGTTCGATTGAGCTCGGGGGCGTCACGATGCCCACCGCCCGTCTGTTCATCATCGCCCTCACGGCCCTGGCCCTGGTGGGGGTCACCTGGTTCCTGCAGAAGAGTGCCTGGGGCATCCGTATTCGTGCGGTGACCCAGAACCGCTCCATGAGTGATTGCCTGGGCATCCCCACCGAGACGGTGGATGCCCTCACCTTCCTGATTGGCTCCGGCCTGGCCGGTGTCGCCGGTGTGGCGGTCACCCTTCTCGGTTCGGTGGGTCCCAACCTCGGAGGCAACTACATCGTGGATTGCTTCATGGTGGTGGTTCTGGGGGGTGTCGGCAAGCTGGCCGGTACGGTGCTGGCGGCCCTCGGTATCGGCGTGCTCAGCTACATCGTTGGTTCCGGTTCTCTGCTGCTGGTGTGGCCGGCGATGCCGGCCGTGCTGAATGAGCTGATCAGCTTCTTCGCCACCACCTCCATGGCCAAGGTGCTGGTGTTCGCGATTATCGTGGTCTTCCTGCAGTTCAGGCCCGCTGGTCTGTTCCCGCAGAAGGGTCGCCTGGTGGAGGCCTGAACCATGGCCGATCTGTTCTCGAGCCGTGGTCTGCGGCGCTGGCTTCCCTGGCTTCTGCTGGTGGCGGCTGGCCTGATCCTTCCGGTTCTGCTGCCTCCCTTCCGCCTCAACCTGCTCGGCCGTTTCCTCTCCCTCGGCATCGTTGCCCTCGGCATCGATCTGATCTGGGGCTTCACCGGCATGCTCAGCCTCGGCCAGGGCATCTTCTTTGCCCTGGGGGGCTATGCCCTTGGCATGTATCTCCAGCTCGACAGCCTGGAGCCCGGACAGCTTCCCGAATTCTTCAGTCTTTACGGTGTCACCACTCTGCCGGGGTTCTGGCAGCCATTCAATTCGCCCCTGTTCACCTTCTTTGCGATCTGGGTGATTCCGGCTCTCGTGGCCGGCGTGCTGGGTTATCTGGTGTTCCGCAATCGGATCAAGGGGGTCTACTTCTCGATCCTCACCCAGGCAGCCCTGTTGGTGTTCTTCAACTTCTTCAATGGCCAGCAGAAGTTGATCAATGGCACCAACGGCCTCAAGACCGATACCGCCCGGATCTTCGGCGCACTCGTGGGCAGTGACGCCATGCAGCGCAACCTGTTCTGGTTGACGCTGGCGCTGGTGGTGCTGAGCTGGCTGCTCTGCCGCTGGCTGACCTCCGGTCGCTTCGGCGATGCCCTCGTGGCCATTCGCGACGATGAGCCGCGGCTCCGCTTCACTGGTTACAACCCCACCGCCTACAAGACCCTGGTGTTCGCCGTGGCCGGTGCCATGGCCGGGGTCAGTGGTGCCCTCTACACCGTGCAGTCGGGCATCATCAGCCCCCAGTTCATGGCCGTGCCCTTCTCGATTGAGATGGTGATCTGGGTGGCCGTGGGCGGCCGCGGCACCCTGATCGGGGCCGTGCTCGGTGCGGTGGTGATCAACTACGCCAAGAGCCTGGTGAGTGAGCAGTTGCCCGAAACCTGGCTGTTCATCCAGGGCGGTCTGTTCCTGCTGGTGGTCACGGCCCTGCCCGACGGGATCGTGGGCTGGTGGCGCGCCGGTGGCCCAGGCCGGATTCAGGCCATGGTCGGCTGGCCGCCGGTGGCCCCCACCTATCCCGCCCTCGACCTCGATCCGCAGGTGTTGGCCGAGCAGCGGCAACTGGAATCCAGGCCGTTGTCCGCGGGCTCAGCGTCTGCAACCACGCCGCAGCAACCCCCGGCAGGTGAACCATGAACGTGCTTGAACTGCGTGAGGTGAGCGTCAGTTTCGACGGCTTCCTCGCCCTCAACGACCTCAACCTGCAGCTGGCCCCAGGGGAGCTGCGGGCTGTGATCGGCCCCAATGGCGCCGGCAAGACCACCTTCCTCGACGTCATCACCGGCAAGGTGAAACCCACCCGTGGCGATGTGCTGTTCCGGGGTCGCTCGATCGTCGGCCAGAGCGAGCACCGCATCTCACGGCTCGGCATCGGCCGTAAGTTCCAGGCGCCGCGGGTGTTCCAGAACCTCTCGCCGCGCCGCAACCTGGAGCTGGCGATCAAGGGGGATCATGGACCCGCCACGCTGCTGTTCGGCTCCCTGAGCGCCAGCCAGCGCGATCGGGTGCAGCAGCTGCTTGGGGTGGTGGGGCTGGAGCCCCACGCCGGTCAGCCGGCCGGCGGCCTCTCCCACGGCCAGAAGCAGTGGCTGGAGATCGCCATGCTGCTGGCGCAGGATCCCGATCTGCTGCTGGTGGATGAGCCCGTTGCGGGCCTCAGTGATGAGGAGACCGACCGCACCGCCGAGCTGCTCAAGCAGCTGGCCGGCGATCACACGGTGCTGGTGATCGAACACGACATGGACTTCATCCGCAACCTCGACTGCCCGGTGACGGTGCTCCACGAGGGCCACGTGCTCTGCGAGGGCTCGATGGATGCCGTCCAGAGCGATCACCGTGTGATCGAGGTCTACCTGGGGGTCGACGATCCCGAAGTGCAATCCGTGGAGACCATCGCATGACCAGCACCACCACCTCTCGGCCCGTTCCGGTCTCCGGCGACCAGCAGGATGGCAATCTGCTGAGCATTCGCGGGCTCAACGTCTACTACGGTGAGAGCCATATCCTGCGGGACGTTGACCTGAGCATCAGGCCGGGTCAGATGGCCTGTCTGATCGGGCTCAACGGTGTGGGCAAGACCACCCTGCTCAAGACCCTCATCGGCCTGCTCCAGCAACGCAGCGGTTCGCTGCAGCTGGGTGGACGGGAGATCTCAGACCTGCCCCCTCACCAGAGGGCCCGCGCCGGCATCGGCTACGTGCCCCAGGGGCGCGAGATCATTCCCCAGCTCACGGTGCGCGAGAACCTGCTGCTCGGCCTCGAGGCCCTGCCCGGTGGCCTGGCCAAGAACCGCCACATCGATCCCGTGGTGTTCGAGCTGTTTCCGGTGCTGGAGAAGTTCCTCAACCGCCGCGGCGGCGACCTCTCCGGTGGCCAGCAGCAGCAGCTGGCGATTGCCCGCGCGCTGCTCGGCAAGCCGCGGCTGCTGCTGCTCGATGAGCCCACGGAGGGCATCCAGCCCAATGTGGTGCTGGACATCGAGCGGGCGGTGCAGCGCATCATCGCCACCACCGGCATCAGTGTGCTGCTGGTGGAACACCACCTGCACTTCGTGCGCCAGTCCGACTGGTACTACGCGATGCAGAAGGGTGGCATCGTGGCCAGCGGCCCCACCGCCGACCTGAGCCAGGAGATGATCCACCGCTTCCTCAGCGTCTGAGCCGGGTGGTGTCCGCCGTGGTCGACGCGCCCGCGCTGCGCAGCTCGACCCGAGCGTCGGCGGAGATCTGCGGCAGGCGCGTGGCCAGCGCCAGGGGGAACACGGCCAGGGCGAAGGCGGCCACCACGGCCGCCTGCCCCCCGGTGGACGAGGCCAGGGGACGCCCCGGGCCGATCAGTTCGCTGATGGCGAGCAGGCCCCCCAGGTAGAGCCACCACCAGGCGCCGCTGCGGGCCTGCAGGGGCCGGCCGCGGCGCCACTGCACCAGGTTGAACAGCAGGGCCGGGCCGAGCACCAGCGCCACGGCCCCCTCCAGGGCGCTGCGGCCGCACCAGAGGATCGCCCAGCTCGCCGCCACGAAGGTGAGCGGGCACCAGAGCTCGGCCCAGGGGAGCCGGAAGGCCCGCGGTTCTTCGGGCAGCTGCCGCCGCAGGGCCAGCAGGCTCACGGGGCCCATGGCCAGGGCGATCACCAGGGTGGCGGTGAGAAAGCTCACCACCTTCTGCCAGCTGGGGCCGCCCAGTAGCAGCAGCAGGCCGATGCCCAGGCTGCAGAGCAGCGCCACGGCCGGCACGGCCTGGCGGTTCAGGCGGCCGAGGCCGGCCGGCAGCAGGCCGCAGCGGCCCATCATCCAGCCCACCCGCGCCGACACCCCCAGGTAGGTGAGCCCCGTCGCCCCGGGGGAGATCACGGCGTCGCTGAGCAGCAGGGTCACCACCCAGCCGAGGCCGAGGCCCAGGGCGATCGCCACCAGCGGCCCGCCGTGGGCGGTGAGCCGCAGCTGGGCCCAGCCTCCGGCGAGCAGCTCCGGCGGCACCGCCACCAGAAAGGCCAGCTGCAGCACCAGGTAGATCGCCAGCGAGATCCCCAGCCCCAGGGCCATGGCGAGCGGCACGTCCCGCTGGGGGTGGCGGGCCTCCCCGGCCAGGTCCATGGCGGTGCGGAAGCCGAGCAGGCTGAACAGAATGCCGCCGGCGCCGATGGCGCCCACCACGCCACTGGCTGCTACGCCACTTCCCGCTGCGCCGGCGACCGCCGTCGCGGCACCCACCAGGGGCGTGCCCAGGTTGCTCCAGTGGCCGGCCGAGAGCATCAGGGTCAGCGACACCAGCAGCGGCACCACCAGCTTCCAGGCGGTGAGCCCCTCGATCCAGCGGGCCAGCCAGGTGACCCCCGCCAGGTTGATCCAGGCCATCGCCAGCATCAGCAGCGCCGCCACCACCAGGCCGGCGCCGCTGAGCACCTGGCCGGCGCCCCCATCGGCGGTGAGCCAGGGCAGGCTGCTGGCCAGGTACTGGAGCATGGCCAGCACCTCGATCGTGGGCAGGCTCACGTAGGCGATCCAGGCGCACCAGCCGCCGATGAAGCCGGCGCTGCGGCCGTGGCTGAGCAGGGGGATCTGGGCCAGGGCGCCGGAGCTGCTCACCAGGGCCCCGAGCTCGGCGAACACCAGGGCCAGGGCCAGCGCCAGGGCACCGCCCAGCAGCCAGGCCAGCAGGCTGGCGGAACCGGCGGCGCGGGCGGCGTAGAAGGGGGCGAACAGCCAGCCCGAGCCGATGGTGCTGGTGACTACCGCCAGGGTGAGGCTGCGCAGGCCCAGGCTGCGGCTCAGTTGGCTGCTGGTGGTGGGGACCATGGCGGCGGCGGCGATGCCCCATGGTCGCCGCCGCCGGAGCGATCAGCCTGCGAGCAGGGATCGCCAGAGGCCCTCGGGATCGGGCCACAGCGGCAGCGGCTGGCCGTCGAGTGCCGCCAGGGGGCGGCAGCCCAGGCTGTTGAGCAGCAGCACGGCGCCATCGAGGGGTTCTGGGGGGCCCGGTGGGGTGGAGCTGCTCGGCAGGCCCGTGCCGCTGGCCGGGCCGCCCATGCCGGTTGGGATGCGCAGGCTGGTCGGTTCGATCCGGACCTCCTCGGCCAGCCCCAGCTCCAGGGCCCGCCGGCGCATGATCCCCGGCAGGCAGCCACTGCTCAGCGGCGGCGTGAGCCAGCGGCCGCCGCGCCGCACCAGCAGATTGGCGGCGGTGGCACAGCACAGCTCGCCCGTGGTGCTCAGCAGCAGGGCGTCGTCGGTGCCGGCGCGGCGGGCCTCGCGGCGGGCCTGGATCGCGGGGCCGTAGGCGAAGCTCTTGCAACGGCTCAGCAGGCTGTCGGCGTTGCGCCGCTCCTGGCGACTGGTGATCGCCGTGAGCGGCTGGAACGCCGGCTGGGTGGGGGTGAGCTGCAGCCAGAAGCGGTGCTCCAGGGGCGTTTCCCCCGGTGCCGGCAGATCCAGGCCGCGGGCGTTGGCGCCGCCCGATCCCCGGCTCCAGTTCAGCCGCAGGGCCGCACTGCTGGCACCCACCCCCGCGCGGGCCACGGCCTCGTGGATCAGCGGCTCCAGGGCGGCGCGCCCCGGCGGCGGCGCCATCGCCAGCAGGGCCGCCGCCTGCTGCCAGCGCTCCAGGTGCTCCGCCAGCCGCCGCGGCTGGCCCGCCTCCACCAGCACGGTCTCGAACAGGCCGTCGGCCAGCAGCAGACCCCGATCGCTCAGGGGGATGGCGAGCGCGTCGGGGGAGCCCCAGCGCCCGGCAAGCCAGGCGATGGCGTGGGGGGCGTTGGCGTGGGAGGCGGTGGCGTGGTGGGCGGTGGCG
>NZ_JAGQBX010000061.1 GCF_024345855.1 Synechococcus sp. GreenBA-s | reverse complement strand
CCCCGCGACCCCGGCAACGCCCCCGAGCCCGCCACCGCCGGTGAACTGACCGGGTCCTGACCGCTGGTCTACAGGCGGGCGATCGCCGCCTTGGCGTCCTTGATGTCCTGCTTGCGCCGCTCCTCCTGGCGCTTGTCGTGCAGCTTGCGGCCCTTGCCCAGGCCGATGGTGAGCTTGATCCAGGAGCCCTTGAGGTGCAGGTTCAACGGGATCAGGGTCAGCCCCTTCTGCTCCAGGGCCACGCGCAGCTTCTCGATCTCGCGGCCGTGGGCCAGCAGCTTGCGCACCCGCAGCGGGTCGTGGTTGAAGTAGGCACCGGCGTGGCTGTGGGGCGAGATGTGCACGTTGTGCAGCTGCAGCTCGCCCTTGCGGATCAGGCAGAAGCCGTCGCGCAGGTTGCACTGGCCGGCCCGGATCGACTTCACCTCCGTCCCGCGCAGCTCGATGCCGCACTCGAGGGTTTCAAGGATCTCGTATTGATGGCGCGCGAAGCGGTTGTCGGCCAGCAGCTTGTTGGCGGCATCGCGCTGGGCCTTGGCGCTCGTCTTGCCTCCGCCCTTCGCCATCGCCGCTCCCCCCATCCGCCCAGAATCTTCCGACCCTAGGGATCCCCCGGTACCGTCAGCCCATGGCGATTGTCTCCTCGGGATCCGCTGCGCCCCGCGGCCGCGCCGCCGCTGACCCCGCCCGCGATCGCCTGGGGCCTGGGCCGGCGGCGTCCGAGCGGCTGGTGGCCCCCCAGGCCACCGCCGATGAGACCCCCGAGGCGCCGATCCTGCGGGAGGACAGCCTGCGGCCGCGGCGGCTGGCCGACTACATCGGCCAGAGCGAGCTCAAGCAGGTGCTCGGCATCGCCGTGGAGGCCACCCGCGCCCGTGGCGAGGCCCTCGATCACGTGCTGCTCTACGGCCCGCCGGGCCTGGGCAAGACCACCATGGCCCTGGTGCTGGCCGAGGAGCTCGGGGTGCGCTGCCGCATCACCAGCGCCCCGGCCCTGGAGCGCCCCCGCGACATCGTGGGCCTGCTGGTGAACCTGCAGCCGCACGAGCTGCTGTTCATCGACGAGATCCACCGCCTCAATCGGGTGGCGGAGGAGATCCTCTACCCGGCCATGGAGGACTTCCGCCTCGATCTCACCGTGGGCAAGGGCACCACCGCCCGCACCCGCAGCCTGCCGATCGCCCCCTTCACCCTGGTGGGGGCCACCACCCGCGCCGGCTCGCTCAGCTCGCCGCTGCGGGATCGCTTCGGCCTGATCCAGCGGCTGGAGTTCTACGACCTGCCCGACCTGCAGGCGATCGTGCAGCGGGCCGCCGCCCTGCTGCAGGTGGAGCTCGACGGCGCCGCCGCCCTGGAAGTCGCCCGCCGCTGCCGCGGCACGCCCCGCATCGCCAACCGGCTGCTGCGGCGGGTGCGCGATGTGGCCGCCGTGCACGGCCATGGCTCCGTCAGCGCCGCGCTGGTGCACGAGGCCCTGAGCCTGCACCGGGTGGATGGCCGCGGCCTCGATGCCAGTGACCGTCGCCTGCTCAGCCTTCTGCTGGAGGGTTACGGCGGTGGCCCGGTGGGGCTCGACACCCTGGCCGCCGGCCTGGGTGAGGACCCGGCCACCCTGGAGGCGGTGGTGGAGCCGTTCCTGCTGCAGCAGGGCCTGTTGCAGCGCACGCCCCGGGGCCGGGTGATCACCGACGCCGGCCGGGCCCACCTGGAGGCGGCGTGATCGGCCCGGATCGGCAGCGGTGGTGGCTCGCGCCGCTGCGGCGCCTGATCGGGGTGGTGTTGCTGGCGGTGCTGGTCCTGGCGCCAGTCCCCGCGGCCCAGGCCGCCGCCACCAGCGCCCCCGCCAGTTCTGAACCCCTGCCCCAGCTGTTTGATCGCGCCCTGCGGGCCAGCCGCGACGGCCGCTTCGGCGACGCCCTGCCCCTCTGGGATCAGGTGATCGCCCGCGCTCCGGAGGATGCCGCCGCCTGGAGCAACCGCGGCAACGTGCGCCTGGCCCTCGGGGATCCCCAGGCCGCCATCGCCGACCAGGGCCGCGCCATGGAGCTGGATCCGGCCAGCGCCGATCCCCACCTCAACCGCGGCACCGCCGAGGAGTCGCTGGGGCTGTGGCAGGCCGCGGCGGCGGACTACCGCTGGATCCTCGAGCGCGATGCCGCGGCGGGCCGCCCGCCCGATGCCTCGGCCCTCTACAACCTGGGCAACGTGCAGGGTTCCCTCGGCGACTGGCAGTCCGCCCGCGCCAGCTTCGCGGCGGCGGCCGAGGCCCGTCCCGGCTTCGCCATGGCCCGCTCCAGCGCCGCCCTGGCCGCCTTCCAGTTGGGCGAGCTGGAGGAGGCCGAGCGGCAGCTGCGCAACCTGATCCGTCGCTACCCCCTGTTCGCCGATGCCCGCGCCGGCCTCACGGCCCTGCTCTGGCGCCGCGGCGCCGGCGGCGAGGCCGAGAGCCACTGGGCCGCCGCCTCCGGCCTCGATCCTCGGTATCGGCAGTCAGAATGGCTCCTTGAGAGTCGGCGCTGGCCCCCGCAGCCGGTGCAGGCCCTCGAGGACTTCCTCGCCCTGGCCAGCCGATGACCCCCGCCGCGAAGGTCCCTGCCGCCCAGGTCCCCGTTGCCCAGGTGCCCGCCGGCCCGGCTCCTGGCACCGGTTCCGCTGGCGCTGGAGGCCCCTGGCAGCGCTACGGCCTGGAGGCGGCCCTGGCGGCGGCCCTGCCGGAGCTGATCGCCCTGCGGCGCCACATCCACGCCCACCCCGAGCTGAGCGGCAACGAACACCAGACCGCCGCCCTGGTGGCCGGTGAGCTGCGCGGCCTGGGCTGGCGCGTGCGCGAGGGCGTGGGCCGCACCGGCGTGCTGGCCGAGCTGGGCCCCGAGGGTCCCGGGGTGCCGCTGGTGGCCCTGCGGGTGGACATGGACGCCCTGCCGGTGGAGGAGCGCAGCGGTGTGCCCTTCGCCTCCGTGCACCAGGGTCTGATGCACGCCTGCGGCCACGACATCCACACCGTGGTGGGGCTGGGGGTGGCGCGGCTGCTGGCCCCCCTGGCCGACCAGCTCACGGCCCGGGTGCGGCTGCTGGTGCAGCCGGCGGAGGAGACGGCCCAGGGGGCCGCCTGGATGCTGGCGGATGGCGCCATGGACGGGGTGGAGGCCCTGTTCGGGGTGCACGTGTTCCCGAGCCTGCCGGTGGGCAGCATCGGCGTGCGCAGCGGCAGCCTCACGGCCGCGGCGGGGGAGCTGGAGGTGGAGGTGCTGGGCGAGGGCGGCCACGGCGCCCGGCCCCACCAGAGCACCGACGCGATCTGGATCGCGGCGCGGGTGGTGAGTGGCCTGCAGGAGGCGATCAGCCGTCGGCTCGATGCCCTGCACCCCGTGGTGGTGAGCTTCGGGCGGATCGAGGGCGGCAAGGCCTTCAACGTGATCGCCGACCACGTGCGCCTGCTCGGCACCGTCCGCTGCCTGGACCTGGAGCTGCACGCCCAGCTGCCCGGCTGGATCGAGGAGACGGTGCAGGCCCTGTGCGTCGGCCACGGCGGTGAGGCGCGGGTGCGCTACCGCTGCATCTCGCCGCCGGTGCACAACGATCCCGCCCTCACCGAGCTGGTGGCGGAGGCCGGTGTGGAGCTGCTGGGCCGCGCCAACGTGCGCTGGCTGGAGCAGCCCTCCCTGGGCGCGGAGGACTTCGCCGAACTGCAGCGCGACACGCCGGGCACGATGTTCCGCCTGGGGGTGGCGGGCCCGGAGGGCTGCACGCCCCTGCACAGCAACAGCTTTGCCCCCCACGAGGACTGCCTGGCCGTGGGCGTGCAGGTGCTGACCCTCAGCCTGCTGCGCTGGATCGAAGCCCGCGCCGGCGAGCCGGAAGTCGCCGGCGCCCGCCCGTGAAGCGCGCCCTGCTGGCGCTCTCGTCGCCGCTGCTGATCCTGCTGGCGCTGCTGGCCCTGCTGCTGCGCCAGGGCTCCGACCGGCTCCAGGCCCTGCCGGCGCTGCTGGTGGGCGGCGGCCTGCTCACCTACAGCGGCCTGAGCTGGCGCCGCCGCCGCCGCGCCCTGCTGGAGGCCCTGCGGGAGCGTCAGCCTGAGCCGGGGGCCGGGGCCTGCGGGCCGCCCCCCTAGCGTGACGATTCCTGCCGCTGGGACCGATGGATCTGGAACAGCTGCGCGCGGAGATCGCCTCCGGTGACCCGGCCCGCTCGATGCCGGCCCTGGCGCGGCTGCGCGGGGCCACGCCGGAGCAGGCCGAGCCGCTGCTGCTGCTGGGCCTGCAGCAGAGCCCCTTCCTGGTGCGCTCCCTGAGCTGCGCCGGCCTGGGCATGAAGCCCACCCCCGCCGGCTGGGAGGCGCTGGTGTCCGCCCTGGAGACCGATGAGGACGCCAATGTGCGGGCCGAGGCGGCCAACGCCCTGGTGAGCCATTCACTGGAGCGGGCCTGGCCGCTGCTGCGGCTGGCCTTCGCCCGCGACGACCAGTGGCTGGTGCGCTGCAGCATCCTCTCGGCCGTGGCCGAGCACCCGGAGATGGCCGCGGCGGATCTGCTGGAGCTGGCCCGGCTGGCCCTGGTCGATGCCGACGGCACGGTGCGGGTGGGCGGCGCCGAGATCCTCGGCCGGCTGGTGCGGGAGGCGGGCAGCGGCACGCCCGGTGCGGCGGCGGCAGCGGCCGAGGCCCGCGCCGAGCTGGTGGGCCTCCAGCACGACAGCGACCACCGGGTGGTGGCCGCAGCCCTCAACGGCCTGCAGGGCTGAGCGGGCCCGGCCGGCCCCATTTCAGCCTTGCTAGGTTTCCAAAGTCACTAGGGGTGCCCGGTCGTGCCAGCGCGACCCCGGGCTGAGATCACACCCTCCGAACCTGATCCGGGTCATGCCGGCGCAGGGAAGTGAGAACGAACTCCAGCTGCGCCCCGAAGCTGGCGGTAGTCCCGTCAGTCCTCCCTTTCGCCGTAGCCCTGTCATGCGTAGCGCCTGGATCGAGAAGCGCCAAGGCCAAGCCAATGTGTCGCAGCTGCACTACGCCCGCCAGGGCGTGGTGACCGAGGAGATGGCCTTTGTGGCCCAGCGGGAGAACCTGCCCGAATCGCTGGTGATGGAGGAGGTGGCCCGGGGCCGGATGATCATCCCCGCCAACATCAACCACCCCAACCTGGAGCCGATGGCGATCGGCATCGCCAGCAAGTGCAAGGTGAACGCCAACATCGGCGCTTCCCCCAACGCCAGCGATGTGAGCGAAGAGCTGAAGAAGCTCGAGCTGGCGGTGAAGTATGGCGCCGACACCGTGATGGATCTCTCCACCGGTGGCGTGAATCTGGATGAGGTGCGCACGGCCATCATCAAGGCCTCGCCGGTGCCGATCGGCACGGTGCCCGTGTATCAGGCCCTCGAGAGCGTGCACGGCTCGATCGAGAAGCTCTCGGAAGACGACTTCCTGCACATCATCGAGAAGCACTGCCAGCAGGGCGTCGATTACCAGACGATCCATGCCGGCCTGCTGATCGAGCACCTGCCCAAGGTGAAGGGCCGCCTCACCGGCATCGTGAGCCGTGGTGGCGGCATCCTGGCCCAGTGGATGCTCTATCACCACAAGCAGAACCCGCTCTACACCCGTTTCGACGACATCTGCGAGATCTTCAAGCGCTACGACTGCACCTTCTCCCTGGGTGATTCCCTGCGCCCCGGCTGCCTGCACGACGCCTCCGATGAGGCCCAGCTGGCTGAGCTGAAGACCCTCGGCGAACTCACACGCCGCGCCTGGAAGCACGACGTGCAGGTGATGGTGGAGGGTCCGGGCCACGTGCCGATGGATCAGATCGAGTTCAACGTGAAGAAGCAGATGGAGGAGTGCAGCGAGGCACCGTTCTATGTGCTGGGCCCGCTGGTGACCGACATCGCCCCCGGCTATGACCACATCACCAGCGCCATCGGTGCCGCCATGGCCGGCTGGTATGGCACGGCGATGCTCTGCTACGTGACCCCCAAGGAGCACCTGGGCCTGCCCAATCCCGAGGATGTGCGCAATGGCCTGATCGCCTACAAGATCGCCGCCCACGCCGCTGATATCGCCCGCCACCGGCCGGGCTCCCGCGACCGCGACGATGAACTCAGCCGCGCCCGCTACGCCTTCGACTGGAACAAGCAGTTCGATCTCTCGCTGGATCCGGAGCGGGCCCGCGAGTATCACGACGAAACCCTGCCCGCCGACATCTACAAGCAGGCCGAGTTCTGCTCGATGTGCGGTCCCAAGCACTGCCCGATGCAGACCAAGATCACCGACGAGGATCTCGCCGGTCTGGAGCAGGTGCTGGCGGAGCAGAAAGCTGGTGAGGCGGCAGCCGTGTGAGCCGTTGGGGGTGAGTTAGCCCGCTGTTCAGACCGCTGTTCAGCCCGCTGACTCACCCCCCAGCAGCGCTCCCACCTGAGCGGCGGCGGCTAGGCCCGCCTCGATGGCGCCCTCGAAGTAGCCGGGCCAGCGGCTGGCGGCCTCGGTGCCGGCCCACACCACCCGGCCATGGGCTTGCTGCCCCACCGGGCCATAGGTGGTGAGGGCTCCGGGGGCCGGGAAGCTGGTGAAGGCGCCGCCACTCCAGCTCTCGTTGTTCCAGTTGTGCAGCACCAGTTCGGTGGGCTCGGCGGCTTCCGCTCCCCACCAGCTCGCCAGGTCGGTCAGCACGGCCCGCCGTCGCTGGGCTTCGCTCAGTCGCTGCCAGCGCACGGCCCGCTCGCCGGCGATGAAGCCCGCCAGCAGGCCCGGCCCGCCCGGTGGCGTGCTGTCGACCGTGAGCTCCAGGGTGGGCAGGTTGCCGATGCCCAGGCCGTTGAGGCCCCGCTCCCGCCAGAACGGCCGGGGGTAGAGCGCCAGCACTTTCACCATCGAGCCCATCGCCGAGCGCTGCAGCAGGCCGCTGCACTCGGGCGGCAGGGCCGGGCTGAAGCGAATGCCCAGGCGCAGGGGTGGGGGGATGGCCACCACCGCGGCGGCCGCCGTGACCACCTCCCCGGCGCCGTGGCTCACCCGCACGCCGCCGCCGTCCTGCTCGATCGCCCCCACCGGCGCCCCCAGCCGCAGCCCATCCCTGAGCTCAGCGGCCAGTCGGTCGGCCAGCTGGGCGGCGCCCCCCTCCACCAGCCAGGCCTCCGGGGTGTCGTGCTGGGGGGCCGTGGCCTGGGTCCAGGCCAGATGCAGCATCGAGCTCTCGTGGGGTTCGAAGCCGCCGGATCCACCCATGCGCGTGAGCCAGGCGAAGGGATAGCGCGCCAGCTCCCCGGCCGACTGCTCCTGCAGCCAGCCCGCGATGCTGATCCGATCGAGGGCCTCGGCCCCGGGGGCGTTCCAGGGCGCGGCGGGCGGCACCTGGTCCACCAGCTCCAGAAACCGCCGCTGCAGGGTCAGGGTGTCGTGCAGTTCGGCCGCCGGCAGGCCCAGGTCCGCCGGCCGGAAGAACAGCAGGCTGGAGCGGTAGTCGTGCTCCAGCCCAGCCTGGTGGGGCACGCCGTTCCAGTGGAAGATCCCCTCGCCGTCGTAGGCGGTGGGGTAGCGGCGCAGGCCGAAGTCCTCCAGCAGGCCGATCAGGCGGTGGTGGGTGGCACCCACCCACTGGCCGCCCAGATCCACCCGCAGGCCCGAAGCGGTGGTGTGGCCATGCAGGCGCCCGCCCCAGCGCTCGCGTGCCTCCAGCAGCTGCACCTCCAGGCCCCGCCGCCGCAGCTCGCGGGCGCAGATCAGGCCGGAGAGGCCGGCGCCCACCACCACCACGTCCACACCAGCCTCCGGGGTTGCCGCTGGATCCGCCCTGGGCTGAGCCTGCCATGGGACAGGGCTCGGTTGTGAGGTTCGCCCTCGATCGCGCTGAGGTCTGGGGCCTTGTGGTGACCCGCGCAGCAGGTCACCAGGGGTCGATTCAGCGGGCGGACCCCTACCCCTACCCCGCAGGCCGATACACCGAGCGCCCGTCGCCGGGCAGCAGCGCCAGGGCGGCGGGGTCGATGCGGCGGCCGATGGTCACCTCGGTCTCGTCGTCGTTCCAGCGCTCCACGGACAGCACCCGCTGGCCCTCGGCTTCGTAGTCGGCGAAGCGGCAGCTGGCCAGGTGGCGGTTCATGGTGCGGGCGCTGGAGGTGGCCGAGGCCCGGCCCTCCTCCCTCCGCTCGTAGGTGAGGCCCTCGCAGTGGATCTGATCCGGGAAGGGGGTCGCTGCGCTGGCCAGTTGGCGGAGGAGGGCGGGCGGGCCCTGCTCCAGCCAGCTCACCTCCAGCCAGTCGTCTTCGCACACCGCCAGCCAGCGGGCCTCGGGGCCGTCACGCAGCAGGTACTCCAGCCACTGGAAGCCGTCCTCGTCGTAGAGCAGCCGGTCTTCCACCACCCAGTCGCGCCCGTCGCACTGCACGATGTCGCCGGTGCGCAGGTCAAACAGCGTGCGTGCTGCCGGCAGCTCGCTGGGCTGGGTCCGGCGCAGCCGTTGCACTCGCAGCAGCGCCCAGGCCGCCACCAGCAGCACCAGCAGCAGCAGCCAGATCGCCATCGGCTCACCCTATCCACCCCATGCACTGTGGCCCCCACGGCGGCTCAGGTCCCGCTCCACAGCCCCCGCCGCTGGTAGTCGGCCAGCACCGGCCGCGACAGCCGGTTCGGCAGCACCGTCTGCCCCGGCGGCGGCTGCAGATCGCGGGGCAACACAAACAGGCGCTGCAGCTGGTTCGCATCGATCCAGCGGCCCCGGAACGGCAGGTCCGCCGCCGCCAACGCCTGGCCGGGGCGGTGGGCCAGCACGAAGCCCCACGGGCCGAAGCTGGGCACGTCCACGCTGTAGGGCCGGCTCTGCAGCGACAGCTCCGCCAGCGTGGCCTGGATCGAGGCCATCACCTTGGGGGTGAAGAACGGCGTGGAGGCCTGGGTCACCAGCAGGCCATCGGGGGCCAGCCGCTGCAGCACCCGCCCGTAGAACGTCACGCTGTAGAGGCGCGCCAGGGGCGCGGTGGCGGGGTCGGGGAAGTCGGCGATCACCACATCGAAGGGCCCCGCCAGCCGCCGCACCAGCTCGAAGGCATCGCCCACGTGCACGTGCACGCGCGGGTCGTCGAGGCTGCCGCGGTTCAGGCGCTTCAGGAACGGGTGCCGGCGCGCCAGCCGCAGCATCTCGCCATCGAGTTCCACGAGATCGACGCGCGCAACGCTTGGCCAGCGCAGCACCTCCCGCACGGCCAGTCCGTCGCCGGCCCCCAGCACCAGCACCCGCCGGGGCCGCGGATGCAGGGCCAGGGCCGGATGCACCAGGGCCTCGTGGTAGCGGTATTCATCGAGGCTGGAGAACTGCAGGTTGCCATCGAGGAACAGGCGCAGATCGTCGCGGCGGCGGGTGAGCACGATCCGCTGGTGGCGGGTCTGGCGGCGCCCCACCACGGGGTCGTCGTAGAGGGAATCCTCGAGGCGGTCGCCCAGGGGCACGATCAGCCAGGCCGCCAGGGCCGCCAGGGGCCAGGCGAGCGTGAGGGGCCAGCGCCAGCGGCGGCCCGCCGGAAACAGCCAGCAGAGCAGGGCGCTGTTGGCGAGCGGCACCAGCGCCAGCAGCCCCGCCGTGGGCAGCAGCCCCAGCCAGGGCAGCAGCACCAGCGGAAACAGCAGCGAGCCCAGCAGGGCGCCGAAGTAGTCGAGCGCCAGAACCCGGGCGAGGGCCTGGTGCAGCTGCTGCTGGGTTTCCAGCAGGCGCGTGAGCAGGGGCACCTCCATGCCCCCCAGCACCCCCACCAGCACCGTGAACACCACCAGTCCCAGCCACACCGGGCCATCGGCGCTGAACAGGGCGAACAGGGCCAGCGGCGCCAGCAGGCACAGCGGCGCCAGGCCCACCTCCACCAGCAGGAAGGTACGTAGCAGTTGCTGCTCGGGCTGGGTTCCACCCACCACGAACTGGCTCAGCCAGGCGCCGAGCCCCATGGCGGCCAGGAACGTGCCGATCACCACGCCCGTGGCCAGGGCGGCATCGCCGAGCAGGTAGCTGGCCTGGGTGGCCAGCATCAGCTCCAGCACCAGGCCCACGCTGGAGGAGAGCGCCGCCGTGGCCAGCAGCACCCGCACCTGCAGGGGCGTGAGGTCGCTGCTGGGCGGCGGGCGCTGGGCCATGGCTATTTGGCCGAGCTCGGTCCGCGCCCCTGGAAGCGCGACCAGTCGCTGGGGCGACCGTGGGGCACCCAGCGGCCGCCCCGGTAGGAGCCGCCGTAGCTCACCCCCGAGGAGGCGGTGGGGGTGCCGTCCTGGCCGAGCCGGAACAGCAGGGGCCGGGTGATGGCGGCGGTGGTGCCCACGCCCACCGCCGTGAGGGTGAGCACCAGGATCAGGGCGCGCTCCACCGGCATCTCAGGACCCCTCCCGATTCAGGTCCAGCGGCAGGGCCGCCACCGGCTGCGGCGAGACGACGCCATCCTCCAGCACCAGCTCGATCCACTCGATCGCCCAGGGTTCGCCGCCGTCCGCGAGCTGCTCGGAGAGAACGGCCTGCACTCGCACACTCTCCCGCTGCGGCAGGCGCAGGTGGACGGTCTGCGTCACCGTCAGCCAGTGGTCGCCGTCGTTGCTGTGCCGGGCCGGCACCAGCTTCAGCGCCTCCTGCAGCAGCTGCTCCCCGCGCGGGCCGGCCACGCTCAGCTCCAGCCGCACCGGCGGCAGGCCGGCGGCAGGGGGACGGTCGCTGCTGGGCCGTTCGTAGCGGGCCCGCACCACCGCCCGCAGCAGGCCGTCGCCGCCCGCCCGCAGGCGGATCGCTGCCCGGCTGTCCTCCAGCCGCAGCGCCCGCCGCTGTCGCCAGTTTCCATACACCGAGGCCTGCAGGATCCGCACCATCGCCAGGCCGATGGCGGCGGTGAACCAGAGCAGAGGAGCATCCACCTGGTGCTGACGCACCTCCACCTGCACCACGATCGGCGTCTGCAGGGGCTGGCCGGCGCTGTCGAGCAGCTCCTCCGGGGTGAGGCGCAGGCGGTAGCTGCCGCTCTTGGGTGGCCGCAGCGCCAGATCCGCCTGGTCGTCGCGCTCCTCCCAGGTGCCGCTCTCTCCGCCCTCGCTCCAGGTGCCGCTCTCGCGCCAGGCCTGCTTGCTCAGCGCCAGCACCACGGCGCCCTGGCTGTCGAGCAGCTCCAGCGCCAGCTCCAGTGCGCTGTTGGCGGGCAGGTCAGCGCGCAGGCTGATCTGCGGGCTGCCCAGGGGGCCGGCCTCCAGCCGGAAGGGTTCGCTGATGGCGGGCTGCCCAGGGCCCAGCACGACCGCCAGCCTGCGACTGGGCGCCAGGGCGGACAGGGCCAGGACCAGCAGCGGCAGCAGCGGCAGCAGGCCACACCACCGGGGCCAGCGCACCACCTCCCTACCGTGGCGAGGTGTGTTGGGCGAGGCGATGGCCAAACCGCTGCTCCAGTTGCTGCTGACGGTCGGCTGGACCTTCGTGGGAGTCATCCTCATCTATGGCGGCCTGCTCCTCTTCGACGCCCTCTCCCCCACCGACTACCGCGCCGAGATCCGCAAGGGCAACGTGGCCGCCGGCCTGGTGGTGGGCTCGGTGACCCTGGCCATCGCGGCGGTGGTGGTGGCGGTGCTGAGTACCTGAGACGTGGCGCTGGTGAGGGCTGGCCTGCCTGGTTGGTTCCGCCCTGGATGGGACGGCCGGCTCAGCTCCTGTGGTAGCGCAGATGCGCGCCCTCCCGCTCCTGCTGCAGCCGTTTCAGGCGGCGGGTGAGGGCCTGAATCCTCTTCATGGGCATGGCGTTCACGGGATCAAACAGATCGGCCCTGGGTCGCGCGAATTCCTGTGTCCCTTGCCGGCCGCGCCTGGTGGCGCTGCCTACGGTCCGGGCAGTGCGTTCAGGCCAGCCAGCTCCATGACCGAACTCGGCAAGTGCCCCTTCAGCGGCCACGGCGGAACGGCCGTCGCCGGCCGTGGCCCTGCGCCGCGCGACTGGTGGCCCCAGCAGCTCAACCTCGGGATCCTGCACCAGCACAGCCCGGCCTCCAATCCCCTGGGCCCGGCATTCCACTACGCCGAGGCGTTCCGTCAGCTCGATTACGACGCCCTCAAGCGTGACCTGCTGGCGCTGATGACGGACTCCCAGGACTGGTGGCCCGCCGACTGGGGCCACTACGGCGGGCTGTTCATCCGCATGGCCTGGCACAGCGCCGGCACCTACCGCACCGCCGATGGCCGCGGCGGCGGCGGCACCGGCAACCAGCGCTTTGCGCCGATCAACAGCTGGCCCGACAACGGCAACCTCGACAAGGCCCGCCGCCTGCTCTGGCCGATCAAACAGACCTACGGCAACCGGATCTCCTGGGCCGACCTGATGATCCTGGCCGGCACCTGCGCGCTCGAGTCGATGGGGCTGCGCACCTTCGGCTTCGGCGGCGGCCGCGCCGACATCTGGCAGCCGGAGGAGGACATCTACTGGGGCAACGAAACCACCTGGCTCGGCGATGCGCGCTACAGCGGCGATCGCCAGCTGGAGAACCCGCTGGCCGCCGTGCAGATGGGGCTGATCTACGTGAACCCCGAAGGCCCCAACGGCGTGCCCGATCCGGTGGCGTCGGGACGCGACGTGCGCGAGACCTTCGCCCGCATGGCGATGAACGACGAGGAGACCGTGGCCCTCACGGCCGGCGGCCACACCTTCGGCAAAGCCCATGGCGCCGGCAGTGAAGAGCTGGTGGGCCCGGCCCCGGAAGGCGCTCCCCTGGAACAGATGGGTCTCGGCTGGGCGAACCGCCACGGCAGCGGCAAGGGGGCCGATGCCACCACCAGCGGCATCGAGGGCGCCTGGAAGCCCCATCCCACCCGCTGGGACATGGGCTACTTCGACATGCTGTTCGGCTACGAGTGGGAGCTGATCAAGAGCCCCGCCGGCGCCTGGCAATGGCAGGCCAAGGATTGCCGCGAGGAGCACCTGATCCCCGATGCCCACATCCCCGGGCTCAAGCATCCGCCGATGATGACCACGGCGGATCTGTCGCTGCGCTTCGATCCGATCTACGAGCCGATTTCGCGCCACTTCCACCAGCATCCGGAGGCCTTTGCCGATGCCTTCGCCCGGGCCTGGTTCAAGCTCACCCACCGCGACATGGGGCCCAAGGTCCTCTACCTCGGTCCCGAGGTGCCCGCCGAAGACCTGATCTGGCAGGACCCGATTCCGGCGCTGGATCACCCCCTGGTGGATGAAGCCGCCATCGCCGATCTCAAGGCGCGCGTGCGAGCCTCCGGGCTGAGCGCCGCTGAGCTGGTGAGCACCGCCTGGGCCTCGGCCTCCAGCTTCCGGGGCTCCGACAAGCGTGGCGGCGCCAACGGCGCCCGCATCCGCCTGGCGCCCCAGAAGGACTGGGCCGTGAACCAGCCTGAGCAGCTGCAGCGGGTGCTGGGCGTGCTCGAGGGCCTCCAGCAGGCGTTCAACGCCTCCCGCTCCGATGGCGTGCGCGTGTCGCTGGCGGATCTGATCGTGCTGGCCGGCGGCGTGGGCGTGGAGCAGGCGGCGGCGGCGGCCGGCCATGCCGTGGAGGTGCCGTTCACGCCGGGGCGGATGGATGCCAGCCATGAGCACACCGACGCCGCCTCGTTTGCGGTGCTGGAGCCCCAGGCCGATGGCTTCCGCAACTGGCAGAAGGGCCCGATGAGCGTGCCCGCCGAGCATCTGCTGGTGGATCGCGCCCAGCTGCTGGGGCTGAGCGCGCCGGAGATGACCGTGCTGGTGGGCGGCCTGCGGGTGCTGGGCGCCAACACCGGGGGTGGCCGCCATGGCGTGTTCACCGAGCGACCGGGGGTGCTCAGCAACGACTTCTTCGTGAACCTGCTCGCCATGGCCACCACCTGGACTCCCACCGATGACAGCGGCGAGCTGTTCGAGGGGCGCGATCGCCACAGCGGGGAGCGGCGCTGGAGCGGCACGCGGGTGGATCTGGTGTTCGGCTCCAACTCCCAGCTGCGGGCCATCGCCGAGGTGTATGCCCAGAGCGATGGTGCCGCCAAGGTCGTGGCCGATTTCGTGGCCGCCTGGGTGAAGGTGATGCAGGCCGATCGCTTCGACCTGAAGCGCTGACGTTCCTGCCGGACCAGGCCTGCCCAGCAAAAAGCCCCGCCGAAGGCGGGGCGATCAGAGGCGGGGGGCGATCAGCCCAGGGCCTTGGCCTTGGCCACCACGTTGTCCACGGTGAAGCCGAACTTCTCCATCAGCAGGGGGCCGGGGGCGGAGGCGCCGAAGCGGTCGATCGACACGCTGTCGCCATCGAAGCCGGTGTACTTGTGCCAGCCGAAGGAGCTGGAGGCTTCCACCACCAGGCGCTTGCGCACGGAGGAGGGCAGCACGCTCTCGCGGTAGGCCTCATCCTGCTCTTCGAACAGCTCCACACAGGGCATCGACACCACCCGCACGTTCTTGCCTTCGGCCCGCAGCTGGGCGGCGGCCTTGGTGCAGAGCTCGAGCTCGGTGCCGGTGCCGATCAGGATCAGATCGGGGGTGCCGGTGCTGTCTTCCAGGATGTACCCACCCTTGGCCACGCCGGCGGCGCTGGAGTTGGCCTGGTTGGCCATGGCCTGACGGCTGAGGAAGAGCACGGTGGGGCGCTTGCGGTTGGCAATCGCCACCTGGTAGGCACCGCTGGTTTCGTTGCCGTCGCCAGGACGCATCACCAGCATGTTGGGCAGGGCCCGCAGGCTGGCCAGGGTCTCGATCGGCTGGTGGGTGGGGCCGTCTTCACCGAGGCCGATGGAGTCGTGGGTGAGCACGTAGATCACGCCCAGTTCGCTCAGGGCGGAGAGGCGCATGGCGCCCACCATGTAGCCGGCGAACACGGCGAAGGTGCCGCCGTAGGGCACCAGGCCGCTGCCGTGGTAGGCGAGGCCGTTGAGGATCGAGGCCATGGCGTGCTCCCGCACGCCGAAGTGCAGGTAGCGGTTGGCCTCGGCACCCTTCTGGAAGCCCTTCTCCCCCTTGATGTCCGTGAGGTTGGAGTGGGTGAGGTCGGCGGAACCGCCGATCAGCTCGGGCAGGTTGGGACCGATGGCGTTGAGGCAGTTGTAGGAGTGCTGGCGAGTGGCCAGGCCCTTGTCGTCGGCGCTGTAGCTGGGCAGGTTGGCATCCCAGCCCTGGGGCAGCTCACCGCGCAGCTGGCGCTCGAACTGGGCGGCCTCGCCGGGGTACTTGGCGCGGTAGTCGGCCAGGGTGGCATTCCAGGCGGCCTCGGCGGCGGCACCGCGGCTGATGGCCTGGCGCCACTGGTCGTAGGCGTCCTGGGGAACTTCGAACTCGCCGTAGCTCCAGCCCAGGGCCTCACGGGTGAGGGCCGCTTCCTCGGCGCCCAGGGCTGCACCGTGCACCCCTGCCGTGTTGGCCTTGTTGGGGGAGCCGTAGCCGATGGTGGTGGTCACCTTGATCATCGAGGGCCGGTCGGTGACGGCCTTGGCCTCGGCGATGGCCTTGGCGATGGCGTCCACGTTGGTGTTGCCATCGGGCACGTGGATGGTGTGCCAGCCGTAGGCCTCGTAGCGCTTCAGCACATCCTCGGTGAAGGAAACATTGGTGTTTCCGTCGATGGTGATGTGGTTGTCGTCGTAGAGGGCGATCAGCTTGCCCAGGCCCAGGTGGCCGGCCAGGGAGGCGGCTTCGCCGCTCACGCCTTCCTGGTGGCAGCCATCGCCCATGATCACGTAGGTGTAGTGATCAACAACCTTGCAATCGGCCTTGTTGAACTTGGCGGCGAGGTGAGCCTCGGCCATGGCCAGACCCACGGCATTGGCAATGCCCTGACCCAGGGGGCCGGTGGTGACTTCAACCCCAGGGGTTTCGAAGGTTTCGGGGTGGCCGGGGGTCTTGGAGCCCCACTGGCGAAACTGCTTGAGGTCCTCGATGCCCACCGAGTCGTAGCCGGTGAGGTGCAGCAGCGCGTAGAGCAGCATGCAGCCGTGGCCGGCGGACAGCACGAAGCGGTCGCGGTTGAACCACTTGGGGTTCTTGGGGTTGTGGCTGAGGGCCTTGTCCCACAGGGCGTAGGCCATGGGCGCGCATCCCATGGGCAGACCGGGGTGCCCGGAGTTCGACTTGTTGATCGCATCAACCGCCAGGAAGCGGATGCTGTTGATGCAGAGGGTGTCGACGGACTGGGTTCCGAGGGTGGGGGCTGCGGCGACCATGGGATACGGGTAAGGGGTGGGGTGG
>NZ_JAGQBX010000060.1 GCF_024345855.1 Synechococcus sp. GreenBA-s | reverse complement strand
CCAGCGGCCCTCTACCCCCCGTCGGTCACTGCCCCCACATCGAGGCTGAGCCGGTCGAAGCGCAGGGGCGGCCGACCCGCCAGCAACAGCTCCCGCTCCTGGGGCCGCAGCCCCGTGATCTCGGCCCGCACGAAGGTCACCCCCGCCTCGGCGCAGAGGCGGCGCAGGTCGATGGCGCAGGCGTCCCGGTCGTAGAGGCCCGCCACCAGGCCCGGCACCATGCCGGAATAGAGGGCCGTGCTGTGGCGGCTCACCAGGGTGATCAGGGTGCGCGCGGGCCGCCGTGCCGGCCGCATCGCCCACTGCCGCAGCACCAGGGCATGGCTGTGGCCGCCGCCGGCCAGCACCAGGTGGTGGCGGAGCGGTGGGCTGGCCTGGCGCTGGGGACCCACGCGGCTGCTGGCGTTTCGGCCATTCAACCGGGCCGATCCCGGCGGGGCTCCGCCCCGCCATCGCGGAAGATGGCCCCAGCAGAGGTCGGCGAGCGCCCCGTGGAGAAACTGCAGAGCCTGCGGGGCATGGTGGATCTGCTGCCCGCCCACACCGTCCTGTGGCAGCGGCTGGAGGCCACGGCCCGGGAGCACTTCCGCCGCGCCGGCGTCGCCGAGATCCGCACGCCGCTGCTGGAGGTCACCGAGCTGTTCGCCCGTGGCATCGGCGAGGCCACCGACGTGGTGGGCAAGGAGATGTACTCCTTCCTCGACAAGGGGGAGCGCCGCTGCACCCTGCGCCCGGAGGGCACGGCCTCGGTGGTGCGGGCAGCCATCCAACACGGTCTGCTCAGCCAGGGCCCGCAGCGGTTCTGGTACGGCGGGCCGATGTTCCGCTATGAGCGACCCCAGGCGGGCCGCCAGCGCCAGTTCCACCAGATCGGCCTGGAGTTCCTGGGCTTCGCCGATCCCCGCGCCGATGTGGAGGCCATCGCCGTGGCCTGGGATCTGCTGGCCGATCTGGGGGTGGGCGGCCTGGCCCTGGAGCTCAACTCCCTCGGCAGCAGCGACGACCGGGCCCGCTACCGCACTGAGCTGGTGGGCTGGCTCGAGGCCCGCCGCGGGCAGCTCGATCCCGACTCCCAGGCGCGGCTGGCCACCAACCCCCTGCGCATCCTCGACTCCAAGAATCCCGATACCCAGGCACTCCTGGCGGAGGCCCCCACCCTGTCCAGTGCCCTGGCCCCCGAGAGCCGCGAGCGCTTCGCGGCCGTGCAGGCCGGCCTGGAGGCCCTGGGGATCCCCTTCCAGCTCAACCCGCGCCTGGTGCGGGGCCTCGACTACTACAGCCACACCGCCTTCGAGATCACCTCCAGCCAGCTCGGCGCCCAGGCCACCGTCTGTGGCGGCGGCCGCTACGACGGCCTGGTGGAGCAGCTGGGCGGCCCCGCCACCCCCGCCATCGGCTGGGCCCTGGGGATGGAGCGGCTGGTGCTGCTGCTGGAGCAGCTCGACTCCCAGCGCTCGGCGCCCGCGCCCGAGCTCTATGTGGTGAGTCGGGGGGCGGCGGCCGAGCCCCTGGCGCTGCGGCTGGCCCGGGAGCTGCGGCTGGCTGGGCGGGCGGTGGAGCTGGATCTCAGCGCCGCCGCCTTCGGCAAGCAGCTCAAGCGCGCCGATCGCTCCGGTGCCCCCTGGGCCCTGGTGATCGGCGACGGCGAGGCGGAGCAGGATCAGGTGATCCTCAAGCGGCTGCGGGCGCCGGCGGGTCTGAGCCTGGTGGACCAGACCGAGGCCGCCCAGGCGCCCGATGGGCCTGGGGCCGGGGGGCAGGCAGAGGAGCGGCTCAGCCTGCTGGAGCTGCGCGAGCGGTTCGCCTAGGGTCCGCCCAAGCCCAGCAGCCTCGGCCCTTGTCTCACCCCTCTCCGGTTCGCACCATCTGCTGCATCGGTGCGGGCTACGTGGGCGGCCCGACGATGGCGGTGATCGCCGACCGCTGCCCCGGCATCCAGGTGACGGTGGTGGACCTGAACGCCGAGCGGATCGCCGCCTGGAACGACCCCGACCTCTCCCGACTGCCGGTGTACGAGCCGGGGCTCGATGCGGTGGTGGGCCGCTGCCGGGGCCGCAACCTGCACTTCAGCACTGCGGTGGAGCCGGCGATCGCCGTGGCCGATCTGGTGTTCCTCTCGGTGAACACCCCCACCAAGACCAAGGGTGTGGGGGCCGGCCAGGCCAGTGACCTGCGCTGGATCGAGGCCTCCGCCCGCCAGGTGGCCGCCGCCGCCCAGGGGCACACGATCGTGGTGGAGAAGAGCACCTTGCCGGTGCGCACCGCCGAAACCGTGCAGGCGATCCTGGCGGCCGTCCAGGGGGACGGGGACCCGGGGGACGGCTCCGCTCCGGGCAAGACCTTCTCCGTGCTCTCCAATCCGGAGTTCCTGGCCGAGGGCACGGCCGTCGCCGATCTGGAGAAGCCCGATCGGGTGCTGATCGGCGGGGAGGACCCCAATGCCATCGAGGCCCTGGCGGGCATCTACGCCCACTGGGTGGCGCCGGAGCAGATCCTGCGCACCAACCTCTGGAGCAGCGAGCTCTCCAAGCTCACCGCCAACGCCTTCCTGGCCCAGCGGATCTCCTCGATCAACAGCATCGCCGCCTTCTGTGAGGCCACCGGCGCCGACGTCCAGGAGGTGGCCCGGGCGATCGGCACCGACTCGCGCATCGGCCCCAAGTTCCTCAAGGCCGGTCCGGGCTTCGGGGGCAGCTGCTTCCAGAAGGACATCCTCAACCTGGTGTACCTCTGCGGCCACTACGGCCTGCACGAGGTGGCCGCCTACTGGCAGAGCGTGGTGGACCTCAACACCTGGCAGCAGCACCGCATTGCCCGGCTGGTGGTGCGCCGCCTGTTCGGCACGGTCACGGGCAAGCGTCTGGCGGTGCTGGGCTTTGCCTTCAAGGCCGACACCAACGACACCCGCGAGGCCCCGGCGATCCGGATCTGCCGCGACCTGCTGGAGGAGGGGGCGCAGCTGGCCATCTACGACCCGAAGGTGCCCGCCGCCCAGATCGCCCGGGACCTGGGGCAGCCGGAGCTGCCCGCCGAGGCCAGCGAGCGCCAGGCCCTCAGCGGCGAGGGCAGCTGGCGCGCGGCGGCCTCGGCCTTCGAGGCCGTGGCGACGGCCGATGCGGTCCTGATCCTCACCGAGTGGGGCGAGTTCGCCCAGCTCGACTGGCAGGCCCTGGCCGCCGGCATGCGCCAGCCCGCCTGGGTGTTCGATGCCCGGGCCGTGGCCGATGCCGCGGCGGTGCGGGCCGCCGGCTTGCGGCTCTGGCGCGTGGGTGAGGGCTGAACGGGGCCAGGACCGCCATCACCCCGGCCTGCTGCAGGCGGGGTCCTCACTGCCCCGATCGGCAGGATCCGTCGCCTCGGCGAGGCCAGGCCTGCGATCCTGAATGCCGAGCCAGCCCTCATCACCCAAGCTCCGCCGTGCCCTCGATCACCCGCAATCTCGTGACCGGCGGCGCCGGCTTCGTGGGCTCCCACCTGGTAGATCGGCTGATGCAGGCGGGCGAGGAGGTGATCTGCCTCGATAACTATTTCACCGGCCGCAAGACCAACATCGCCCGCTGGTTCGGCCACCCCAGCTTCGAGCTGATCCGCCACGACGTGACCGAGCCGATCCGCCTGGAGGTGGACCGCATCTGGCACCTGGCCTGCCCGGCCTCGCCGGTGCATTACCAGCACAACCCGATCAAGACCGCCAAGACCAGTTTCCTCGGCACCTACAACATGCTCGGCCTGGCGCGGCGCGTGGGGGCGCGGCTGCTGCTGGCCAGCACCAGCGAGGTGTATGGCGATCCGGAGGTGCATCCCCAGCCCGAGAGCTATCGCGGCAACGTCAACACCCACGGCATCCGGGCCTGCTACGACGAGGGCAAGCGGGTGGCCGAAACCCTCTGTTTCGACTATCAGCGCATGCACGGCACGGAGATCCGCATCGCCCGCATCTTCAATACCTACGGGCCGCGGATGCTGCCCGATGACGGCCGCGTGGTGAGCAACTTCATCGTGCAGGCCCTGCGCGGCGAGCCGCTCACCCTCTACGGCGATGGATCCCAGACGCGCTCCTTCTGCTATGTGGACGACCTGGTGGAGGGGCTGATCCGGCTAATGGCTGGCGACCATCCCGGGCCGATCAACCTGGGCAATCCCGGTGAGTTCACGATCCGCCAGCTGGCGGAGATGGTGAAGGCGCGCATCTCCCCGGCTCTGCCGCTGGTGGAGCAGCCCCTGCCCCAGGATGATCCCCTGCAGCGCCAGCCCGTGATCGATCTGGCCCGCCAGCAGCTCGGCTGGGAGCCCCGCATCCCCCTAGAGCAGGGCCTGGAGGCCACCATCGCCGACTTCCGGTCTCGCCTCGATCCCTGAGCTCTCCTCCACTCCGCTCCCGGCTCGACCCCTGAGCAGCCCCCCCACCCCGCCTGCGCCCATGTCCGCCAGCACTACTGGCCCGATCCTGGTTACCGGCGCCGCGGGCTTCATCGGTGCCGCCGTGGCACGCCAGTTGCTGGCGCGCGGCGAGCGCGTGATCGGCCTCGACAACCTCAACAGCTATTACGACCCAGACCTCAAGCGCGCCCGGCTCGCCCGGCTCGAAGCGGAGTTGCCGGCAGCGGCCGCAGGAGCGGGGGGCGCCCCCCCAGGGCCCTGGCGTTTCCAGCAGCTTGCGGTGGAGGACGGCGAGGCCCTGGCGGCGCTGTTCGCGGCCGAGCGGCCCCGGGCCGTAGTGCACCTGGCCGCCCAGGCCGGGGTGCGCTACTCGCTGGAGAACCCCGCGGCCTACGTGCAGAGCAACCTGGTGGGCTTCGGCCACATCCTCGAGGGCTGCCGCCACCACGGCGTGGAGCATCTGGTGTATGCCTCCAGCAGCTCGGTGTATGGCGGCAACCGGCAGATGCCCTTTTCGGAGCAGCACGCCGTGAATCACCCGGTGAGCCTCTATGCGGCCACCAAGAAGGCCAACGAGCTGATGGCCCACACCTACAGCCACCTCTACGGCCTGCCGGCCACGGGCCTGCGCTTCTTCACCGTCTACGGCCCCTGGGGCCGCCCCGACATGGCGCCGATGCTGTTCGCCCGGGCGATCCTGGCGGGCGAACCGATCCGGGTGTTCAACCACGGGCGCATGCAGCGCGATTTCACCTACATCGACGACATTGTGGAGGGCGTGATCCGCTGCCTCGACAAGCCCGCCACGGCCGATCCCCACTTCGATCCGCTGCATCCCAACCCGGCCACCGCCGCCGTTCCCCACCGGCTGTTCAACATCGGCAACGCCCAGCCCACCGAGCTGCTGCGCTTCATCGCCGTGCTGGAGGAGGCCCTGGGCCGTGAGGCCCTCAAGGACTTCCAGCCGATGCAGCCGGGTGATGTGCCGGCCACCGCCGCCGATACGACGGCCCTGGAGGCCTGGGTGGGCTTCCGCCCATCCACCCCGATCGAGCTGGGCGTGGAGCGCTTTGCCCGCTGGTATCGGGAGTTCTACGGCGGCTGAGCCCCGGGCACAAAAAAGCGGGTCCGGATGGACCCGCTGGGTGACAAAGGGTTGTCCCCCGGTCTGGAGAGGGGAGCCGCTCAGGCGGAACCCACGCCCACGTAGGCGCCGTAGAAGAACAGGCCCACCACAAAGATCACGGCCATGCCGCCGGCGGTGGCCACCAGCCACAGGGGTAGGACCCCCTCGGTCCAGCGGGAGCGCCAGGCGACGGCCGGGCGGCCGTCGGGAAGGCGATCGGGGATCCGGCCGTCAGGAAGGTTGGATTTCTTGCCGCTCATCGTGAAGGCTCCCGATCAGTTGAAGAAGTAGCTGGTGAACAGCACGCCGATGACGAACACAAACAGCAGGCCCAGATAGAGGCTGGTGCGGTTCAGTTCAACCGGAAGGTTGTTCGGATTGGGGGTGCGTTGCATGGCGGTGATGGGTCTGGTTTGGACCTCAGCGGCGGACGAACTGCATGGCAGCCAGGGCACCCAGGAAGAACACCGTCGGGATTCCCAGCGCGTGCAACGACAGCCACCGGACCGTGAAGATCGGGTAGTTGCGGGGCGTGGTGGAGGCGGATGACTGGGTCATGGCTTATTTCAGGCGCAGATCGAGGCTGCTCTTGGCGTCGTAGCGCTGGCTGACGACGGGCGCCTTGGTGTCCTGGGCCTGGAAGTAGGCGTCAGGACGGGGGGTGCCAAAAGCGTCGTAGGCAAGACCCGTGGACACAAACAGGAAACCCGCCAGGAAGATCGCCGGCAGGGTCACGGCATGAATCACCCAGTAACGGATGCTCGTGATGATTTCGAAGAACGGACGTTCCCCAGTAGAGCCGGCAGCCATGGCAGCAAGCGTTCAGCTTGTGGATCCTAAGGGCCTGGCGGGGGGCGCCGGGATCGCCGCGGCGGCTTGGTTACACAGGGTCGCAGTCGGGCGCGGTCGGGGCAGGCGGCGGGGGCTTGGCGAGCCCGCCGCCCGTTGTGTTCAGCCCACCCAGCGCAGCAGCGAGCCCCGCTCCCCGAGCACGAAGCCCTTGCCATCGGCGCTGAAGGCGATGCGGCTGAAGTTGGTGGGCTGCTGGGCCCCCACCGGATCCTTCTGCCAGCTCTTGCCGCCATCGGCGCTCAGCAGCAGGGTGCCGCTGCCGCCCCCCGTCCAGAGCTGGCCGCTGGGATCCCAGGCCAGGTCGAGGTAGCCGAAGCCGTTGGTGATCGGGATCACGGGCTTGCTCCAGTCCTCGGGGTTGGCGGCGTCGGCGTTGAAGCGCAGCTGGGCGCCGCGGGTCACCATCCACAGTTCGCCACCCGGCTGGAAGCCCATGGCCTGGACCCGCTGGCTGCTGACGCGCTGGTGCGGGGTCCAGACCGCCTCACCGGGGTTCCAGGTGGCGAAGAAGTTGCCCAGGCTGCTCACGCTCACGTACTGGCCATCGGGACCGCGGCGTAGGTCGCGCACGGCGCCGGCGGCGTCACTCACGTCCGCCTGCCAGCTGGTGCCGCCGTCGTCGGTGCGGTAGATGGCGCCCACGTTGGTGGCGAGCTCGGCCCGGTTGCGGCCCAGGGCCGTGATCAGGTAGGGCTCGCCCGGCAGTTTGGTGTCGAGGAACAGGCGGCTCCAGCTCTGGCCGGCGTCCGTGCTGTGCAGCAGCAGGCCGGGCTGGCCGGCGATCCAGCCCTCATCGCCGCTGAAGTCGATGCTGATCAGGCGGAAGTTCTCCTCCGCCGGCAGCTCCAGGGCCCGCTCCTGCCAGCTGGCGCCGCCGTCGTCGGTCTCGAGGATCAGGCGGTTGCTGCCCACCAGGAAGCCGTGGCTGGCGTCGCTGAAGGCCAGGTCCAGGGGGTTGGATTTGGTGTGGATGTCCACCGGCTGCCAGGGGCTGCTGGCCGCCATCGGCAGGCCGGTGCTGACGCAGCCGCCCAGACCCAGGGCCAGGACCCCACAGAACACCAGGGCGAACAGGCTGCGGCTGAGGCTGGAGAGAAGGCGTTTCACGGCGGAGTGCGGGAGGCGGGCGGAAGCGGGACGGGCGGGGAGGGCTCGGGCCTGGGGCCGGGCGCGGTCCCTGGCGGGGCGGCGCCGGCCAGGGCTCAGCGCAGCACGGGGTTAGCGCAGCGAGTAGAGGGAGAGGAAGAAGGCGAACGCCAGGGCGAAGCCGCCGAAGATCAGCACGTTCTTCTGGCCGGGGGTGAGCTGGTTCACGCCGAGGCCATAGCCCAGATTCTCTTCGAAGCCGCTGGGCTTGTTGCGGGGGCCGATGTCGCGGAAGGCCGCCACCTTGCTGCGGCACACCGGACAGCGGAAGCTGACCACATCCAGGGCGCTGAAGGGGGTGCCGGGCGCGATGGCGAGCTTGGCGATGCCCTCGCCCGGGTCGAAGACGAAGCCGCAGCTGCGGCACTCGAAGCGGTGGGTGTCCGGGTCGCTGCTGGAGGCGGCGGGCTCGGCGGTGGCCGCCGGGGCCTCCGGTCCGCCGCTGGGGTCGGCCTCCTCCGGCGGCGCCGGCACCGGGCTGGGGTCTGCCGTGCTCGCCTCGGCCGAGCTGGCCTCCGTTGCGCTGCGCTCTGCGTTCTCCTCCGTCACCCGTACCCCCATCGAAGGGGGGAACTCTAGGCAGCGGCTTCAGGCGGCGGCCTGAGCCTTCCAGCAGCCACGCCCTTGCTCCGGCCCCGCCCCAGACTCCAGGCGGTGGATGCCAGACTGCGCTGCGGTTGGGCTGCCTGCGCCCGTGTTCGTTCTCTCCGGCTACGACGCCTTTCTCGGCTTTCTGCTGATCGCGGCGGCCGTGCCCGTGCTGGCGCTGGTCACCAACAAGCTGCTGTCCCCCACGTCGCGCAGCGGTGAACGGGACCTCACCTACGAATCGGGCATGGAGCCCATCGGCGGTGCCTGGATCCAGTTCAACATCCGCTACTACATGTTCGCGCTGGTCTTCGTGATCTTCGACGTGGAGACGGTGTTCCTGTATCCCTGGGCCGTGGCCTTCCACCGCCTGGGACTGCTGGCCTTCATTGAGGCGCTGGTGTTCATCTCCATTCTTCTCGTGGCGTTGGCCTACGCCTGGCGCAAGGGCGCCCTCGAGTGGAGCTGATTCCGCCGCAGATCCACCTCTGATCCGCCGCCATCCCGTCGCCCCGCCCCCATGACCTCCTCCCCTTCCGCACCCGGCGCCACCGCCGGCCTGGCCGAGGCCCTCTCGATCGGGGCGCTTCGGGATCTACGCGCCGCCAGCTGCAACCCGGTGGGTGCCCCCACGGTCACCAGCGACCTCTCGGAAAACGTCATCCTCACCAGCCTGGATGACCTGCACAACTGGGCGCGGCTCTCCAGCCTCTGGCCGCTGCTCTACGGCACCGCCTGCTGCTTCATCGAGTTCGCCGCCCTGATCGGCTCCCGTTTCGACTTCGACCGCTTCGGCCTGGTGCCCCGCTCCAGCCCCCGTCAGGCCGACCTGCTGATCGTGGCCGGCACCGTGACCATGAAGATGGGTCCAGCCCTGGTGCGGCTCTATGAGCAGATGCCCGAGCCCAAGTACGTGATCGCCATGGGCGCCTGCACGATCACCGGTGGCATGTTCTCGGCCGACTCCACCACCGCCGTGCGGGGCGTGGACAAGCTGATCCCGGTGGACCTCTACCTGCCCGGCTGCCCGCCGCGGCCTGAGGCGATCTTCGATGCGGTGATCAAGCTGCGCAAGAAGGTGGGCAACGAGTCCCTCGCCGAGCGCGGCAACCTGCTGCCGACCCACCGCTACCTCACGATCCCCCACCAGCTCAAGGCCGTGGCCCCGATCGTGGACGGTCGCTATCTCCGGGCCGAGACCCAGAAGGCGGCCCTGGCCGCAGCTGCGGGCCTGCCCGTGGGCGCCACTGCCGCCGCCCAGCCTGCCGCGGCCCAGCCCCCCGCCATCCCTGCCACCCCCGACGCCTGAGGCCAAGCCGATGCCCGACGCGACCCCCAACCCTGGCGAGCAGCCGGCTGATCAGGCCGCCCCCGCCCTCACCACCCCCCAGGTCGGCCCCGTCAGCCAGTGGCTGCGCAGCCAGGGCTTTGACCACGCCTGCCTCGAGCCCGACCACCTCGGTGTGGAGGTGATCGGCGTGGAGCCCGCCTTCCTGCCGGTGATCGCGGCGGCCCTCAAGGCCAGCGGCTTCGACTACCTCCAGTGCCAGGGCGGCTACGACGAGGGCCCCGGCGGCCGGCTGGTGAGCTTCTACCACCTGGTGAAGCTCGCCGTTCTGGCGGATCAGGTGGCGGCGGCCCAGGAGCCGGCCGGCACCAGCCGTGCCATTCCCGCCGAGGCCAGGCCCGAGGAGGTGCGCCTCAAGGTGTTCCTGCCCCGAGATGGCGAGCTGCTGATCCCCAGCCTCTACGGCCTGTTCCGAGGCGCCGACTGGCAGGAGCGCGAGACCTACGACATGTACGGCATCCGCTACGAGGGTCACCCCCATCCCAAGCGGTTGCTGATGCCCGAGGACTGGAAGGGCTATCCGCTGCGCAAGGACTACGTGCAGCCCGATTTCTACGAGCTGCAGGACGCCTACTGACGTCTCACCTGCCGTCTCAGCCCTCGCCCCGGCCCTGCTGGCGGCGGTGGCGCTTGTAGAAGCGCATCACCGCCAGGGCCACGCTCTTGGGGTCGTGGCGCAGGGTGGCGCTGGGGCGGGCCCCCTGCAGCGGCGCCAGCATCACCTCGTAGCCCTGGCTGCGCAGCTGGCGGCTGTCGCAGGCCACCGGCTCGGCGCCCCGCTTTCGGTAGTGCTCGATCAGGGGGCTGGTGCCCAGGTCCTCCTGGGCCAGCACGGCGGTGAACAGCCGCTCCTGCACCCCCAGGCTGGCCAGCTGGGCCTCCAGGGCCCGCAGGTGTCCGGTCACGTCCAGGCCGTCGGTCTCGCCGGGCTGGGTCATCAGGTTGCAGATGTAGAGCCGCGGCGCCTTGCTGCGGCCGATGGCCTCCACCAGCTCGGGCACCAGCAGGTTGGGCAGCAGCGAGGTGTAGAGGCTGCCCGGCCCCAGCACGATCAGATCGGCATGGGCGATCGCCTCCAGGGCCCGGGGCAGGGCCGGCGGCCGCTCCGGCGTGCAGCCGAGCCGCACGATCGGGCTCGGCGCATGGCCGATGGCCGATTCCCCTTCAATGCGGGTGCCGTCCTCCAGCTCCGCCCAGAGGCGCACATCGGCATTGGTGGCCGGAACCACCTGGCCCTGCACCGCCAGCACCCGGCTGCTGGCGGTGATCGCCGATTCCAGGCTGCCGGTGATGGCGGTGAGGGCCGAGAGGAACAGGTTGCCGAAGCTGTGGCCCTCCAGGCCCGTGCCGGCCTGGAAGCGGTACTGGAACAGGCGGGTGAGCAGCGGCTCCTCGGTGGCCAGGGCCGCCAGGCAGTTGCGCACGTCGCCGGGGGGCTGCACCCCCAGCTCGCGCCGCAGCACGCCGCTGCTGCCGCCGTCGTCGGCGACCGTGACGATCGCGGTGAGGTTGCTGCTGTAGCGCTTCAGGCCCGAGAGCAGGGTGGAGAGGCCGGTGCCGCCGCCGATGGCCACGATCGCCGGACCGCGGTTCAGGCGCCGCTGCGCCACCAGGGCATCCACCAGCACCGTGCCCTTCTCCGGGGCGAGGGCCTGCTGGATCGAGCCGAAGCTGCGGCTCTGGCCCAGCCAGATCATCGCCCCACCGGCCAGCAGCACCAGCGGTCCGGTGTAGGCCCGCGGCAGCACGGTGGTGACGTGGCGCAGCAGCCAGGTGATCGAGGCGAGGCTCCAGTAGATCGGCTGCAGGTCGGCCCAGATGGCCGCCCCGACCAGGACCACCAGCAGCCCCAGGCCGGAGGTGAGCATCCAGCGCTTCACCACCAGGCCGGGCTGTAGCCAACGCACGGCCCGGCGCGAACGGCTCACCAGGTCCTGCTGGCGCAGATCCCCCCGGCCAACCCAGCCGGGCCGTTGGCCGCGCCGGCGGGGCGGGCGACTGGGACGGGATGGGCGCATCGCGCGATCGGGCTGCTGAAACTGTACGGAGAACCCGCCAAGATGGCCCCATCCCCCGGTGAGTCCCGCGGTGTCCGACGGCCCGGTGACATCCCTGATCCAGGCCCCAGGCGCCAGCGCCTCCGCGTCAGCTCCCCAGCCGGCTGCGGTGCCGGTGCTGGAGATGCGGGGGGTGTCGGTGCGCTGGGGCAGCAACACCGTGCTCGACGGGGTGGACCTGCGGCTCGAGCCCGGCGAGCGGCTGGCGGTGGTGGGCCCCTCGGGCGCCGGGAAATCGACGATTCTGCGGGTGCTGGCCGGCCTGATGCTGCCCAGCACCGGCGAGCTGCGCATCCACGGCGTTCCCCAGACCTATCTGCGCCTGGACCAGCGCCACCCGCCGGATGTACGGCTGGTGTTCCAGAACCCGGCCCTGCTGGCCTCCCTCAGCGTGCAGGAGAACGTGGGTTTCCTGCTCTACCGCCATGGCCGGATCCCGGAGCGCGAGATCCGGGAGCGGGTGAGCCGGGCCCTGGAGGCTGTGGGGCTCTACGGGGTGGAGGACCTGCTGCCCGGCGAGCTCAGCGGCGGCATGCAGAAGCGGGTGAGCTTCGCCCGCGCGCTGATCGAGGATCCCAGCCAGCCCGCGGGCCTTCAGCCGCTGCTGCTCTTCGATGAGCCCACCGCGGGCCTGGACCCGGTGGCCTGCACCCGCATCGAGGACCTGATGGTGCGCGCCTCGGAGGTGGCCGGCGGAGCCTCGGTGGTGGTGAGCCACGTGATGAGCACGATCCTGCGCTCGGCCGAGCGGGTGGTGCTCCTCTACGACGGGCTGCTGCGCTGGCGGGGCTCCGTGGAGGAATTCCAGGTGAGTGACAACGCCTATGTGGAGCAGTTCAGGACGGGTAGCCTTGAGGGCCCGATGCAGCCTGCGGAGCTCTGACCATGCGCCGCAGTGTGCGAGAGGCGATCGTGGGCTTCACCCTGCTGGCGGGGGTGGCCGGGGCCGCCGGGATCTGGCTCTGGATCAAGGGCGTGAACATCTCCGGCCGCAACTGGACCGTGAAGGTGCGCTTCCCCGATGCCGCCGGCCTGGCGGAGCGCTCCTCGGTGACCTACCGGGGCGTGGTGGTGGGCACCGTGCGGAGGCTGGAGGCCCAGTCCGATGCGGTGGTGGCCGAACTGGAGATCCAGGACCCCGATCTGCGCCTGGCGCGCCCCGTTCTGGCGGAGGTGCAGGCGGCCTCGCTGCTGGGCGGCGACGCCATGGTGGCGCTGCTGACCGCCGGTTCTGCCCCGGGACCCGGCACCCCAGGCCCCCGCTCCCCGGCCTGTGATGCCAAGACGATCCTCTGCTCCGGCAGTGAGCTGAAGGGGGAGAGCGCCGCCACCCTCTCGACGGTGACCGCGATGATGCAGCGGCTGCTGGATCAGGCGGACAAGGAAAAGCTCGTGTCCAAGCTGGCCGAGACCACCCGCAGCTTCGATGCCACCTCCAAGCAGGCCGACCGCTTCCTGCGGGACAGCCAGGGGCTGGTGAAGGAGCTCAACGCGGCGGTGAAGAAGGCCGATCCCACCCTGACCAACCTCAACCGCGCCACCGCCGATGCGGCCCGGGCGACGAAGCACCTCAACAGCATCGTCTCCGCCTTCGACAACCCCCAGACCATCGGCCAGCTCAAGTCCACCGCCGCCAATGCCGAGAAGCTCACCGCCCGCTGGGAGGCGGTGGGGGGCGATGTGAACAAACTCTCGGCCGATCCTCAGTTCATGGATGGGATCCGCAGCGTGGCCGTGGGCCTCGGCAAGTTCTTCGAGGAGCTCTACCCGGCCCAGACCGGAGCCGCCAAGGACCGGGCCTCGGCGGGCAAGGACCGCTGATCGCTCGGCCCCAGCCGCTTGCACCCCGACCCCGCCGGGTTACACCCCGCTGATCGCCTCCATGGCAATGGCGGCGATGGCCTGGTCGCTGGCCTTGGGCAGCTGCACGTATTTGCCGCCGGCGGCCTCGGCCAGGTCCTTGCCCATGCCGCTGCCGATGAACTTGCGCTCGGTGTCGATCACCAGCAGCTTGATGCCCAGGGCCCGGTACCGGCTGGCCACCTGCTTCACCTCCTCCTTGAGGTCCACCGGCTCCTCCCCCTCCAGCTGGGGCTGGCCCAGGGAGCGGCTCAGGGGCACGTTGCCGCGGCCATCGGTGATCGCCACCACCACCACCTGGCCGAGATCACCGGTGGCCAGGGCGTTGGCCGCCACCCGGGCCGCCTGGGAGAGGCCGTGGGCCAGGGGTGAGCCGCCCCCGCAGGGCATCGATTCGAGGCGCCGGCGGGCGGCGGTGATCGAGCGGGTGGGGGGCAGCAGCACCTCGGCCTGCTCGCCGCGGAAGGGGATCAGGGCCACCTCGTCGCGGTTCTCGTAGGCCTCGGTGAGCAGCCGGATCACCGCCCCCTTGGCGCTCTGCATGCGGTTGAGGGCCATGGAGCCACTGGCATCCACCAGGAAGATCACCAGGGCACCGGCCTTGCGCTGCAGCTGCTTGGCCCGGAGGTCACCGTCCTCGACGATCACGGTGCGGTGGGGCTGGCGCTCGCGCCGGTTTTTCTGATACGGCGCAGCGGCCCGCAGGGTGGCATCCACGGCGATGCGCTTCACCGGGCCGCGGGGCAGCATCGGCTTCACGTAGCGGCCGCGGGAGTCGCTGAACACCACGGCGCGGCTGCCGCTGCCGCCGCTCTTGGCCTTGGCGGAGGAGAACAGCAGCAGGTCGGGGTCGATGGCAATGGCCTCCGGATCTAGCAGGAACTCCTCGGGGATCGAGGGGGGTGCCTGGTCTTCGGGGCTGTCGTCGTCCTCGTCGTTGTCGTTCTCCTCGGGCTCGTCGGGCTCCTGCTCGTTCTCCGGGGGCTCGGGCTGCTCCGGCTCCTGCTCGCCCTGCGGCGGCGGCGGTGGCGGTGGCGGCGGCTCCATCGGCTGGTCGGGATCGGGGGGCGGCAGCTGCAGGGCCCGCGGCGCGATCACCAGGCGCACGGCCACCTGCAGGTCGTCGGCCTCCACCCGGTCGCGGCCGGAGAGGGCGGCATGGGCGCGGGCCACCCGCACGGCATAGAGCTCGCTGCGGTGGCCTTCCACGCCGCCCCGCAGGGCTTCGTTCACCAGGTAGGCGATCTGCTCGCGCGCGATCTGCACATCCGGTAGCCACTGGCGGGCCAGCAGCAGCTGGGTGGCCAGGGCGTCCGTCTCCTCCTGCCATTTCTGACGGAAGGCCTCGCTGGATTCGGCCTGGGCCATGGCCGAGCGGGTGATCTCCACCCGCTGGTCCAGCTCCAGCACCTGGTTGGCGCTGAGGGCGATGGCGAAGCGATCCAGCAGGTGATCGCGCACCGCCCCCTCCTCGGGGTTGTAGGTGGCGATCAGCAGGCAGCGGCAGGGGTGGCTCAGGCTCAGGCCCTCGCGCTCAATGCGGTTTTCGCCGGAGCCCACCGCCGCCAGCAGCAGGTTGGTGATGTTGTCGTCGAGCAGGTTGAGCTCATCCACGTAGAGCACGCCCCGGTGGGCTTCTGCCAGCAGGCCCGGCTGGAACACGGCCTGGCCGCTGGCCAGGGAGGCGGTCACGTCCACCGAGCCCACCAGCCGGTCTTCGGTGATGCCCAGGGGCACCTGCACGAAGGGCGCCGGGATCACCTTGGTGGGCAGCAGGGCCTGGGCATCAGCGCCCGTGGGGTCCGCGCCCAGCTCGGTGAGGCGGGCGCAGGTGGACGCGTCCCAGTCGTCGGGCCGCTGGGGATCGATGTTGAGGGCTGCCGGGACCGGCTGGCCGGGGGCGGCGGCTCCCAGGTCGAGTACGTCGATGGGGGGGAGCAGGGCATGCAGGCCGCGGGCCAGCACGGACTTGCCGGTGCCGCGGCCGCCGGCGATCACCACCCCGCCCAGGCCCGGGTCCACGGCCGCCAGCAGCAGGGCCAGCTTCAGGGTGCCGTGGCCGGTGATGGCGGCCAGGGGAAAGGCCCGGGCCGCGGCGGCGCTGGAGGCAGAGCCGCGGCTGGCTGATCCGCCGGCGCCCGATCCGCTTGCCGCCGATCCGCTTGCAACCGATCCGCTTGCAACCATGGGGAGGCCCGGGCCCGTCACTGTGAGCGCCAGTCTCGCTGATCAGCCCGGGGCGCCCGGGCCAGGGGGCGTTGGCCCGGGCGCCGCCGGCCACGGCGGGGCCAGCTCCAGCCCCACCGGCGTGGCCATCGCCCTGGGGGCGAACCTGGCCGACCCCCTGGCCACCCTGCTGGCGGTGCGGCCCCTGCTGGTCGTGCTGGCGAGGCGCCACCTGGGCCCGGCGCCCGTGCGGCTGCGCTGGTCGCCCCTGTTCCGCACGGAGCCGGTGGGCGGGCCGCCGGGCCAGCCGCCCTACCTCAATGCGGTGCTGCTGGCGGAGGCCGCGGCCCCCCTGGAGCCCAACCCCGCCGCCGCCCGGGCCCTGCTGGCGGACCTGCAGGGGCTGGAGCAGCGCTTCGGCCGGCGGCGGCTGGAGCCCTGGGGGCCCCGCACCCTCGATCTCGACCTGCTCTGGTGGACAGCGCTGCAGCTGCAGGCGCCCGAACTGACGCTGCCCCATCCGCGGCTGGCGCAGCGGAGCTTCGTGCTGGCGCCCCTGGCGGCGCTGGATCCAGCGCTGGTGCCTCCCGGCCGCGCCCCGGTGCCGGGCTCCATCGACCCGGAATCTGACCCGGCTCCAGCCTCCGGCTCCGATCCCGGCCTGAGCTGCGGCGCTCTGCTGGCGGCGCTGCTGCCCCGGCTGCCCGAGGCCCCTCCGGTGCGCCTGCCCGGTCGCCCCGGCTGGCCGGAGTGAGCGGGCCGGACTGAGCGGGCCGGAGTCAGCGGGCTGTCCGCCTGCCTGCGCCATGCTGGCCCGATCCGCCGCCCCCGCCCCATGGCGCC
>NZ_JAGQBX010000006.1 GCF_024345855.1 Synechococcus sp. GreenBA-s | reverse complement strand
GGCCGAGCCCGGTTCCGGCCTGATGCCGGCCCCGGTGCAGGAGCTGCACTACACCTCCGTGGATGAATTCCGCGGCGATCTGGAGCTGATCCTCGCCAGCCTGGAGGGCACGGGCCTGAGCTGTGAACCCCTGCAGAACCTGATCGCCCAGGTCCACACCTTCGCCTTCTGCCTCGCCAGCCTCGACATCCGCCAGGAGAGCACCCGCCACAGCGATGCCCTCGATGAGCTGAGCCGCTACCTGCAGCTGCCCGTGCCCTACGGCGCCATGGATGAGGAGCAGCGGGTGGCGTGGCTGCTCACCGAGCTGCAGACTCGCCGACCGCTGATCCCCCCGGCGGCCCCGTGGACGCCCCCCACCCGCGAGACCTTTGACGTGTTTCGCATGCTGCAGCGGCTCCAGAAGGAGTTCGGCCGCCGCATCTGCCGCACCTACGTGATTTCGATGAGTCACACGGTGTCGGATCTGCTGGAGGTGCTGCTGCTGGCCAAGGAGGCCGGGCTGGTGGATCCCTCCGCCCAGCGCTCCGACCTGCTGGTGGTGCCCCTGTTCGAGACCGTGGAGGACCTGCAGGGCGCGCCGGCCGTGATGGAGCGGCTGTTCCGCGAGCCCTTCTACCGCCAGCTGCTGGCCAGCAGCAGCAGCAACGCCGGCGGCCGGCCCCTGCAGGAGTTGATGCTCGGCTACTCCGACAGCAACAAGGATTCCGGCTTCCTCTCCAGCAACTGGGAGATCCACCAGGCCCAGATCGCCCTGCAGCGCCTGGCCAGCCAGCACGACGTGGTGCTGCGCATCTTCCACGGCCGCGGCGGCTCGGTGGGCCGCGGCGGCGGTCCGGCCTACCAGGCGATCCTGGCCCAGCCCAGCGGCACCCTCAGCGGCCGCATCAAGATCACCGAGCAGGGCGAGGTGCTGGCCTCGAAATACTCCCTCCCCGAGCTGGCCCTCTACAACCTGGAGACCGTCACCACGGCGGTGCTGCAGAACAGCCTGGTCACCAGCCATGTGGACGACACCCCCAACTGGAACGCCCTGATGGCGCGGCTGGCGGCCCGCTCCCGCCAGCACTACCGCGCCCTGGTGCACGACAACCCCGACCTGGTGGCCTTCTTCCAGCAGGTGACGCCGATCGAGGAGATCAGCAAGCTGCAGATCTCCAGCCGGCCGGCCCGCCGCAAGAGCGGCGCCAAGGACCTCTCCAGCCTGCGGGCCATCCCCTGGGTGTTCGGCTGGACCCAGAGCCGCTTCCTGCTGCCCAGCTGGTTCGGTGTCGGCGCGGCGCTGCAGGAGGAGATGGCCGGTGATCCCGAGCAGCTGGAGCTGTTCCAGCAGCTCTACCAGCGCTGGCCCTTCTTCCGGATGCTGATCTCCAAGGTGGAGATGACGCTCTCCAAGGTTGATCTCGACCTGGCCCACCACTACGTGCAGGCCCTCGGGCGCCCGGGCCACCGCGAGGCCTTCGAGCAGATCTTCGAGGCGATCGCCGCCGAGTTCGTGCTCACCCGCGATCTGGTGCTGGCCATCACCGGCCACAGCCGTCTGCTCGACGGGGATCCGGCCCTGCAGCTCTCGGTGGATCTGCGCAACCGCACGATCATTCCCCTGGGCTTCCTGCAGGTGGCGCTGCTGCGGCGCCTGCGGGACCAGAACCGCCAGCCGCCCACCAGCGAGGCCGCCAGCCCCAGCGACGACGGCCGCACCTACAGCCGCAGCGAACTGCTCCGGGGTGCCCTGCTCACGATCAACGGCATCGCCGCCGGCATGCGCAACACGGGCTGACGTGCTGGATTCCCTCTTGATCCCCTTCCGCAGCCAGAACCAGCCCCCGGCGCTGCCCCAGGGCTATGCCTTTGACGGCCGCGGCAGCGTTGAGCCGGCCGAACTCAACGCCCTGCTGGTGGCCTGCGGTGAACCGGAGCGCCCCCTGGCCCGGCTGGAGGCGGCCCTGGCCCGCAGCGCCTGGCAGCTCTGCCTGCGCGATGGCGGCGGCCAGCTGGTGGGCTTCGCCCGGGTGACGAGCGACCTGGCCCTCAACGCCAACATCTGGGACCTGACGGCCCACCCGGCCGCGGCGGAGCGCGACCAGCTGCTGCTGGTGCTGGTCCACGCGGTTCTGCAGCGGCTGCGGCGGGAGCTGCCGGGCTGTAGCATCTCGCTCTCGGCCCCGCCCGAGGCGCTCCAGGCCCTTCAGCAGCACGGCTTCGTGGTGGATCCGGGCGGCATCCGGGCCATGGGCCTGCAGCTGCTGGGCTGACGGCGGGGACGCCGACCCTGACACCCCATGAAAAGCCCCGCCGGGTCGGGCGGGGCTGTCGGGTGGGGCTTGTCTGCGGGCCGTGACGAGCATGGAGGGACTCGAACCCCCGACATTCAGAACCGGAATCTGACGCTCTATCCAACTGAGCTACATGCCCATGGACGTGGAACCCATGGTTCGGTTGAGGCCAGGCCCCCGCCGCGCGTCTTACCTTAACCGGCAGACGGCCCCGGACCCATTCGGCTGCAACGCCTGGAGCTCCGCCAGTTCCGCAACTACGTCCAGCAGGATCTGGTGATCGAGGCGCCCCGGCTGCTGGTGATCGGCAGCAACGGCGAGGGCAAGTCGAACCTGCTGGAGGCGGTGGAGCTGCTCGGCAGCCTGCGCTCCCACCGCTGCAGCAGTGACCGGGACCTGATCCGCCATGGGGAGCCCTGCGCCCTGCTGCGGGCCGACTGCGCGGGGGGCGATCGGCTCGAACTGGAGCTGCGCCGCCGGGGCGGGCGGGAGGCACGCCGCAACGGCAAGGTGCTGGAGCGCCAGCTGGATCTGATCGGCCCCCTGCGCTGCGTGGGTTTCAGTGCCTTGGATCTGGAGCTGGTGCGGGGCGAGCCGGCGCTGCGGCGCCAGTGGCTGGATCGGGTGGTGCTGCAGCTGGAGCCGGTCTACGCCGAGCTGCTGAGCCGCTACGGGCGGCTACTGCGCCAGCGCTCCCAGCTGCTGCGCCGTGGCGTGGGCCGTGCCCACCTCGCCGATCTGCTGGAGGCCTTCGACCAGCAGATGGCCCTGGTCGGCACCCGCCTGCACCGCCGTCGCCGCCGCGCCCTGGCCCGGCTCGAACCCCTGGCGGCGGCCTGGCAGCAGCGGCTCAGCGGCGGGCGCGAGCGCCTGGAGCTGCGCTATTGCCCCGGCAGCCTGCTGGAGGGGGAGGAGGCCGAGGCCCCCTGGCGGGAGGCGCTGCTGGAGCAGCTCCGCCGGCAGCGCGAGGACGAGCTGCGCCTGGGCCAGTGCGGCGTTGGCCCCCACCGCGACGAAATCGCCCTGGAGCTCGGCGGTCAGCCCGCCCGCCGCTACGGCTCGGCCGGCCAGCAGCGCACCCTGGTGCTGGCCCTCAAACTGGGGGAGCTCGAGCTGGTGCACCAGCTCTGGGGTGAGCCGCCGCTGCTGCTGCTCGACGACGTGCTGGCCGAGCTCGATCCCGCCCGCCAGCAGCTGCTGCTGGAGGCCGTGGGGGAGGGGCACCAGTGCCTGGTGAGTGCCACGCACCTCGGGGCCTTCGGCGGCGGCTGGCGTCAGCAGTCGCAGATTGTGGGCGTGGAGCACGGTCTGCTCGGCCCTGGCCGTTAAGCTGATGCGCTGTTTACCTGGATTCGATGAGCCAGACCGCGGCCTGCCTCCACCCCAACCCGGGATGGACCGGAGCTGAGAGCCCCTTCTCCCCAAGCCCCCAACCCCCCAGTGCCACCGACATGGTGGGCAAACACTGCATCCTCGAGCTCTACAACTGCGATCCGAGCAAGCTCGACGACGAAGCCTTCCTCAGGACCGCCATCACGACAGCAGCGAAACGTGCTGGCGCCACTCTCCTGAATCTGATCACCCACCGGTTTGAACCGCAGGGGGTGACGGGGCTGGCCCTTTTGGCCGAATCCCATATCTCGATCCACACCTGGCCGGAGTCCGGTTACGCCGCGGTGGATGTGTTCACCTGTGGTGATCACACCATGCCGGAGCGGGCCTGCACGGTGCTGAGCGAGGAGCTCGATGCGGGCCACTACAAGCTCAAGAGCTTCCGCCGCGAGACCCCCTGCAGCGTCGCCGGCGCCGAGCGGGAGCCCGCCTTGACGGCGGCCTGAAGCCCAGCAGGGCCCTGGCCGTTGCTCTGCCCCGCCCCGTGGCGGGGTTTTTGCTGTCTGGATGGTCCCTGGGGCCCTTGGCCGCCCGCCGGATCGGTGTCTTGCCAGGTCAGCCCTGGGCGGCGGCCACCAGCTCGCGGTTGAGCTTGCCGCTCACCAGGCCCTCCAGGTCCAGGCTCACGGCGCTGAAGCCCAGCTCCCGGAAGGTCTGCACCAGCTCCTGGCGCGCCCGGGGCTCCAGCAGCTCGCCGATCCGCTGCTGCGGCAGCTCGATCCGGGCCGTCTCCCCCTGGCTGCGGACCCGAAGCTCCTGGAAGCCCCGCTGGCGCAGCCAGGCCTCGGCCGCCGCCACCCGCCGCAGGCGCTGGGCCGTGATCGCTTCGCCGTAGGGGAAGCGGGAGGCGAGGCAGGGCTGGGCGGGTTTGTCCCACCAGGGGAAGCCGAGGGCCCGGGAGATGGCGCGCACCCCGGCCTTGTCGATGCCCAGCTCCGCCAGGGGGGAGAGCACGCCCCGCTCGCGGGCGGCCTGGATGCCGGGGCGGTGGTCGTCCAGGTCGTCCAGGTTCACCCCATCGAGCACCTGGGCCGCAGGCCCAGGTGCCGCCCCTGCCCCGCACGCCTGCTCCCCGGCGGGCCCGGCTAGCTCCGCCACCAGGGTCGCCAGCAGACTGTGCAGTTCCCGCTTGCAGGCGTAGCAGCGGTTGGCCGGGTTGCTGGCGTAGGTCGGGTCGTCCAGCTCGGCCGTGGCCAGCTCGCGGTGGGTAATGCCCAGCCAGCGCGCCTGCAGCCGCGCCTCCTCCAGCAGGTGCGGCGCCAGGGCGGGCGACACCCCCGTCACCGCCAGGGCGCCGTCCCCGAGCTGCTCGGCGGCGATGGCCGCCACCAGGGTGCTGTCGACACCGCCGGAGTAGGCCACCACCACCGGGCCCAGGGCGGCGATCCGCTGGCGCAGCCGCGTCAGACCGCGCTGCAGGGCCTCGGGCAGGCTCTCGAGCTGGGGATGCTCCACCGGGCCAGGCACGCGTTGCTGCCGTTCCATCGGGCGGGGGCTCGGGCTTGGCTGCATGCCGGGGGACCGCCCTCGTTAGGATCCAACGGTAAGAGGGCCGCTCATGACGCCGCAGGCGACCTCAGCCACCAGTTCCCCCCGCTCCGGCCGTCCCACCGGCACGGGCCGCGGCATCGGCATCCGCACGGCCGCCGGCAGCAGCGAGCGCAGCCACGGCCAGCTGCACGTCTACGACGGGGAGGGCAAGGGCAAGAGCCAGGCCGCCCTGGGCGTGGTGCTGCGCACCATCGGCCTGGGCATCTGCGAGCAGAAGCGCACCCGGGTGCTGCTGCTGCGCTTCCTCAAGGGTCCCGGCCGCTCCTACGACGAGGACGCCGCCATCGAGGCCCTGCAGCAGGGCTTCCCCCACCTGATCGACCAGGTGCGCACGGGCCGCGGTGACTTCTTCACCGCCGAGGAGGCCAGTCGCTTCGATCGCCAGGAGGCCCAGCGCGGCTGGGACATCGCCAAGGGCGCCATTGCCAGCGAGCTCTACTCCGTGGTGGTGCTCGATGAGCTCAACCCGGTGCTCGACCTGGGCCTGCTCGACGTGGAGGAGGTGGTGCGCAGCCTGGCGGCCAAGCCCGACGGCATGGAGGTGATCGTCACCGGCCGGGGGGCACCGCGCTCCCTGGTGCAGATCGCCGATCTCCACTCGGAGATGCGCGCCCATCGCCGCCACGACGCGACCCTGGAGGGCCTGGAGGACGCCGAGGCGGCGGCCCTGGGCCTCGACGGCATCGAGATCTACACGGGCGAGGGCAAGGGCAAGAGCACCAGTGCCCTGGGCAAGGCCCTTCAGGCCATCGGCCGTGGCATCAGCCAGGACAAGAGCCACCGGGTGCTGATCCTGCAGTGGCTCAAGGGCGGCAACGGCTACACCGAGGACGCCGCCATCGCCGCCCTGCGCGAGAGCTACCCGCATCTGGTCGATCACCTGCGCTCCGGCCGCGACGCGATCGTGTGGCGCGGCCAGCAGCAGCCGATCGACTACGTGGAGGCGGAGCGGGCCTGGGAGATCGCCCGGGCCGCCATCGCCAGCGGCCTCTACAAAACTGTGATCCTCGATGAGCTCAACCCCACCGTGGATCTGGAGCTGCTGCCCGTTGAGCCGATCGTGCAGACGCTGCTGCGCAAGCCGGCCGAAACGGAGGTGATCATCACGGGCCGCTGCAAGAACCCCCCCGCTTACTTTGATCTCGCCTCGGTGCACTCGGAGATGGTGTGCCACAAGCACTACGCCGAGCGCGGCATCGATCTCAAGCGCGGCGTCGACTACTGAAGCGCCTCAGGGTTGCGTGTCCCCTCGCTCAGGCCCGCGGGCGTTCAGGCGGCTCCGAATCGGGCTGTTCGCATCCTCCACCTCGTCGACTAGGGCCTCCACCTCAAATTCGAGCTGTTCGGTGGCGATGAAGCGCCCCATCAGCAGACCCACGAGCAGCACCACGTACAGGGTGCTCGCCACGCTCAGCAGGATCACGAGGCGTTCGCCCACCGCGTTGGTGGGCACCACGTCGCCGTAGCCCAGGCCGCCGATCGTCACGAAGCTGAAGTAGGTGAGCCGATCCAGCAGAACCTGGTTGCTGGCGTTGGGCCCGAGGTTGAAGCTGCCGGGCCGGAGCACCTGGATGGCGGTGGCCATCAGCCCCCCCGTGAGCCCCAGGTAGATGTAACCCGCTGCCGCACCGGCCATCACCTTGGCATTCACCCGCGGGACTCGCGCCAGCAGCTGCACCAGCCGCAGCGAGGTGGTGAGCGTGAAGCCGGTGCTCAGAACCATCACCGTGGCCCGCACGAAGGAATTCGGCCAGCCATGGCTCAGCAGCGGCAGCCAGAGCCCAGCCAGAGCCAGCAGCCCAATGGCCCGGTAGGCGGTCACCAGGGCGGCGGCGGAGCGGGAGGGCTTGACCACCGGCAGGGTGCGGATCGACTGCAGGATCAGCAGGCTGAACAGCAGCGGAATCAGCCACTGGCCAGGCCCGTCGTGGCTGGCTGTGAGCGGCAGCAGCAGGATCGGCAGCAGCACCGTCACCAGGAGGGGGACGAACTGCCCCTCCAGACGCACCAGTCGGCGCTGCAGGCGCAGGCGCTGGGAGCGGACGTCGAGGCCGGCGGCGTCGCCCCCGGAGAGGGTGGGGCCCACGGGTGCCATCGGAGGAGCTGGTGCTCCGCTCAGTAGCGCGGCACCGAGGGATCGACCTCCTGGCTCCAGGCGTCGATGCCGCCGCTCACGTTGGTGCCCTCGATGCCGTGGCGGCCCAGGGCGATCAGGGCCTTGGCACTGCGGCCGCCCAGCTTGCAGTGCACGAAGAGCTTTCTGCCCTCCGCCAGGCGGCGCACGTCGTCGATGGCCTCGCCGCTCTCGATCCGATCCAGGGGCACCAGCACCGCGCCGGGGATCACGGCGATGTCGGCCTCAGGTGGGTTGCGCACATCCAGCAGCAGGATGTCCGCGATCTGGCCGTCGATGATCGTTTTCAGCTCGGCCACGGTGATGCTGGGCACGGAGCCCGCCTCCTCCTGGCCCGGGGCGGTGCCACCCACGCCGCAGAACTCCTGGTAGTCGATCAGCTTGTCGATCACCGGACGTTCGGGGTTGGGCCGCAGCTTCAGCTCGCGGAACTTCATCCCCAGGGCATCGAACAGCAGCAGCCGGCCGCTGAGGGTGGTGCCGATGCCGGTGATGATCTTCACCGCCTCGGTGGCCTGGATCACGCCGATGATTCCGGGCAGCACGCCCACCACGCCGCCCTCGGCGCAGGAGGGCACCATGCCCGGCGGCGGCGGCTCGGGGAACAGGTCGCGGTAGTTGGGGCTGTTCTCATCGAGGTTGAACACCGTGGCCTGGCCCTCGAAGCGGAAGATCGAGCCGTACACGTTGGGCTTGCCCAGCAGCACGCAGGCGTCGTTCACCAGGTAGCGGGTGGGGAAGTTGTCCGTGCCGTCGCACACCAGGTCGTAGGGCCGGATGATCTCCAGGGCGTTCTCACTGGTGAGGGCCGTCTCGTAGAGATCCACCTGGCAGTGGGGGTTGATCTCCAGAATCCGCGCCTTGGCCGATTCGATCTTGGGCTTGCCCACCCAGCTGGTGCCGTGGATCACCTGGCGCTGCAGGTTGGAGTGGTCCACCACGTCGAAATCGACGATGCCGATCCGGCCCACGCCGGCGGCCGCCAGATACAGCAGCAGGGGCGAGCCCAGGCCGCCGGTGCCCACGCACAGCACCGAGGCCGCCTTCAGCCGCTTCTGCCCCTCCATGCCCACCTCCGGCAGGATCAGGTGGCGCGAGAAGCGGGCCACCTCGTCGGGACTCAGCTGAACGGCGCTGGTGTCGGGGGGAAGCATGGGCGGGGAGTGCTTGCCAGTTCTCTACTCTCCCAAATCAGAGGCCCGCGCGCCTGGGGTGCGCGACCGTCAGGCGCCGGGGCGTGCGGGTTTCGCCATCGCGATCGGCAGCTCCCGGGGGGCACCGCCGTCCTCGCCGGGGATCCACCAGGCCCGCAGCCCCGCGGCAGCCGCTGCGGCCGTGGCGTGTTCCCCGGCTGTGGCGGTGGCGGTGGCGGGGCCGCCGTCGCGCTGCTCCAGGCCGCTGCGGATCAGCATCAGGGTGGGCCCCCAGCAGAGCGCCAGGTCGGTGGCGGAGGGCTCGGCGGCGCTGCCGGGATGGCTGTGGGCCGCGCCGATCACCTGCAGGCCCCGGGCCCGGGCCCAGCGTTGGGCCTGCAGCTGTTCGCGGGGATCGAGGCTGAAGCGGCGGTGGCGCTCGCCGGCCGGCTGCCAGCGGTTCAGGCAGGGCCAGCTCTCCAGCAGTGCCAGCTCCGTGCCATCCCACCGGCCCAGCAGCAGCGCACAGCCCTCCTCGGGTTCGGCGCTCTGCAGCGTGCGTGCCAGAACCATCAGGCAATGCCGATCTGCGCGCAGCTGCTCTGGTGTGGAGGCACTCACCCAGATACCTTATGGGCGCTGAACCCACAAGCCCTGGCTCCATGAGCGACGAGACCCCCGACCTGAAGGAGCCGGTGAGCGAGGCGATCGATGACGCCGCCGCCAGCTTCAGCCAGCGCTACAGCGAGATCCTCGGCAAGGTCAACCAGACCCTCGACCAGGTCGACTGGAGCCAGATCAGCCTCGTCCTCAAGGCGGTGGGCGTTCTGGTGGCCGTGATCGTGGCCCAGGTTCTGATCAAAGGGGTGCTCGACACCATCAACCTGCTGCCCGTGGTGCCCGGCCTGCTGGAGCTGCTGGGCCTGGTGGTGGTAGGCCAGTGGAGCTGGCAGAACCTCACCACCAGCGAGAAGCGCAGCGCCGTGCTGTCGCGGATCCAGAACCTGCGCCAGGAATACCTGGGCTGAGGGTCTGGGCCCCAGGCAACTCGCCCTGAGGCGGCTCGGCCAGAGGCGACTGGGTCCGAGCCGCTTGCTTGAGGCTCCCTCTGTGCGCCTGTCCCCCCCCCCGTGACTCAGCCCAGCGGGGGGTGGCGGAGCAGCCGCTGCACGCTCTGCTGGCTCTGGCTCCAGTAGCTGCCGCCGAACAGGTTGGCGTGGTTGAGCAGGTGATAGAGGTTGTACAGTTCAACCCGCCGCTCCTGACCCGCCGGTAGTGGCCAGGTGGCCCCATAGCCGGTGAAGAAGGCTTCGGGGAAGCCCCCGAACAGCCGCGCCATGGCCAGATCCACCTCCCGATCCCCGCGGTAGACCGCCGGATCGAACAGCGCGCCGCGGCCGTCCTCCAGCAGGGCCGCATTGCCGCTCCAGAGGTCGCCGTGCACCAGGCAGGGCTGGGCGCCATGGCCCTCCAGCCACTGCGGAACCTGGGCCAGCAGCGCCTCGGCTCCCTCCAGCCGTCGGCCGGAGCGGGCGGCCCAGGCCAGCTGGGCGCCGAGGCGCTGCTCGGCGAAGAACGCGCCCCAGCTCCGCTGCCAGCCGTTGGGCTGGGGTCCGGCGCCGATCACGTTGTCCCGATGCCAGCCGAAGCGGCCATCGGCCTCCTCCAGGCTGCGCCGGTGCAGCCGGGCCAGGCCCGCGCCCAGGTCCCACCAGCCGCTGTCCGGGCCCCGCGCCAGGAGGGGCAGCCACTCCAGCAGCAGCAGGGCCTGGCCGTCCCGCTCCCCCCAGTGCAGCGGCCGGGGCACCACCGGATCGCCCGCGGCCGCGGCGGCCAGGGCCGTCAGCCCGTCGGCCTCGGCGTCCAGCAGGGGGAGCTGGCGGGCGTCGTTGGTCTTGGCGAACAGGGGTCGGCCATCGGCCAGCTCGAGGGCCCAGGCGCGGTGGATGCAGCCGCCCCCCACCGGCCGCAGCGCGGCCACGGCGGTGCCGAGCCGTTCGTGCACCCAGGCGGTGAGCGGCGACGGCAGCACGGGGCCACGGCCTCGGTGGGGGCGTTGCCAGCATGCCGCCAGCCGTTCCCCCTTGGCCGTTGCCCGCCGCGCCGGATTCCGATCGCCCTCTTGAGCGCAGCGCCAACACCAGCTCCGACCGCGACGTCGATCGGCCTGAGGTGATCGTGATCGGCGCCGGCATCGCCGGCCTCACGGCGGCGGCCCTGCTGGCCCGGGAGGGCCTGCAGGTGCTGCTGCTGGAGGCCCACAGCCAGAGCGGCGGCTGCGCCGGCAGCTTCCGCCGCGGCCCCTACCGCTTCGACGTGGGCGCCACCCAGGTGGCGGGCCTGGAGTCGGGCGGCATCCACTGGCGGCTCTGCCGCCACTTCGGGCTGCCGCTGCCGCCGGCCAGTGCCCTCGATCCGGGCTGCAGCGTGCGGCTGGCGGGGGAGGCGGAGCCGATCCAGCTCTGGCGCGATCCGCAGCGCTGGCACCAGGAGCGCCTGAGCCAGTTCCCCGGCAGCGGCCGCTTCTGGGACCTCTGCGCCGCCCTGCACCGCAGCAACTGGGGCTTCGCCGCCCGCGACCCGGTGCTGCCGCCCCGCACCCCCTGGGACCTGGCCCGGCTGCTGGCGGCCCTGCGGCCCGCCACCCTGGCCAGCGGCCTGTTCACCACCGCCACGGTGGCGGATCTGCAGCGGCTCACGGGCTGCGGCGGCGATGGGCGCCTGCGCCGCTTCCTCGATCTCCAGCTGAAGCTCTACTCCCAGGAGCCGGCCGACCGCACCGCCGCCCTCTACGGCGCCACGGTGCTTTCCATGGCCCAGGCGCCGCTGGGCCTGTGGCATCTGCAGGGCTCGATGCAGGTGCTCAGCGACGATCTGGAACGGGCCCTGGCCGAGGCGGGCGGCGTGCTGCGGCTTCGGCACCGCGTCACGGGGCTGGAGCGGCTGGCCGGGGGCGGCTGGCGGGTCACGGGCGAGGGCCCGGCCCGGCGCCCCTTGGTGCTGGAGGCCGCGGAGGTGGTGTGCACGCTGCCGCCCCAGGCGCTGCCCTCGCTGCTGGGGGAGCAGCTGCCGGCGAGCTATGGCCGGCGCCTCGCCGGCTTCGGTGATCCCTCCGGCGCGCTGGTGCTCTACGGGGCGGTGCCCCGCCAGGCCCTGCCCGCAGACGCCGGCCTGCATGCCCAGCTGGAGTGGGACGAGCCGGGCAACCTGTTCGTGTCCCTCAGTGCCGAGGGTGACGGCCGGGCGCCGGCGGGGCAGGCCACCGTGATCGCCAGCGTGTTCACGGCGGCCCGGCCCTGGTTCGGCCTGGCGGAGCCGGACTACCAGCTGCGCAAGGCGGCGGCGATGGCAGGAATCCAGACCGGGCTGCAGCGGCTGCTGGGGCTGGAGCCCCGCCACTGGCTCCACGCCGAGCTGGCCACCCCCCGGGGCTGGTCCGGCTGGACCGGTCGCCCCTTCGGTTTCGTGGGAGGCCTGGGGCAGCAACCCAGCCGCTTCGGCCCCTTCGGCCTGGCCAGCCGCACGCCCCTGCCCGGCCTGTGGCTCTGCGGCGACGCCATCTATCCGGGCGAGGGCACCGCCGGGGTGAGCCTCTCGGCGCTGATGGCCTGCCGCCAGCTGCTGGCCGGCCGCGGGCGGGAGCTGGTGCTCACAGAAACTCCGGCCGCAGGGCCTGGCTGTGGCTGAGGGTCCGCTGCAGGTCCTCCCAGTCTTGGCCCTCCACCAGGGTTTCGAGCTGGGCCAGCTGGCGGCGGTAGTGGCCCAGGGCCGCCAGCAGCGCCTCCCGGTTGCAGCGGGCCATCAGCGTGCCCAGCTCCGGGTTGCCGCCGCCCACGCGGCTGGTGTCGGCGAACCCGCTGGAGGCCAGGGCCCGCACCAGCTCCCCTGCTCCGTCCTCGGCCCCGCCGGCGGCCGCGGCCTCGATCAGGGCGGCCCCCAGCAGCACCGGCAGGTGGGAGATCAGGGCCACGCTGCGGTCGTGGGCGCCGGCCTCGCAGGTGAGCCAGCGGGCCCCCACGGTGTCGGCCAGCTGGCGCACCGCCGCCAGGGCAGCGGGATCGGTGCCCGTCTCCGGCGTCGCCACCCAGGGGCGGTCCTGGAACAGCCCCGGGATTCCCGCCTCCACACCGGCCTCGGCGGTTCCTGCCATCGGGTGGCTGGCAACGAAGCGCTCGCGGACGCGCCAGCGCCGCAGCACCGGTTCCTTCACCGACCCCACGTCCGTCACCACCGCGCCGGCGGGCAGGGCGGCCAGCAGCTCGGCGGGGGGATCCAGCAGCCGGTCCAGCGGCAGGGCCAGCACCACCAGGCCGCAGCCCTGCAGCACAGCCGCGTCGGTGTCCACCGCATCGGCCAGCTGCCGCGCCCGGGCCCGCTCCGCCGTGGCGGCCCGGTGCACCAGGGCCTGCACGCGGATGCCGCGCCGGCGCAGGTCCAGCCCCAGGGAGCCGCCGATCAGGCCGAGGCCCACGATCCCCACGGGCCCCAGTAGCCACGGCTGGCTCCCGTCGCCGCTGGCGGCCGATGCGGCCCCATCGCCGGTGACGGCCGCCGCGATGGCGGGCGCCGGTGAGGCGCCTGCGGGCCCTGGCGCCGCCGGTATCCCTGGACTGGTCATCCCCCGCACAGTCGGCTGGAGCCAGCTTCCTACGATTCCCCGATGCTGGAAGCCCGGGCCCACGCGCAGCTCAAGGCGCTCCTCCGCCTGGAGGGGGAACCCCGCTGGCCCCACCACCTCACCCTCAGCCGGCTGGTGGCCCGCAGCCTGCGCCGCGGCGACCAGACCCTGGTGCGCCTGGCCCCCGGTTCCGATCCCAGCTGGCTGCTGGGGCTGCTCGTGCCCCTCGCCCTGGCGGAGGTGCCCCTGGCCCTGGTGGTGACCCCGGAGCTGCGGCAGCGGCTGCTGCAGGTGGAGCTGCCGCGCCTGCAGGCGGCCGGCCTGCAGCTGCCCTGCTGGGAGGGGCCGACGGCCCCGCCGCCGGATCGGCTCTGGCTGCTCCAGCACGCGGATCTGGTGGCGGCCTGGCGCCAGGGGCTGCTGGCGGACCGGCAGTTGGTGGTGCCCGAGGCCGAAGCCCTGGAGCCCCAGCTGCGCCGGGCCCTGGGTGTCAGCCTCGATTCCCGCGACTGGGAGGCCCTGCGCCGCAGCCTGCCCTCCGCCTCCGCCAGCCTGCTGGCGCTCCACGAACGGCTGAGCCGGCGCATCCTGGCGCGCCCCTGCGGCCCCCTGCAGCAGGTGGCGATCGCGCCCGAGGAGGAGGCGCCCCTGCGCCAGTTGCTGGGCCTGCTCGCTCCCCTGCCGGACCCCTGGCCCCAGTGGCTGGCGGCCGCCGGCGACGGCTGGACCAGCTGGGCCCAGGTCGATCCGGTGCTGCTGCAGTGGCAGTGGTTGCGCCAGCCCCTGGAGCCCCTGGCGGCGATGGCCGGTCTGTGGGAGCAGCGGGGTGCGGTGCTGCTGGGCCAGGTGGTCGAGGGCAGCGGCCTCGGCTTCCGGCCCCAGGTGGAGGTCCGACTGGCCGATCCACCACTGCAGGATCCCCTGCCCCTGTTTGCCCCCCAGGGCCAGGCCCTGCCCAATGCTCCCCACTACGCCAGCCACCTGCTCGAGCAGTCGCGGCGGCTGGTGCTGGGCCAGGCCGGCCTCACCGTGGTGCTGGTCGACGATGAGGGCCTGCGCCGCGGCCTGGCCAGCGGCCTGGCGGCCGAGTTCGGCAGCCGCGTGGGCCATGAGACCACTGGCCCCGAGGCCAATGGGGTGCTGTGCTGCAGCTGGAGCTGGTGGCTGGAGCACCAGGGGCGTCTGCCCCTGCCCTGTCAGCTGGTGGCGGCCACCCTGCCGATCGCCAGCCTGGAGGATCCGCTCACGGCGGCCCGGGTCCAGGCCCTGCGGCTCCAGGGGCGCGACTGGTTCCGGGAGTTGCTGCTGCCGGAGGCCCTGGGGCGGCTGCAGCGGGCGGTGGCGGGCCTGCGGCGCAGTGGCGGCCGCCTGGCGGTGCTGGATGGGCGCCTGCGCCGCCGCGGTTGGGGCCGCCAGGTGCTCCAGGCCCTCGAGCCCTGGGTGGCCCTGCAGCGGCTGCTGCCCAGCTGAGGCTGGCCCTCTAGCCTGCAGCCCGCAGGATCCAGGGGTCATGGGAGAAGCCAAACGCCGCGCGGAACTCGGGGCCCCGCCCCGTCCCAGGCCCAAGGCCACCAAGCCGAAGGACACCTCGCCCCGCATCGCCCCCTGGCTGCCCCTCACCCAGAAGCAGGGCGAGCAGTTCGTGCAGGTCACCACCAAGAGCGCCTGGATCGGCATCGGCGCCCTGGTGCTGTTCTGGATCACCGTGCGCTTCCTGGGGCCGGCCCTGGGCTGGTGGACCCTGGCGGACGGCTGAGGCCCTGCCTCCGTCCATGACGACTCGCAACAAACGGAAGAAAACCTTTAGGCTGGGCGAACTCTTTGCCTGGGCGCCATGTTTGCGCGTCTCGCCGAGCACTACCGCTCGGTCGTTGAAGACCTGGTCATGAGCCTCCAGGCCCTGGCCGAGGGGTTGCAGGCCCAGGGCCTGGCGGCCACCTGCTATGTCTGCGGCGACGGCCGCGACGGCCAGGGCGCCTCCTTCGTGGCCGATCTTGGCGATGGCCACATGGTCCGCTTCCTCGTGTCCGACTACGGCATCAGCTGGGTCGAATCCCGCCATGGCCATGAGCTGGTCAAGTTCGAGGGTGCTGAGGCGATCCAGGAACTGCAGCGCGTCGCCGATGCGGTGAGCGCCGGCCAACCACCGGCGCTCACGGCTGCCATGGCGCCCGTCTAGGGCTCAGCCTGCGGCCGCCGGCAGGGCGGCCTCGGCCCCGTCGTCGGTTGACGCGGAGGCTCCGGCGGCGAGCTTGGCGGCCGCCGTGGCCACCGGGCGCAGCGATTCATTGCCCTCGCTGAGCTTCTGGCGCACCTTCACCTCGATCGTGTCCTTCTGGGCGGGGTTCTGCTCCAGCCAGGTGATCGTGTTGTCGCGCCCCTGGCCGATGTTGTCGCCCTCGTAGCTGTACCAGGCGCCTTTGCGCACCACCACGCCGTGTTCTTCGGCCAGGTCGAGCAGGCAGCCCAGGGTGCTGATGCCGCGACCGAACAGGATGTCGAATTCGGCGATGCGGAAGGGCGGCGCCACCTTGTTCTTGGCCACCTTCACCTTGGCCCGGATCCCGAATTCCTCGGTGCCGCGCTTGAGGGTCTGGATGCGGCGGATATCCAGGCGCACCGAGGCGTAGAACTTCAGCGCGTTGCCGCCGGTGGTGGTCTCCGGGTTGCCGTAGGTGACGCCGATCTTCTGGCGCAGCTGGTTCAGGAAGATCACGGTGCAGCCGGACTTGCCGATGTTGCCGGTGATCTTGCGCATGGCCTGGCTCATCAGGCGGGCCTGGCTGCCCACCGCCAGATCGCCCATCTCGCCTTCGATCTCGGCGCGGGGGGTGAGGGCGGCCACCGAGTCCACCACCACGATGTCCACCGCGGCGGAGCGCACCAGCTGGTCCACGATCTCCAGGGCCATCTCGCCGGTGTCCGGCTGGGACACCAGCAAGTTGGCGATGTCGACCCCCAGGGCCGCGGCGTAGACCGGATCGAGGGCGTGTTCCGCATCCACGAAGGCCGCCACGCCGCCGCGGCGCTGCACCTCGGCGATGGCGTGCAGGGTGAGGGTGGTCTTGCCGGAGCTCTCCGGGCCGTAGATCTCCACCACGCGGCCCTTGGGATAGCCGCCGCCCAGGGCCAGGTCCAGGGTCAGGGCGCCGGTGGGGGTCGTCTCGATCCGCATGCGCGAGGCATCCCCCAGGCGCATGATCGAGCCCTTGCCGAAGTTGCGCTCGATCTGGTTGAGCACCAGGCCCAGGGCCTTGTCCCGTTCGGCCGCGGCCCGGGCATCGGCGGCGCTGGTGGCGCTGCTGCCGCCGGTGGCGGGGATGCGGGCGGCCTTGAGGTCGGGGGTCTTGTCGTCGGCAGGCATGTCTGCGAATCAGCGATGGAGTGGGCCGCGGGGCTGGTGGGAGGCTGGGCCTGCGATGGGGGCCATCCTGCGACCTTGCAGGAACCAGTGCCACCGAAACCGGCCTCCGTTCCACGGGTGGCGTCCGGAGCTGGAGCGCCGCGGGTGCCGGCGGGGTCCGCGGGGCCCCGGCCCAGGTGGATGACAGCGCCCTAGTACAGACGTACGCTAGCGCGTCAGGGCCACCGCGCCAGGGGGGCGGCGAACTGCTGCGGCTCCAGCAGCTGGATGCCCGGGGGCAGGTTCTGCTGGTCGCCCGGCCCGAGGTAGCCCCACGACACCAGAAAGCAGCGCACCCCGGCCAGCCCGTCGGTGGCCCGCACCTGCTCGAGGGTGGGGCGGCGGTCTTCGACGAACCACAGCGGCCGCAGCGGCTCCCGGGCCGGCGGCGGTTCCTGGCCCGGCGCTGGCTGGCCCAGGGGTTGCTCCTGGCCCAGCTGCAGCAGCACCTCCGGCTTGCTGCCCCGCTCGTGGCCGTAGACCGCCAGGGGCTTCAGCCCGGCGGCCGCCAGCAGCTCCCGGGCAAAGGCCTCGCCCTTGGTGGTGAGCACCAGCCAGGGGCTGCCCTCGGTCTCCAGGCGCCGCAGGCGCTCCGGCACGCCGGGGTAGGGCCGGTGCAGGGCCAGCCAGCCGTCGCGGTCGTCCCGCAGGGCGGCGTGGCGGACGGCCTCCAGGCTCCCCTGAAGCTGGGCGGGCTCCAGCTGCCAGCGCGCCAGGGCTGCCTCGATGCGGCCGTCGTAGTCCGCCAGGAAGACGCTGAGATCCAGGTCGGACCGACCCAGTTCCAGGGCGCACAGCACCATCTCCCAGCCCTTGTGGATCAGGGGCCGCAGCAGCCGGAAGCCTGTGGGGGCCTGCTCGGGAAGGTGCACCTCCGGTCGCAGGGCCAGGGCGGCACGGCGGGCGCTCCACCAGTACTCGGCCATGCCGTCGACGAGCACGCCGTCGAAATCGAACACCAGCAGGGGGCTGGGGTGCACGGCGGAGATGATTTGAACTGGGCCGCTAGGATTCGAACCTAGGAATGGCGGGACCAAAACCCGCTGCCTTACCACTTGGCGACGGCCCAATGCGTTCGGGCTTCGATTGATCTGGGATCAATCGGCCTGGCGCGATCAACGGAGGTCGATCCAGTCAGGCTGGTTGCGGCAGCTCTGGCGCCGCAGCCCGGAGTCCCCAGGCAGGCCTGAGCACCCAGATAGTTACCCATAGCGGGGGGACCTTCGTCAATCTCGGCCCGCTGAATCCCGGCTTCCTGCATGCCGGCCCGCGCCGCATCCCCCGCGCGGGCCCTCAGGCCGGAAAGATGCGCAGCCGCTGTTGGCCGCCGCTGCCGAACACCGCCGAGCCCAGCCGGTAGCGGGCCGCCAGTTCGGCCTGCAGCTCCCGCACCCGGGCGCTGCGCGGCAGCAGTTCCACCGGACGGCCCTGGGGCAGCACCAGCTGCTCCACGGCCAGGCGGCATTCCTCCAGGGCCGCCATGGCGTCGTCCTGCTGGCCGGTGGGCGTGGGGGCGTCCGGGGCCAGCGCGCCGTGGCGGCTCAGCAGCCGCTCCAGGCCCCGCTGGATCTGGGGCAGGGTGTCGGCCTTGATCACCAGGATCGGCACCCCGTGGGCCTGGGCCTGCTGGCGCACCGCCGGGTCGCGGCCCAGCTGCTGGCGCACGCTCAGCACCGCATCGGCCTCCGCCACGGCCTCCACCTGCTGCACCGGCAGGCGGCGGCTGCGCACGGCCTGCTCCACCAGCTGGGGGCTGATGCCGGCGGCGTAGAGCCGCAGGGGCAGCTGGGGCCTGCTCCCGGCTGGCTCGTCTCCGTCCGTCAGCCCGGTTGTTGCCGCGTCGGGTGCTCCGTCAGGCCCCCTCCCCGATGCGCTTGCCGGTGACCCCGTTCGGCTCCGCTCCCGGGAGGGAGCGCTCGGATCCGGCAGGGGCACCGGGGCCAGGGCGACGGGGCGGGGTCGTCGCGCCGGCATCCGCTCCTCCTCGCCCCCGGGCCTCGTCAGGGGCAGTGGCGGCGGCGACTCCCGGAGCCGCAGCTGGCCGTCGCCATCGAGCTCCCGCACCTGGGGCCGGGGCAGCTGCCCCCGCAGCAGCAGATCCACGGTGCGGGCCACGTCGCGGTGCACCAGCCAGCGGCTGCGGCTGTGCATCTCCACCGCCAGGGGAAAGGTGGGTTCGGCGGCCCGCTCCAGCACGGTCTTCTGGGTGCGGCGGCGGCGGGCCTCCTCATCGCCCAGGGTCACCGATTCGATCCCGCCCACCAGATCCGAGAGGGTGGGGTTCTTCATCAGGTTGGCCAGTTCGTTGCCGTGGGCCGTGGCCACCAGCATCACGCCGCGCTCGGCGATGGTGCGGGCCGCCTGGGCCTCGAGCTCGGTGCCGATCTCATCGATCACGATGACCTCGGGCATGTGGTTCTCCACTGCCTCGATCATCACCTGGTGCTGCAGCTCCGGTCGCGCCACCTGCATGCGCCGGGCCCGGCCGATGGCGGGATGGGGGATGTCGCCATCGCCGGCGATCTCGTTGCTGGTGTCGATCACCACCACCCGCTTGCCCAGGTCGTCGGCCAGCACCCGGGCGATCTCGCGCAGGGCTGTGGTCTTGCCCACGCCGGGGCGGCCCATCAGCAGCAGCGACTGGCCCATGTCCATCAGGTCGCGCACCATCGCCACGGTGCCGAACACGGCGCGGCCCACCCGGCAGGTGAGGCCCACCACATCGCCGCTGCGGTTACGGATGGCGCTGATGCGGTGCAGGGTGCGCTCGATGCCGGCCCGGTTGTCGCCGCCGAAGGCCCCCAGCTGCTCCACCACGGCGGCCAGATCGCCGCGCGTCACCACCGCCTCCCCGAGGGCCACGGCCCGGCCGGGGTAGCGGGCCTCGGGCACCCGGCCCAGATCCAGCACCACCTCGAGCAGCTGGTCGCGGGCCTCGACCGGCGCCAGGGCCTGCTGCACGGCGGCCGGAAGCACCTCCAGCAGCCTGTCCAGGTCGTCGGTGACTCGCTGGGGCTCGATCGGCCCGCTGGGAACGGCCTCCGCCGGGGGCGGGGGTACCGGGATGGGGGCTGCGCCGCTGGGCGCGGGGGAGGCCGTCACGGGCGGATGCTCTGCCGGACCTGCGTTCTAGCCAGCGGCGTTGCGCCCGCGCTGCCGCCACGGCTCCACCAGCCCCCGGGCCAGTTCCAGGGCCCGGCGCCGCAGTTCCGGCAGCTCCCGCAGCGGCCGGCCGGCGGCCTCCGCCTGCTGCAGCAACGGCTGGAGCTGGCGCCGGGCCACGCTGCCGAAGGCCACCCCAGCGGCCCGGTTGCCGGGGGGCAGCAGGGCCAGGCTGCGGCCGTTGGTGCCCCCCGCCAGCTGCAGGGGGCCGGGGGGCGCCCAGGCCTGCAGCTCCGCCAGCAGGGCCACCGCCGCCCGGGCGGTGCCCGCCCCCACATCGCCGCTCATCGGCCGGCCATCCAGCTGCCAGAGGGGCCGCAGTCCGGCAGCCCGGACCAGGGCGAAGCGCTGCCACAGCTCGGCGGCCAGCTGCCGGGGCGTGAGGGGCGTCGGGGGCCGGCTCGCTTCAGCACCCACGGCCCCCCGCTCAAGGCCGCAGCTCACCGCCAGGCGCCGCAGCGGCACGCCGCTGGCGCGCACCTGCTCCAGGCGCCGGGCAAAGGGCTCCAGGCGGCCGGGCTGGGTGTGCAGCTCCACGGCGTCGGGGCGCAGGTCGGCCAGCAGCGGCGCCACCGCCTCGGCCGCCAGGATCTGCTGCTCCTCGCCGATCAGCCCGAGCGGGCAGGCCGGCAGGCAGCGGCCGCAGCCGTAGCAGCGCTCGGCGATCACCCCGCCGGCGGCGCCGATGGCCAGGGCGGGACAGACCCGCTGGCAGGGGCGCGGGCAGTCGGGCGGGCAGAGCCCGGGATCGAAGCGGGCCTTGCGGAAGTGGGGGTCCTCGCCGTCGCTGAGGCTCACCATCAGCCAGGGCCGCGTGGCCGCGTGGCCGGCGGGCTGCTCGGCGGCCCAGGCCAGGCCGCGGCGGGCGGCGGCCACCACGGCCCGGTCGGCGGCCACATCGATGCAGTGGACCCCCGCCAGGGCGTAGATGGCGCAGAGGTCCTCGATGGCCGCCAGGTCCTGGTTGCCGGCGCCGCAGATCAGCTTGACCCAGCGGCCCATGGCCAGGGCCTGCTCGGGGCCGTCCTGGGCGTCCGCTGGGAGCGGGGCCGCCAGGGGCGGGCCAGCCACCTTCGGGACAGCCCTGGCGGCGCCCAAGGCCTCAGCCCACCAGCTGCTGCAGGGGCTGCCAGCGCAGGGCCCGGGCGCCGCCCATCTCCACCACGATCTTCAGCCGCGGCTCGCGCCGCGTCAGGTTCACCAGGGTCGCCAGTTCGGCACTGGAGAGCACCTGGCCCTCGAGCAGCCACAGCAGGATCGGCGCGTCGCCCTCCAGCAGGGCCCCCAGCTGCGGGGCGGCCATGTGCACCTCGCCCACCGCGGCGCCCCGGCCCACGCTCTGGTGGCCCAGGTGGGGCGGCCGCACGCCGTGCAGCTGCAGCAGGAAGGCCTCCGGATCCCCCAGGCCCCGGGCCGAGGTCATCTGGGCCCGATAGCCTGCAGCCCGCAGCCGACGCAGCAGTCGGGTCTCGCTGCCCCCCTCCAGCGGTGCAAAGAGGGCCAGGGCTCCGGCCTGCTCCAGTTCCTGGCGGAATCCGCGACCGGTGAGCAGCAGGGGCATGCGGGCAGCAGAGCGCTTCCGCCAGTCTGGCAGCTGGGCCCCGGTCTTTGGTTCGGCCCAGGGGAGGGCCGTGGGCCGATGCGGTACCATCGTCGCTTGTGCAACTGCAACTGTGCCCGTCCGCTAGCCGGGCCTCCAGCGCACTGCACCAGGTCGCCAGTGGTGGCGACCTTCCCCGGCCAGTGCGGCCTCCCCAGTCCTCCTTCGGGATCGGCTCAGGAGTCACCGCCGGGAAACTGCTCCACGCGCCAGGACTGACCTCGGGAGATCCGCTTCGGCGCTTCCTCCCCTGCAGATCAATCCGGTCCCCTCGGGGATTGCCTGGTCCGGTCGAGCAAGTCCCAGCCTGCTGTCTGCGATGCCGCTAGCTCCCCCGGTCTCTGCCGCCGCGCTCGCCTGAGCGCCACGCCCCGCCGGGTCAGCCCGTGAGCGCCGAATTCAGCCCACACCATTGCTGACTGCAGTTGCAGAGGGCAGTGGTGGTCCTGCTGGCGTTGTTCCCCTTCCTATGTCCATCGGCATTCTTGGGAAGAAACTGGGTATGTCCCAGTTCTTCGACGACGAAGGCAGATCCATCCCGGTCACCGTGATCGAGGCGGGTCCCTGCCGCATCACCCAACTCAAAACCGACAGCACCGACGGCTACACCGCCGTCCAGCTGGGCTTCGGTGACATTCGCGAGAAGCTCGTCAACAAGCCGGCCAAGGGTCACCTGGCCAAGTCCGGTAGCGAGCCCCTGCGTCACCTGAAGGAGTACCGCGTCGACAGCGTCGACGGTCTGGAACTCGGCAGCGATGTCACCGTGGCCACCTTTGAGGCGGGCCAGAAAGTCGATGTGAGCGGCGACACCATCGGTCGCGGTTTCTCCGGCCTGCAGAAGCGCCACGGCTTCAGCCGCGGCCCCATGACCCACGGTTCGAAGAACCACCGCGAGCCCGGCTCGATCGGCGCCGGCACCACCCCCGGCCGCGTCTACCCCGGCAAGCGCATGGCGGGCCGCTACGGCGGTAAGCAGATCACCACCCGCGGGCTGGTGATCCTGAAGGTGGACACCGAGCGCAATCTGCTGGTGGTGAAGGGCTCGGTTCCCGGCAAGCCGGGCACCCTGCTGAACATCCTCCCCGCCAAGCGGGTGGGCGCCAAGGCCGCGAACTGAGGAGGACAGAGATGACAACCATCGTCGTTCGCGACTGGCAAGGCAAGGAGGCTGGTTCCGCCAGCCTCGACCTGAAGGTCGCCAAAGAGAGCTCCGCCAAGGACCTCGTGCATCGCGCCGTGGTGCGCCAGCTGGCCCACGCCCGTCAGGGCACCGCCAGCACCCTCACCCGCGCTGAAGTGGCCGGTGGCGGCCGCAAGCCCTACAAGCAGAAGGGCACCGGTCGCGCCCGCCAGGGTTCGATCCGCACCCCGCTGCGTCCCGGTGGCGGTGTGGTCTTCGGGCCCAAGCCCCGCACCTACAACCTGGGGATGAACCGCAAGGAGCGGCGCCTCGCCCTTCGCACCGCCCTGGTGAGCCGCGCTGCGGACATCACCGTGGTGAAGGGTTTCGCCGCTGGCCTGGACATCCCCAAGACCAAGGAAATCACCGCCGCCCTCGGCCGTCTCGGCATCGCCGCAGGCTCCAAGGTGCTGGTGGTGCTGGATGCCCCCAGCGAGGTGGTGCGCCGCTCGGTGCGCAACCTCGAAAAGGTGAAGCTGATCGCCGCCGATCAGCTCAACGTGTTCGATCTGCTCCACGCCAACGCCCTGGTGGTGAGCGAGGAAGCACTCGCGAAGATTCAGGAGGTCTACGGCGATGGCTGAACGTTTTGCAGGTCGGCTCGCGGATGTGATCCGTCGGCCGCTGATCACCGAGAAGGCCACCCGCGCCCTGGAGCAGAACCAGTACACCTTTGAGGTGGACCACCGGGCTGCCAAGCCCGACATCAAGGCCGCCGTCGAACAGCTGTTCGATGTGAAGGTCGTCGGGATCAGCACCATGAACCCCCCGCGCCGCACCCGGCGTGTGGGCCGTTTCGCCGGCAAGCGCGCCCAGGTGAAGAAGGCGGTGGTGCGCCTTGCCGATGGCAGTGCCATCCAGCTGTTCCCTGAGTCCTGAGGGGTCTGAACCGACATGGGAATCCGTAAGTACCGCCCGATTACGCCTGGCACCCGCACCCGGGTCGCCAGCGACTACGCCGAAGTCACCGGCCGGGGCCGCGAGCGCGGCCTGGTGGTGGCCAAGCACCAGCGCAAGGGCCGCAACAACCGTGGTGTGATCACCTGCCGCCACCGCGGCGGTGGCCACAAGCGCCTCTATCGCCTCGTCGACTTCCGTCGCGACAAGCACGGGGTGGTGGCCAAGGTGGCCGCCATCCACTACGACCCGCACCGCAACGCCCGTCTGGCGCTGCTCTTCTACGCCGATGGCGAGAAGCGCTACATCCTGGCTCCGGCCGGGGTGGCCGTCGGCTCCACCGTGGTCTCGGGTCCCGAGTCCCCGATCGAGAACGGCAACGCCCTGCCCCTCTCCGCCATCCCCCTCGGCTCCAGCGTCCACAACGTGGAGCTGTACGCCGGTCGTGGCGGCCAGATGGTGCGCACCGCCGGCGCCAGCGCCCAGGTGATGGCCAAGGAGGGCGACTATGTCGCCCTCAAGCTGCCCTCCACCGAGGTTCGCTTGGTGCGCCGTGAGTGCTACGCCACCCTCGGCGAAGTGGGCAACGCCGAAGTCCGCAACACCAGCCTCGGCAAGGCCGGCCGTCGCCGCTGGCTCGGTCGCCGTCCCCAGGTGCGCGGTTCGGTGATGAACCCCTGCGACCACCCCCACGGTGGTGGCGAGGGTCGCGCGCCGATCGGCCGCTCCGGTCCTGTCACCCCCTGGGGTAAGCCGGCCCTTGGCCTCAAGACCCGCAAGCGGAACAAACCCAGCAATCGGTTTGTGCTCCGGAAACGTCGCCGCACCTCCAAGCGGAGCCGTGGCGGACGCGATTCCTGATGAACCACACCGCTTTGCTTTCCGCTTAAACCGCCATGGGACGTTCACTCAAAAAAGGCCCGTTTGTTGCCGACAGCCTGCTCCGCAAGGTTGAGAAGCAGAACGCTGCCGACGACAAGTCCGTGATCAAGACCTGGTCACGGGCATCCACCATCCTGCCGATGATGATCGGCCACACCATTGCCGTTCACAACGGCAAGGCCCATGTGCCCGTCTACGTGACGGAGCAGATGGTGGGTCACAAGCTCGGGGAATTTGCGCCTACCCGCAACTTCCGGGGCCACATCAAGGACAAGAAAGGAGGCCGCTGAGGACATGGCTAACAGCTCCAACCAAACGGCCCAGGCCCATGGCCGCTACATCCGTGGCTCCGTGTCCAAGGTGCGCCGGGTGCTCGATCAGATCCGCGGTCGCTCCTATCGCGACGCGCTGATCATGCTCGAGTTCATGCCCTACCGCTCCACCGGCCCGATCACCAAGGTGCTGCGTTCTGCGGTGGCCAATGCCGAGAACAACCTGGGCCTGGATCCCGCCAACCTCGTGATCTCTGCGGCCACGGCCGACATGGGTCCCGTGCTGAAGCGCTTCCGCCCCCGCGCCCAGGGTCGCGCCTACGCGATTCAGAAAAAAACCTGCCACATCAGCATTGCTGTGGCTCCTTCCGCCTGATCCCGAGGACACCGAACGATGGGACACAAGATCCATCCAACCGGCCTGCGCCTGGGGATCACCCAGGAGCACCGGTCCCGCTGGTACGCCCCCAGCAAGACCTATCCGACCCTCCTCCAGGAGGATGACCGGATCCGCAAGTTCATCCACAAGAAGTACGGCGCCGCCGGCATCAGCGATGTGCTGATCGCCCGCAAGGCCGACCAGCTCGAGGTCGAGCTCAAGACCGCCCGCCCGGGCGTGCTCGTGGGCCGTCAGGGCAGCGGCATTGAGGAACTGCGCGCCGGCATTCAGAAGACCGTCGGGGATGCCAGCCGCCAGGTGCGCATCAACGTGGTCGAAGTGGAGCGCGTCGACGCCGACGCCTACCTGCTGGCCGAGTACATCGCCCAGCAGCTGGAGAAGCGCGTGGCCTTCCGCCGCGTGCTGCGCATGACCGTCCAGCGCGCCCAGCGCGCTGGCGTCCTGGGCCTGAAGATCCAGGTGAGCGGCCGCCTCAACGGCGCCGAGATCGCCCGGACCGAGTGGACCCGCGAAGGCCGTGTGCCCCTGCACACCCTCCGCGCCGACATCGACTACGCCACCAAGGTCGCCTCCACCACCTACGGGGTGCTGGGGATCAAGGTGTGGGTGTTCAAGGGGGAAGTCCTTCCTGGTCAACAGGACAAGGTGCCCGTGGGTGCGGCACCCAAGCGCCGCACCAGCCGGCGGCCCCAACAGTTCGAAGACCGTTCGAACGAAGAGTGATCAGGAGGCCTGAACCATGCTGAGTCCCAGACGCGTCAAATTCCGCAAGCAGCAGCGCGGCCGCATGCGCGGCATCGCCACCCGAGGCAACACCATTGCCTTCGGTGACTTCGCGCTCCAGGCCCAGGAGTGCGGGTGGATTACCTCCCGCCAGATCGAGGCCTGTCGTCGTGCCATGACCCGCCATGTCAAGCGGGGCGGGAAGATCTGGATCCGGATCTTCCCCGACAAGCCGGTCACCATGCGCCCCGCCGAAACCCGGATGGGTTCCGGTAAGGGCAACCCGGAGTTCTGGGTGGCGGTGATCAAGCCCGGTCGCATCCTCTTTGAGATGGGTGGTGCCGACATCACCCCCGACATCGCCAAAGAGGCCATGCGCCTGGCGCAGTACAAACTGCCCCTCAAGACCAAGTTTCTGAGCCTGGCTGACCAAGAGGCCGCCCAGGTCGCAGAAGTCGCCACCGTGGAGTCCTGACCATGGCACGTCCCGACATCGCCGAACTGCGCAAGCTCTCCGGCGAGGAGATCACCGCCCAGATCGATGGCACCCGCCGCGAACTGTTCACCCTCCGTTTCGAGCAGGCCACCCGCCGTCTCGAGACCCCGCACCGCTTCAAGGCCGCCCGCATCAAGCTGGCCCAGCTGCTGACGGTGCAATCCGAGCGCCAGCGCTCCGCCGCTTCCTGATTCCCCCCATACCAGTCATGGCACTCAAGGAAAGGGTCGGCACCGTCGTCAGCGACAAGATGGACAAAACGGTGGTTGTGGCGGTGGAAAACCGCTTCCCCCACCCCATCTATCAGAAGACGGTGAGCCGCACCACCCGCTACAAGGCCCACGATGAGGCCAACGCCTGCAAGGTGGGTGACCGGGTTCGCATTACCGAAACCCGTCCCCTCAGCCGCACCAAGCGTTGGGCCGTGGCCGAGGTTCTCACCAACACCAGCGCCAGCTGAGGAAGACTCCCGATGATTCAACAGGAAACTTTCCTCACCGTCGCTGACAACAGCGGCGCCAAGCGGATCCAGTGCATCCGTGTGCTGGGCACCAACCGTCGCTACGCCCACGTGGGCGATGTGATCGTGGCCGCCGTCAAGGACGCCATGCCCAACATGGGCGTCAAGAAGTCGGACGTGGTCAAGGCCGTTGTGGTGCGCACCAGGGCCACCCTGCGCCGCGACACCGGCAACTCGATCCGGTTCGACGACAACGCCGCCGTGATCCTGGGCAACGACAACAACCCCAAGGGCACCCGCGTCTTCGGTCCCGTTGCCCGCGAACTGCGCGAGCGCAACTTCACCAAGATCGTGTCCCTCGCTCCGGAGGTGATCTGAGATGGCGACTGCCACCCCCAAGGCCAAGGCCCAGGTGCGCATCAAGATGCGCATCAAGAAGGGCGACACCGTCCAGGTGATCGCCGGCAAGGACAAGGGCAAGACCGGTGAGGTCCTGCGCACCCTGCCCTACGAGAACCGCGTGGTCGTGCAGGGCATCAACCTGCGCACCCGCCACGTCAAGCCCACCCAGGAGGGCGAATCCGGTCGCATCGTGACCGAGGAAGCCTCCGTGCATGCCTCCAACGTGCAGCTGTACTCCACCGAGAAGAAGGTGGCCAGCCGCGTGGAGATCGTGCTGGAGAAGGACGGCACCAAGAAGCGCCGCCTCAAGAAGACCGGCGAGATCCTGGACTGAGATTCCTCACCCCAGGCCCCTGATCGGTCTCCGCTACACCCGCCTGTCTTTCCGTCTGTCCCTGTCCGCCTTCTGACAACGCCCAGAAGCGCAACCCCTTCCCCCCGTCATGTCCCTCAAACAGAACTATCGGGAGAAGATCCAGCCCAAGCTGCTCAAGGATCTCAACCTCTCGAACATCCACGAAGTCCCCAAGGTGGTGAAAGTCACCGTCAACCGGGGCCTCGGTGAAGCCGCCCAGAACGCCAAGGCCCTCGAGGCCTCGATCGTGGAGCTGGCCACCATCACCGGCCAGAAGGTCGTGGTGACCCGCGCCAAGAAGGCCATCGCCGGCTTCAAGATCCGTCAGGGCATGCCGATCGGTGTGGCCGTCACCCTCCGCGGTGATCGGATGTATGCCTTCCTCGAACGTCTCATTAACCTCGCCCTGCCGCGCATCCGCGACTTCCGCGGCGTGAGTGCCAAGAGCTTCGACGGCCGGGGGAACTACACCCTGGGTATCCGGGAGCAGATCATCTTCCCCGAGATCTCCTTCGACAAGATCGATGCCATCCGGGGCATGGACATCACCATCGTGACCACCGCCCGTAACGACGAAGAGGGCCGCGCCCTCCTGCGCGAGATGGGAATGCCGTTCCAGAGCAACTGAGCCCTCTTCGGATCCGACCATGGCTAATCACGACCCGATTTCCGACCTGCTCACCCGCATCCGCAATGCGAGTGAGAAGCGTCACCAGACCACCAAGGTGCCCGCCTCCCGCATCGTCCGCAGCATCGCCAACGTGCTGCAGCAGGAGGGCTTCATCGCCGACATCACCGAAGAAGGTGAGGGCGTGCTCAAGCACCTCGTGCTCGAGCTGAAGTACAGCGGCAAGCACCGCCAGCCCACCATCCGCACCGTGCAGCGCGTCAGCAAGCCCGGCCTGCGGATCTACAAGAACACCCGCCAGCTGCCCAAGGTTCTTGGCGGCCTCGGCGTGGCCATCATCTCCACCTCCAGGGGTGTGATGAGCGACCGCGATGCCCGCAAGCAGGGCGTCGGCGGCGAAGTGCTCTGCTACGTCTACTGATAGGGAGGTCAACCCATGTCTCGTATTGGTAAAGCGCCGATTCCCGTCCCCAACGCGGTCACCGTCAGCCTCAACGGCCTCGACGTGACCGTGAAGGGGCCCAAGGGGGAATTGAGCCGCACCCTCCCCGATGGCGTCGCCATCGCCCAGGACGGCAACACCCTGGTGGTGAGCCCCGTCAACGGCAGCCGCCGTTCCCGGGAGCGCCACGGCCTCTGCCGCACCCTCGTGGCCAACATGGTCGAGGGCGTCAGCAACGGCTTCACTCGCAAGCTCGAGATCGTCGGCGTGGGCTACCGCGCCGCTGTCCAGGGCAAGAAGCTGGTGGTGAGCGCCGGCTACAGCCATCAGGTGGAGCTGGATCCCCCCGCGGGCGTCAGTTTTGCCGTTGACGGCAACACCACCGTGCTGGTGTCCGGTGCCGACAAGGAAGTTGTGGGCAACGAAGCCGCCAAGGTGCGCGCCATCCGTCCGCCTGAGCCCTACAAGGGCAAGGGCATCAAGTACGAGGGCGAACGCATCCTGCGCAAGGCCGGTAAGACCGGTAAGAAATGAGGTCTGCCTGAGCGTCGTTACCCAGTACCCCCATGTCGTCCCTTACTCGCAAGCAGCAGACCCAGAAGCGGCACCGCCGCCTGCGTCGCCATCTGGCCGGCACCGCGGTTCGCCCCCGGCTCGCCGTGTTCCGCTCCAACAATCACATCTACGCCCAGGTCATCGACGACGCGGCCCAGAACACCCTGTGTTCCGCCTCGACCGTCGACAAGGAGCTCCGCACCAGCCTCACGCTCGGCTCCAACTCCGACGCCTCCGTCGCCGTTGGTCAGCTGGTCGCCAAGCGGGCCCTTGCCAAGGGCATCCAGCAGGTGGTCTTCGATCGCGGCGGCAACCTGTACCACGGCCGGGTCAAGGCCCTGGCTGATGCCGCCCGGGAAGCGGGCCTTCAGTTCTGATCCCTGCTCTCACCATGACGGAAACCAACGATCAAGTTCAGTCCAACGCGGTGCCCGCCGCCTCCGACGTTCCTGCCGCGGCCGAAGGCCAGCAGGAGCGCCGCGGTGGCCGCGGTGACGGCAGGGGTGGTGACCGCAAGGGCGGTCGGGGCCGCGATAATCGTCGCGGTCAGGAGCGCGACTCCGAGTGGCAGGAGCGCGTGGTGCAGATTCGCCGGGTCTCCAAGACCGTGAAGGGCGGCAAGAAGATGAGCTTCCGGGCCATCGTCGTCGTCGGTAACGAGAAGGGCCAGGTGGGCGTGGGTGTCGGCAAGGCCGGCGATGTGATCGGCGCCGTCCGCAAGGGCGTGGCCGATGGCAAGAAGCACCTGGTCAAGGTGCCCCTCACCCGCCACTCCTCGATCCCCACCCTCGGCAACGGCCGTGACGGCGCCGCCAGCGTGCTGATCCGTCCGGCCGCCCCCGGTACGGGTGTGATCGCCGGCGGTTCGATCCGCACGGTGCTGGAGCTCGCCGGCATCAAGAACGTGCTGGCCAAGCGCCTGGGCTCCAAGACCCCCCTCAACAATGCCCGGGCCGCCGTGGATGCCCTCAACGGCCTGCGCACCCACAAGGAGACCGCCAAGGAGCGGGGCATCTCCCTCGAGCAGATCTACTCCTGAGGCCCGCCATGACGTCGCTCAATCTCCAGTCCCTCGCCCCCCAGAAGGGGGCCCGCCGCCGCAAGCTCCGCAAGGGCCGCGGCATCGCCGCCGGCCAGGGCGCCAGCTGTGGTTTCGGCATGCGTGGTCAGAAGTCCCGCTCAGGTCGCCCCACCCGTCCGGGCTTCGAGGGCGGTCAGATGCCCCTCTACCGCCGGGTGCCGAAGCTCAAGCACTTCACCCTGATCAACCCGACGAACTACACGGTGATCAATGTGGGCAAGCTCGCCGACCTCAAGGCCGGCAGCACCGTCAACATCGACACCCTGGTGAAGGAGGGCCTGGTCACCAGCCCCAAGCATCCCCTCAAGGTGCTCGGCAATGGTGACCTGTCCGTGAAACTCACGGTCCAGGCCGCCGCCTTCACCGCCAGCGCCCGCGCCAAGATCGAGGCCGCCGGCGGCAGCGTCGAAGAGATCTGAGCCATCGGCCCGATCTCTCCCGTTCTTCAGACCCCTTAGGGTCAGAGCCGTCTGACAGTGCCTTGGGCCCTGCAGACGGCTTTTTTGTTCCGCTTTCTCCCCTCCACCGCCCCTCTTCGCCATGCTTGTCAGCCGGGGTCGCAACCCCAGTGCCGGAGAAATCCTCAGCCAGCTGATCCAGGCCAAGGGCCTGCGCGATCGCGTGCTGACCACCCTGGGCCTGTTGCTGCTGGTGCGCCTGGGGATCTACATCCCCGTGCCCGGCATCGATCGGGTCGCCTTCCAGGACTTCATCGCCCGCGGCGGCCAGCTGATCGGCTTTCTGGACATCTTCACCGGCGGCGGCATCTCCACCCTGGGGGTGTTCGGCCTGGGGATCCTGCCGTTCATCAACGCCTCGATCATCCTGCAGCTGCTCACCTCCGCCATCCCCCAGCTGGAGGATCTGCAGAAGAACGAGGGTGAGGCCGGCCGCCGCAAGATCGCCCAGTACACCCGTTACGTGGCCCTGGGCTGGGGCATCCTCCAGAGCGTGGTGTTCGCCCTGATCCTGCGCCCCTACGCCACCGCCGGCACGCCGGATCTCGTGTTCGTGATCCAGACCGCCGTGGCCCTGGTGACCGGCTCGATGGTGGTGATGTGGATCAGCGAGGTGATCACCGAACGCGGCATCGGCCAGGGCGCCTCGCTGGTGATCTTCCTCAACATCGTGGCGACCTTGCCCCGGGCCCTGGGCTCCACCATCGAGCTGGCCCAGAGTGGCGACCGCAGCACGGTGGGCGGCATCGTGGTGCTGGTGCTGGTGTTCCTGGTCACGATCGTGGGCATCATCTTCGTGCAGGAGGGCAACCGCCGCATCCCGATCGTGAGCGCCAAGCGCCAGGTGGGCGGCGCCAACCTGCTGGCGGCGCGCCAGAGCTATCTGCCGCTCAAGCTCAATGCCGGCGGCGTGATGCCGATCATCTTCGCCTCGGCGGTGGTGTTCCTGCCGCTCACCATCGCCAACATGGCGAACGCGCCCTGGCTGATCAAGCTGGCCGGCTACCTCAGCCCCAACAGCAGCACCCCCTGGGTCTACGCGCTGGTGTACTTCGCCCTGATCGTGGGCTTCTCCTTCTTCTACGCCTCGCTCACGGTCAACCCGATCGACATTGCCACCAACCTCAAGCGCACCGGCGTGGCGGTGCCCGGTGTGCGGCCCGGCTCGGCCACGGCCCTCTACCTTTCCAGCGTGCAGAACCGTCTGACGCTGCTGGGCTCGTTGTTTCTCGGCGCCGTGGCGATCATCCCCTCGGCGGTGGAGTCCGCGACCCAGGTCAAGACGTTCCAGGGCCTGGGCGCCACCTCGCTGCTGATCCTGGTGGGCGTGGCGATCGACACCGCCAAGCAGGTGCAGACCTACGTGATCTCCCAGCGCTACGAGGGCATGGTGCGCCAATGAGGCGTTGCCTTCGGGCCTGGCCCAGGGGCCGGTCCGCGGCTCATCGCTTCGGCGTCCCCGATCCCCGATCTCCGTCCTTTCCCCAATCCGACTCCCCTTTCGCGCCATGACGCAACGCCTCCTCTTCCTCGGCCCCCCCGGCGCCGGCAAGGGCACCCAGGCCCAGCGCCTCGCGGCCGCCCGGGGCCTGCTGCACCTCTCCACCGGCGATCTGCTGCGGGCCGAAGTGCAGGCCGGCAGTGCCCTCGGCCAGGAGGCCGAGGCCGTGATGGCCCGTGGCGAGCTGGTGAGCGATGCCCTGGTGCTGGCGATCGTGCGCAGCCGTCTCGAGCAGCAGCAGGCGGCCGGTGGCGGCGGCTGGCTGCTCGACGGCTTCCCCCGCAACCGGGTCCAGGCCGAGGCCCTCGGCCAGCTGCTCGACGAGCTGGGCCAGCCGATCGAGCTGGTGGTGCTGATGGAGCTGGACGACGCGGTGCTGATCGAGCGTCTGCTCTCCCGCGGCCGCGCCGACGACAACGAGGCGGTGATCCGCCACCGTCTGGAGGTGTACCGCGAGCAGACCGCGCCCCTGATCGCCTACTACTACGAGCGCCAGCTGCTCCAGGCCGTGGATGCCGCCGGCACGGTAGAGGCCATCGAGGCCCGGATCGCGGCCCTGCTCGGCTGAACGGCCGGGACCGACGCGATTGACCCGTGTGATAAGGTAGTCGTTTGGAAATTCGGAGAGACCGCCCCCATGAAGGTGCGCGCCTCGGTCAAGAAAATGTGCGACAAGTGCCGGGTGATTCGCCGCCACGGCCGGGTGATGGTCATCTGCACCAACCCCAAGCACAAGCAGCGCCAGGGTTGATCCCAGGCTGAGCCTTGTCCGCCGGTCCGGCCCTGCCGGACCACCCCCGAGACCTCGCCCTTCCGCGGTCTCCCCTGGCCCCGACCCCATCGGGAGCCTCCCCTGAGCCCAACCCTGTCGTTGGCCTCCCCTCTGCCCACCCGATCGTTTTTTACGTGGCTCGGATTGCCGGTGTCGATATTCCTCGTGACAAGAGGATCGAGATTGCTCTCACCTATGTGTATGGGATCGGCCTGACCCGGGCCAAGAAGATCCTCGCCAAGACCGGCGTCAACCCCGACACCCGCGTCAAGGACCTTGACGACGCCGACGTGCAGAAGCTGCGCGGCGCCGCCGAGTCCTTCACCCTCGAGGGTGACCTGCGCCGCCAGGAGGGCATGGCCCTCAAGCGACTGCAGGACATCGGCTGCGTGCGCGGCCGTCGCCACCGCGCCGGCCTGCCCGTCCGTGGCCAGCGCACCCGCACCAACGCGCGCACCCGCCGCGGCGCCCGCAAGACCGTGGCCGGTAAGAAGAAGTAAGCCCTTCTTGCACCGCCGTCGCCCTGCCGCCGCAGTGCCCCTCGGGCACCGGGCGTCACCAGGGCGATTCCCCCGTCAGTCCCCCGATCACCTCCCTGCCCTCGCAGGGCCTACACCATGGCCAAGCCCGCCAAGAAATCCGGCGCCAAGAAGACGAAGCGCAATGTGCCCAACGGTGTGGCGCACATCCAGAGCACCTTCAACAACACGATCGTGTCGATCACCGACACGGCCGGCGAGGTGATCTCCTGGTCCTCCGCCGGTGCCAGCGGCTTCAAGGGCGCCCGTAAGGGCACCCCCTTCGCCGCCCAGACCGCCGCCGAAGCGGCCGCCCGCCGCGCCCTCGAGCAGGGCATGCGCCAGATCGAAGTGCTGGTGCGTGGCCCCGGTTCCGGCCGTGAGACCGCCATCCGTGCCCTGCAGGTGGCTGGCCTGGAGATCACCCTGATCCGCGACGTCACCCCGCTGCCCCACAACGGCTGCCGCCGCGCCAAGCGTCGCCGGGTCTGATCCGACGCCCCTGCGCCCAGCGCATCGCGGCCCATCCCCCGGCCGGGCCCTATCCATACTTTCCGAGCTTCAGACCGTGCTGCAGTACCAGATCGATCGGGTCGAGCATCAGATCGCCGACGACCGCTCCCAGACGGGCGTCTTCGTGATCGGGCCCCTGGAAAGGGGCCAGGCCATCACCCTCGGCAATTCCCTGCGTCGCGTGCTGATGGGAGCCCTGGAGGGCAGTGCCATCACCGCCGTGCGCATCGCCGGTGTGAACCATGAGTACGCCACCGTGCCGGGCGTACGTGAAGACGTGCTCGACATCCTGCTGAACTGCAAGGACGTCACCGTCCACAGCCGCAGCCGCGAGCTGGAGATCGGTCGTCTGGTGGTCAACGGCCCCGCCACCGTGACCGCCAGCGACCTGCAGTTCTCCTCCCAGGTGCAGGTGATCGACCCCGAGCGTCCGATCGCCATCGTGGCCGAGGGCCACAGCCTGGAGCTGGAAGTGCACGTGGAGCGCGGCGTCGGCTACCGCCCCGTGGATCGCCGCCACGAGGACAGCAGCGCCATCGACCTGCTGCAGATCGATGCCGTGTTCATGCCGGTGCGCCGCGCCAACTACACGGTGGATGAGACCGCCGTGGGCGAGGGCGGTTCCGCCCGCGAGCGCCTGCGCCTGGAAATCCAGACCGATGGCTCCGTCAGCCCCGACGACGCCATGGCCCAGGCGGCCAACCAGCTGATCGCCCTGTTCCAGCCCCTGGCCAGCCTGACCGTGGCTGATGAGCCCGGCCTGGAACCTGAGCCCTCCGCCGAGGCCCAGATCCCCCTCGAGGAACTGAACCTCTCCGTGCGCGCCTACAACTGCCTCAAGCGCGCCCAGGTCAACTCCGTGTCCGACCTGATGGGCTTCAGCTACGAGGACCTGCTGGAGATCAAGAACTTCGGCTCCAAATCGGCCGATGAGGTGATCGAGGCCCTTGAGCGCATCGGCATCTCCCTGCCCCAGAGCCGCACCAGCGCCTGAGCCGGGGCTTCCGACTCGATCCTTCCATCTCTCAACGCTTCACCGCTCCTCCCATGCGACACCAGTGCCGAGTCCCCCTGCTGGGACGCCCCGCCGACCAACGCAAGGCCCTGCTGCGGGGTCTGACCACCCAGCTGATCCGCGAGGGTCGCGTCACCACCACCAAGGCTCGCGCCAAGGCCCTGCGTGATGAGGCCGAGCGCATGATCTCCCTGGCCAAGGAGGGCAGCCTCGCCGCCCGCCGCCGCGCCATCGGCTACATCTACGACAAGCAACTGGTGCACGCCCTGTTCGACAAGGCCCAGGAGCGCTACGGCGACCGCAACGGCGGCTATACCCGCATCATCCGCACGGTGCCCCGCCGCGGCGACAACGCCGAGATGGCGATCATCGAGCTGGTCTGAGCCGCTGGGCCCAGGCCCGCGCCCATTCAGCACCAGACCGCGATGGCCCTTGGGCCCATCGCGGTTTTTTCATGGCCAGCAGTTCCCCTGGCCGCCGGCCGCCCCGCGGTCCCTGGCCCCTCGCCCCGCCGTCCATGCCGTCCCTGGTCCCCGCCTCGGCCGCTCCGGCCCCTGAAGGTGGCCCCCTGCGCCGGGTGGCCCTCTGCCTCCAGTACGACGGCGCCGCCTACTGCGGCTGGCAGCGCCAGCCCCGCGACCCCAGCGTGCAGGAGACCCTCGAGGCGGCGATCGCCCAGCTGGATCCGCAGCGGCCGGTGCTGGCCGTGGCGGCGGGCCGCACCGACAGCGGCGTCCATGCCGCCGGCCAGGTGGTGCACTTCGAGGCGGCGGGCCCGATCCCGGCCCAGCGCTGGGCGGCGGCCCTGAACGGCCGTCTGCCCGCCAGCATCCGGGTGCGGGCCGCCGCCGCTGTGCCCCCCGACTGGCATGCCTGTTTCTCGGCCACCTACCGCCGCTACCGCTACACGCTCCACAACGCCCGGCTGCCCAACCTGTTCCTGGCCCCCTGGAGCTGGCACCGCTACCAGGTGTGCCTGGATGAGGACCTGATGCGCCGGGCCCTGGAGGGGATGCTGGGGGAGCACGACTTCGCCGCCTTCGAGCGGGCCGGCAGCAGCCGCTCCCACTCGCGCACCACCCTGCAGGAGGTGAGCGTGGAGCGCTGCGGCGATCTGATCACGGTGGAACTCCAGGCCAGTGGCTTCCTCTACGGCATGGTGCGGCTGGTGATGGGTCAGCTGGTGGCGCTGGGGGAGGGGCGCCTGGCCCTGGCGGACTTCGAGCGGCGCTGGCGCAGCCGTGCCCGCTCGGAGGTGAAGGAGGCGGCGCCGCCCCAGGGCCTCTGCCTGCTGCGGGTGGGCTATCCCCGCGAGGTGTTCTCCCGAGCCGCCTGGTACGATGGCCAACCGCGGTATTCGCTGGAGTGCTCTGATCCTCCAGCCGCCGGAGCGCCCCAGCCGCAAGGCTGAAGGCTCCGGCGCCGGGAGGCCAGAGCACCCTGCCCCTGCTGATCGCTGCGGGCAGTTTCTCCCCAGAACCCGGCCAGGATTGCGATCCTGGCCGGCCTCGTCGCCCTTTCTCCAGGTGCTCGCCACCGAAGAGGTAAGGTCGTTTCACGAGCTTCTGACACCCGAGCGATCGGGTGCCCCTGCCGTTCCCCTGTCCAGCCCCGTCGGCCGGGACCCCGATCCGCCTGGTTTCCAGCGCAGATCCGTCCAGCCACGGCGCGCTACCCGATCCGGCCCGCCGGCGCGATGAACAAGACTCTCGTTCCCCCTCAGGATCCCGCCTCCCGCCAGTGGTATCTGGTGGATGCGGCGGATCAGACCCTCGGCCGCCTCGCCAGTGAAGTGGCCTCCGTGCTGCGGGGCAAGAACAACCCCAACTACGCCCCCCACATCGACGCGGGTGACTTCGTCGTGGTGATCAACGCCGACAAGGTGCGGGTGAGCGGCAACAAGAGCACCCAGAAGGTGTATCGCCGCCACTCCGGCCGTCCCGGCGGCATGAAGACCGAGACCTTTGCCCACCTGCAGGCCCGCCTGCCGGAGCGGATCATCGAGAAGGCCGTCAAGGGCATGCTCCCCCACAACGCCCTCGGCCGTCAGCTGTTCCGCAAGCTCAAGGTCTACAAGGGCGCCGAGCATCCCCACGCCGCCCAGCAGCCCCAGGTTCTCGCCCTCGATCCCGCCGCCTCCGCCCAATGAGCACCAACAAAGTCGTCTACTGGGGAACCGGCCGCCGCAAGACCGCCGTTGCCCGTGTCCGCGTCGTTCCCGGCACCGGCACCGTGACCATCAACGGTCGCCCCGGTGACAACTACCTGAACTACAACCCCGTTTACCTGGCGGCCGTCAAGGCCCCCCTGCAGACCCTGGGTCTCGAGGCAGAGTACGACCTGCTGGTCAACGTGCGTGGCGGCGGCCTCACCGGCCAGGCCGATGCCATCAAGCAGGGTGCCGCCCGGGCCCTGTGCGACCTCTCGCCTGAGAACCGCAAGCCCCTCAAGACCGAAGGGCACCTAAGCCGTGACCCGCGCGCCAAGGAGCGTCGCAAGTACGGCCTGAAGAAAGCCCGTAAGGCTCCCCAGTTCTCCAAGCGCTGATTGCCGGTCTTTTCCGTTTTCAGCTTCGTATTCAGCCGTATCCCGCCATGCCGAAGGCCGACATTCATCCCACCTGGTATCCCGATGCCAAGGTGATCTGCAACGGAGAGGTGGTGATGACCACCGGCTCCACCAGCCCCGAGCTGCACGTCGACGTGTGGAGCGGCAATCACCCCTTCTATACCGGCACCCAGAAGATCCTGGACACCGAGGGTCGGGTGGACCGCTTCATGCGCAAGTACGGCATGGCCGGCGTCAGCGATGCCAAGGCCGCCGAGGCCAAGCCCGAAGCCAAGCAGGACGCGGCCGAAGCCGAGGCCTGATCCGCTCCTGTCGCTGAACTCCAGCCCTTCGGCCGGGTGCTCACGGGCATCCGGCTTTTTGCTGTCACCCGCCACTCCGCCATGGATGCCACGTTCCTGCGCGACCGGCTGGATACCGCCTGCCGCACCTTCGAGACCCTGGAGCGCCAGCTGGCCGATCCCGCCGTGGCGGCCGATCCGGCCCAGCTGGAGCCCCTGGCCCGGGAGCGCTCCCGGCTCGAGCCCCTGGTGCTCGGCTACCGCGATCTCCAGGAGCTACAGCGCCAGGAGCTGGAGGTGCGCCAGCTGCTCCGGGACCACCGCGGCGAGCTGGAGATGGAGGCCCTGGCCCAGGCCGAGCTGGCGGAGCTGGCCGAGCGCAGCGCCGCCCTCACCGAGCAACTCACCCTGGCCCTGCTGCCCCGCGATCCCCGCGACGAGCGCAGCGTGATGCTGGAGATCCGCGCCGGGGCCGGCGGCGATGAGGCCGCCCTCTGGGCCGGGGATCTGGCCCGCATGTACGAGCGCTATGCCCAGAGCGTGGGCTGGAACGTGCAGCCCGTCAGCGCCTCGGAGGCCGAGCTGGGCGGCTACAAGGAGCTGATCCTGGCCATCCGGGGCGAGGGCGTCTACAGCCAGCTGAAGTACGAGGCGGGCGTGCACCGGGTGCAGCGGGTGCCGGTCACCGAATCCCAGGGCCGGGTGCACACCTCCACCGCCACGGTGGCGGTGATGCCGGAGGCCGATCCGGTGGAGGTGCAGATCGACCCCACCGACCTGGAGATCAGCACCGCCCGCTCCGGTGGCGCCGGCGGCCAGAACGTCAACAAGGTGGAGACGGCGGTGGACCTGCTGCACAAGCCCACCGGCATCCGCGTGTTCTGCACCCAGGAGCGCTCCCAGCTGCAGAACCGGGAGCGGGCGATGGAGATCCTGCGGGCCAAGCTCTACGAGCGGGAGCTGGCGGCGGCCAACGCCCAGCAGCGCTCGGCCCGCCTGGCCCAGGTGGGCAGCGGCGACCGCAGCGAGAAGATCCGCACCTACAACGTCAAGGACAACCGCACCACCGACCACCGGCTGGGCCGCAACTTCTCCCTGGAGCCGGTGCTGCAGGGCCAGCTCGCCGAGCTGATCGGGGCCTGCGTGGCGGTGGACCAGCGGCGCCAGTTGGAGGAGCTGGCCGAACAGGCCGCCGGCGCCGGCGGCTGACCGGCCCTGCGGTGGCGGCGGCGGCTCAGGTCGCCCCCAACATGTACTTCTCCCACTCGCCGTGCTGGCCCGCCTCCATCTGGCGGGTGGCCTCGAAGACCAGGCTGCTGCTGGGGCGGTGCGGGGTGCAGGCCAGCACCATGCCGGCCTCCCGGGGCGTGCGGCTGCCCTTGTGCACGTTGCAGCGCAGGCAGGCCGTGGTCACGTTCTCCCACACGTCCTGGCCGCCGCGGCTGCGGGGGATCACGTGGTCGATCGAGAGGGGTTCGCCGCTGCGGCCGCAGTACTGGCAGCGGTGGCCGTCGCGGTGGAACACGTTGCGCCGGGTGAGCGGCAGCGGCCGGTAGGGCACCCGCACGAACTGGCGCAGCCGGATCACCGTGGGCTGGCGCAGGCCGGGCCGCAGGCTGCGGCTGGGGTGGTGTTCCAGCCCCTCGGCCTTGCCCTTGAGCAGCATCACCGTGGCGCGGCGCCAGGTGGTGATGTTCAGCGGCTCGTAGGACGCATTCAGAACGAGAACGTGGCCCATGCCAGCCCCCTGGTTCCACGGCATGCTATCCGGGTGGAGCCGGCGCGTCCGCCCCTGACTGCCCGCCTGCCCGGATGCCCGAACCCTTCCCCACGCCCCCATCCGCCGCCGCCGGTTCGCTCACTCCGGCCGCCCCCCGTCTTCCCGGCCGCCTGCCCGACCTCTGGGCCCATCCCCGCCAGCGCGCCTGGGTGGAGGTGGATGAGGCGGCGATCACGGCCAATGCCCGTGCCCTGCGGGCCGCCCTGGCGCCGGGCACGGAGCTGATGGCGGTGGTCAAGGCCGACGGCTACGGCCATGGGGCCCTGCCCGTCGCCCGCGCCGCCCTGGCCGGCGGGGCCAGTTGCTTCGGGGTGGCCACCCTGCAGGAGGGCCTGGAGCTGCGCCAGGCCGGCATCGAGGCGCCCGTGCTGGTGCTCGGCAACCTCACCCAGCCCGAGGAGCTGCGGGCCTGCCTGCACGGGCAGCTGATGCCCACCCTCAGCGGCATGCGCGAGGCCCTGCTCTGCCAGAACATCGCCGCCGGCAGCGGCCGCGCGATGGCCGTCCACCTCAAGCTCGACACCGGCATGGCCCGGCTCGGCGCCGACTGGCAGCAGGGCCCCCGTCTGGTGGAGGCCATCGCCGGCCTCGATGCGGTGCAGCTGGCCGGCACCTACTCCCACCTGGCCGCCGCCGATGCCCCGGAGGGCGACGACGGCCTCACCCGCCTGCAGCAGCAGCGCTACGAGCAGGTGCTCCGGGCCCTGGCGGACCGGGGCCTGGCCCCCGGAGCGCGCCACCTGGCCAACTCGGCGGGCACCCTGCGCAGCACGGCCCTCCACTTCGACCTCGTGCGCGTGGGCCTGGCCCTCTACGGCCACCGCCCCGGCGCCCACCTGGGCGGTGGTCTGCCCCTGCGGCCGGCGATGCGGGTGCGGGCGCGGGTGAGCCTGATCCGCGAGGTGCCCGCCGGGGTGGGGGTCAGCTACGGCCATCGCTTCATCACCCGCCGGCCCAGCCGCCTGGCGGTGGTGGGCATCGGCTATGCCGACGGCGTGCCGCGGCTGCTCTCCGATCGGCTGGAGGTGCTGTTCGGCGACCGGCGGCTGCGCCAGGTGGGGGCGATCACCATGGACCAGCTGGTGCTTGATGCCACCGACGTGCCGGAGCTGGATGTGGGCGGCGTCGTGACGCTGCTGGGGGAGGAGGGGGCGGACGCCATCGGCCCCGAAGTCTGGAGCGAGACCTGCGGCACCATCCCCTGGGAGATCCTCTGCGGCTTCAAGCACCGACTGCCGCGTCTGGCGGTGGACGGGGCCGAGGGCTGATAGGCTTTTCGGGCCGCTGGAGAGGTGGCTGAGTGGTTGAAAGCGGCTCCCTGCTAAGGAGTTACAGGAGGCAACTTCTGTCGAGGGTTCGAATCCCTCCCTCTCCGTTCCAGCCCTGACCTCAGGGCTTCATTCCCCCGCCCCTTCGGGCCTGCCAGCGTCGTCCGCTGGCTCGTTCGGATCCACCGCTGGGACGTCAATCCGGCAGCTGGCTGTCAGGGCGCGGGTCAGGTCCGGCAGCAGGGTCTCGTCCTGGGCCCGCTCGGCCCCCTCGCTGAAGATCACCAGCAGGAAGGGCCGATGGCCCTCCAGTTCCACGTAGGCGGCGTCGTGGTGGGCCTGGGTCATCCAGCCGGCCTTGCTCCACAGCCGGGCGCCCAGGGGCAGGCCGCCGCCGATGAAGCCATCCGCCTGGTTCTCGGGATCGGCGGCCCGCTCCGCCGGATCCAGGGAGCGGGCCAGCAGCTCCTGCATGCGGGCGCAGGCCGGCGGCGACACCAGCGCCCCCGCCATCACCCCGTGCAGCACCCGGGCGGTGAGGTCGGTGCTGAGGCGGTTGCGGTTCTGCAGCTCCTCCCCGTACGACTGGCGCTCGCGGCCGTAGGGCCCGTCGCCCCAGGTCTTCTGGCAGGCGTTGCAGCCGGGCCATTCGGGCCAGCCCAGGCTCTCGAACCACTGGTTCACCAGCTGGCGCTGGGCGCTCCACTGGGCGAAGGCGGCCGGCGGCAGCTCCGGGCCGCTGCTGGTGCCGCTGAGCAGGTCCACCACCAGGCCGGTGGCGTCGTTGCTGGAGTCGCGGATCATGTCGGCCAGGGCGCGGCGCAGCTCGGGGCCCTCCTCGATCAGCTGGCGCTGTAGCCAGGCCTCCGCGGCCACCAGGTAGAGCAGCTTCACGACGCTGGCCGGATAGCGGGGGCGATCGCCGTTCCAGGCCGCCCCGGCCACGGGCCGCTGCCAGAAGCCCGCGGCATCGAAGCCACTGCTGGCACCGGCGGCGCTCTGGCGCAGGGAGCTGTCGTAGCGCAGCCAGGTCACCGAGAGCTGCTGGCCCAGGCCCGGGCGGCCCTGGGCTTCAAGGGCGCCGATCTGATCGGCGAGGATCCGCTGCATGGCCCCATCCGGGCTGTAGAACCCCATCGCGGCCCCTGCTGGCAATGGCGAGATTAGGCAACGCGGCCCTGGCTCAACCCGGCCAGCCGGTCGCCCCCGAGCTGCTGCGCCCCGGCAGCCGCTGGCGCCTGGCCGCGCCGGTGGAACTGCGCAGCAGCCCGCGGGGCCCCGGGCTGGCCACCCAGGCCGCGGCGGGGCGCAGCCTGCAGGTGCTGGAGGCGCCCGGGGGCAGCGGCGGCTCCACGGTCCCGGGCCGCCTGCGGGTGCGCCTGCTGGAGGACGGCTATCCCGGCTGGCTGGAGGCCGAGGAGCTGCTGGGCATCGCCTTCGCCAGCGGGCCCCACCGCCCCCGCCTGCTGGCGGCGCCCGCCATCACCGCGCGGCTGCCCCGGGTGCTGGCCTTCGCCGCGGCGGCCCGGCAGCGGCCCAACCGCTACCTCTGGGGCGGCAGCCTCGGGCCCAACTTCGACTGCTCCGGCCTGCTCCAGACGGCCTATGCGGCCGCCGGTGTGTGGATTCCGCGCGATGCCTACCAGCAGGAGCGCTTCTGCCAGCCCGTGGCGGTGCGGCCCGGCCATTACGCCCTGCTGCGGCCCGGTGACCTGATCTTCTTCGGCAAGCCCCAGCGCTGCAGCCACGTGGGCCTCTACCTGGGCCAGGGCCGCTATCTGCACAGCTCCGGCCGCGAGCACGGGCGTGACGGCCTGGGCGTCGACAGCCTCGATCCCCAGGTGGCCGATCCGGTGTCGGTGCACTACCGGCTGGAGCTGCGGGGCGCCGGGCGGGTGGTGCGTTGCCATGACGGCACCCCTCTTCCCTAAGTTGCTGCGGCAGTGGCTCCGATCCGGCCCCACCGATGACTGAGCCTCCCCTGCCCCAGCCCAGCCCCGCAACCCCGGCCGACACGGCGCCGGAGCTCTCGGTGGTGGTGCCCCTCTTCAACGAGGCGGAGAGCCTGCCACTGCTGGTGGAGAAGCTGCTGGCGGCCCTGCGGCCCCTGGGGCGCAGCTTCGAGCTGGTGCTCGTCGACGACGGCTCCAGCGACGCCACGGCCGCGGTGCTGAAGCAGCTGGCGCCGGCCACCCCCGAGCTGGTGGCGGTGCTGCTGCGCCGCAACTACGGCCAGACCCCGGCCATGGCGGCCGGCTTCGATGCCAGCCGCGGCGCCGTGATCGTGACCCTCGACGGCGACCTGCAGAACGATCCGGCCGACATCCCGATGCTGCTGGCCGAACTGGAGCGGGGCTTCGACCTGGTGAGCGGCTGGCGCCACCAGCGCCAGGACAACGCGGTGAGCCGCCTCCTGCCCTCCAAGGTCGCCAACCGCCTGATCGCCCGCGTCACCGGCGTGCGCCTGCACGACTATGGCTGCTCGCTCAAGGCCTACCGCCGCGAGCTGGTGGAGGACATGAACCTCTACGGCGAGCTGCACCGCTTCCTGCCGGCCCTGGCCTTCATCGAGGGGGCGAGGATCAGCGAGGTGAAGGTGAACCACAACGCCCGCCAGTTCGGCCAGAGCAAGTACGGCCTCGATCGCACCTTCCGGGTGCTGATGGACCTGCTCACGGTGTGGTTCATGAAGCGCTTCCTGACCCGGCCGATGCACGTGTTCGGCTTCTGGGGGCTCGCGTCGATCGCCTTCGGGCTGGTGCTCAGCCTCTACCTCGTGGCCGAGAAGCTCTTCGCCGACGCCGACATCGGCAACCGCCCCCTGTTGCTGGTGGCGGTGCTGGCCCTGATCGCGGGGATGCAGCTGTTCTGCTTCGGCCTGCTGGCGGAGCTGCAGATGCGCACTTACCACGAGAGCCAGGGCCGGCCGATCTACAGGGTGCGCGAGACGTTGCGGGGCAGCCTCAGCGGCTGAGCCGCCTCCGCCGGTGCCTGGCTGCGGCCGCGGAAGGCCTCCATGGCCCGGGCCGCCAGGCCCGCCACCACCGGATCGGCATCCCGCAGGCCCCGCTGCACCAGCGGCAGGGTGGCCCGATCGCCCCAGGCGACGCAGCGGGCCAGGGCACGGCGGCGGGCCACGCCCGCGGCGGCGAAGTCGGCCTGGAGCTGGTGCAGCAGGGCGGCACGGTTGCGGGCGTCGTGGGGGGGCTGCAGGTGCAGCTGCTCCGCGCCCAGCTGCTGCAGGCTCGGCCGATCCAGGGGCCAGTCCAGGGCGAGCGCTGGATCCGATGGGCCTTCCGGCGGCGCGGCCGGATCCGCTGTGGCCGCGCTGCCTGCTTCCTCCTCGGTGTCAGCCCTGGCTTCGGTGCCGGTCGCCCCGCTGCCGCTCCCCGCGATCAGGGCCATCTGGGTGCGGTTCAGGGCCGCCACGGCCGCGGCGTCGGTGGAGTGGATCAGCGCCGGCCGGCGCCGGCCCAGCAGCCAGGCGGCCACCAGCACAGCGGAGACGACGGCGCCACCGAGGGCCTGGGACATGGCGGATACCGGCGGTCGGGGAGGGGGCGGATGGTGTGCGCCAGGGGCGCGGATTGGCCCGCGGCGGGATCGCGGATTGAACTTTTATGTCGCCACCCAAGCCGCCCAAGAGCAGCTCTGGAGGTGATCCGTACAGTGCCGACGGTAGCTGTATTGGCCCACGCTGATGACCGGAGATTTCGCCGCCGCCTGGTTGCCCTCGGTATTCGTGCCCCTCGTTGGGTTGCTCGGCCCCGCGGTGGCCATGGCCCTGCTGTTCAACGTGGTTGAAGCCCGCGACTGATCCGCCGCGCGTCCAGCCCCAGCCCACCGACTTCCCTCCACCGATGACCGTGACCCCCGTCGCCGACCCGACCGTCGGCAATCTGGCCACCCCCGTCAACAGCAGCTATTTCTCCAAGGCGTTCCTGAACGCCCTGCCGGCCTACCGCCCCAGCCTGTCGCCCAACCGCCGCGGCCTGGAGATCGGTGCCGCCCACGGCTTCTTCATCTACGGGCCCTTCGCCATCACCGGCCCCCTGCGCAACACCGACTACGCCAGCACCGCCGGCCTGCTCGCCGCGATCGGCCTGGTGTCGATCCTCACCGTGGCGCTGTCCCTCTACGGCACCGCCGGCACCGGCCCCAGCGTGCAGCCCGCGGATGCCACCATCGACAACCCCCCGGCCGACCTGTTCACCAAGGCCGGCTGGGCCGAGTTCGCCAGCGGCTTCTGGCTGGGTGGCACCGGCGGTGCCGCCTTCGCCTGGTTCCTGGCCGGCACCGCGGTGGTGGCTCCCCTGGTGAAGATCGCCGGTGGCGTCTGGAGCGTGGGCTGAACCCAGCCTCCTGAGCTTCCCTGAGCGCAAGCCCGTTCTGACAACCCCGCTGCGGCGGGGTTTTTTCATGGCCTTGGCCTTGGCGGGGGCCTTGGCGGCCCCCTTGCACTCTGTGTCGCGGCGCCCCGAAGGGGCTGCGTAGCCACGCCAGTTGCGCTAAAGCGGGCGGAGCTTGTGTGTGCTGCGATGTCCCGCCGGCTGCTGAGGGCTCTGCTCGGCGAGCGGCGCCGTGGCGGCGAGCGACGCCAACGGCAGCAGTCCAGCGAGGACGAGACCCTGCTGGAGGGGCCTTCGCGGCGGGACGGCTCCTCCCGACGCAGTGCGCTGAACCGGCGTGCCCACCGGCGGCGGCTGGCCCCGATCGGAGCCGCTGCGGTGCGCGGTGTGCTGGTGCTGGAGGATGGGCAGGAGCTCTGCGGCAACCTCTGGGACCTCAGTGAGGGCGGCCTCTGCCTGGCGGTGCAGGGGCAGCTCTCGGCCAGCTGCGGTGCTTGCGGCCAGGTGTTGCTCTACGACCCGGTGGGCCCAGAGAGCGTGAGCCTGGCGGTGGAGATCCGCTGGCTGGGCAGCAAGAGCCACGATGCCTTCCTGGGGCTCTGCTTCAGCGGCGGTGCCCAGCTGCCCGCGGCCACCTTCCTCGACGCCTACCTCGACCACCACTGGAGCGACGAGGGGCCCGGGACCTAGCCCGTTGGCGCCTGCTGCCGTTGCCCCGCCGCCGCGGCATCGTCTCGCGTGCGCGCGACGTAGGCGATGAACGCCTCGGGGGACAGGGGCTCGGCGAACAGAAAGCCCTGGATCTCATCGCAGCCCTGCTGCTGCAGGAAGCGCTGCTCTGTGAGGCATTCCACCCCCTCGGCCAGGGTGCGGATGCCCATGCCCCGCGCCATGTTGACGATCCCCGTCACGATGGCGCGGGCATCGGCGTTGACGTTCAGGTCGCGGATGAAGGAGGCGTCGATCTTGAGCTTGGAGACCTTGAGCTGGCGCAGGTTGCTCAGCGAGGAATAGCCCGTGCCGAAGTCGTCGATGGCGAAGCGGATGCCGAGCTGGTCGAGCTGGTGGATGGTGCGCCTGGCGCCTGTCGGGTCTTCCATCGTGGCCGTCTCGGTGAGTTCGAGCTCCAGCAGATCGGCGGGCACGCCGGCCCGGGCCAACAGGGCGACTGTCTGGTCGGCCAGATCCGCCTGGCGGAACTGCAGCGCCGAGAGATTCACGGCGATGCGGGGCGGTGCCTGGCCGGCGTCGATCCACTGCTGCAGCTGCTGGATCGCCTGCTCCAGTACCCAGCGGCCGATCGGCAGGATCAGCCCGTTGCGCTCCGCCACGGGGATGAACTCCGCCGGGGAGATCGGGCCCAGCTCCGGATGCTGCCAGCGCAGCAGGGCTTCCGCCCCGAGCACCGCCCCCGTGGCGGTGTCGACCTGGGGTTGATACACCACCCGGAATTCGCCGCGCTCCAGGGCGAAGCGCAGGGCGTTGGAGAGCTGCATGGTGCGGGCCGTGTGGGCCTGCAGTTCGTCGGTGAAGAAGCGGTAGCCGTTGGGCTGCCCCTGCTTCACGTCGTGGAGCGCCAGGCTCGCCTTGCGGGCCAGCAGGTCGCGGTCGCGGCCGTCGTCCGGGGCCATGGCGATGCCCACCGAGGCGGTCACGACCACCTCATGGCCGTCGTCGTGCCAGGCCTCGACCACGGCCGCCTGCAGCGTGGCGGCCAGGATCGCCGCGTCGCGCGCCTTGAGCTTCGGCAGCACGATCAGGAATTCATCGCCACCCACCCGGGCGATCACATCGGAGCTGCGCAGGCTGCGGCGCAGCCGCTGGGCCGTCTCCACCAGCAGCCGGTCGCCGGCCTCGCTGCCCAGGGAGTCGTTGATCACCTGGAAGTGATCCAGGTTGAGCAGCATCACCGCCACCGGCTCATGCTCCCGCAGGCAGGTGTTGAGCACGAACTGGAACTCCTGGTTGAGCAGGTCGCGGTTGGCCAGGCCCGTGAGCCGGTCGAAGTGGGCGAGTCGCTCCACTTCCTGTTCCGCCTGTTTGCGGGAGGTGATGTCGCGGGAGACGCCGTGAAACTCCGGCCGGCCGCTGGAGCCCTGCGGCACCAGGCTGATCGAGCTCTCCACCCACACGGCGCGGCCATCGCGGCGCCGCAGCTCCATCTCCTCGAGCGGCAGGCTGATCGGGCTGGCTCCGCGGCCCCGCGCCTGCCAGCGGCTGTAGTCGAGCTGGCGCTGCTGCCGCCAGAGCCGGAACCGGGGGCCGTAGGCCCGCAGCGGCAGCTCCCGCTGCACCGCCTCGGGCCCATAGCCCCAGAGCTGCTGCACCGAGGGACTGAAGTAGAGCGGCCTCAGGCTCTGCGCCTCAATCCGCCAGACCACGTCGTTGATGGTTTCGGTGAGTTCCCGGTACTGGCGCTCGCTCTGGAGCACCGCCGCGCGCAGCTGCTCCTGTTCGGCCTCGAAGGCGAAGCGATCCAGGGCCAGGTCCAGGTCCGTGGCCATGTCGAGCAGCAGCCGCTGCACGCTGGCGGTGAAGGCGTTGGCTTCCGAGGAATAGAGGGTGAGGGCGCCGATGCCGGCTCCCCCCCGGTGCAGCGGCAGCGAGGCCGAGGCCTTCCAACCGAACTGCTCACCCCGGCCATGCCAGGGGGCGGTGGCCGGATCGTGCTGGTAGTCCTGGCACCAGAAGGGCCGGTCCTCGCGGATTGACGTGCCGGTGGGACCCTGGCCGTAGGGGCTGTCGGCTGCGATCGAGATCTGGATGTCGGTGAGATAGTCGGTGCCCACGCCGGCCCAGGCCTCGGGCTTCACCCGCCCGCTGGCGGGATCCACCAGGCCGATCCAGGCCATGCGCAGCACCCCGCTGCTGATGGCCTCCTCGCAGATGCGCTGCATCAGCTCGGCCTCGCTGCGGCTGGCGAGGATGGCGTCGTTGCAGCGGCTGAGGATGGCGTAGTAGCGGATCTGGCGCTGCAGTTCCTCCAGGGCGATCTTGCGCTCGTGGATGTCGCGGGAGAGCACCACATAGGTGTCTGGAGCGCCGGGACCGCCGCACTTCCTGGCCACGGACACTTCAAACCAGCGCTCCCCCTCCGGCAGCGGCAACAGGATCTGGTAGCCCTTGGCGCTGCCCCGCCGATCGGCCTCGGCCAGGGCCTCCAGGCAGGCGGCGGCGGCGGCGGGCGGCATCACCTCGTGCACGCTGCGGCCGAGCAGCAGCTCCCGCTGGGCCACCAGTTGCTCGGGATCCTGGGCCTGCACGGCCAGGTAGCGCCCCTGGCGATCCATTTCGAACAGCAGGTCGGGGATGGCCTGCAGGGTGGCGAGGGCGTGCGCTTCGCTGCGCTGCAGCGCCTGGTCGCGGCGGTGCAGGCGGCGCCGCAGCTGCACGTTCCAGCCGAGCAGGCCGGCGCCGAGCAGCGCCAGGCCGACAATCAGGGGGAGCGCGCCGGGGGGATCGCGGCGCTGGCCGGGCAGGGCCTGGGCGGGAACGGCCTCGGCGCCGGCCAGGGCCAGGAGTCCGATCAGCAGCAGCCACAGCAATCCCGTCGCCTGTCGGTGGCGTGGTGGTCGCCCGGGCGCCCGTGCCGCTGGCCCCATCTCAGAACCCGCGGCGGGGCTGCCGCTGGCCTGCGAGGGGCTTGCTGGCCGGGGTGTGCCCAAGGGGGGGGAGGGTCATGGGCGTTACGGCCTCGGCTGGTTGAACGCTGGCCCGCATCGAACCTTCAAGCTAGCCGCAGTCCCCGGTGATGGAATCGCGGCCTCAGAGGGGCAGCTGCAGGAAGGTCTCATGGGTCATCGGTTTCCCGATCCAGTAGCCCTGGATCTCATCGCAGCCGGCCCGGCGCAGCAGCTCCAACTGCTGGGGCGTCTCCACCCCCTCCGCGATCGTGCGCATGCCCATCGTGCGGGCGAGGTTGATGATCGTGAGCACGATCGCTCGGTCATCGGCGTCGTTCTCCAGGCCGCGCACAAACGACTGGTCGATCTTGAGCTTGTGGGCGCGGATGCGCTTGAGGTAGCTCAGCGACGAATAGCCCGTGCCGAAGTCGTCGATTGCCAGCTGGATGCCCTCGTTGAACAGGCGATCCATCAGCAGGACCGCCCGCTCGGGATTGTCCAGCGTCACCGACTCGGTGAGTTCCAGCTCCAGGCGCGCGGGGGGCAGCCGTTCCTCGGCCAGCAGCTGCAGCACCCGGCTGGGCAGGTCGCTGTCACGGAACTGCACCGCCGAGATGTTCACCGACACGGTGAGGGGCGACGCCTGCCCCGGACCCGCGGGCCGGATCCAGCGGGCGGCATCGCGCAGGGCCTGGCGCAGCACCCAGTCGCCGATGGGAATGATCAGGCCATTGGCCTCGGCGATGGGGATGAACTCCGCCGGCGACACCGGCCCCAGCTCCGGCGAGGTCCAGCGCACCAGCGCCTCGGCCCCGATGATCCGGTTGCTGCTCAGGTCCGACTGGGGCTGGTAGAGCAGCTCGAATTCGCCGCGCTCCAGGGCCTGGTGCAGGGCGTTGGAGAGGCGCAGGTGGCGCGAGCTGCGCTGCTGCACACTGGGGGTGAAGAACTGGAAGCTGTTGCGGTTCTCCTGCTTCACCTGATGCATCGCTGCATCGGCGTTGCTCATCAGGGTTTCGATCGTGGTGCCGTCCTCCGGGTAGAGGGCGATGCCGATCGAGGCGGTGAGGAACTGGAGCTCGTCATTCAGGCGGTAGGGCATGGCGACCGTCTGGATGAGCCGTCGGACCAGCTCCAGCGTCGCCTCGGCATCGCTGTCCGGGAGCAGAAGCAGGAACTCGTCACCGCTTGAGCGAGAGAGGGTATCGCCGGGCCGGAGTTGACTCTCCAGACGCCGGGCCACTTCGATCAGGAGCCGATCGCCAACCGAGTGGCCGAGGCTGTCGTTGATGGTCTTGAAGTGGTCCAGGTCAAGGTTGAGCAGAGCCAGGTGGCGCCCCTGCTTGCGGGCCAGCCCCAGGGCGTTGCGGAAGCGGTCCCGCAGGAGCACCCGGTTGGCCAGGCCGGTGAGCTGGTCGGAGTAGGCCAGGCGCTTGATCTGCTCATGGGCGAACTTGCGCTCGGTGATGTCGCGCGTCACGCCGTGCAGCTCGATGCGGCCGGTGCTGGGGTTGCGGATCAGGTTGGTCACCACCTCCGTCCACACGCTCGAGCCATCCCGGCAGGGCTGCTCCACCTCATCCACCGACACGATCTCGCTGCTGCGCAGGCCCTGCTTGAACTCCTCCAGTTCGGCCTGGATCTGCTCCTCCATCCGGTGCGCGCCCTCAGGCAGGAGCGAGGCCGCAAACGGCTGGGCGATCACCTCCTCCGGTGGGTAGCCCCGCAGCCGCTGCACCGATGGGCTCACATAGAGGTAGCGGAACGTCTCGGGATCCAGGGTCCAGATCACGTCATGGATCGACTCGGTGAGTTCGCGGTACTTCGCCTCACTGGCCGCCACCTCCTGCTCCAGGCGGCGCTGGGTCGCCAGGGAACTGAGGCGATCGAGGGCAACGTCGATGTCCCGTGCCATCTCGATCAGCAGCTCCTGGCTCTGCGCGTCGAAGCCGTTCGCCTCGGCGCAGTAGAGCGCGATGCCGCCGATCACGGCCCCCTCGCGGTGCAGGGGCAGGGCGGCCACGGAGCCCCAGCCGTAGAGGCGGGCGCGCTCGTGCCAGGGGGCGGTGCTGGGATCGTTCTGGAAGTCCTGGCACCAGACGGGGTGCTGCTCCCGCAGGGCCGTGCCTACAGGCCCCCGGCCCCGGGGATCGTTGCGGTCGGTGGTGATGCTCAGGCCGCGCAGATAGTCGGTGCCAGCGCCGGCCCAGGCCACCGCCTGGACGTGCTGGCTGAGGGGATCGATCAGGCCCGCCCAGGCCATCGTCATGTCGGCGGAGCTGACGGCGATCTGGCAGATCTCCTGCAGCAGGGCGGTCTCCTCCTCCTGGCGGGCGATCGCCTGGTTGGAGCGGCACAGCGCCGTGTAGAGCCGATTGAGGCGCTGGATCCGCTGGGCGTCGCGCTTGCGGCCGGTGATGTCGCGGCTGAGTAGCAGGAAGCGAGCGTGTCCCTGGGAGGGCAACCTGCGTCGCATCACCGACAGCTCAAACCAGGCCGTTCCGCCTGGTACGGGCACGTTGATCTCCTGGCCGCTCGCATAGCCCTGCCGTTCCGCCTCCGCCAGGGCCTCCAGCACCACGGTGGCGGCCTGCACAGGCAGCACCTCGCGCACGTGGTGGTTCACCTGGTCCTCCACCGGCCGCGTCAGCAGGTCGCGGCGTGGGCCGTGGATGGCCAGGATCTGCCCCTCGGCGGAGAGCTCGATCAGGGGGTCGGGCATGGCCTCGATCGTGCTGCTGAGCACGTCCCTGGCTGCGGCCAGTTCCCGGGTGCGGCGGCGCACCTGGATCCGCAGGCTGGCACTCCAGAGCACCAGCAAGCTTCCGGCCCCCAACACGGCGGCCAGGAGGGGTAGCCCATGGCGAGCCAGCCAGGCGGAGTGGGGCTCGGTCGCCGTGACCGGCATCCGCTCCGCCCCAGGCCCTTGGAGTGGCGCCGCCGGTGCAGCCAGGGGGAGGAGCACAGCCCAGAGCACCAGCAGCGGTCTTGGGCCGCCGAGAAAGCCCGTCAGCGGCGTTGCGCGGTTCAGACCAGGCCGAGGCGGCGTCGTGGCGTCCTCGCGATGCGCTGAAGTTCAGCCTATGGGGGCTACTGGGCCCGGGGACTGGTGGCGCCCGAGCTGTCACCGTTGCCAGGCTTGTCGAGATTGCCGCCCAGATCCGTTTCCAGGAATGTGCTCACCACGCCGGACAGCGAGCTGATCTGATTCACGGCCCGCTGCAGCACCGGCAGGTTCACGGCCAGTTCCCGGCTGGGATAGGCCCGCAGGAATCCCACCGGCGAGAGGGTGCCGTTGCCGGCGTTCAGCGCCAGGATCGTGGCGCTGCGCAGGGCCGGAACGCCGGCCGCCGGGGCCCGCAGCGGGTAGAGGATGCGGGACACCCGCTCCAGGGCCACGCCGCCGATGCGGGTGTTCAGCACGCGGCTGGTGGCCACCAGGGGCAGGGTGATCTGCTTGTTGAGCAGCCGGCCGACGGCCTCCGGCGTCTGGCGCCCGAGGCGGATCGCATCGGCCAGCAGGCCTCGGGCCTCGCCGGTGCTGGCCAGGTGTTCCAGGTCGGCCACGGGGATCGAGCGGCGGAAGGCTCCGCTCACGAACACCACCTGTTCGGCCGCCTGGCTCGGGGCGCCCAGCAGCCCGGCCGCCAGCCCGGCCAGGCCGAGGGCAACAGGGGCGAGCCGGGCGCGGCGTGGGGCGGGCTGGTGGCGGTCGCGGCGGGGGTGGGGCATGGAGGGCTCCTCGGGCATGGGGCCAACCTAGGCAGCGCGGCGCGGTTGGCCTACTCCTGCGGCGCCGGTTCGAGCTGGAGGGTGCTGTGGGCGATGCCGAGCCGGGCCAGCTCCTCCTTGGCCTGGTGCAGCAGGGCCATGTCGCTCAGGCCGCCGGGGCTGCGCTGCAGATGGGCGGTGAGCGCGCTCTGGGAGGTGCTCATGCCCCACACGTGCAGGTGGTGCACATCCACCACGCCCGGGACCGCGCGCAGGGCCTGCTCCACCGCCTCCAGATCGATGCCAGGCGGCACCGCATCCAGCAACACCACCAGCGATTCCTTCAGCAGCTCTGCACCACTCCAGGCCACCGCCAGACCCACGCCGATGGCGGTGGCCGCATCCAGCCAGTGCCAGCCCGTGAGCATCACCAGCAGCGCACTCACCAACACCGCCGCCGAGACGGCCGCATCGGTGAGCAGGTGCAGCATCGCCGCCCGGCGGTTGAGATCGTGCTGGTGGCCGCCGGCGCTGAACAGGCGGGCCGAGAGCAGATTCACCACAACGCCGAGGGCGGCGGCCACGGCCACCGGTAGGCCCATGATCTCCACCGGGCTGCCCAGCCGCTGAATCGCCTCCACGATCACCACCGCGGCGGCCATCAGGATGAGCACCGCATTGATCAGTGAGGCCAGCTGGGTGCTGCGGCCGAAGCCGTAGGTGAAGCGCGCCGTGGCGGGTCTGGCGCTGAGCCGTTCAGCCCCCCAGCCGAACAGCAGGCCGGCCACATCGCCCAGGTTGTGGATGGCGTCGCCCACTAGGGCCAGGGAGCCGAAGCTGAAGCCGATCACCAGCTGCAGCCCGGAGAGGGCGCTGTTGAGGATCACGCTCCAGCGGAAGGCGGTGGGCGAGCCGATGCGGTGCTGGTGCTGGTGGGGATGCGGCAGGCGCTGGATCTGCACCGCCGGATGGACATCGGCGTGGGCGTGCTCGTGCATGCGTTCCGTCCTTTCCTGTGTCCTGTCCTTGGTCCTGTCCGTTGTCCTGCGTTCCAGCCTGCGATCCGTCATGGGATCCGGCCTGACCTTGCCATGCTGATGGCGGGTTCGCTGTTTGACGTCCGGTTGGCTGGATCCGCAGCACGAGATGCCAGCAGAAGACGTCAGCCGAAGGCCTCAGCAGAAGACGCCCTGGCAAGCCCCCAGCAGAAAGCCCCGACCGGAGCCGGGGCCTGGCGGGAGCGCTGTGGCGCGGGGCTGGGCACCCCGGCCGGGGATCACTCCTCTTCGTCGGTGCTGCCGGCGGGGATCAGACGAATCTGCTTGCGGCCGAGCTTGATCTCAAACTCATCGCCGGGCTGGAGATCGAGCATGGCGGTGTAGGCCTTGCCCACCAGCAGGTTGCCATTGCCCTGCACCGTGGCCACGTAGCTGAGTTTGCGGCCACCCTTGCCGACGCCCTTGCCACCGGTTTCACCCAGGCTGATGCCCTTGGCCTCGAGCAGGGCCTCGTAGAAGGCCGTGAAGTTCAGCCGCTCGCTGCCATCCTTCTTGGTGCTGACATAGCCGCAGCTGCGCACCAGATCGGACTTGGACGCATCGCCCAACTCCTTGACCTTGGTCAGCAGATCGGTTCCCGTGAGCATGGTGTGTCCCCCTGTGCATCACAAACCTATCACTGCGATGCACAACCCGCCGCCACGCATTGCAGAGTGCCAGTGGCGCTCATTGCACCGGGTGCTTCTGCTGGATCGCTGGGGCTGGCTACAGCGCAAGGATGCGTCGCCGGCTTGCGCCGCTCCTGCGATCGCAGCCGGGCTGATTACCCTGGCACCGCCGCGATGGCGTTTCCCGAGCCATCCCCCGTTGCCTGGGGTCTGGAGGCATCGGTGGCCTGCGCGCACAGTTAGTTGTGTGCTGGTTGCGGTTCCGTCTGCGCTCGAAGACGTGAGCCTGCGGGCTGTGCGCGCAGGCTGTAAGCGGATGGCCAAGACCCCCGCAAGAGGCTGGCCCCCAGGTCTTGGCTGGTGTGGCGCCGGCAGGTCTGGAATCATGGATGTTGGTCGCCCGTTGCCTGCATCCCTGTGCTGGGTTTCTGCTTCAAACCCGCCGCCACGCGCCAAGCCAAGACCGCCCTCGTCCTGCTGATCTGCGGGCTGCTGGGAAGTTGCGGCTGGGGGGCGGCCCAGCGGGTCAGTGACCAGGGCAAGGTGCGCTGCGAGAGCCGGGCCCAGCGCGAGGGCGGTGTGATCAAGCGCTGGTACACCTACAACCGCTGTCTCGACACGATCGAGCAGCGCCTCGCCCAGGAGCGTGCCGTCGCCGCCCGGCGTCAGGCCGCGGCCCTGGCGCAGCGCCTGGCGGTCTGCCGGCGGACGCGGCCCCAGGTCTCCCAGCTGGTGGCCGAATTCCGGCGGGAACAGGCCGATCTCGACCGGCTCCGCGCCGAGGTCTACCGGCCCACGGCTAAGCCCCAGCCCCCGGATCCCGCCGCCTTGAGCAAGCTGCCCATCTACGACCAGGAGCTCGATCAGGAGCGCTACGCTCAAGCCGTGCAGGCCTGGCAGACCAAGGAAGCGGCCCGTTCCGGGGCCTGGGCTGCCGAGCATGGCCGGCTGCTGGTGAGCTCCGAGGCGCGGCTGGCGGCGATTGCCCGGGACCTGCGGGCCCTCAACCCCGCCCTGCTCACCACCGACGCGATGCCTCGCCTTGATGGGCAGGCCGTGGGCCGCCTTGCCGACTGCAGGCCGGAGGCCTTTCGGTGAGGAGGGGGCTGCTCCTGTCCGTCCTTGCCCTGCTGTCGTTGGGCCTGCCCCCCGCCTGGGGCCAGCCGGCGCCGGCCCTGGCGCCACCCCCGCCCCTGCCGCCACCGGCCAGTCCCTGCGTGTCCCGCTACGGCGAAACCGGCTGTGGGGCCCGCCTCTATGCCCAGCTCCTCTGCGAGAGCATCGGCCGCCCGTTGCCGGTTCCAACCCTGCAGCAGCAGCTCCAGGCCCAGTTCGAGCAGGCCGGCCTGCGCTTCGTGGGCGTGACCGTCGAGCAGGTGCAGGGTGCCGCGGTGCGCTACTACGCCCCCCAGCTCTGTCCGGCCCAGGCCGGGAGCCTGCGGGAGCTGTTCTACCCCTCCGGCAGCGCTGCCCAGAACACCCCCTGAGCCGGTGGCACCATCGCCCCTGCCGTTCTGGGGCTGGCAGGTCTAGCCGCTAGCGGTTGCGCTGCAGGCGATCCAGGAAGGTGCCCGGCGGAATCTTGCCGCCCGTCCGCAATTTGAGGCCAACGTAGGTGCCCGCATCTTCAACGGAACTCCAGGCCACCTTCGTCTTGAGCGCCAGTTCCTCCCGACCGCCCTTGTCCTTGAGGGTGAGGGTGCAGAGGTCGTTGGCCTTGAGGTTGATCAGGCTGCCCTGCACCAGCACGCAGGCACCGCCCTGGCTGATATCCCAGAGGGTGGCCAGCCGCTTGGTCCCATCCAGCAGGGTGAGGTCGCCACTGGGGGCGTTGGTGTAGATCACCCGGCGGTCGTGGTTGCGTCGCACCGCCCCCTCGCGCCGCGCGGCCTGACCCAGCCGCTCATCGCCCCGGCGGTCGGGAGTGTTGCGCCGATCTGCGACCAGGCGTTTGAGGAACGAAGGAAGGGGCAGTGCTCTCTTCCGCCAGCTTGGAACTGGACTCTACGTGGACTTTGCGGCTATGTCCCCCACCCTTCAGGTCTGAGGGGGTTTCGGAACCGTGCTGGCATTGCCGTTGCGGATGGCGTGATAGGCGGGAGAGAGGATTTCCACGTCGTCGGCGGCGAAGGCGTCCTGCACCGCGGCCAGTAGCTGGGAGAGGGTCTCGCGGTAGCGCTCCACGTCCCGAACGAACACGGTCAGCTCGTAGCTGATGTGGAAGTCGTTGAGGGAGGTCTGCAGCACGAAGGGGGCGAGTTCGTCGCTGATTCCCTCCACACTCCGGGCGGCGCTGAGCAGCAGGGCCTGCACCTGGCGCCAGGGCACGTCGTAGCCGATGGTGACCGTGGTGGCCAGGGCCACGGGCCGTGCGATCTCCCGCCGCGAGAAACTGAAATTGGTCACCGAGGTGGCGATCACCGTGGCATTGGGCACGCTCACCAGTTCGTTGCGGGGGGTGCGCAGGCGCGTCACCAGCAGGGCCCGCTCCTGCACCACACCCACCACCCCCGCGATCTCGACCCGATCGCCCTCCTGGAAGGCCCGGGTGTAGATCAACATCAGGCCGCTGATCACGTTGGTGGCGATGGCGCTGGAGCCGAGGGCGGCCAGCACACCGAGGAACAGGCCTGCCCCCTGGAACACCTTGCTGGTGGAGCCCGGCACGTAGGGGAAGGCGATCACGCCGCCCGCCAGCACGATCAGGGCGGTGGCGATCCGCGCGGTGGGCTCGGCCCATTCCGGGTAGAACCAGCTGAAGTGCAGCCGACCCCGGCCCAGGGCCCGGAACAGTCCATGGCTGAGCCGGACCGCGCCGACCGTGATCGCCAGGATCAGCAGGATCGTGAGCAGGTTGGGAATCGCCGCCACCACCTGGGCAAGGCCCGCCTGCACCACCGCCAGCAGCTGGCTGCGCAGGCCCGCCGCCATCACCTTGGTGGGTGGGAAGAAGCCCAGCAGCATCGGCACCAACAGGTAGCTGACCACCACCAGCAGGGCCCAGTGGGCCACCGTCAGCAGCCCCTGCAAAAGGCCGCCGGCCTGGGCCTCCTCGAGCAGCTGGTTGCCTGCCTGCCCCAGTCCGCTGATCCGCAGCGACCGGCGGGTCTGGATGGCCCTGGCCAGCCGCTGTTTCAGCCGCGATTGCCAGCGGATCCAGATCAGGTAGATCGTCAGGACCAGCGCCGCCAGGGCGGATCCCGTGAGCCAGGAGCTCAGGCTGTGTTCCTGGCGGTAGGCGCGGATCGCGGCGCGGACCTGGTCGCGGTAGCGCCGGGCCAGGGTCGCGCGCGACACGCCGAAGCACTGGCCCGCCCGGTCATCCAGGCTCAGCAGGCGCCGGAAGCCACCGCCGTCGAGGGTCTCGATGCCGATGTAGCTGTAGACGTCACCATCCCGCACCACGATCGATTCGGGTGCCACCAGGGGGTTGCGGGCCAGGCCGCTGAGCCCGGTGCTGCCTTCGGCGGCGGCGGCGGCGGGATCCCGGCCCCCCACGGCCCAGCGCAGTTCCACCACCTTCGCCCCCTCCAGGGTGATCCAGGCGCCCTGTTCGGCACAGCCGGGGGGAGTCCAGGCCTTGCTGGTGGCGCCGAGGGCGCCGGGGGGGGCGATGGCAAGCAGAGCCGACAGCCCCAGCAGCAGGACGGCGGTCAGGGCCCGCCAGGCGAGCGGTCGCCGGGCCCGCCGGGCGGTGAGCCCAGGCGCTTGGGGCGTCATGCCGGCGGCCGCTGCGGGATCTCGCGGCTCAGCCTTGGCCAGCGCCGCTCGGGTGTCAGGACGGGGTCGCCATGGTGTCATGGGGCGCGATGTGCGGCGTCAGGGAGACGTGAATGGTGCATCAATGTGTGATCGGGGTCATCGGCCATCGCCCTGGGAGTGCAGGACACCTGAGCGCGAGGGTTGTGGAATTCGGCACATCTTGATCCACTCGGATCATGGGTTGCTCGCCCATGGTGTCCCCCAGGCAACTTGATGCCCACCCTTGTAACGATGTCGTGGGCCAGGTTGCGATCCATCGCGCTCCCTGGCCATGGTGTCAGCAGCGCGGTGTCCTGCGTCGGATACCTCTCCTGCTCCTCCCGATTGTCTCCCGATTCATGTCTTCTCCCCGGCCCGTTCCCCGCTGCGCCCTCGCGCTGGCGGCCCTTGGTGCAGCGCTGATCTGCAGTCCGACTGCGGCCCGCAGTGAGGTGCTCTACAAGCTCGACACGCGCTGTGCACTCCGGGGTGCACCGGCCCAGGCCTGCACGATCGAGGTCGAGAACGACGGCGCGGCCACGCTCTATCGGCATCGCATCGGATCGACGATCGAGACCGTGCGCATCCTGGAGTCACCGGTGCGGATGCAGCGCTGGAATATGGAGCTCAAGCAGTGGCAGCCGCTGGAGCGTGCCGAGGCCCGCTTCTCGACCAACACGGTCTGCTTCAACGGCCGCAATCTCTGCGCCGTCAATCCCAACTACCTCAACAGCGTGCGGGAGGACAACCCCAACGCCTTTGCTGGTCGTGACCTGGTCAAGGTGCTGTTTGATTCCACCGGCCGTGTGACCGCCAGCTGCTACGACTCCGGCTGCGATCTGGTGAAGAAATGAAGACGACTTCAGGATTAGCACTGTTACTTGTCGGTGCTGTAGCGGCCCCCATCCTCCCGGCCCACGCCCAGGCCCCCGGGGCTTCGGTGCAGGCCCGATCGCTGCGCACCGGCACCCAGGCTGACGCGGCCGCGCTGATTGCCCGTGGCGGCGGCGGCGGTGGTCGAGGTGGCGGGGGTGGAGGGTCCCGCGGTGGCGGCGGTTCCCGAGGCGGTGGCAGTTTTGGCGGCGGCGGCAGCCGGGCCAGCAGTGGCTTCAGTGGGGCCGGTGGCGGCCTGAACCGGGGGACCAGTCGGCCGTCCGGCGGCTGGAGCAGCAACGTGGGTGGCGGCGCCTCCCGGCCCTCGCTGGATCGCCCCAGCGGCGGACGGGATTTTTCCCGTCCCTCCACCGGCACCCGTGATCTGGCCCGCCCTAGTGGCAGCCTCGGCTCCACGACCCGCACCCCGGTCAGCAATCGGCAGGGAGCCGGCACGCGCGATCTGGGCACCAACCGGGACATCAACCGCGATCTGAACCGGAACGTCAACCGCGACGTGAACCGGAACGTCAACCGCGACATCAATCGGAACGTCAACCGCGATGTGAACCGCAACTGGAACCGCGAGGTCAACATCAACAACGTCAACGTGCGGCCGGGTTGGGCCCGGCCGGGCTGGGGCGTGGCCAGGCCCTGGAACTACGGCTGGTACGGCGGCTGGTCCACCCCAACCTGGGGCTGGTGGGGTGCCCGGGCCGCCGCCTGGGGGGTGGGTACCCTGGCCACGGCGGCGATCATCAACAACGCCGTCGACGCTGCCATCAGTGACAACCAGACCTACATCGTGGTGCCCAGCACCGACTATCAGCTCCTCTACGGCAGTGTGCAGCCCTCCAGCAGCTCCGCGGTGACGTTTGCGGTGACGGCGGATGGCAACACCTACCAACTCAGTGCCGACTGCAACAGCGGCCTGCTCGATGGTCGTGAGCCCCAGAGCGCTGAGGAGGCTCAGCTGCTCAATGCGGCCTGTCAGGTGGCCTTCGGCGCCACCTGAGCTCCTGGGTCCATCCCGGCAGGGATGGACCCGTCTGGTGCCAGGGATTGCGCTGGCTGAGGTCCCTGCTCAGCTCGGGAGCAGGGACCGATCGCTGCGGATGCCGTTGAGGTTCGCCCCCTCGAATTGGGTCCCGCGCAACTGGGCACCGCTGAGGTCAGCACCGCTCAGATCGGCACCCGTGAAGTCGGCATCACTGAGGTCGGCACCCCGCAGATCCGCCCCGCTGAGGTCGGCACCATGGAAGTTGGTGCTGCTCAGATCGCTCTGGCGCAGGTTGGCCTGGCGCAGCACGGCGCCGCTGAAATCGGCACCGTGCCAGTGGCTGAAGGGAATCCGCAGGCCCTCGAGATTGGCGCCATGGAGGTCGAAGTTGTCCTGCCATAGTCCCGCCGCGCTGAGATCCTCGAGGGCCCGGATCCTGGCCAGGCTCATGCTGGTGCCGGCGTCCCGCTGGGTGAGCAGCAGGTCGAGCATCTCATGGTGCTCCTTTTCCTTGCGTTGGCCGGCCTCCATGATGTATATCAGCGCCGCCGCCACGATGCTGAAGGATTCCACATTGCCAACGCTCACGATGTCCCAGAAGTTGCTCGTGATGCACGCTGTCTTGGCATCCGATCCATAACAATTCTCGAAGCGATGCACCACCGCCAGCAGGGAGAAGGAGGCGGCCGCGGCGATCAGCAGCCGAAAGCCGAAGGAGCGATCCAGCAGGCGATAGAAGGGCGAGGCCCGGCGCTGCTGCTGTCGCGCATACCAGGTGGATCGACGGGGTGGGGTCATCACAGCTGGAGAGGATGCCAAGGGGGGAACGCGGTCCATGCTCACTCGCTTGATCATGGCGGCGGCGCTTGATGGCAGCGGCTGGATTGAAGGCGGCTGTGGTTGCCGTCAGTCATCGCTGCCAGACTGCATCGGATATCGCGGGATTGGGGCCCAGGCCACGGTGCTGGCTGGCCCCATCCCACCTGTGATCCCTCCATCGGCCCGTCGTTGCCTTCGCTATGTCCGGTTCCCGTCGCCGTGTCTTCCTGGTCCTGAGCCTTGCCGCGGCGTGCTTTGGCCAGGTCTCGGGGGCCAAGGCAGTGGAGGCCTCCCCGGGCGCCAGCTCGAGCAGCCGCGCGGGGGGCGCGTCGCCCTCAGGTGGCGTCGATACGGTGGCCCCTGCCGCGGCTGCGGTCGCGTCCGTGGACGCTGCGGGTTCGGCGGTTCCCGCCGGCACCCCGGAGACCCCCGCCACCACAGGGGCTCCCGTTAGCCAGGCAGCCCCAGACGACACCGGCTGGGCCGGCACCGTGGAGCTCTACGGCTTCCTCCCCTGGGTCAACAGCACCACCACCGTGCGTGGTTTCGAGGCCGACACCACCCTCAATCCCAGCCAGATCCTCAGCAAGCTGGAGTCGGTGGCTTCGGCACGCGCTTCTCTGGAGTATGGCCGCATCGGCCTGCTCACCGACATCTCCTACACCCAGCTGGGTGCCCAGAAGTCCACCACCACCCGGCGTGGCCTGTTCACCGGCTCTGCCGATGTCACCGCGATCAACGGCATCTACGACCTCGCTCTGCGCTACCGCTTCGGGCCGCGGGAAGCGGCCACCGGCACGCCCGGTGCCGTCACGCTGATTCCCTATGCCGGCATCCGCCTCATGCAGGCCCAGCTCGGGGTCGATGCGGAACTCCGCGGCAATGGCCCCCTGGGGATTCGGCTCCAGCGGCAGGGTGAGGTCAGTCGTACCTGGGCCCAACCCCTGCTGGGCACCCAGGCCTCCGTTTTCCTGGCGCCGCGGTTGCGGGCCTTCGCCCGCGCGGATGTGAGCGGTTTCGGCCTGGCCGGCGCCGAGGACCTCACCGGCAATGCCCAGCTCGGCCTTGGCTACGCGGTGGGCAACAGCACCATGATCGACGTGTCCTGGCGCTATCTCGGCATGGCCTACGCCAATGGGGCCAGCCGCAGCACGGGCTTCACCAGCCACCAGAACGGCATCGAGCTGGGGCTGAAGTTCTTTTTCTGATCGGCAGCGCAGCCGCTGATCAGCCCTGTGCCTGGCCCTGGCGGCTCTGGCGCAGCAGGTCCGAGGGGCGAACGCCGAAGGCCCGGTGGCAATCGCGGCTGAACTGCGAGAGGTGCCGGTAGCCCAGGGCCTGCGCAATGGTCGACACGCTGTCACCGGGACGGGGATCGAGGAGCCGTTCCCGGGCGGCCGTGAGCCGTTGCTCGCGGATCCACTCACTGGGGCCGCAACCGAAGCGCTGCTGGAAGGCGTTGCGCAGGGTGCGCTCCGAATAGGCGCTGCGCTGTTCCAGATCCGAGAGGGCGATGGGCCGGTCGAGGTTGGCCCGGATCCAGTCCACCAGTTCGTCGATGATCACGGCCTTGGCGCTGCCGCGGGGGGCGCGGCGTGCCTGCCCGGAGCGGATCACGTCGCCGCAGAGGGCCAGGGCGATGCTGCGGTAGATCAGATCGTCGATGGCGAGCAGGGGCAGGGTGCCCTCCAGCTGCAGGCCGGGGGCATCCAGCAGGGGGAAGGTGTGCTGCAGGGTCTGCAGCACCTCCCGCTCCACACCCGTGTGGGGCTGCAGGCGGTGCGGATTCGTCAGGCGCTGCCGCAGCTTGCCGGGACTGACGCGGAACCCGGTCATGCCGGCGGCGGTGCGGGCCAGCCGATCGGCATCCAGGGAGAACAGCACCCCGCGCACGTGCTCCGTCTCCTCCTCGAAGGCGCAGCCGGGCAGGTAGAGCAGATCCTGGGGCTGGTCCAGCTGGATCGCGCGACCATCGGCCCGGAGCCGCACGCTTCCGCTCTGGATCAGCATCACCGTGGCGATCGAGCTCTCCTTGGTGCAGAGGCGGATCGGGGTGTGGAACCCCGTGCTCACCGTGAGATCGCCGATCTGCACGGTGCTGGCGCGATAGAGAAAGGGCTCATCGCGGCCGGCCTGGTCGAACTCCCGCAGGGCCATGCTGGCCGCATAGCGGTGGGCCAGCGCATCCACGTCGGTGTCGGTGATGGCGCTGGCGCTGCCGAACAGCAGGGGCTGGCGCTTGAAGATCTCGATGGGATTCATGGATGCGGATCCGATCGGGGCCGCACGATGCAGCGGAACCCCATGTGACAGGTGGCGGTGTCGATGCCCTGGGCCATGCGCGAGGCCGGGCGATAGCGGCGGCAATAGCTGGGGGCGCACAGGAAGGAGCCCCCCTTCACCACCTTGCGGGGCATCGCACCGTGCTGGGAGTTGCGGTCGATGCTGGCGGTGCGGGCGGCGTCGGCTCCGCAGCAGCCGCCAGCGCGCACCGTCACCCTGTGGTCCCGATACCAGGTGTCCGTCCATTCCCAGACGTTGCCGATGATGTCGAGCAGGCCGTAGCCGTTGGCCGGGAAGGCCCCCACCGGTGAGGTGCGCGCGTAGCCGTCGAGCAGGCTGTTGTGGTGGGGGAAGTCCCCCTGGAAGGTGTTGGCCACCGGCACGCCACCGGGGTAGAGGTCATCGCCCCAGGCGAATTCCGCCTGCTCCAGGCCACCGCGGGCGGCCCGCTCCCACTCCGCCTCGCTGGGCAACGCCTTGCCGCTCCAGCTGGCGTAGGCCAGCGCATCCTCATGGGCGATGTGCACCACGGGATGCTGCTCGCGCCCCTTGATCGAGCTGCCGGGACCTTCCGGATGGCGCCAGTTGGCGCCGGGAATGTATTGCCACCAGCGGTAGGGATCCGCGCTGCCGACGGGTCCGGCGGGGGGAACGAACACGATCGAAGCGGGAGCCAGCAGCTCGGGCTGGGCGTCGGGGTAGTGGGCTGGATCGGCGGGCCGCTCGGCCAGGGTGCGGTAGCCGCTGGCCTTCACGAACTTCTGGAACTGGCCGTTGGTCACCAGGGTGCGGTCCATCCAGAACCCCTCCACCTGCACCGGATGGGCCGGTGCCTCCTCCGGGTAGTGGTGGTCCGATCCCATCCGGTAGGTGCCCCCCGGAATCCACAGCATGTCCCGGGCCGGTGGGCGCCCCGGCCGGGACTGCGCCGAGGCCGAGGCCGGGGGCGATGCCGCGGGCGATGTCGAGGGCGAGGCCGGGACTCTGCGGGAGGTGGACTGGGATCGGGCCATGGGGCGCGGGCCTGGCGATGGGATCAGGCGGCGCCGCTGGCCGCCTGTTCGAGTTTCTCCATCACCCGCTCCAGGGAGAAGCTGGCGGCCTTCTGCCGCGGCGGATACTCCATGAAGGTCTTCAGGAACTCGCCCACATAGGCCTGGGCCGGCACGAGCATGAACACGTGGTCGAACATCCAGTCCCAGTAGGTGTTGGACGTGATGTCGGCCCGCTCGTAGGGATCGGTGAGCAGGTTGAAGATCTTTGGCACGCGGAGTTCCACGAACGGCTCGGCCCAGATCTGACAGGTGCCCTGCTCACGCTGTTCCTTGAACACGAACTTCCAGTTGTCATAGCGCAGGCCCACCAGATCGCCGTCGTCGGAGAAGTAGAAGAACTCCTTGCGCGGACTCTTGTCGGTCTTGCCCGTCCAGTAGTCGAGCATGTTGTAGCCATCCAGGTGGATGCGGAAGGTCTTGCTGCCCACCGGGTAGCCCGTGAGCAGCTTCTCCTTGATCTCCGGCTCACCGGCGGCCGCCAGCAGGGTGGGCAGCCAGTCGAGGTGGCTGCAGAGGCCGGTGATGTTGGTGCCGGCGGGGATGTGGCCTGGCCAGCGCACCAGGGCGGGCACACGGAAGGCCCCCTCCCAGTTGGTGTTCTTCTCGCTGCGGAAGGGGGTCATGCCGGCATCGGGCCAGCTGTTCATGTGGGGCCCGTTGTCGGTGCCGTACATCACGATCGTGTTGTCGGCGATGCCCAGCTCATCGAGCAGGTTGAGCATCTCGCCGATGCACTCGTCGTGATAGATCATCACGTCGTGGTATTCCGACTGCCAGCGGCCGCTGCGGCCCACATCCTGTGGGCGCGCATAGGTGCGGAAGTGCATGTGGGTGGTGTTGAACCACACGAAGAAGGGCTCTCCTGACGCCACCGCATCGCGGATGAAGCGCTTGGCCTCCACCATGAATTCATCATCGGCGGTTTCCATCCGCTTGCGGGTGAGGGGCCCCGTGCTCTCAATGCGCTGGGTGCCATCGCCGTTGGCCCAGCAGTGCAGTACGCCGCGGGGGGCGAAGCGTTTGCGGAAGTTGGGGAACTCGGGATCATCCTCCTTGGGATAATCGCGCAGTTCGGGTTCTTCCTCGGCGTTGAGGTGATAGAGGTTGCCGAAGAACTCGTCGAAGCCGTGCATCGTCGGCAGATGCTCGTCACGGTCGCCGAAGTGGTTCTTGCCGAACTGGCCGGTGCGATAGCCCTGGGGCTTGAGCAGTTCGGCAATGGTGGGATCTTCTGCCTTGAAGCCCTGTTCTGCGCCGGGCAGGCCCACCTTGGAGAGGCCCGTGCGGTACACGCTCTGGCCGGTGATGAAGGCGGCGCGGCCGGCGGTGCAGCTCTGCTCGGCGTAGTAGTGGATGAACTTGGCCCCTTCCTTGGCCACGCGGTCGATGTTCGGGGTCTCGTACCCCATCAGTCCGTGGCTGTAGCAGCTCAGGTTGCTCTGGCCGATGTCATCACCCCAGAGGATGAGGATGTTGGGCTTGGTGGTGGGCATGGGTGCAGGTGCCGCGGGAGAGTCGCTGGCCCAGGCGGGCTGACGGGATACCGGCTGCCCGGGGCTGGTGGCCTCCCGTTGGATGCCTCGAGCCGTGGGTGCGTCGGTGTCTGTAGGCAGTGTGCCGGGGCTGACGGGGTACGTACATTCGAAAAGTGCATTTCGATGTTCCTCGTGGCCATGGTGTCCGTGGGCTGCGTGGAGCAGCTGGCCGATTGCCTCACGGCCAGCGGTCTGGTGCTGCAGCTCACCCAGCTCGCGCCCGGCCCCCTGGACAGCGGTCTCCAGCTGGTGCGCGTCGGTCCGCTGCTGCTGCTGCGGGCCCGCCTCGATCGCCAGCTGCACGTGGTCGGGCCCAAGCTGCTGGGCCATCAGATCCTGGCCCTGGACCTGGCGGCGCGGCCCGAAACCGGGTCCTGCCGCTCCCATGGCACAGTGCTGCCGTCCACGGCGGTCTTCGGTCTCGCCAGCGACGGTGACGTGCATCTCACCACCGCCGACCGCAGCGACCTGGTCCTGGTGGTGCTGGATCAGGGCCGCTTCCTGCGGCTGGCCGGCGGCCTCGGCTGGGTCGAGCTGGAAGAGCAGGGGTTTGCCGCCAACTGGCTGCAGGTGGAGGCGGTGCGGTTCGCGCGGGTGCGCAGCTATCTGCGCCAGCTGTTCGCCCTGGCGGAGGCCAACCCGGGCCTGCTGACTGAGCCGGGGATGGCGCGGCTGATCGAGCAGGATCTGCTGCCCCTGCTGGTGGAGGCCCTGGCCCAGGGCAGTGCCGCCCGGCTGGACCGGCCCCCCGCCCGCATCGAGCTGGTCAAGGGGGCCCAGGACTGGATGCACCGCCATCCCGACCTGCCGATCACCCTGGAGGAGCTCTGCCGCCAGGTGCACGCCAGCCGGCGCAGCCTGATCCAGGGCTTCAGCGAGCACCTGGGCATGGGGCCGATGGCCTATCTCAAGCTGCAGCGCCTGCACGCGGTGCGGCGCCTGCTGCTCGCCGCCGACCCCGGGCGGACCACGGTGGCGACGGTCGCAGTCCGCTTCGGCTTCCTCAGCGCCGGGCACTTCTCCCGCGATTACCGCTGCCTCTTCGGCGAGCTGCCGCGGCAGACCCTGGCGACCCGGCTGCGCGTGACCTAGGGATCGGGGGCGGTGAACACCCGGTGCCAGTCGCGCCGCATGCTCACCAGGCTCCAGCCGTGCACCGCCGCCAGCTCCAGGCCCCGATCCAGTCGTCCGAAGGGGGAGTGGCGGTCGTAGGCGACCTCCCGCTCGCCGTCGTCGTGGTGGAGCAGCAGCCCCAGCCGCGGGCCCGGGGCCGCGGTGGTCCAGCGCAGCATCGCCAGGTCGCCGTCGGAATTGCCGAAGGCCGCGATCGGCCGCCGACCGATGGCCCGCTCGATCCCCACCGGCTTGCCGTCGCCGTCGTCGATGAAGTCCACCGTCGGCTCGCGCCAAAGGGCCGGCTCACCGGTCTCCTCGCCATAGCGCAGCCGGATCGTCGAGCCGATCACCCGCTCCGGTGGGATGCCGTAGAGCTCCTCGGCGAACACCCGCACGAACTCGGCGCCACCGCCGGTCACGATCCAGAGGCGGAAGTCGTGGGCCCGCAGCAGCGCCAGCAGCTCCAGCATCGGCTGGTAGACGAGCTGGGTGTAGGGCACCCCCAGGCCCGGGTGGCGGGCGTCCTGCAGCCAGCGGCGCACCAGCGCGCTGAAGGCGGCGTTGGTCATGCCCGCATGGGTGTGGCCCACCAGCTCCAGCAGGCCGCGCATGCCCTGGCCCATCAGCGTCTGCAGATCGCCGGCGGCCGCGGCGGCCACCAGCGGATCCCCGGCCAGCTCCGGCCGCTGCTGCAGCAGGGTGCGGGCCCGCTCCAGGGCGAAGGCCAGCTGCCCATACATCGGCTGTTCCGACCAGAGCGTGCCGTCGTTGTCGAACACGGCGATGCGCTCCTCGGGGGCGACGTGGTCGGCGCTGCCCGGATGGCTCACGGCCTCCACGAAGCGGAGCAGACGCTCCTTGCTCGGCCCCTCCCGCCAGGAGGGCAGCGGATCGCGGCCGTTGCCGGTCATGCCGCCACCCCCTGGCGCTGTTGCCAGCGCAGCACGGGCAGCGAGAGCAGCACCGTGACCAGCAGGTAGGCGAGCACGGCGATCTTCACGCCCGGCTGGCTGGGCGCATGGGTGGTGGCCAGCAGCAGGGCCAGGCCGGGATTGCGCATCGAGGTCACCAGCGCCACGGTGGTGCGCTCCCGCGGCTGGGGGCCGGCGAGCAGCAGGCCGATGGCCAGCGCCGCCAGCACCATCACCGCCATCAGGGCTAAGGCCAGCAGTTCACGGCCCACGAAGGGCAGCAGCAGCGGGGCGGTCTTGAGCAGCACCACCACGATCAACAGCAGTAGCAGGCCGTTGGCGAGCCGGTCGAGCGGCTCCTGGATCCGGCCCACCAGCTGGGGCTGCCAGCGCCGGAGCGCCAGGCCCGCCAGCAGGGGCAGCAGCTGGACCTGGCCCACCTGCAGGGCCACCTCCGCCGGACCCACGTCCCAGCCCTTCAGGCCGAAGCTGGAGCTGAAGAGGTCGGCCATCAGCGGCACCGACACGATTGCGGCCACGGCAGCACAGCCCTGCAGCAGCGCCGCCAGCTGGCGATCGCCACCTTGGTTGCCGGCCTTGCGCAGGATCAGGGGCGCGCTGGGGCAGACGGCCATCAGCCCGATCGCCAGGCGCGCGGCCGGGCTCAGGGCGAAGCTGACGGGCAGCTTCAGCAGCAGCAGGGCCGCCAGGGGCACGAGCAGGCACGAGCCGACCAGCACCCGCAGCACCAGGCCCCAGCGACGGCGCACCAGGCGCAGCCCATCGCCCGGCAGGCCGAGGCCGAGGGCGAACATGATCGTGAACAGGGTGGCGCTCACCAGCAGGGTGGAGGCCTGGGCCATGGCGACGGGTGCAGAGGAGAAGGACGTAGGCGGAACGGGGCTGGGAGGGCTCAGGCCGTGACGGCGCCCACCAGCAGCATCAGCAGCGCGATCACGCCGATCAGCGTGATCAGCACGGCGGTCACCGTCGCGATCGGGAAGTGATCCCGGTAGACGATGTCGTTGCGCTGGAGCCGCCGCACATAGCGCTGGTGCTGCAGGGTGGCCAGGGCCAGGGCGAGGACGCCCGTGGTCACGAAGCCCATCGCCACCAGCTGCACCCCCAGCCCGGCGTGGGCGATGCCGCCGCCGCGGCCGTTGATCGCGGCGATGATCTTGTCGAGGCCGAAGCCGAAGCTGATCAGCGACAGGCTGGTGCGGATCCAGGCCATCAGGGTGCGATCGGCGGCCGCCCGGTTGCGCTCCTTGGCCAGCTCGTTGTTGACGTTCACCATGGCCGGGCCTCCGCGCTGGCGTCCTGGGCGGGCGGGGCCGGCCGGGCGTTCTCCCGTTCCAGGCGCGTCTCCGCCTCCAGTTCCCGGCCCAGGAACAGATTCAGGAAGGTCCGGATCACGGCCACCACGCCCAGCTGGATCAGGTGCTGGCCCGAGGGGGTGGTGGTGGTGGCGACGATGTCGGCCCCGAGCTGGAACTCCAGGGCGAGCGACAGCCAGGCACCGAAGCGCAGCCGCACCCCCGCCAGGGGGAGGCTGGAATGCGGTCGCCGCCGCCAGGGCCGTGGCAGCTGCTGGGCACAGGCCAGTAGGCCCACGAGCACCGTTCCCACCGAGAGGGTCTCGAGCAGGAAGCGGGTGGCGCCGGCCACGGCCAGCAGCAGGGTCTCGGCGCTGTCAGCGGTCGGCATCGGGCTGCGGGCGGGGGGAGCGCTGGGGCGGGCGATCCAGCAGGTGGATCAGCCAGCCCGGCACCGTGATCGCAGTCACGAGGATCGTGAGCGCGGTGCTCAGACGGCTGGAGAAGGCCCGGGCGGGATCGAGGCCGGAATACAGGAAGGTGAGGGTCACCAGCACCGCGAAGATGCCGGTAGTGAGCGCACTGGCCGAGCGCAGCAGCTCCCGCGGCGGATGGCCGCCGCCCAGCAGCGCATCCCGGCTCAGGCGTCGACCGGCCAGGCCGCCGGCCAGGGCAAAGCAGCCCACCGTGAGGGCCCGGCCCGTGAGATGCCCAGCGGGGGCGCTGGCCTGCAGCTTGGCCGCCAGCATCACCGCCGTTCCCAGCACCGATCCGGTGGCGACCCCCAGCAGGCCCCACCAGCGCAGGGGATCCACGGTGCGGCCGCTCAGCTGGGCCGTACCGCCCAGGGCCAGGGCGCCCAGCAGGGTGGCGGGCACCTCCGGCAGCCGGCTGGTGAGCCCGTAGCCCAGTACAGCGCCCAGCAGCCCGCCGGCCAGCCGCCGGAGCTGCAGGGCCGGCCTGCCGTTGGGGGTTGGGAGGGGACGCATGGCCTTGCCTGGCGCACCGGAGTCACCCGGCCGTCTTGCCGCAACGTATCGACAACCCAGGCCCCTGTCGCGCTGGCCGTGGCGATTGAAAAGTCGAGGAATTCGGCTGGGTTTGCAGAAAGCGGCAGGCGCGCTTCGTCTGTGCCGGTCCGTGGATCAGTCGTCCTGGAAGCGCTGGCGGATGGCCTCCACGTCGGCCCGCTGGCGGGTCAGCGCCGCCACCACCAGGGAATCCACCAGTCCCCCGGCCGCCTGGTGCTCCAGTTCCGCCAGGCCCGCCTCGATCGCCTGGGGCTGGCGATAGGGCCGGCGGCAGGTGCTGGCGTCGAACACATCGGCTACCGCCACGATCCGCGCCTCCAGGGGAATCGCTTCCCCCCGCAGGCCCAGTGGATAGCCGGAGCCGTCGAGCCGTTCGTGGTGGCCATCCACGATGTTGCGCATCAAGGTGGAATCCGGCAGGTCCCGTAGGGCGTGCTTGCCGATCACCTTTTCGAGGATCTGCAGGCCCAGCGGCCCATGGGTCTGGATCACCTGCCGCTCCTCCGGAGTGAGGTTCCCCTCCTTGAGCAGGATGGCGTCGGGAATGCCGATCTTGCGGATGTCGTGCAGGGTCGCGTAGAGGAACAGCTGCTCGATGAACGCATCCCTCAGCCCCAGGGGCTGGGCCAGGTTCTTGGCGATCAGGCGGCAGTCGTGGGCGACGCGATCGAGGTGGCTGCCGGTCTCGTAGTCGCGCAGTCGCACGAAGTCCTGGGCGACGGCGGCGGAGGCCCGAAGTGAGCGCACGGCCGCGTAGACGCTGGAGATCGTGATGTTGATCAGGTTGGAGAACAGCTCCAGATCCCGCTGCAGGGTGGCGGTGAAGGCGTTGCGCTGGAGCGAGTCGTAGACGATGAAGCCGATGAAGGCGCTGTTGTCCTGCATCGGCACCGTGAGTGACGAGCCGTAGCCCTGGCGCCGCAGCCAACGGGAGTGTTCACGCGTGCCCTGCACCGTGGCGGGAATGTCCTGGATCACCCGCACGCCACCCCCCTGGGCCAGGGCCTGCAGGGCGCTGCTCGTGGCCAGGGTGCATGCGTCGTCGGCGATCGCTTCACCGCTGCGGGTGCTGTTGACGAACGTCTTCAGCAGGTCCGTGGTCGGGTCGTAGCGCGTGCAGGCGATGCGGTCGATCGTGGGCGCTATGGCCAGCATGCGGTCCTGCAGTCCCCGCAGCCGCCCGCTCAGATCATCGGCGAGCCCACCGGCCGGATGGCGCGCGAGCACGGTCACACCAGCCTTCAGGGTTTTCACGCTGGTGCCGCTGGACCAAGCCACGCTTCGGCGTGGACCACGGCCGCCGGCTCAGAACAGCCCTGGAAACAGCTTGAAGCCCCGGGGTTTCGTCTGGTCTGCCTCGCCGCCCGCCCCGTCATCGGCATCGGCGCCGGGCATGCCGGCCATCAGCAGGCGTGAGGCCGTGGACTCGCGCCGCAGGCTCACCCGCCAGGGGGTGGCGCCCGCCGGGCCCGTCACGGTGAGCGGATCGCCGTAGGCCGTGACCTGCAGCACCGGCATCGCCATCGCCGCACTGGCCTGGGCGCTGATGCTGCAGCGGGTGGCCTCGGGCGGCAGCAGCACCTTCTGGGCGATCAGCTGGGCGGCGCTGCGGCGATCGAGGTTGGAGGGGATGGCGCTGCCCGCCCAGCCGCTGCTGCTGGAGGTCCAGATCACCAGTTCGTCCGGGCCCTTGCCGGCGCTGGTGGCCATGGCCTGGTAGCCCAGCACGGTGGCGACGGGTTGCCAGGACAGCTGCCAGGCGGCTCCGGCGGGGCTGGCGCTGAGCTGCAGCGGAGCCAGGAAGTCGTGGCTGGCCTCCACCCGGAAGCGGAGCTCGGGGGCGTAGTTGCTCACCACGCTGTGGTCGCCCACCAGGGAGGCCGTGGCCGCGAGGTCGCCCTGGCTGTCGCCGTTGGGCCAGGTGCCGGTGATGGCGGCGGCTGCCGCCGGCTCAAGCGCGGCGCCCCGGCCGGCCCGCTGGCCCATGGCCCCCTGCAGCGCCTCCAGTTGCCTGGCGTCCGGCACCAGCTTGGCGATGTCCAGCACCTCCGGTTGACCGGAGCCGGCAGTCTCGCCGCAGCCGCGGAAGATCAGCAGGCGGCCCTTGGGGCGCTCCAGCGGCTCCGGCGTCTCGGCACCCCGGCTGCGCCCGCTGCTGGGCCCGCTGCTGAGCAGGGGCAGGGCGCTGCCCAGGGCCAGGCCCTGGGGGATCCGGTGTTCCGCCTTCGGCGCCTCGGCCGGCACCCGGCTGCCCTGCAGGCGCAGCTCCAGGGTTCGGCTGCTGCTGATGCTGGCGCCACCGCCCATTACCATCCGCATCATCTCCGCGCTGCCCATGCCGCCCGCCCCCAGGCCCGTCACGGTGCGGGCCTCCAGCGTGTAAGTGGCGCCAGCGGCCGCCGGGGCTGGCCGCTTGGCGGGGGCCGCCGGGGCCGGCAGTGCGGCCAGGGTGAGCAGCAGGGCCAGGCCGCCGCCGCCGTGCCGCCAGGTCGAGGTCAGGGCTGAGGGGGCCATGGCGTGGGTGGCGGTCGGCGCCTCGACTGGCGAAACGCTAGCCCGATTCCAGTGACACGCTCCGGGCCCAGGCCGGTGCCCGATGGGATCCGCCTGCCGCTGGCGTGGCTGGCGCCACCATCGCCGCAGACGCGGCTCCCCCGGGGTCTGCGGCGATGATCGGCCGCACGTCCGCGCCGTGGGGGCTGCAACGCCAGCAATGACCGCCATTCTCGATCGCCTCACCGAGCGCATCGGCAACACGCCGCTGGTGCGGCTGCACGGGACGGCCCGGCACTACGGAGCCCAGGCGGAAGTGGTGCTCAAGCTCGAGTACCTGAACCCCCTCGGCAGCGTCAAGGACCGTACGGCCTTCAACCTGCTGGAGCACGCCCGCGCTGCCGGTGTGGTGCGACAGGACTCCGTGCTGATCGAGCCCACCACCGGCAACACCGGCATCGGCCTGGCCTTTGCCGCCGCCGCCGCCGGGGTTCGCCTGATCCTGGTGATGCCGGAGCGGGTCAGCGCCGAGCGCATCCGCCTGGCCAAGCTGCTCGGGGCGAGGGTGGTGCTCACGCCGGCGGACCAGGGCATGCTCGGCTGCATCGCCAAGGCGGAGGAGCTGCAGCGGCGCATCCCCGGCGGCGTGATCCTGCAGCAGTTCCGCAACCCCGCCAATCCCGCCATCCACGAGCGCACCACCGGCCCCGAGATCTGGCGCGACACCGGCGGCCAGCTGGCGGTGGTGGTGGCGGGGGTGGGCACCGGCGGCACCCTCATGGGGGTGGCCCGCGCCCTCAAGCCCCTCCATCCCGGCCTGCGCTGCGTGGCGGTGCAGCCGGCCCGCTCCCCCGTGCTCGGGGGCGGTGAACCTGGGCCGCACCAGCTCACGGGCATGGGGCCCAACTTCGTGTCGCCCCAGGTGGATCTCGAGCTGATCGACGAGATCGTCTCGGCCTATGAGGAGGATGCGATCGCCGTGCTGCGCTACTGCGCCGCCCACGACGGCATTCCCCTCGGCGTCTCCAGCGGGGCGGTGGTCTGGGCGGCCCTGCAGCTGGCGCGGCGGCCGGAGCTGGCGGGGCAGCGCATCGTGGCCATCTGCGCCTCGGGCAGCGAGCGCTACCTCTCCACCAGCCTGCTGGCCGCGATCGGCCTGGAGGGCGACGACGTGAGCGACTGGTACGGCGATGCCCTCTGAGGCCCTGCTGGCCGTGGCCCCCCGGGCGGTGGGGGAGCTCGGGGGCCTGGATCTGGCCTGGGTGGCGCTGGCGGCCGCGGCCGCGGGCCTGATCAACGCCCTGGCGGGCGGCGGCTCCCTGATCAGCTTCCCAGCCCTCACCGCCCTGGGACTGCCGGCGGTGATGGCCAACGTGACCAACACCGTGGCCCTGGCCCCCGGCTACCTGGGCGCCACCCTGGCCCAGCGCCGGGAGCTGCGCGGCCAGGGCCGCCGCCTCTGGCTGCTGCTGCCCGCCGCTGCCGCCGGCGGACTGGTGGGCGGGGTGCTGCTGCTGAACACCGGCGAGAGGCTGTTCGCCGCCCTGGTGCCCCTGCTGATCCTGTTCGCCTCCCTGCTGCTGGCGGCCCAGGGGCGGCTGCGGGCCTGGGTTCTGCGGCGTGCCGAACGTCGCGGCCGCCTCCCCAGTGAGCGGTGGGCGATCGGCCCGGTGGCCCTGGCGGCCATCTATGGGGGCTATTTCGGCGGCGGTCTGAGCGTGATCGTGCTGGCGGTGCTGGCCCTCAGCCTCGACGACAGCCTGACTCGCCTCAATGGCCTCAAGCAGGCGATCGCCTTCCTCACCAACGTCACGGCCGCGCTGTTCTTCCTGTTCTCCGGCCAGGTGGCCTGGGTCACGGCCGCGGTGATGGCGCTGGCAGCCCTGCTGGGCGGAGCGCTGGGGGGCCGGCTGGCCGGCCGGGTTGATCCTGAGGCCCTGCGCCACCTAGTGGTGGGTGTGGGGATCGCCGTGGCTCTGGTCTACTTGCTGCGCCTGTTCGCGTCCTGATGCGAACCCCGGGTCAGTCCCTGGGCTCCAGGGGGAGCGGGCGGCTCTGGTCTGAGTCGCTGTTACAGGAGGCTGGCGTCGATGGGCTCGCCCTCGGCCCAGGTCTGCTCCAGGTAGGGGGCCAGGAAGCAGTCGTCGGGCAGTTCGGCGTCGCCGGGGAGTTCCAGGCCCAGGAAGGTCTGGCGCCCCTCGCAGAGCTGCCAGCACAGTTCCACCTCCAGCACCAGGCTGTCGGCATGCATGCTGTCGTGCAGGGTCAACTGCGCCGCTTCGCCGGACTGCAGGTCCGGTTCGCCGACCACCACCACACAGGCGCCACGGCGACTGATGTCCCAGAGGGTGACAGGCCAGAGGCGCTCATCCTGGCAGCGCATGACGCCCGTGACGGCCCAGGCACCGAAGGGCACCTGATGGCGCGGCTGCTGACGTCGGTCGTCGGGGCTGCGGCGCGACTCCTGGCCTTGGCGGGCTGCATCGCGGCGATCGGACCCGCCTCTCCTGTCCCCGACACGGCTGCCTGGCGTCCGGGCGTCCATGGAACGCGAATACGGTATTGGTCAACAGTACCCCTCCTGGGGCGGAGCGCTGCCACACCTGCGGTGGGCGGTTTGCAGAGTCTGTCGATGGACTGAGGGTCACTTGCACGAAAAGCCGGCTAACGGATTTGAACCGATGGCCTTCGCTTTACAAAAGCGCTGCTCTACCACTGAGCTAAGCCGGCGACGGGGCGTGGCCCCGTGGGGAGCTTATCTCTGCCGCAGTGCCCAGAGCAGCAGCTGGGTGCGGTTGCGGCAGCCGGTCTTGGCCAGCAGGTTGCCGATGTGTCCCTCCACCGTGCGCGGGCTGAGCACCAGGGCCGCGGCGATCCCCTTGTTGCTGTGGCCCTGCAGCAACTGATCCAGCACCAGGGATTCGCCGGCGGTGATCGCGAACAGGTTGGGAGCCATGGCCGTGGCGGCTGCGCTGCCCGCAGTGTTCCCGCGGTTCCGGTGCCTGGGCTTCAGGCACCCGGGTTCAGGCCGTGGCTACGGCTGACGCCGCCAGCAGCGCTGCCGGGCTCCACCAGGGGACGGGCCCGCTTGATCGGCAGGTTGGCCACCAGGGCCGTGACCCGATCGCCGGTCTCAAGGCTCACGTCGCCCTCCTCCAGGTCGATCTCCACGTAGCGGCTCACCACCTCGAGGATCTCGCGCCGCATCTGCTCCAGGAGTTCGGGGTTGAGGTCGCTGCGGTCGTGGGCGAGCACGAGCTGCAGCCGTTCGCGGGCCACATTGGCGCTGGCGGGCTGACGACCGAGCAGCTTGTCGATGAAGTCGCGGAGGGTCATCGCTTCAGAAGATCTTGGTGGTCATCAGGCGGCCGAGCTTGGCCCGCAGGCCCCGGCCGGCCTTGGCGGGATCCATCAACGGCACGTCCTCGCCGCGCAGGCGCCGGGCGATGTTGTTGTAGGCCAGAGCCGCCGGCGACTTGGCGCCGTTGAGGGTGAGCGGCTCGCCCCGGTTGGTGGACACGATCACCTGCTCGTCCTCCATCACCAGGCCCAGGAGCGGCAGGGCCAGGATGTCGGTCACATCGGCGACGCTCAGCATCTCCTGGTTGGCCATCATCTTGGGCCGCACCCGGTTGAGCACCAGCTGGATCGGCTTGACACCGTGGCTGTTGAGCAGGCCGATCACCCGGTCGGCGTCCCGCACCGCGGACACCTCCGGGGTGGTGATCACGATCGCCTCCTGGGCCGCGGCCACCGCGTTCTTGAAGCCGTCTTCGATGCCGGCCGGGCAGTCGATCAGCACCACGTCGAACTGCTCGCCCAGCATGGTGGCGATGCGCTGCATGTCCTCCGGCTGGAGCCACTCGAGCATGCGGGGGTTGCCGGCCGGCAGCAGGGCCAGGTTGGGCTCCTGCTTGTGCTTCACCAGGGCCTGCTCCAGGCGGCAGCTGCCCGAGAGCACCTCCTGGGCGGTGAACACGATGCGGTTCTCCAGGCCCAGCAGCAGGTCCAGGTTGCGCAGGCCGAAGTCCGCGTCCAGCACCGCCGTGCGCACCCCCTGCCGGGCCAGGGCGATGCCCAGGTTGGCCGTGAGGGTGGTCTTCCCGACGCCCCCCTTGCCGGAGCAGATCAGGATGTAGCGGGTCCCTGGAGCGGTCACGGCAACGTCCGACGTCGGGGCAGGCTAAGACGAACCCCCGGATTTGGTCCGTGTTCCGGCTGTCCCTGCCGCGCCGCTGGTGGGGTCTAGAACACGGAGGCCCGAACGGCCCGCGATGACCCCCTCCCCCGACCACCGGCAGCGGCTGCTGGTGATGCCCGACGACGGGGTGCAGGCCGTGGTGGAGCTGATCGACCAGGCCCGCGAGCAGCTGCTGCTCAAGCAGTTCAAGCTCCAGTCGCGGGAGGTGGAGGAGGCCCTGCACCGCGCCCGCGAGCGGGGCGTGCGGGTGCGGGTGATGCTCAACCCCCACACCTCCGCCGGCGACCGCTGGAACGACGAGGCCTACGCCCTGCTGCAGAGCTGGCAGATCGAGGTGGCCTGGACCAGCGAGGCCTTCCCGGTGACCCACGAAAAGTCGCTGGTGGTGGACCGGGAGCTGGCCCTGATCTCCACCTTCAATCTGGCCGACAAATACTTCACCCAGACCCGGGACTACGGCGTGGTCACCTACGCCCCCGAGGTGGTGGCCCAGGTGATCGCCGGCTTCGAGGCCGACTGGCACCGGCAGTTCTTCCAGCCCGATCTCGGCGTCGGGCTGGTCTGGAGCAGCTTCCACAGCCGCGGTCAGATGGCCCGGATCGTGGATGCGGCCACCAGCACCCTCTGGATCCAGCACCCCAAGTTCGTGGATGCGGTGATCCTCGAGCGGATCATCGCGGCCCGGGAGCGCGGCGTGAAGGTGCGGGTGCTGTGCGGCGGCAAGCACGGCATCAGCGACTGGGACATCTATGACACCTTCAGTTCCCTGCGGCTGATGGGGCGCTTCGGGGTGAAGGTTCGGCGCCAGAAGCACCTCAAGCTGCACGCCAAGCTGATCCTCATCGATGGCATCGCAGCCCAGACCGGCTCCATGAACATCGACCGCAGCGCCTTCGACCTGCGCCGCGAGCTGGGGATCGAGTCCGATGCCCCCGAGGTGGTGGCGCGGCTCAAGGCCACCTTCGAGGCCGACTGGGCCGAGGCCGCCAAGTACCGGGCCCCCGATCCCCTCGATCCCAGCCTCCACGAGGAGGGCGAGCTACCGCCCGATCCCCACTTCGTGCACAACTGAGCGGCATGGCCAGCTCCCCGCCACCCAGTGTGACCCCACCGCCCGCTGCCCCGGCGGCATCGCCCCCGTCGCTGGCGGCGCTGTTCCTGGGCATGCAGCAGGTGGCGCTCTCCTCCTTCGGCGGCGGCCTCTCGGCCTGGAGCCAGCGGATCGTGGTGGAGAACCGCCGCTGGATGAGCAACGAGGAGTTCATCACGGGCCTCACCGTGGCCCGCCTGTTCCCGGGGCCCAACCAGATCAACATGGCCGTCTACATCGGCGCCCGCTTCCACGGCCTGGCCGGTGCCCTGGCGGCCCTGGCGGGAATGCTGCTGCTGCCCTTCAGCGTGCTGCTGCTGATCGGGCTCGCCTACTTCTACCTCCACCTGGTGACGGCGGTGGACCGGGTGCTGGCCGGGGTGGTGGCCGCGGCGGCCGGCATGGCCCTCTCGATGGGTTTCAAGATCCTGGGTGAGTACCGCCGCGACCCCCTGGCCCTGCTGCTGGCGGCGGCCAGCTTTCTGGCCATGGACGTGTTCCACGTGCGGCTGATTCCGCTGGTGCTGGTGCTGGGGCCGATCGCCATGGCCATCTACTGGCCGCGCTCGCCTCGCCAGCCGTCCCCTGCCGCCGGGCCTGAGCCATGAGTGCGGTCGCCTGCCAGCCGGCCAGCCTCACCGACCTCGCCAACCTGGCGGCGGTGCTCTGGGATTTCCTGAGCCTGTCGCTGTTCTCCCTGGGCGGCGGCAACACCCTGCTGGCCGAGTATCACCACCTCAGCGTCGACAAATTCTGCTGGCTCACCTCCCGCCAGTTCGCCGACCTCTACGCCCTGGCGGAAGCGGCGCCCGGGCCCAGTTCGATGATCGTGGGGCTGCTGGGGATGGGGGCCGCCTGGCGCGAGGGGCCGTTCTGGGCCCTGCTCAGCGGCGTGGTGGCGGAGGCGGCGATCCTGCTGCCCTCCACCCTGGTGATGGTGGCGGCGGCCCTGGGCTGGAATCGCTTCAAGGATTCGCCGTTCCGCGTCGCCTTCGAGCGGGGCCTGGGCCCGATCACCCTGGGCATCCTGTTCGGGGTGGGCGTCAAGATCCTGCGCACCGCAGACCACGATCTGCCCGCCCTGCTGGTGTCCCTGCTGGTGTGCACGCTGATGCTGCGCACCCGCGTCTCGCCCCTGTGGTTCATGGCCGTGGCTGGGGTGCTGGGCGGTCTGGGGCTGATCAACCGCTGAGGGGCCAGGTGGGTTCGGCCGGCCGGATCGCGATCGCCCCTCCCTCCAGCACCGCCTCCTCGGTGAAGCCTGCGGGGGGCTGATCCTCGGGCCCCCGGGCCACGGCCGCGGCGATGCGCAGCTGCAGGGGCCGCAGCTGCAGGGCCACGATCCGGGCGCTGCCATCGCCGCGGCAGCCGGCGTGGGCCACGCCCCGCAGCCGTCCCCACACCCGCACATCCCCCACCGCCGAGATGCGGGCGCCGGGGTTCACGTCCCCCAGCAGCAGCACCGACCCCTCGGCCTGCAGGTGGTCGCCGGAGCGCAGGGTGCCCTGGTGAATCGTGAGCGCCGCTGCGGGCCGATCCGCTTCCCCCCCGGCCTCCACGTCCGGTTCGCTGCGCAGCCCGGTGGCCAGGCCCATGGCCGCGGCGGCCACCAGGGTCTCGGCCCGGCTGCCCTCCACCCGCTCCAGCGTGAGGCCCACGCCCTCCAGCAGCTGCTGCAGCGCCCGCAGCTCCGGCAGGGTCAGCGGCCAGTCGCGGCTGTGCAGCACCAGCGCACCGCGGGGGGGCCGGCTGCCGAGGCCGTGGCGCACCTCCGCCAGGGCGCCGTTGCCGGCGCTGCGGCTGATCGGCAGCTGCAGCTGGTGGGGCAGGCCAGGGGCCTGGGCCGGTGTCAGCAGGGCGGCCATCTCACCGGGGCGGACATCTCAGCTGGGCCAGCATCCCACTACCGGCCATCGGCCAGGGCCAGCGCCAGCTCCTCGCGCAGCACCGGGCTCACCTCGGCCGGGTGGATCAGCCAGGCGGTCTGCACCGGCTGGCTGAGGCTGGTCACCAGGGCCGAGCTGGCCTCCAGGGCCGCCAGGCGCTGGCCGTCCCACAGGCGCAGCCCTCCTTTGTAGGGGTGGTAGCCGCGGCTCTCCCGCTGCTGCAGCCCGCAGCAGCTCTCCGGATCCAGGCCCGCCGCGCCGCTCAGGGCCCGGGCCCGGGCCAGGAACTCCAGCCGCCGCTCGGGGCGCAGCTCCGTCACCGCCGTGGCCTTGAGCAGGCGCCGATCCAGCAGCCGGGCGCAGAGCCCCCGCAGCGGCTCCGGACCCTCCTCCCGCCAGCGCAGCAGGTGGTAGCCGGTGCGCAGGTCGTCGTTGGCCAGGTAGGTCTCCAGGTCAAGGGCGTCCGGCTGCCACAGCCAGCCGGCCATCACCGCATCGGCCTCCAGCTGGCTGGGCCCCAGCCGCCGGGCGGTGGCGATCACCTGGCTCAGCAGCCAGTTGCACACCACGTTGAGCCGGTGGTTGTAGACGCTCCGATACATCAGGTTGCGCACCACCAGGTAGTGCTCCACGGCCATCAGGCCCTTGGGGTGCAGGGCCAGCTGGCCGTCGGGCGCGAGGGTGAGGGCGGCCAGGATCCGCTCCAGATCCAGCTGGCCGTAGCGGGTGCCGGTGCTGTAGCTGTCGCGCAGCAGGTAGTCGAGCCGGTCGCAGTCCAGCTGGCTGCTCACCAGGGCCTTGATGGCGGGCTGGTCGTAGCGGCCGTGCTCCAGCAGGTCCGCCACCGCATCGGCCGTGCCGGGGGCGTAGGCCTCGAGCCGCTGGCGCAGGGCGGGGTGCTCGCGGATCAGCCGGCCCGACCAGCTCTCGTGGCGCAGGCCATACATCTCCTCGCCCGAGTGGCTCAGGGGGGCGTGCCCCAGGTCGTGCAGCAGCGCCGCCGCCAGCAGTACGCCCCGGTGCTCCTCCAGCTGGGGAGCCTGGGCGGCCAGCCCATCGAGGGCCTGGCGCGCCAGGTGCAGCACCCCCAGGGAGTGGGTGAAGCGGCTGGATTCGGCCCCGTGGAAGGTGAGGAAGGCCGGGCCGAGCTGGCGGATGCGCCGCAGCCTCTGGAAGGGAGCCGTGTCGATCAGGTCGATCGCCAGGGCCTCGGCCGGATGGTGCGGGTCCAGGCGGATCGCCCCGTGCAGCGGGTCGTGGTAGGTGCGCGGACCCATCAGCCGGCCTCCTGCCCGGCCCTGGCCGGCCCTGCCGCCGGGCCATCAAGCTGGTGCGCCAGCTGGGCGGCCGCCGCCTCCAGCCAGTGGTCCTCGGCTCCACCGGGGTCCAGCGGCTCGGGGCCGGGCAGCAGCCGGTCCGGTTCGATGCCGAGGTTCTGGATGTCGCGGCCGCTGGGGGTCACGTAGCGGGCCACGGTCACCGCCAGGCCGCTGCCGTCGCTGCCCAGCCCGATCAGGGTCTGGATCAGACCCTTGCCGAAGGTGCGGCTGCCCAGCAGGGGTGAGCGGCCGTCGTCCTGGAGGGCGCCGGCCAGGATCTCGCTGGCACTGGCGGTGCCCGCGTTCACCAGGGTCACCATCGGGCCGCCATAGAGCAGGCCCCGGTGGGCCTGCTGGGCATCGGCGAAGCCCTCCCGGTTGCGGGTTTCCACGATCGGCTCGCCATCCAGCAGCGCATCGGCCACGGCCAGGCCTGCCGCCACCAGGCCGCCCGAGTTGTTGCGCAGATCCAGGATCAGCCCTTCGGCCCCATCCCGCTGCAGCTGCTCCAGGCCGTCCTGCACCTGCTGGGGCACGGGTTCGGCGAACTGGCTGATGCGCAGATAACCGAGGCGATGGCCGCCGTTCTCGATCAGGCGGCTGCGCACGGGATGCAGGTCCACCGTGCGCCGCTGCAGCTCCAGCTCCCGTGGCCGCCCGCCGGGGGACTGCAACGTCAGCAGCACCCGCGTGCCCGCCGCGCCCCGCAGCCGCGCCGCGGTGCCCTCCAAGCCGAGGCTCTGCGTCTCGAGCCCATCCACCCGCAGCACGGCCGTGCCGCTGCTGATGCCGGCCTCATCGGCGGGGGAATCCTCCAGGGGGGCGATCACCACGATCGCGGCGTCGCTCGCCGCCGTGCTGCCGCTGAGCCCCAGCTGCAGCCCCACGCCGCTGACGCTGCCCTGGGTGTTGGAGCGCAGGCTGGCGTATTCGGCCGGCCGCAGCAGGCGGGTGTAGGGGTCGCCGATGGGGGCGAGCAGGGCCTCGATGACGTCGTAGGCGTCGCCGCTCGTCTGGATCGGGCGTTCGAGGGCCTTCTGGCGCAGCCGCTTCCAGCCGATCGCCTCGAAGCGGGCCGGATCCACGTAGCTCTGGTTCACCAGCCGCCAGCTCTCCACCACCAGCTGCTGGGCGTCATTCAGGGCCCAGGCCGCGGCGGGCTGCAGCAGCAGGACCGCCGTCAGCAGCGCGCTGACCAGCGCGGTGGGCACCGGCGCCAGCCTCCGGCCGGGCCCCGCTGGCGAGGGCGGCAGGTGTCGGGGCTGGGTCGGCGGGGCGCTCACGTCCGGTCCTGGGCGATCGGTAGACTCTGCCAACCAAACCCTCTCGCTGCATGGCGAACTCCTCTCCCGCCGCTGGCGGAAAGTCCTCGCCGGTCTACGACTGGTTCCAGGAGCGGCTCGAGATCCAGGACATCGCCGACGACATCGCGTCGAAGTACGTCCCCCCCCACGTCAACATCTTCTATTGCCTGGGTGGCATCACCCTGGTCTGCTTCCTGGTCCAGTTTGCGACCGGGTTTGCGATGACTTTCTATTACAAGCCCACGGTGGCTGAGGCCTACGCCTCGGTGCAGTACCTGATGACGGACGTCAGCTTCGGCTGGCTGATCCGCTCGGTGCACCGCTGGAGTGCCTCGATGATGGTGCTCATGCTGATCCTGCACGTGTTCCGCGTGTACCTCACCGGCGGCTTCAAGCGCCCCCGGGAGCTCACCTGGATCACCGGCGTCACCATGGCCGTGATCACTGTGTCCTTCGGGGTCACCGGCTACTCCCTGCCCTGGGATCAGGTGGGCTACTGGGCCGTCAAGATCGTGAGCGGCGTGCCTGCCGCCGTGCCCGTGGTTGGCAACTTCATGGTTGAGCTGCTGCGCGGCGGTGAGAGCGTCGGCCAGGCCACCCTCACGCGCTTCTACAGCCTGCACACCTTCGTGATGCCCTGGCTGCTGGCCGTGTTCATGCTCGTGCACTTCTTGATGATCCGTAAGCAGGGCATCTCCGGTCCCCTCTGAATCCAGGTTCTGCCGCGGCGACCGGCCAGGGATTGCGAAATGCTGCAATCCCTCTGCCGTCATCCCTCCAGGACCAGCGGCAGCTCCGTCCCGCTTCCTAGCCTTCCTCCACTCGGTTTCCGCCGGCTTACCGGCTCTTCAACCCGGTCCCTCTTCAGGCCTTCACCATGCACATCCTCAAGAAGCCCGACCTGAGCGATCCCAAGCTGCGGGCCAAGCTGGCCAAGGGCATGGGCCATAACTATTACGGTGAGCCGGCCTGGCCCAACGACCTGCTCTACATCTTCCCGGTGGTGATCCTCGGGACGATCGGCTGCCTGGTGGGTCTGGCCGTGCTCGACCCCGCCATGCTGGGTGACAAGGCCGATCCCTTTGCCACACCCCTGGAAATCCTGCCGGAGTGGTACCTCTACCCGGTGTTCCAGATCCTGCGGGTCGTGCCCAACAAGCTGCTCGGCATCGTCCTGCAGACGATGGTTCCCCTGGGCCTGATGCTCATCCCGTTCATCGAGAGCTTCAACAAGTTCCAGAACCCCTTCCGTCGTCCGGTGGCCATGGCGGCCTTCCTGTTCGGCACGGTGTTCACCATCTACCTCGGCATCGGCGCTGCCCTGCCCATCGACAAGTCCCTCACCCTGGGCCTTTTCTGAGCCTCAGTGCCTCCTTGCCTGAGCCCTGTCTCCCTACGGGCTTCGGCTCCAACCCCTCAACCCCTGGCTCTGGCCAGGGGTTTTTTGTGTCTGGCCAAGCTGGCGCTCAGGGGGTGTTGATGTCCAGCAGGGTCACGTCGCGGGGGTTCACCCGCAGTAGGTGGTGCAGCAGCAGGAAGCCCACGATCGTCCAGGTCTGGTAGGTGCGGGCCTGCTGGCCCACCCAGGTGCCGGTAGGTCCGTCGAAATACTCGGCCCACTGCTGGCGCGGCAGTTGGTTGAGCTGGCTCCAGTAACACTCCTCGAGCATGGCTTTCATCTGGCCCATCAGCAGCACATCCGCCGAGGGGTGGCGCTGCTCATGCAGCAGGATCGCGCCGCCGAGGAACCAGAGCAGGCTGGGCCAGTGCCCGCCGTTGTGGTAGCTCCAGGGCCAGTTCTTGGGATCCGAGCCGGTCTTGTCGCGCCATTCATCCCCCTCCATCGGCGGATGGCAGATCCGCATCGGCATCTGGGCCATCAGGTGTTCGCGGTTGTGCAGCACCAGCCGGAACAGGGCCCGCTGCTGCGGCGCCGACACCAGCCCGAACAGACAGGCCAGGGCATTGCCCAGGCTGTAGAAGCGGAAGTCCGGCCGGCCGGTGCGCATGTTGCCGATCAGGTAGCCGCCCCGTTCCTCCAGCCAGTTCTGCAGCCAGGGGGGGATCACCTGGGGCTGCACGTTGAACTCGTTCTGGTACTGATGGTCGCCGTACTGCTCCGTGGGTCGGCGCCGCAGGACCTGCAGGGTCTTGCTGGTCACCCAGTAGTGCTTGAGCAGGAACAGGCGCAGGTCCTGCTGCCAGGCCCGGGTCAGCAGCAGGCGCTGATCCAGAAGGCGGCTGGTGTTGCCCTTCTGGGCCAGCTCCATCAGCTGGCAGCAGCTGCGCAGGCAGCCGAACAGCAGCACCTCCACCTCCAGCGGTGCGCCCCACACGTCCATGGGGCGATCGATCATGAAGGCGCAGTCGGGCACGAACAGCACCGGCGTGCCCTCGAAGGTGGGGTGCAGCACCAGATCCAGCAGCAGCTGCACACCGCGCTGCACCTTCTGACTCACGCCGAATTCCCAGTCGCGGCTGCGGCGCACGTAGAGCCAGCAGAGCACCGGCCACCACAGGCTGGCGTCCACCGAGGTGATGCGGCCGATCGAGCGCTGGCCGTAGTCGGCCAGCACCTTGCCGTCCTGTTCCACGAAGCTGGTGGGGAACACGCCGCGGGTCTGGTAGGCGCTGCTCTGCAGGTCCAGGCACACCTCCAGGAAATGGCGCACGATGTCGTGGCGCCCCTGCAGCAGCAGGTAGAGCATCACGGGCACGTTGTCCCGCAGGAACACTTCGTCGTAGTTGAGGGCGCCGTCCCCGCCCGGGTGTTTCAGGGCGGCCATGGAGCCCACCGGCTTGCCGCCCACCTGGATCAAGGTGCGCTCGAAGTACTCCCGGGCGCGGGCCACCACGGCGTCTTCCCGGGAACTGGGGCGAACCCGCAGGCGCTCCTGGCTGAACTGCTGCGCCATGGCGGGCTCCAGACCCCTGGGCCTTCGGGCCAACGCTAGGCAGGGCAAGGGGTTGCGTCAGCTTTCTGCCCAGCTGAGCACGCCCTGTTTGCGTGAAGGGCGAGGGGGGTGTTATGGTTTTGGACTGCGCGGGAGCCGAGAGGCGAGCGTGCAGCGCCAAGGAGCCAGCGGGGGGACCCGAGGGAATTCCGAGGCGGACTGACGACAAAGGAGGCGCGAGCCGCCGGTGTTGTAAGTTCAAAAG